>CAZCZU010000035.1:0-26685 GCA_964503475.1 uncultured Zetaproteobacteria bacterium
CAATGGTCAGATCCCCCGCTTTCTTTTCTTGCTTCCCTTCTAACTGAAAATAATGAACTGTCTTTTGAAACTTCTCTGTTTCCGCCATCGCGGAATTGGACGAAACACCCAACATACAAAGCAGTGAAGCAACCACCATCAGCTTTTGCATCTCTCCTCCCCCTACTGAAATCAGTAGTGCATACCGTACCACCCCTTTCGACAGGCTAAATAGCGCAATTGTGCTATGTGCCAGATGGACACTTACCCTCTTACAGATGTTGTCCAAAACGCAGTTAAGCGTATGCTTTATTGGATAAAAAGGAGGAACCTATGACTGATTCCATCGATTGGATAAATAAAATGAACAAACTGGATGTTTCAGATCTGACAGATGGTGACCTTGTGTCCTTGAGGCTGCTGATCGATGATGGATTAGTTACGTGCCTAAAAGGCAGCAAAGAAGATCCTGAGTGCCTCCTCCCTCTCGGCGAAGAAGAACTTTATGCAGATGCAGACACTCCTTTAGCCATCGAGCTCGAGCGTGACCTGTGCGGATTCGACTTCTCTCAGCTGCCAGATAACGACCGCAACCAGGTTCAGGCCCTGCTCGAGGACTTCGCTGCCCGCATCAAAAAGGAATACAAAGACCGCACCTCTTTTCACTCAAGGCAATACGAAGAGTTCCGCGCCAAACTCGAAGAAGGCGCATACCTGGATAACGGCACAGGGGAAGGCCTCTATATAAAGATAGCCCCCAGAGACCATTAGACTCAGACGAACAACTCATTCAGGTGGTCGAGTGCGACCGATGCCGGCTTACGATCCCCTGGCTGACTCCACCCCAACAGATAGGAGAGGTTCTGCCGATCGACTCCGAGGCGTTCGGCCGCCCGGCTTATACTGAGCTCTTCTTCCTCAATAAATGCACGAACCCGCGCAGCCAGGCCGCGCAGTTGCCGGTACTCATCCACCTCACCTCCCTCAACCTGGTCTTCTGGCTGCGCATCCTTTGCACCAGCCCTGCGCATACGGCTTATGTAGGTTATCACCAGTACATTGGTGATCTGCAAAAGTACCAACCCAAGCGCCTGCAGCAGAACCAGCGCATAGCCCTTGTAGCCAGCCCTAGCAATAGCCTCAGCCTTTTTCGCCTGCAATTCAGCCATCCTCGAGCGCCCCTGGTCCACTCGCTGCTGAACTTCCTGGATAGCCGGCAACCATCCGGTGCGTTTCTGGCTGTTGTGCGCATAGGTTTCTATCAGCTGCGCATCCTGCGCAATCTGCTTGCGCAGCAGTTCTATTTGCTCCTGATTGGCAGCTGCCACAGCCTCGGCCGAAGACATGGCTTCAAGCGCCGGCGCCGAAACCAGGTAGAGAGGGCCGGCCAGCAAAAGGAGTGAAGCCAGCAACCCCAGTACACGACTGCCGGCATCCGGCCGATACCAGAGCCACAGCCCCGCCACCTCGATCACAACAGACCACGCCCAACCAACATCCTGACTCACGTTCTCAGCCCAGAACGCAATGCTGTGGTACTGGATAAGGCCGACCCCACCGGTGAGCAAGAGAATAGGCACCAACATACTTCTGATACTATTCATACCAAGCCTCCTTCAAAACTGCAGCTGAGCCCAAGCCCAGGCCACGAAAATGATTAGGGCGACCAGAAACACCCTAGCCGTCACTCGCTCGAAAAGGGTGTTCGTTTGCTCTTCCAACCTTTCCACAACCTCTTCGTCACCTCCCTCGATCTGCCTCCGGATTATTCGCACCCGCCTTCCGTCCGAAGCGGCAACCCGGGCGATGCGCAGAACTGCGTAGATGACAACAATGGCAATTATGAAACTCATACATCCTCCCTGACTCGGGGGCCACTCTCGGACCGTTGCGGGTCACTTTCGACCCACCGCCTGGCAAACTGTTCTGCTTCACCTTCATCCGGGTCTCGCCCGGTAATGACGTGAAGGAAGTGATGACCAACCTCATGTGCCTGCGCCATCAGCTGTTCCTCCGGCGCCAGCGAAGAATCGAAAACCACCGTTACAAGCGGCCATTCACGACGATAAATACCAGTTACTCCCACCCGCTCTTCCAAGCCATGGACAGCCACAAATTCCCACTGGTGCAACGCATCATTTGCATTCAGCTCCTCAAACGTCCCACCAGGCATCATGTACCTGGCTGCTTGAAGCGCTGCTTTAACAATTGTCTCCTGTTTGATCATTGCTCCTCCCCCTGCTTTTACTTCCTTAAGGAAGTTAAGAGCGCGCCTTAACTTCCATGACCAACACCCGCATCACCTGTGGCAAGAAGTCCAGGGATGAGCTGCCCGGCGTGGCGCGGCCCGCAGGTGCAACCGAGGACACGGGCCGGGCTGCCCCTTGACGGCTGGACACTGGTGATGCCCTCCCCTTGAGGGGCATGGGGGTGATGAAAATAAATATGGTGCGAGCCGGTAGGCGGATCGGCTGCCGAATCCCTGTAGGCAGGCGCTGCATGGCGAGAGCAGCAAGTGATGAGCGAGAGCGATGGAGCGCGCGTCGAGGAGCCATGCCCGCCGTTTGAACGTAGTGAAGAGGCCCGCACCGTTGGCCACAGGCCAACGAATCTCACCCGCCAAAAAGCATGCATATCGGTATCCAGACAAACCAGAACAGCATCCATGTCAGCCCAAACGAGTTTGCCTTCCAGAAATCAGCGGCACGCTTGTGTCGCGGATATACCAACTCATAAAGCACATCCTTATCTCTCATACCATACCCCTTGTTGGCCTAACTCCCGTCCTTTTAGTGAGTAGCCGCAGCTTCTCGAGATGACACCTGCTCACATCGACACCCCTTTTTCTTTCTCCACTTTTTTTACAGCCTTCATAGCAGCACGAACAACTCGCATCCCGGGGCCTGCAGAAGCTAAAGTCTTTGATAATTGACGCTTGGCAATGGCACTAATGCGCCCAGTTTTCGGGCGCATTTTGTTGCCTGCTGCCTTTACCTTTCTGGTCGCGATGCTTGGGCCGGGAACCTTCTCGACACGATGAGCGGCACCCTGGCCAGAGCTCTTCTCAACGCGGGAAGCGATCGCCTCGCGTCGCTCGACCCTGGCCTCAATTCTTCTGGCGGCTTTCTCACGATCCTCCTCCCCCTTCTGGCGTGCCTTGGCATCCACCTGCGAGGCACGCGGCCCAAGCTCAGTCAGGGCATTCTCCTTTTGCCGCTGACGCTTGATGCTTGCCTCCAGGCGACTCGTGTTGCTGGAGGCTGCCTCGTCTTGGTTCTTTCCTTTGTCATCGACAGTGATGGAGTCTGTGGGGTCGCTGAGCTTTCTCCTGGCATGCGCATTGAGAAAATCACGCACCTCGCCAAACGAATCCCGATTGATCTCGGCAATGTCGATGCCGTCTTCCTTTGAGATGGATTTCAGCAAGTTGAGCATGCCCGTTGTCGGCTTGGCATTCGAAACGTCGATTTCGCGTGGCCCGCCACGGATCGCGCTGCTCGCCTCAGCTTTCGGCAGTGAGGCGCGGTCCTCCGCCATGAACACGGCCGAATGCCTGGCACGGGAAGCCGCAACATATGCGGCCTCCCTGCCGCTCACGTCACCTGCAATGATGACGTGATCTGTCGTTCGGCCCTGGGAGCGGTAGATTGTCACCGCATGCGCGTGATCCAGATGCTGTCGCTTGCCGGCATCCAGCTTCTGGTCCTCTCCGCTGGCCAGTTTGACGGTAACGGTCTTTGCCTCGCGGTCAACGGCCGTCACCGTGGCCAACTCGCCATTGCGGCGATCGTTGCCATGGTCGTTCTTCGTCCATGCGATCGTGTCGCCGTTGGCGAGTTCAGAGGCTTCCGTGGTAAAGGCCTGGACCCTGCTCAGCCGAGCCGGGTCCCATTCAACGGTGCTTTCGTCCTTGCGCTGAAGGATCACCCTGTTTCGCTTCGTATCGACGCTGGCGACCTCCAGCGCCTCTCCTTTCTTAACGTCAAGCAATTTGTAGGCCCGGCCGAACTCCACCACGTCGCCTCGCTCGTAGCTCTGGGCCAGCTTCAGCTCTGCCTTGGTGCAGTCCTTTGCCGTCAGAGTTTCGATGGGAATGCCAGCGAAATCGATCTTCCCATTTTCGCGGAGTCGATCCCGAACCATCTGGTTCAGGTCGGCGCGATCGACGCGCAACTCCGCGACCAAAAGCGCACTGTCGCCGGTTCCCATAGCTTCAAAATATTCACTCACGGCCTTGCTGAGCCGTGCCTCCCGAAGCATTTCAGCCGCCTCCTCAGGCGCTGTTCCTTCAGGAACCTCGCCCAGCTCGACCCACGAAAGCCTGGCTCCGCCATGGGTGCCGCGCTGCATCGCGTTGATGGCGCTCTCTCCGTCGCCATCTCTGATGGCGCTCACGACTTCTGCCAGCTGGCTGTCTTTGTGCCGCATCACCTGCTTGAGGCTGGCTGTGGCCATGCCTTTGCTCTGCATGAGCGCAAAGGGACCGCCGGCAGCAACCGCCTGCATCTGCTGGGTATCGCCCACCAGAACCAGGCGGGCGTTCTCACGCTCGGCCTTGAGAACCAGGTCCCGCATCTGCCCCGTCGATGCCAGGCCGGCTTCATCGACAATCCACAGCTGTGGCTTGTTGATCTTGCCGACCATCTGCTCGGCCTTCAGCTCATCGTCACGGCGGCGCTGGAGATGAGCGGAAAGCGTGATTCCGTCTGCGCCAATCTCTTCGCCAAGTGTCTGAGCCGCACTCGCAGTCGGGGCAATTGCCCTGATCTCGAATCCCTGCTCAGTCGCCTCTTTGGCGACTCGCTCCAGCATGAAGGTTTTGCCGGCGCCGGCATAACCCTGCACCCCCACGATGCGGTCAGTGGTGGTCAATGCCAGGCGGGCAGCTTCAGCCTGGCCGGCGTTCAGCCCATCCGTGGCAGCACGAAGGGCTGCCGAATCCGACTGGATGGAGGGCATGACTCCGCGCCCTGCCTCCAGGGACCGGATCAGCTGCAACTCGCGCTTTACCGCCTTCTTCGTGGTCAGGAACTTGCCGTCATCCTTTTCGACGAGAAGGATCTCGCCCTTGTCGATCGCCCGACGCAGGGCTGCATTGACATCATCTATGCCAGCGACGCCGACGGCTCGCTGCATCGCGGCAGCCTCGACCCTTCGGGCGGCCACCATGGATTCGCGCTCTGTCGCATGCTCCAGGGCAAAGCGAACAGCCTTGTCCGCCGCCCTGAGGCGTTCTGAGGCCTCAGGAATAGTGGAAGCGGCCTCAGGTATGCTGAGGTCAGCTCCGCATGCCTTAGCACGCTGTAGCCACTCCTGACGATTGTCTGCCAGCTCTTCGGAGGAGTGGGCCTTCTTGGCTACACGAGTGCGGGAGGCGGCCAGCTCACTGGCCCTGGCTCCCTGCTGTCCGGACTCCGCAAGACTGGCCTCGATCTGCTTGCGGCGCTCGCTGAAGACTTCGACCTGTTCCCGCGAGTAGCCATCCAGTTCAAACTGGCCATCCACGGTGGTCTGGTGGACGCCATATCCGAGCCTTTGCATCTCCTGTGCGAGCTCGCCCCGATAGATCGCACCACCGAGCATCTTCATGCGGAAGAGCTCTTCCGAGCTCAATGCCCGCCACTTCTTACCGTCGTATGTCGCATTGGCTACAACCGCATGGGTGTGGAGTTGCGGGTCCATCTCCCGGCTGGTCTGATGCTGGAACATCGCCGCCGTGAAATTCCCCGTCTTAACGGTGGTTATTTCGCCATCTTTCTTGACTCGCGTCTGGGCGGTCCGCGCCTCCATGATCTCCATGGCCCTTCGGGTCGCGGCCGCATGCGCCTCAAGGATGCGGTCATCGCCAGCGACAAGGGCCTGAATGGAGACGGACTTGGGAGCGGAGAAGGTCAGGTCGTAACCCATGCGGCGCTTACCTGACGGACCTGCCGGCATCTTAGTCCCGCCCGGAAGCTCGCCGTCCATGACCTTCTCAAACTGCTCCTGTGACACGGCACCGGTCAGGCCCAGCCTGTCGGCTCCCTGGCCGAACCAGGCTGTAGCATCCTGGGCCTCTTTCGCCCAATATTCCTTTTGCCCGCTCTCTTTTTCGAAATAGGCGGCAAGGTCCCCGCCCGAGCCAGTGAGAGGAGCAACGCTCAGCATGTCCACTCCCTGAACTCCTTCCATCGGATCTGCGGCCGGTGCGCAGGAACCGTCACAAGTGCCTTGGGGTAATCTCCAGACAGCTTCAGATATCCTTTCAGGTCTGGCAGCTCCTGAAACTCGGATGCCATCACAAGCGGCTCCCGCGAAACCTGCTCGCCGAGCGAAACACCCTGGTTGCGGCCGGCGTTGTCGCTCTGGTTGCGGCGGGTGACTTCACGTTCGCCCATGGAGTCTTGCGCCCACTTCGCTGACTCGGGATCGTTGACGCGGAAAATGAAGCGTGAGTTGCAGCAATCCAGCAGCGCAACGGCACCTTCGCGGCCGTAGATTTTTTGCAGCTGGGCGAAGTTCTGGAAGCCCAACAAGGCAGCCGCTCCATATTTGCGGCCCTGGCTCAGCAAATCCCCCATGGACTGGAGCTGGTGCAGGTCGGCGAACTCATCGATGATAATCCAGATGCGGCGATGGTTGTTGGCGTCTCCCATGGTCATCAGCTCCCGAGCTGCCATGTCGAACCACAGGGAGAGCAGCGGCTTCAGCTCGGGCTTCCGATCTTTCGGAACCGTAATGAAGGTGAAGCCGCTTCCGTTCCGAATCCAGTCACGGAGACTGAAGGGCTCTTTGAAATGCGGCTCGCGCTCTGCCAGGTGCTCTAGCCAGCGCAACTGCTGGGTGGCATGGGCATGAATGCCGCCAGCCTGCTCCCCTTCCCCGCTTCCGAGCGCAGATGCTGCAACGGTCCCGGCGAGTAGCTTCTTAAGCTCCTCGGTGGAGCCGTAAAGCATCCAGTCGCGAAGGTTGGCAAGCGTGGCCTGATTCGTCTCATGGAGGCGCTGAAGCACGCCCGACAAAAGGTTACGGGCGCCGTTCGACCAGAACTCGCCACCTGCATCTTTCGATTCAGGCACCAGAGAACTAGCCAGGGCGAGGCAATCACTTTTGGTTTTGACCTCATTGAATATGGACCAATCATCGGCACGTCGATCATACGGGTTAAGAAGCCAATCCCCTTTCTGGCCATAAACAGAAAAGTAATGCCCCCCCGGATCATAGATCAGCGCTTTTTCACCCCGGACCCTGATCTGATCCAGCAGCCCGCGAATCAGTGTCGATTTCCCCACGCCGGTTGCTCCAAGGACTGCAATCATTTGACGCTCAGCCCCAGGAGGCACCGGCACGCCAGCCAGGGTAAATTCCGTCTCCATTCCCAACTTTTTTGCCCGCCGACTAACTTCTCTACCAAGCTGATCAGAAGTGATGATGCGAGCGCCACGGCGGTATTTCTCGATTTTGGATTTGCAACCCACTGTCGAAAAAACCCAAAACACTCCGCCGGCGGCCGCCACTGCAGCCAGCAATCCAAAGGGCGCACTCTGTTTCATTCGTAGAAAGAACTGTGCCCATTCCAGCGACCGCTTAGCCTTCAGACGCTCTGCCTGGCTCGCTGCAAAGAGTCCAGTTTTTGCAGCATTCAATTCACCAGGGCTGGCAGCCAATGACAGGATTAGAGCCATGACCCCGATGCCTACGACCAATCCAGCGATCAGCATCATCTTCAGTTGTCGGCCGGCCATGCTCAGGACATGGCGTGTATATTCGGAACCTGTGAGACTCATCTTCTCACCTCCTGCTAAAGGTCGTCGGGCGAGATGACGGAGATACCGTCATCATCTGCCTGCCGGGCTTCCGGCTCGAAATTTTCGGCGAGCAGCTTCTGGCGCTCATCGCCGATCTGGGATCGCTGTGCCGCTGACGGCATCAGCATGATTCGCAGGTGAGCTAGGACTGAGATGCTCAGGTCGGCTGCAAGCATAGCGGCCTGCGATTCAGCTGCCGGTGCACCGCCAGCAAGCTGCTGCTGGACCGCCTCGCGAATCCATGCCGAGCGGCTTTTGCCGAGCGCCTTGGCCTCGGCCTCGATGATGGCGACCTCTCGCGCATCGAGGTGGACGCTGATTGGAATGGTCTTTTTGCGATTCATGGCTTCTCCTTTTATTTCACGGTGTTGGCTTGCCGCGATTCGCAAGTGAATCGCGCGGGGCATGCGGACGGTCGCGACCGCAAGCCGCTTGGGCCGCGATTCGGCTGCCTGCGAATTCGTTGTGGTTTCGTGGTTTCCGGCTTCCCGGCGCGGTCGTGAAGCGAACGCCGCACAATGCACACGGCGGGTGCGTCGGGTGTGTGTAGTTTGTTTACAAACAAAAAAAATAGGACCCAACGCGAAGCGTTGGGATTGGGTTTCAAATTCTCCCGGCCTTCGGCCGGGAAATTTCGGCCGCCTTCGGCGGCAAGAAAATGCGCGCTATCGCGCGCATTGGTCAATACAATCATGCCCCACCTCCACCTCGACTCAGCGAATGGCCAGCTACCGCCGGACCGAAAATGACGACTGCCATAATTAGGGGTGAGTAGAGCTGTAACTCTTGAATCACCGAGACCATTGCCAGCTCCTTGTTCGAAGTCATCTCAACCGCTGAAAGCCAGGCATCCAAATTCGACAGAAGGGCCCATGCAATGACGTAGGACTTGCTCCACAGCAAAACCAAAAAGTAATAGCCCAATCTATTCGCCTGGCCAGGAATCAAGCAGAACAGCCAGACAATAGGAAAAAGAGCCAATAAGAGCTGCTGAACCGCTCCCATCCAGACAGGCATCTTCAAGTTCACGCTTTCGGTCTCGAAAGCATTTTGGACGTTCGATGCGATTTGGGTACCTGTGGCACCAACAAGTGACCAATACTGCGCCACTGGATTTGTATACTGATTCATATCGGGCGCATTAGGGTCCGTCGATTGCGATATCGCCGCTGCTTTGCGGAAAAACCTGGCTACAAGCCAGTCTCCCTTCGGAACACCATCTGTGCCTGGAACAGTCACCGAAAAGTCTTTCGATCTCCTCAGCAGGTGGATCTGTGACTGCGCATCTTTCAAATTATGCCACCCATGCGATTTACGGAATGGCTCATCGTTGAAGGCCGCTGCTGCCAGAACCTCATCCGCGATCCCCAACCGGTGAGCCGCACCAAGAAAAGTGTAGTTGCCGTCGACCATCGTTTTACAGGTTTGGGTACCCCCGTCGATGTCGACGGGTAGTCGGGCATATTCCTTCATATTGGCTTTGGAAAATGGGTTCCAAAAATTCGCTTCTTCTCGACCTTTAAGGCCACTGGCCAACCTCTCAGCCAATCCTGGATCAGTGTTCATGCGCTTGGCGATCACCAGGCCCCAGCAGTTATCCACGAAATATATAGCCCTACGGTCTAGATCTGGGTCACCGAAATCCATGTTGAGGTTTTGGGTGACACTTTTTACGTGGGCCAGCCCGTATAGAAGGAACCCTTTGTTGGCCACGCGCTCGACGATTGAGGCAACCAATTCATCCAAGGCAGCGTTAATTTTGGAAAGTGTGAATGGAACCTTACCGTATGATCCATCCATCAGTGCAAAGTTGTGATCACTGAAATTTTTGAGCGCTTTTTGGGAACCAAGCCCCTCCGTTCCGTAAGGGACATCGCCACTTTGCGCCTTTCCACCGATTTTCTGCACAACCTCTATTGATGTTACTTGGCCACTGGCGGTAAAATTCGGGTAAAACGCCCCATAAATGAGAAAGGCTGTAACAAACCAGGGCATGATTCGTTCACCTGCCTCCTCAGGCTTACCGCGGAGTGCAAGCGAGGCAATTGAGCCGAGAAACACTACAACAGTCAGAAGATCTATCATCTTCCACGATGCAATCAGTCGGGCAGATAGTAGGCCTTGCTGGGCCATCATGTATTCGATGTATGCTCTGCCACCAGGCGACGCTGCCCTGCCACCAGCTCCAACATCGATGATGGAAGTAACAACTGATGCTATTACCGCCATGAACGCGGCGGAGTAGAGTGCTTTACTTGCGATCGTTCCTTCAGCTTTGCGGCGCGCTGCCGCCAAAATGCATGCCGCGCCCACCAGCATGAAAACCCACTTCGAGTAAGAGATAATCGTAAGTGCGACGTTTTCCAGCTCTCCGGCTTGGGCCAGGGCCGGTGCAAAGAGCGCGACGAGAAAAATTAGTGGCCTCATTCATCCACTCCTGTAAACAAACGTGCTCGGACAAAGTTGAGAAATTGGCGCGTCCCAAAATAGGCCAGGACGAGGATCAGGCCATAAATCCACTGTGGAAGGACCAGTCCCCGGAGTGCATGCAAGTATGCGACGGCCATGATGGCGAGCATGCCTACGGCTGCGGCGATCACACTGAACAACACAGATAGGGCGGCCAGTTTGACGCCACTTCCCTTCAAACCCATTTCGGAAGCCTTGCTTCGGCATGAGCCGTCAAAATGAGTTTGCCGCTCGCTGCTCGCCTGGTGAGCTCCGCGAGCATGGCCCATGGGTCACGAACTTCCCCGCCAGAAAGAGCCTCATCGAACGCGGCAAGAACTTGCCGTGCTTGACCTGTCTCGATTCGTGACTGCAAAAGGATCGCTGCAACTCGCGCAGAATCACCGACCCCAACCACACTGGCCGGGAACCGAAACCCGAGAGCCTCTTCGATTCCCGCCCCTGCGAAGGTACCCGCCTTACGGCGGTCCGGTTTTCTGGATGGTTCCTCTGATGGTTTGGCTGACTTGGGCGTCAGGGGGGGAGAGACCTGGGCGTCAGGGGGAGGCATGGCCTGCATGTCACCCCCTGACCTAGAGGTCAGGGGTAAGTTTTTGCGTCGATGCTGCCCCGTCCCGTCACAATCTTCGGGGCACCGCAGCAAAAATCGGTAAAGGTTCGGTCGCGTGTGATCTTCATCGGAGCGCACACCTCCACCGCCAACCACCGTTTCGATTTCACCGATCGCTTCCAATTGCCTCACGCACCTGATTGCATGGCGCGAAGTGATTCCTGCGTATTTCGCGAGAGTCGAAATGGCGGGCCAGGCCCCCCCATCCCCATCATGGTTTGCGATACCGAGCAGAACGAGTTTTGTTGCTCCCCGTGTCTGGGAGTGGTGCAAGGCGATCGCTACGGACTCGATACTCATTTCCGCAATCCTGCTTCAAGGCCTTCTTTCCTCTCCGCTCGTTGCTGTGCAATCGATTTTCGACCACGACGCTGGCCTGGTTTTGGCGACCGAGAGCGTCCGCCCTTTTCGCCGATCGCTTTGCTGATTTCGCTTGCTTGGCACGGCGCCTCGCGGCTCGCCAGCCAGTCCATAACGGAGGCCCGCAAAAACACCTTTTTGCGCGACGTCAGCTGGATTGCCGGCGGCATTTCTCGTCCGGTCCGCTGCCAATAAAAAAGTGTGTCTGTTGAGACTCGCAGGAACTCTGCGAGTTCCTCCCACGTCATGACTTCTTTTTCGGCTGCTGCTTTCTTTTGCATGACCGAACTTTGACCAACTTGTGAAAAAAACGCCCTACAGTGAAACTTGACCTATAAACTTTCGGAAATTATCTTGCCTGTATGGGACGAAAAGCACGGGAACCAATCCAAGCGCTAAGAGTCCGTGCTTGGTTCGCGCAAGTGAAACGAGAGCTCGACTGCAAATCAGCCGCTAAGGTCGCAATCACCGCAAAGATGGCAAGAGATGTGACCGTGGGTGAGCGAACAGATGCCGAGATTTCTGCAATTCGCACCTTTGAGTACTGGTCAAAGGGTACCTACTCTCCCAGTGTCGCTGACCGAAAGCGGCTCCATCTTCTAATCGAAAAAAAGGCAGGGTTAAAAGCACAAGAAAGAGCTAATGCCGTCTGGGAATTTGGACCACTTGAGTTCGTACCGACCAATCGCCCCTCGTCCCTTCCTTCGATCATCGGAGAAGCGATCAAAAACGAGCCACCATATTATTATGGTGCCATTGCCGTGAATTTTTGGGATTACTTTCAATTCCCAACTGCTGGCCGCTTTCCTGTGCCACCGCGCGAGGTCGAAGTGGTCAATTATGAAACGGTGGAACCGAACCCTCCTCATTTCCCCCGCTACACAAATGCCCTTTCGAGTCGAATCGCCTTGTTCATGTCGAAATTCGAAGATTACTTTTATGCCGAAGTGAAAAACCGAGAGTTGAGCATGCTTTCCTATTGCGCATCCCGAAACTGGATTGGCCGTCAAGACCAAGGGAACTACAAAGAACTCATGGAAGCTCTCATGCAGGTGCGAGACGAAGAGTTGAAGGCAGGCGAAAATATGCAGCTGTTCAATATGGGAGATATCACCCTAACTGCCGTGAACCAGGCAAAACACTTAGCCGAACTACGCTATCCGTTTTATAAAACCGAGGTAGCAGCTTTTACGGATAAGCTGCTTCAAACATTTACCGAGAAGACAAAGGCTCTCCAGATCGTGAAGTAGCTTTCTGTCACATTTTTGTCACACTAATTCAGTAAAGCTCAAACAAGTTCAACTTAGCCGATGCAACATAACACGCTGATATTATTGAGATAATCTGGAGAAAAGGGCGGCTCAAAAACTAAAAATTCGGTTTTCAAGACCGGTGCATTCAGCCGCTCTGCCACCCTTCCCTGTCCGGAAAAAACGAAGCCCGACGATCGGGTCCGTTTCCGAGCCCGCAATCTAGTCGATTGCGATCGTCTGTAAACCGCCCAGATAAGGCTGCAGTGCCGCGGGGATACGCACCGTGCCATCTTCCTGCCAGCCATTCTCCAGCAGTGCCACCAGCGTACGGCCAATGGCCAGGCCCGAACCGTTCAGCGTCGCCACCGGTGTCGGCTTGCCCTGCTCGTTGCGATAACGGATACCGGCACGGCGCCCCTGGAACTGGCCAAAGGAGGAGCAGGAGGAGATTTCACGATAGGTCTTCTGGCTCGGCAGCCACACCTCGAGATCAAAGGTCTTCTGGGCCGAAAAACCGATATCGCCGGCACAGAGATTCACCACCCGGTACGGAAGCTCCAGGGCCTGCAGCACGGCCTCTGCGTGAGAGGTCAACTCATCCAGTCGCTCCAGCGCC
Source organism: uncultured Zetaproteobacteria bacterium (assembly GCA_964503475.1). GTDB lineage: Bacteria > Pseudomonadota > Zetaproteobacteria > Mariprofundales > Mariprofundaceae > CAZCZU01. The sequence continues at coordinate 13,075 of CAZCZU010000035.1, forward strand.
TCTTCCGGTCGCACCAGCTGCACCAGTTCCACCTTGTCGAACTGGTGCTGGCGAATCATGCCGCGCACATCGCGTCCGGCCGAGCCGGCCTCGCGACGGAAGCAGGGCGTGTAGGCGCAATGGCGGATCGGCAGCATCTCCGCATCGAGGATCATATCCTGATAAAGATTGGTCACCGGCACCTCGGCGGTCGGCACCAGGAAGGCATCCTCACCCTCCAGGCGGTAGAGATCCTCCTCGAACTTGGGCAGCTGACCCGTACCGGTCATGGTCTTGCGATTGACGATCGCCGGCACCCACACCTCTTCGTAGCCATGGCGATCGGCATGCATATCGAGCATGAACTGCATCAGGCCACGCTCAAGCCGGGCACCTGCTCCGCGCAACACCGAAAAACGGCTGCCGGCCAGCTTGGCCCCCGCCTCGAAATCGACAATGCCCAGTGCCTCGCCCGTCTCCCAATGCGGCGGCACCGCATCGCTACGCGGGGTACCCCAGCGGCGCAGCTCGACGTTATCCGCTTCATCGGCACCGTCCGGCACGATATCCAGAGGCGGATTCGGAATCTCCAGCAGCACCTCGGCAAAGGCGGCTTCCGCCTCCTTGGCATCGGCTTCAAGCTGTTTGACGCGGCGCGATACCTCACCCATACGGGCCAGTTCGTCCGTGGCATCCTCGCCCTGCGCCTTCTTCTGGCCGATCAGCTTGGAGACACTGTTGCGCCTGGCCTGCAGCTCTTCCAGCTCGCTCTTGAGCTCACGCTGGCGCACATCCAGCGCGCGCGCCTTGCTCCAGGCCGAGCCGTCACCCACCACATCCGTACCCCGGCGCGCCAGGGACTGTTGCATCTGCTCGAAATATCTACGGAACTCCTGACGATCAATCATGCCTCGCCGTCCGTCCCCTCCGGGGCATCAACACCCTCTTCCTCGCCGATCTCCTCATCCTGGCGATCGACGATGCGCACGGCGCCAATGACCCGCTCATCGGAGGTACAACTGATCAGACGCACACCCTGGGTGTTGCGGCCGATGACGGAGATGCCATCCATACGGATGCGCACCAGGCGACCGGTATTGGTCATCATCATCACCTGATCATCTTCCAGCACCTGCAGGGCAGCGATCATCTCGCCGTTGCGGCCGCCGGTTTTCAGTGTGAAGACACCCTGACCGCCGCGTTTCTGGGTATTGTACTCGCTCACGGACGTGCGTTTGCCGTAGCCGTTCTCGGAGACGGCAAGCAGCGTGGCACGATCGGCCACCAGCGTCATGGCAATCACGTGATCGCCCTTCGGCAGACGCATACCGGTGACACCGCGCGTACTGCGCCCCATCGGCCGCACATCGGTCTCGGAGAAGCGGATCGCCTTGCCGCCACTGGAGGCGAGCAGCACATCCTGATCGCCATCGGAGCGGACCACACTGATCAGATCATCGTCGCCATCGATCTTGATGGCGATGATGCCGTTGGCCCGGATGTTCTTGTATTCGGAGAGCCGGGTCTTCTTGACCACACCGTTACGGGTCGCCATGACGATATAGTAATTCTCGTCGAACTCGCGCACAGCCAGCGTGGCCGAGATCTTCTCGCCCTTCTCCACCGGCAACAGATTGACCAGTGCCTTGCCGCGTGCGGCACGCCCGGCCTGTGGAATCTCATACACCTTCTTGCGGAACACGCGGCCGCGATCGGAGAAGAAGAGCAGGAAATCATGCGTCGATGCGACCATCAACTGGGCCACGAAATCCTCATCCTTGGTGGTCATGGCTGTCTTGCCCTTACCACCGCGGCGCTGGGCCCGGTAGAGCGAGGCGGCATTGCGCTTGATATAGCCCTCATTGGAGATGGTGACCACCATATCCTCTTCGGTGATCAAATCTTCGACCGAGAGCTCGGCCGTCTCGTCGATGATCTCGGTACGGCGCGGATCGGCATACTGGTCGCGCACCTCCTCCAGCTCCCCGACAATCACCTGCATCAACAGCTTCTCGTCGGCCAGGATCGCCTTCAGGCGGGAAATCAGGGCCTGCACCTCTTCGTACTCGGCCTTGATCTTGTCGCGCTCCAGGCCGGTCAGGCGCTGCAGGCGCATGTCGAGAATCGCCTGCGCCTGCTTCTCCGACAGACCAAAGCGGGCCATCAGCCCCTCTTTGGCCTCAGCACCCGTCTGGCTGGCGCGAATCAGCTTGATCACCTCATCGATGTTGTCCAGGGCGATCAGCAGGCCTTCCAGGATATGGGCCCGCGCCTCGGCCTTGGCCAGGTCGAAGAGGCAGCGACGGGTCACCACCTGGCGGCGATGATCGACAAAGTGCAGCAGCAACTCGCGCACACCGCACAGCTTCGGCTGGCCATCGACGATGGCCAGGAAGTTGCAGCCGAAGTTGGTCTGCAGCTGGGTATGCTTGTAGAGGTTGTTGAGCACCACCTCGGGGATCTCGCCCTTCTTCAGTTCGATGGCGATACGCATGCCTTCGCGATCCGATTCATCGCGCAGGTCGGAGATGCCCTCCATCTTCTTGTCGCGCACCAGCCCCGCGATCGTCTCGATCAGCTTCGCCTTGTTCACCTGATACGGCAGCTCGGTGATGATCAGCGATTCGCGCTTGGTACGCGGATGAATCTCGACAATGGCCTTGGCACGCATGGTCACCGAACCGCGGCCGCTGGTGAACGCATCGCGCATGCCCTTGCGACCGTAGATGAAGCCGCCGGTCGGGAAATCCGGCCCCGGCATGATCTGCATCAACTCTTCATCGTCGGCATCCGGATTCCTGATCAGGGCGATGGTCGCATTGATCGCCTCGCCCAGATTATGCGGCGGGATATTGGTCGCCATACCGACGGCGATACCCTGGGAACCGTTAATCAGCAGGTTCGGGAACTTGGCCGGCAGCACCACCGGCTCGGAGAGCGACTCGTCGTAGTTGGGTCCGAAATCGACCGTATCCTTGTCGATGTCGGCCAGCAGTTCGCTGGCCACCTTGCTCATGCGCGCTTCGGTGTAACGCATGGCCGCCGGCGAATCGCCGTCGACCGAACCGAAGTTACCCTGACCGTCGACCAGCAGGTGACGCATGCTCCACGGCTGTGCCATACGCACCATGGCATCGTAAACGGCCGAGTCGCCGTGCGGATGGTATTTACCGATCACGTCACCGACCACGCGGGCCGATTTCTTGTAGGGCTTGTCGTGGGTAGAACCGAGATCCTGCATGGCGTAGAGGATGCGGCGATGCACCGGCTTCAGGCCATCGCGGGCATCCGGAAGCGCACGCCCGATGATCACGCTCATGGCGTAATCGAGGTAGGAGCGTTTCATCTCCTCTTCGATCAATATCGGAACTGCAGGATTCAGATTTTCTTCCATGCTACCCTCTCCACGAATCTGGTGCCCTCGACAGGAGCCGAAAGACAAGGTGATATAGTTGATATAAAAGGGTTACTTTCGATTCCTTATTTCTTATACCGTCAAATTATACCGTCAGCCCTTGTGGCTGTAAGCCTGCCTGTTGCGAACGCGATGGAACTGTAGTCAACTGGCGGTGTCAGTCAATCAGCTATCATGTGGCGCATGTTCATTGTCGTCCAGTTTATATGTTGATGGCATCGACACATCAATAAAATATGTCGGTAAAATCGCATTTCATCGACATATCAATCTTTCAGATTCGCGATCCCAACCTTATCTCTAATCTGTGACACATGTTCATTGTCGGCCAATTTAATATACCGCTCAGTCGTCGTCACTGATGCGTGACCGAGTTGTGATTGCACCAATTTTGGATTTCCGGTACGATGCTGAATCAGAGTGGCATGAGAGCGTCGGAAGATATGTGTACCCAAGTCGCCACCCATGAACACGGCTGCAGCCGCCAAGGTCTGCCGCACCATGTATCCGATATGCTCATATTTCACTCTTTCGCACTTCTTGTCGTCTGACTTGGACAGGAACATGGCCTGTTCGCTCTCATGAGGCTCAAAGAGTGGGCGCACTTCACTCAGGTATCCTTTCAAAGCCTCTTCGGCTTCAACCAGGATTGCTACCTTTCGCACTTTGTTTCCCTTGCCTCGAACCAGCAACGTGCCCGTATTCACATCATACGAATTCTTGTTGAGCATATGCAGTTCTGCTCGCCGTATTCCTGTACTGTATAGTACATAGAGCATCGCTATATCCCGCTCGATCTCGATAGGGGAGTGGTGTCTTTTTTCCCCAAGGATTCGCCTGGCTTCCAGCACTTTACTGAATGCAGACTCGTCCAGCACATTGCTGTCTGGATCTTGCTGTCGCTTAAACCGTTTTTTGGCAATTATCCGATATATCGTTGCCGGGTTTGATTGCGCTTCGCCTTGCATGATCAGGTAATCAAAGAGACTGGTGATAATGGACAGGTAGTTTTTCTCGGTGCTGGTGGACATCTTGCCAAGCTCGAAAAAGAAGTCCTCGATGTGTGAAGCCTTTGCGTCCCGCAGGGGAATACCGTCACCATGAAGAAAGGATGTGAGCTGGGCCGCTACGCGCTTGTATTGCCTGATGGTATGTTCGCTTGCCGTTGACCCCAAGGAGTGAAGGAACCGCTCAATGGTATATTGCAACTCGTCGGGCAGCGCCTTTATTAACTCCCTGGCAGTGTTTCTTGTAGGGTCTGGCATTACAGATCGCCTTCCTGCAAGACCCGGCCATAGCCATTTGATTCAAGCCACTCATAGGCATGGCATTTACTCAGCCAGGATGCCGCAAACTCTTCGGATAACGCTCTATCGCTCCCATAATGGATCTGAATGCTGTATCTGGCCGCTATTGCATCCAGGGAGCCGACAACCCCATTGGGATGGGCTTTGACGGCATCTGCGAATTGGTACGGAGATTTTACTTCCTGCCGCGAGGCTTCAATCAGCAGGCACTTGTATTTGAATGATCCCATGCGATCAATCATGCGAAGGAATCTGCCGCGATCCGCCATAAGGCTACGCACCACGTCGTTGAGAGTTTTTCGCTCCAGTGCGATCAGATCTTGCATGCCTTGGATGGAATAATCTCCAGTGTTGAGGGTTGTCAGAGCTGTGCCGCCAATCCAGTTCCCATACGCATCAAATGAGTAGGGGAGCTGTTCTCTGGTGTCGATGAGCACCACAGGGCGAGGAACCAGTGTCGTTGTTGACTTGCCGTTTCGCCTGATGATCAGCTTTGATTTTGTTGGAGCTACAGGTGCCATTCAAGCTCCCTCAAAAGGCCATTCTGGCGACCTTTTTCCTTACTGATAATGGGGATTATCAGTAAGGACTGTGTTTTCATGGAAAGAAACCTGGCTACCGCCATTCGGTTCATGGCCCGGCTTTTTGGCTCTTGGAATCGCTTATTTGGCTATCCCGATCTCTCAGCGGCATGCCTGCGACAGAGAGTGCATACAGGAAACTTCCAGTTACAATATAAAGGGTATCCATAGCTTTTTCGTACTCGCCATTAAAGATAAGCCATAGAATAGCGCTGGTAAGAACCAACATAACAGCGATTATGCCTGTTTGATATTCTTTCAGTCTATATTTTGCTCTCTCTTTATTGAGAAAAAACATGGATTCCTCCTTATCTCAGCGTATCGCTATCAACTTACAGTCGCTTTGGTGTCAGCGGTACAAGATGGCGGTTTTGGATTTCCTTCTTGGCATTTTTGGCATCGACCACCCTGAATCCGCCAGTTGCGCCCAAAGCGAAGCGTGCCTGCAGGCTCAGTTCCACAAAGACCACATCACCAGCATTCAAGTCCAGCTTAATGGGCTCGATGCTTGATGTTGCTTCGTAAGTGCTTGCATCCAGTTCGTAGGTTCCAGGCTCAACCTCTACTCGGGTATAGCCGATTGCTGCGGTAGTCGCGTTACCTGCATCAGAAAATTCCACAGGGATTTCATAAACCTTATAGTCGGAGTCGGCAGCACGGTACAAATAAACAACCGCCTTGTCGGACTCAGGGGTGAATGAAGCAGCCAGCTTGGCTTCCGGAGAATCTATCTTCGCAACCGGGACGGTTGTGCAGGCCTGCAATCCAAGGGCTGCGATGGCCCCGATGACAAAAATAATCTTTTTCATGTCACATCTCCTTTTCTTGATTGATGTACTTCTAAGCGTATCACGCCGAACAATAATGCAAGCCCCACCCTTGTTGAACCCCTCAAATCACCCCATAAACACCAGTTTTTCGCACAACTGCCACCCCCACTATTGGCCCACTATTGGCAACGGTGCTACTGCCGACCTTTCGCATTTTGACATTTGCGGGCCATTTGTGGGCCGTTAGTGGCACTAATCCACTACCAGGAGGTAAATTATGTTTTGTATGGGTCTTGATATTGGCTACTCAAATTTGAAAGTTCAGTTTGGAAAAAAGGATGAAGGAAGTTCCCGCGTCCTCCCTGTCGGTGTTGCCCCCGACATGGGGAAACACGGCTTTGGTCTTGATGGCCACTTAAAGGATGCGGTTCGCGTGGTTGTTGACGACAGTGCCTACTTCGCTGGAATCTCACCCGACCGTGTGCCGGAGAAGCCCCGCTCTCTCCATGCCGACTACCCTTCCACTGTTGATTATCGCGCTCTTTTTAATGCAGCGCTGCTTCTGTCTTCGACGCAGAGTATTGACCGTCTCGTGACAGGTCTGCCGGTTGAGCACTATCTGAACAAGGAACAGGTAAAGAAGTTGACCACCGCTTTGAAGGGCGAACATAAGATCACCCCCAAGCGCACGGTTGAAGTAAAGAATGTCACTGTGGTTCCGCAGCCTATCGGTGGATACATGACCGCATTTAAGGAGCGTCCCGAAATCGAACAGATGCGTGTGCTGATTCTCGATCCGGGCTTCTTTTCTGTTGACTGGGTTGTTATCCGCGACGGTGCGGTTGAGCCAGGCACAATGGGAACCTCACTAAAGGCCATGTCCGTTCTGCTGGAAGAAGCATCCTCGCTTATTCAGTCGGAGCATGGCGGACGTGTTATTGTGGAAGATATTGAGCGTGCAATCCGCTCCGGAAAAAGCAGCATCATGCTGTTTGGCGAGAACATTGAGATTGCTCCATATCTTGCCCAGGCATCCAAGACCGTAGGCGACATGGTTATGACCGCAGTAAAGGCTGAGATCCGGGGGGTGAAGGCCGAGGTTGATGCCGTCCTGCTGGTCGGTGGCGGTTCGTCATTCTACACCGATGCGGCGCACGCGACCTTTCCGCGAGCCAAACTGATCAAGCCGGCTAACGCTGTCACAGCCAATGCGGAAGGCTTTTGGCATCTTGGACTGGAGGCGTAAAAAATGCGTGTCTATGTCCGTATAGGACAAGGGGCTGAGGAGCTAAAGGCGGATCTTGAACGCTTGCCGGCAAAGCAAAGGGCCGAACGGCTCCGCATTCTCGCCAGCATTGGTCTGTCTGTTATCAATTCAGAGAGCAGGGAAGGCGATACTGTGAACCGGAGATCTGTTGTAAGCAACAACCCTCCTGATGAGGAAAAATCGGCTGTTGCAGCAAACTTGTTGCACAGCCTTGGAAGCAATTGATAAATGGGGCCATTCGGCCCCATTTACGTTTTTATCTTTATCACATGAGTTTCTCTTTCTCACGCTGAAAGACTTTACGACCGTATGCTGCCCACCTCTGTCGAGAGTGGGTTGAAAGCGCGAGCATGCGCTTTTCATAGCGCTCTTTCAGGGTATGCAGCTTGCGTACCTGCTCAGCCGTGATTTCACGGCTGAAAGCGTGAGCCAAAGCCCTATGGAACCCGGTCACAATAGCCTCCGTTTTATCATACATGGTTTCCTCCTTGCGTTATTTTTACTCCGACAAAGAGAACTTGACCCCTGACGGGGAGAAGAATCTCCCTGACAGGGCTTTTTTGCTGGTTAAGGCCAGCTCCTTCCCGATCACGGCCCGCAGGCGGTGAATCGAAATCCTCACGTCTGTTTTTACAGCAGCCTTTCATCTATGGCGTCCGCCTTGAACGCAGTAGATGAAAGGCTGGGGAGGCATAATGCCCCCCACAGCCTATTGCCGGCATTTCCGCGACTCTCTCTCCAAATCTGTGAGATTGAGCTTCGGAAAACCGCTGGCTCCCTGTTCGGCATAGACATCACACCAATCCAGAGACTTTGCACCTTGAGGAATATCATCTTTGGGGATGTATCCTCGTGCCATCAATCCCATCTCCCACATGCGGGAAATGAGTTTTCTGGCTGCGTCTTCACCTGGTTTGATGGTCTTCTGCCCGCTTCGCACCTGTCTGTCCTTATCGGCGAAGACAAGAACACACTTGACATGCTCAGGCGGTTCCCAAGAAGCCATGCCTACCGCGCTGATTGCAGCAAAGGTTGGAATCCCGGTCGCCAGTTGTACGGCGATCCCGGTTTCAACTCCTTCGGTTACAGCTACGACCGGACTTTTTGAGCACTGTTGGGCAAGCCAGACTGATGCGCCCGAGATGCTTGTATCATCGGGTACGGCCATCACCTTTTTCGCTTCAATTGCCTCCGGGCGGAAGCCGTCAGCAGTCAGGTATGTCCTATGCAGGCATACGCTCTTGCCATTGGCATCCAGAATTGCCGAAAGCATGCAGGGAAACTCTCCTAGCCTCTTCCCGTCTTCGTCGTGATACCCGAGTGCCGGATGACACCGGATCGTTGACGCCAGAAATCGGTAGTCAAGCCGCCTACGAAGCAGGTAAAGCCTCACAGGCTCCGCATCTTTCTCGGACAAAGCCGAAGCGCCACCCCATACTCGCTTGAGGGATGCGCGTTTCCTTGTCGCCGCTTCGTGGTCGATTTTCGGCTCAGGCGGTGCAGCACGCCGGATCTCCGGGATTGCTGTTTTGCTGTCTTCGCTATAGCCAATAACCTCGGCCACAGCTTCAAGAGTTTCCTTGAAGCCCCAATCGTTCACCCACATCAGCAAACTGATGCCCTTTGAATAGATGCCGCATGTATTGCAGCATCCACCTCCGGTTTCCCGGAAATCGTTGAACAGACGGAAACCGTCTGTTCCACCGTGCCTGGGGCAAGGATGATGCTTTCTCGGCATTTCTAATGCCGCATTAAAAGCTCCGCCCCCAAGCCGGCCCAGGATGTACTCCCATTGCCCGGCGGCAAGGACTTCCACTTTTTTCACATCAATCATTTTTTCTTCGCCTCCAATCGTTTCACAAGACGTTCTACGGCGTCTCGGGTTTTGCTTGGATTGACTCCTGCAAAGATGCAGCAGGCATCAAATGAAAAGGGGCGCACCCCTTCTTCCCTTATCCAGCTCATTACGTCTTCTTTAACGGCCTTACCGGCGCGACCGTCTCCGATCTGGCGTAAGGACATCTCAAGAAATCGCGTGTGCATCAGCGGGTAATCGTCCACTGATACGGCTTGTTGTTGTGCATTAGATTTCATGCTCTTTCTCCTTGCGTATCCCGCCCGGAAAAGAGACATCTCCCCCATCGGGGAGAAGAACTCCCCGGTAGGGTTAGTGTGTGCTGGTTAAGGCCAGCTCCTATCCATTCAAGACTCCAGAGAGCAGTGAATGAAATTCTGTTGTGCCAGGTGCGGCGTAGGCGCTCGCGCCTTCATAAACAGTGTCCAACCCGGACGAGTGCTTATGAAGGCCGGAGCCAGGGATAACCCCTGACTCCAAAAGCCTCTCTTAGAACCAGACCGGCTCGGTGTCCGGCAAGATTGATTCTGGCTTGGTCATCAACCCCGGTTGCGAAGCTGATTCTGACTTGGAAAGCAATCCTTTCTGATGGGCGCGAGCCAGAGCGCTTTCAAAGGCATCTTGTACCTCTTTCACGGACACATCCTTATATCCGAGTTCTTTACGCTCTTCCTCGTCGCACCAGCATTCATTGATGCTGTACTCCAGGGCTTTTCTCCAGTTGGCATCAAAGTTATCCACGTCACCGTCAGACCGGGTATTGCTGACCAGCCCTGCAATTTCCCAGGCGGCCAGAACGGCAACCACCGTCAGGTCGTATGGCTTCTGATTTGTTTTGCAGAAACTGCTTCCAGCCTTGCCGGCTTGCAGGAAAAGCGGCTCATGGCCCAAGTCGTATTTCCCGTCTTTCGAGCAGTAACCGTTGATGGACACATATGCCTTGTCTGTGCCCTGGTTGCGATACCGGAGCCCTGACCAATCATGCTTATCCTTTGGCATATTCATAACAAACTGGCCAAAGCAGGGCTCTTCGCAGATCTCCCTGGCGATTTCTGCCGCCCGGTGAACTTCATCGGGCGTAATCTTTTCGGGAAAATCCCAATAATGAGTGTATCCCATCTTTCTATCTCCTTGCATGTGAATTCCCCACAAAGAGACATCTCTCCCCTGCCGGGAAGAAACATCTCCCCTGCAGGGTTGTGTGCTGGTTAAGGCCAGCTCCTATCCGTCAGTCAGCTCGGGAGCTGATGACAAGATCCTGGTGGCGGATACGCCTTCATCTATGGCGTCCAAGACGGACAGCACAGGTGAAGGCGACCGGGGTAAACCCGGTACGCCCTTGCTTGATCAGAACCATTCGGTCATTTCACGCTCGCCTATCTTTCTATCGGTTTTGCATGAAAGGCCGTCCGTAGAGTCGTTAAGACAAAGGTTTATGAAATCGCACGTCTTGCATGGCGTATTCCATGCCATGCGCGCCCTTCGGAATGTCCGGCCAGCCTTAATCTCGCTTGCCATCCATGTCACCTTATCAATGTACTCTTGGATTCGATCCTCTGATCGACGACAGGAAAATGAGGGTATCCATTTCCCCGTTGTCTTCCGCTTGATGCCCTCCAGAAACCCGAGACGACCAACCATAGGCAGGCCGAGTTTCTGTCGGTGTGCGTCAACTACGATCTGATACGCCGTAAGCTGATCGCTTGCATCGACAAACCCGTTCGGTGCCTGGTTGCTGGCGGTCTTGAAGTCAACCACGGCCAGCTCTCCATCCGGCGTCCAGGCCAGTGCATCGAACTGTGCAGTCAGGATAACTCCAGGAACCACCTCAACCTCAAGGCGCTTCTCCATAAGGAGAGCGTCCGTGGAAGGGTCGATAGCGACCTGCATTCCAGTCGCCTTCCAGCTCTCGGAGAACCCCAAGGAAAGCTGGTGCCCGAAAGTCCGCATTGTCGGTTCGTCTGTTTTCGCAGAAAACCGCATGGGGCTTTCTGCGAGGGCTTTATCCCAGTGGTAGTCAAATGCCATCACCGGATTTTCGCACTCCCCTTTCAGCACGCTTTCGATGACGCTGTGCATCGCCGTGCCGAAGGCGAGGTTCGCCGATGGCGAATCTGGCCACCAGCCCTCTTTGCGGAACTGATATGCTTTACCGCAATTCTCGAAGGCCAGCAGGTCGGAAGGCCTTATTTTGATAGTCATAGTTATCTCCTTACGTGTAATTCCCCGCAAAGAGACCTGTCCCCCACAGGGAGAATATGTCTCCCCGGCGGGGTTGTGTGCTGGTTAAGGCCAGCTCCTATTCGTTCACGATCCGAAGAGCGTGAAACGAAACCTTCCAGGTTGACCGGATCTCTCCGGACGACCTTCATAAACTGTGTCCAACTCGGACAACCGCTTATGAAGGCCGGAGCCAGGGACGAACCCCAAACTCCAGAGCCTCTTTTAGAATCACACCGATGGCTTCCTGCGCCCCCGCCTCTTGTCGTGGCTTGATTGTCTCGTGCGCGAGGAAGAAAGCGCAATCTCCTGGAACGTCAAGTGCCGAGAGTTCAGGCTCTGCTCGCTACCACACTCCAAGGTTACGCGGTGATTTGCCGCGTTTAGGATTTGCGCATCTTTTTCTGTCAGCACATGCCCCGTATAGAGGCGTTGACCGGCTTTGTATTCCATGTTGTTCTCCTTGCGTTTTGTTTCCCCGCAAGAAAGACCTTTGCCCCTGCCGGGGAAAAGAATCATCCCGGCGAGGGTGTGTGTTGTGTTTTGTGCTCCTTATGGTAATCTGACCCAAAGGAGTCTTTATGATTGAATTGAATGGTCACTACCGAATGACGGCAGAGACCGAAAAGGCCATAGTTGAGCTCGGCGGTGCCGATCCAAACAAGACACTTACCGAACAAGAGCTTTCGGATGCCCTCGTAGGGGCTATCAATGCCCTGGCTGATAACGGAAAAACACATATCCTCGAAAAGATATATCGTGCAGCCGTTGCATCGGGTGATTTGCCCGACATTTCCGAAGATCAGTAAATACCTTTCTCCTTCAAAACATCCTGGCTTTCATCATATCCGACAGCCCTTCTTGCCATATCAACGATATAGCCAATCTCGCGAACTTCATCATCGGTCATGCCCGACTCATAGACTCGCCTGATCGTGGCATTCGGATCAGAACGTGCCATGTCAATCAGCATAGCCTGTACTTTCTTCCAGTACCTATCCATTTATTCTCTCCTTGCGCGTATCCCCCACAAGAAGACATAAGGAACCCCATGCGGGGGTAAATGTCCCCGCGTGGGTTGTGTGTGCTGGTTAAGGCCAGCTCCTATCTGCCAGTCAGTTCGCAAACCGATGGCAAAATTCTGGTGGCGATCACGCAATAGAAGTCCGACCTGGACGCTTGTTTAAGGACGGCGTGAACTCGGTCGCTTGAAACAACCCGTATGTCTAAGGACTGCTACTTGAACGGCATCAAGGCATGTTTCAACCAAATTGCCACGATTGAATTATAACTGCCCTGTGTGCAGCTTTCACGGTGAAACATTCGGAAATTGCAGGTTATTCACTCTGATTCAGGGGCTTGCATTTTTTTCAGGTGTGGTATTCTCATAGCAGAAGTATGAGATGAAGGTATGAGGTGAAGGAGAAATGATATGGATACAATTTTAGGTATTTTCGCTATCCTGTGGTTCACCGGCATGCTGCCGATAATGATTGACCGACAGTTGCGTGTCTGGAAGATCAACCTGACCGATTTGGCTTTTGCCATTCTGGTTCCTGGCTTTGTCGCGCTGGCAATTGCCGCCATCACAAGCCTGCTGGATGAGTTGGGCACGGCTGTCTGGTTCATACTGCTCTTCCCTACCCTCGCATTCTTTAGTCTGCCTGCACTGGCAATTCGTCGTGTAGAACGCTTCGAGCGTGCGCTGCACTCCAAGGGTGTATCCGTTCTGACCTCTAAGCAGGCGCGGAAGCGGCTTATGCTGGTACTGCCCTTTATCATCAATCCAGTCACAGCCTTCTTCTTTCTGAAAGTGCTGTTTGCAAAGGGCGATATGATCTATGGCAATAAGCGACCTCTGAAAGCGATTGAGGATGTGGATTTGGGAGATGGTCAAACATCGAGGTGGAACTTGTATGACCTTGATAACGCCTTTCACGCATCGAGGCTTAATATGTGGGACGACTGAATGGACGCTTTCCGTTAATTTCGGCCACTTTCACGCATCGAGGCTTAATGGGTGGGACAGTTTTTTTCGATAGCACATGTTTGACTGGAGGCGCAAATCCTGCCCTCCAGTTAAACTATCTCTCCTTGCTACCCCGCCCTACCCCTCAACGGTTGTTTTCGCCGCTTCGTGGAACAGACGAATCAGTGGTGTATGTCGGCCATGCACCATCGCATGCTCCATTGCGGCATAATAGACGGCCTGATTGC
>CAZCZU010000036.1:0-26422 GCA_964503475.1 uncultured Zetaproteobacteria bacterium
CATTCGCGATTCTCGCATGCCCCGGAAAAGCAGCATCAGGAAACCCAATTGTATGCGATCACTATGTGCCCGAGACGGTAACCAACTTACATGAACTGGTAGAGCAGGCGAAAGCCTATGGCTGTGATGGGCCTTTGAATGAAGCTTTGCGCTACCTTCCACAGGCAATGTCTGCGCCTCTGTTTCAGGCTAAGAAATTGCCAGTAATGGTGATGCTTGCTGCGCGGCGCCCGATACCATTAATTGGCGATACCTCAGAAATAGAAATCATTCCCTACTTTTTTGAATTGGTATCAAATATAGCAAGGATGGAAGAAGTTCCGGTATATCCGGTGGCATTTCGGGATGCTATTTCTTCAGGTCTTCTTGCGAGGCTATCAGGGATGCCGGAAAGTGATTCCCCTCGTAATGTCGTTCAACTGGGGTGTGGAAGTCTGGGGTCAAAAGTTGCTATCCACTTGGCGCGTGCAGGTAAAGCTCCGGCCGTAGTAGTGGATGATGATTCATTTTCGCCACATAACGTCGCAAGACATGCTTTGTATCCACCAAGGGATGAAATGCAAATGGTTTGGTGGGTTCAAGATAAGGCGAAGGCTTTAGCGAATGCCATTGAGGGCATGGGGCAAAAGTCTCTACCGCTGGATGTAGATGTAGTACAGCTGCTTCAACACGGAAAAGATTTGAAGAAGGCAATTTCACCTGATACGTGGGCAGTAGTTAATTCAACTGCATCATTAGCAGTGCGAGAAAATTTGAGTGCGGCTCCTGTAGAATGGATGGGGGCCAGGGTGATTGAAACATCACTGTATAGCGAAGGAAGAATTGGTCTGCTCAGTGTTGAGGGTGAAGGTCGGAATCCAAGTTCGAGTGATTTGATTTTAGAGTTTTATGCGGCTGTGAGGGAAAGTGACAGCTTGCGAGAGCTGTTGTTTTCGCACGAGCAAAGTTTGGCACGCCAGGAAATTGGGCAAGGCTGCGGTTCGGTTACGATGCTTTTGTCTGATGCCCAGATATCTCTATTTGCAGCTTCGATGGCCCATCAGATCATGGAATGGCAGTCAAATTCCCTCCCAGAGGAGCAGGGTCAGATACTAATCGGTTCAAGTGAAGGGATGGGACTCACTTGGGATTCAATTTCAGTAGAACCATTTGTCGTCGTGAATGCGGAGAACGAGCAGGGCTGGACAGTAAGAGTATCCCCTCGGGCTCAAGCAAAGATATCGGCTGATTGTGCGCAGTACCCTACGGTTGAGACGGGTGGAATTATAATGGGGGCTGTTTCTGAGTATCGAAAAACTATTACGGTAATAGATGTGTTGCCTGCCCCGGCGGATTCGACTCGTTCAGCTGGCAAGTTTGAGCTTGGCGTTGATGGGGTTCTCACATCAATTGGAAAATACGCAAGTTCATCAGGAAGTGTCCTCTATTGCGTTGGGACTTGGCATAGTCATTTGGCTGAAACAGGGGCCTCTCCACTTGATTATAAGACGGCCGAGAAAATTGCTCGTGATGGAGGGCTGTCTATACATGCCATGCTAATCAAAAAGCCTAATTCGTATTCGGCAATTATCGCAGGTTAAGAATCCTCAATTAGTCCTTTGGTGCTATTTGCATCTAAGTGGAATTTTGCTTTATTAGGTCGCTTAGAGGGAAGATTGATAGGAAGAGGGCTATCATGACATTCAAATCAATTACTATAGCCGTGCTGATTTTGCTGGGACTAGCCACAAGTGTGATGGCTTCCAATTCAGTCTCTGAAAAGACCACCACTACTAACCAATATGTGACTTCAGTATGTAAACCAGAACTTGGAGCCAAAAGCGGTTCAGTTGAGGCGAAGCGAGGATGCTGCTCTCATCATGGCGGCGTGTGTGGTTGCAGCACCGGACGTCAGGTGTGCTGTGATGGCTCATTTAGCCCCTCATGTACATGTAACAAGCTGGATGCACCACAACCATCCATCTAACCGGAGGGAGCCATGAAACCATATGCAATCGCGGCCGTGCTGCTGCTCGCTTTAACGACGGCCGCATATGGTCAAAATGGGGCAGACGAGACTTATCGAACAAACCTGTTTGCTTATGGAGGCATCCCAGTTTGTAAGTCCAGCGCTGATGCTTGTCCTGAGTTCACCACTCTGGTGAATAGCGCATACGCCGTAGGGTATAGCGAAGACCTCAAAGATCCCGTATGGGCAGTATATAGATTAGGAAACAGAAAGGGCGACACCCTTGGGGTAAAGTTTGAGCGGCCGTATTTCTTCAAGGTCGACACCAGAACTCAAGCCAAGGTCACTCATGATGACTACACCAGCAGTGGTTATGATCGCGGCCACCTAGCACCCAATGCCGCTATGCTCGATCAGTATGGCCAGCTGGCCCAGCTAGAGACCTATTTCATGTCTAATATCATCCCTCAGCACAGGGATTTGAACAGAGGGATCTGGGCGGCATTGGAGGCAAAGGTTCGTGAAGAGATCTCCCAAGATGATACCAAGGACAAAGAGATCCATGACGTGTATGTGATTGCAGGCCCCCTGTTTAAGTACGAAGCAGACGAACAGCTTGGAACCATACAAAGGATGCCTTCTGGAGTGGCAATCCCAGAGGGGAGCTTCAAGATACTCGCCTACCAGAGGGGCTACTTCGGAACAATAAAGGCGGTTGCCTTAAAGTTTCCGCAGCATCCAACATCCTCAAATCTTCTCGACTATGTGGTCACGGTAGATGAGTTGGAAGACTTGACCGGCTTTGACTTTTTTCCGGAGCTTTCAGAGCAGAAACAACGCAACCTGGAAAGTAAAAGGCGTAATTTCTTATTAGAGGATTTGCAGTGATCTGGAGGTTGTGCCGTGTGGCGGTAAAGGCTTTCGCTTTTGCCGCGCTCATGTCGATTCCCTCTCTTGCGTTGGCAGAAAAGCCTGAAAACTACTGTCTGGATAAAGAGACAAATGCACGATGGGCATCAATGCTTAGTCATCAGCCAAATGATCAAGATATTGCTAAACTGTTTGCTTTAAGGATTGGGCTCTGTGAGCTCGTGGCACGAAAAATTGTATCCCTTGAACAAGCAACAAATATTTTTGAGAAAGAGCGGGTTGAAGTAATTCGTTTAAAAGAAAAAGAACGAAAGAGAGAAAAGAAT
This sequence comes from uncultured Zetaproteobacteria bacterium, assembly GCA_964503475.1. Classification (GTDB taxonomy): domain Bacteria; phylum Pseudomonadota; class Zetaproteobacteria; order Mariprofundales; family Mariprofundaceae; genus CAZCZU01. Next base: position 3,145 of record CAZCZU010000036.1, read on the forward strand.
AGCATATTCGGAGGATGATCAGCCTGTGAGAGGCTTTCGTTGGAAGGGTTGCAGAATTCAATTGTTGTGAATCGAGGTGAAGCTTCCAATCTGTGAGGGCAGGAGATGAACAAATGAGTACGGTGCTTCATTTCATTGATGTTGGCCAAGGCAATATGGTTTTGCTTGAGGCAATGGATGGAAAATATTATCTGTGCGATTGCAACGTAACAAACGACAATGAAGATGATGTTCTCGAATATCTGGCCAGTGTTATTGGCTGGGGAACCTCTATCGCTGCGTTTATTTGTACTCACCGTGATGCTGACCATATGCGAGGCCTTAAGAAGGTACATGACTCATTTCCAATTGAAGGCATTTGGGATAGTGGGCATCCAGGAACAACCACGACGTCGCCCGAATACCAACAGTATATGCGCCTAAGAAGAGTGGTTGGGTCTCAAGAGAAGAAAAGGAAAACACGACAAGATTTGGGTAGAACTCGGTTGCGCTATTTAAGCGCGAAAGACGAGCGCCTGGAAAAGAACGCGAATGCTCAAGGTTTGGTTATTAAAGTGGAGCATTGGAATGATAAGAGTTGTGGATCAAGTGCAATTTTAACTGGTGACTGTGATGCCGAAACGTGGCGCCACGGAATCATGAAGGATTACGCTACCCATGATGTAAAAACATCTATATTGATGGGAGCGCACCATGGTTCAATATCGTTTTTTGATGATCCTGCAGATACAAAGTATTACTACACTGCCCACATGGATGCTATCAATCCAGCGATGACAATCATTTCTGTGGGTGACAATGCACATGGCCATCCTGACGAAGATGCATTAATCATGTATAAGAAAAAGTCGACTGGATCTAAGCAAGGAAACAAGGTTTTTACGACGCAAGACAAGGGAACAATGAAGCTGACCCTCAAGGATGATGGATGGGCACTAACCGTCGTTTAGATATGGTCCTAGCTTAGGAATCCAATATTGATTGTTATTCCAGGTTACGGTCATACCGCCATTTGAAGCGGATATATCTTTGTCTGTTAATAAATTACCAACACTTTTTGGAAGCCCATGAAAATAGGCTAAGGCAATAGTGAGCCACTGTCGTTTTGAAGATTCGTCTTGGGTGTCCTTTTGCATGATGGCGTACATTTCGTCTTCTAGTTTTTTTTCTCGTCTTCTGAGGGCCTTTTTCGAGTCGGGTCTAGGCAAAATAAGAGTGCTCTTATATGCAGCCTGGAGAAAGCCAACAAACCCTGAAATCGCTGCTCGCTGCCCCGGAGCCTGGTCCAGATATTTCTCCAAAGCTCCTTGATTCGGAGGCATGCATTTCATCTCTTTTGCAATAAGGATAAGTCCTGCTGCCGGCGTCAATGCCAACCGAGTTGAGCGCAGGGTCGTTTTATCTCTCTGCCGCTTCTCATTTAAGTGAGCAAGATAGCCATCGATAATGGTTCTTTCTTGTGACCCTATAGCAAATTTTTCTAGGCTGGAGGCTATCCTTCTATTATCCGAGTTATCTTCTTTCGCTTGATCATTAATGACGATGAAACCTGTCTCTTCCATCCACTTTACGGGCAAAAGAAACCGACGCAATTTTGGTGTATCAAAATGATTTAGTAGCTCAATGTACTCCGGGATATCTCCCCATAGGCGTTCTATTTCGACAAAGAGAGGCAAATATCTATGAATCGTCAGTGCTGCTTTGTGATTGCCAGAGTGTTGTTCGAGCCAAGTTCCGAAGGCCTTAAAGTGGTCAGCCATGATTGGGGTTGAAAATGCACCGCAGTCCATTTCGATTCGTTTTGTTAGCACACCCTTCCAGTAACACTTTTTGCATTGGTTCCCACATCCGGCAGGCATTGACTCGCCGCATTTTGGACAAGGGATATTTCCATCCTCAAAACATCTATTGCACAGCATTTTGCCATCATTCGTTTTGTGCAGGAGGCGATGTCGTCCACATGCTTCGCAGGTGCGAAAGTCTGAGCGGGCGCACTTGGGGCACATGCGATAGCTTTCACTTAGGCGAGAGACACGCGTCAGCCTGGCAGAAAGGTTGCCACATACTTCGCATGGTTCTTGAGTTCTAAAGTGAGGGGCACAGCTGCTACATACTGGCCCATATTCAGTGATCTTCCCTGTGCGATAATTTATTTTCCCGCAGCGAGCACATGGCCGATCCTTTTCACAATGATTGCAAACGGCTTTAGGGTCATTTTTGAGCAACCGGCCAAAGTTATGACACTTGGGGCACATCCGGCGTTTGAAAAGGCGAGCATAACAAGCTCCACAGTATCGCAGTCCTTTGTGCTTTCGGTGAATTCGAGAGACGTAACGGCCGCATTCATCACAAGCCTGCAGAGCAGCATTTGGTATCATCGTTTCATCTCCAATTGGTGCTGCAGTTTCCTAAACTTACGCATGACTTCCCGTGGTGAGCGTGGGCGGTTCTGGTGTGATGGTGAGTGTTTCATTCGCTTGGTTGGGTGATCGGGCAACCTGCTAATAATGTCAGAGAATATGGCTGGAGCTGCACTCTTGTTGGAAAGGCCTTGCTGAGTGATACCAGCCTCTTTTATGGCAGTCTCAAAAATGGGACGGTCTATGTTCAGGAGTCTCCAAGTTGCTCCAAGGATTTGTTGCCTATCCGTGACTCCCAGTAATTCAATTCCAGTTGCAGCTTTAGGGACAAAGTTACTGGAAACATCGACCTCCATTTTTTCCAAGAATGCCAAGAGACTTTTGTTTCTACGATTAGAGGCTCGTCTAAACAATGTGGCAAGAAAGCGTGCAGACTTAAACCAGTCAGAGACGGGAAGTGATGCGCCCAAAAAATTCTGATGGCCATTATGTATGGCAAAATCCCCCGCTGCCTGAAAGCGAATGGCATCGGTAGTTAATGGTTCTCCAGCCGCATTCCGCAGGTCTTCCTTGCAGGTGGCACAAGTTGTGATGAGCTCATCCTCTGCGGCTAAGCGATGGGGCTCTAAGGGAGCGCTGCAGTTCCAGCACCGGTCACGAAGGGAACAGGCATGCATTTCGCAGCTGGTATGCCATGCGAAACGCCATTGAAGTCGAAAGTATGGTTTTGAATCCTGCCTCAAGCAGAGGGGACAGTATTGTTGGCCGCTTCGGCGTTTTGTGTTTCTGGCTCCGAGAGTGAGTATCCACTGCCAGGTGGTTTGAATTGATGGTTTTGATCCACATATCGATTCAGCAAAGGCATGAAGAGTGGCCATTTTAAATGCTGGGCTCGAGATGCCGGAGGAATGTGAAAGCGGGTGTAGTCGTTCATCCGAAATTGAGCGATCGATATCCACAGTCCAGGCTCTCCATCGAGGCCACATTTCGCTGGTAAGTACAGCTGGGTCGCACCCTTGAAGAAGGGCTGCACGGACCAGCCACGACGAAAGGATTTCATCGGGAAGCAATGGGACGGAGTCAACCCACTGGGAAGTTATAGGGCGATTTCCCGGATGCCACGAGTAGGGCGCAGCCATGTCTTCCCTTCGATGATTGATTTGTCGATTTGTTCCTTGCCCGTCTTAATCGCCTCAGTTGCGCATTCGATAAGTAAGCGATGAAGGTCGCCAATATTCCCGCCAGAGATCGCATGAAGCATGGTAGCCAGCGCAGGCTGATGAAGTTGAGATGGTTGTTTGAGAGGAAGGATCTTTTCAAAGCCAGCCAGGAGACGTTGAAAGTTTTGATTGAGCTCCCACAGAGGCAAAGAAATCACATCGAACCTACTCGCATGTTGAGGATCCGTATGCAGTACCCGCACTGCTTCTCGTGTTCCGACGCCCACGATAGGGATCGCGACTTCGTTGCAGAGAAGTTTGATCGCATTCATCACTTCTCGCTGCTTTGTGATTGGTCCTGTCAGCAGCGAGTGAAATTCGTCGATGATCAGGATGCGAGTGTGGTTCATTCTCAACAAGTGAATGACCTGATAACGAAGTTTAGTGGTCGGATCAGTTGGGCGATATGGTGTGAAGAACCTTTCAAGAATCGAAATGTATAAACCTTTCTCATCAGCACTCGGAGGCGATTCGGCAAGGATGACGGGCTTTACTGGTTCGCTTTCATCATTGACATAGCCTTGCCCATGAAGGGTGTGAAAGCGGTTTACGATGGTTGTTTTTCCATTGTTGGAATCGCCGACGATCAGCAGGTTGGGCATGCGTGGCCTGGCTGGTTTTTCCATTAAGCCTCGAAGAGTCTCGAGGATATGATTTGCTTGGGGGTAAGCGATCCAGCGGAGCTCATCCATGAAGTTGATCCGGTCACTGTCTGACAAGCCCATGATGTGTTGGAAATCGGGATGAATGTGCTCAAAGCGCGTCATGCAATTTCTCCGAAATCGTTTAGGTCACCATCTACAAGATCAAGAGACGAGTCGGCCAAAGGCGCGATGGGCTCGGTTGGCTTGGGGGGCAATGGAGCTGCAGGAGAGGTTTTCTTAGCGTGTTCTTTTCTCCGTTGAGCTTGGCGACGTGCCTTCTTGGTCTTTTCTGATGCTTCATCAACTTTACTTCGAAGCTCTGTGATGGCCCGAAGAATCTGGTGCTCATTGATGGTTTTTTGCCCTTCGCGCTTGAGCTTTTCACGGGCTTGTGTGTATTCCCAAATGCTGAGAGAGGGTAAGGATTGATCGGCAAAGGGAATTTTGAAGTAGTGTTTAATATCCGGATCGAAGAACCAGATTGCACTTATGTCTCTCGGGTCGCGCCTGAAAATGAACTCGCGCTTTTTCCCTGGATCATCAGGGTCCTCGGCATTGATCCAAGGGCGTAATGCTTCAGCGTAATAATTGATGCTATCGATGGTGACACCAAACGTTTGAATTGTTCGTTTAAAGGATGGGAGAAAGTCGAGCAGAACTGTGTGCCTGTCAGATGGACGAGGTGGAACACCAATTCCTGTTTCTTCAGCATTACCGAAAATTTTTGTTTCCCATTTGCCTAGCGGCGACATTCCAATGCTCGAGTGCCGGCGTTGGTGGTAAACCTTGCAGATAAGGGTTACTAGCCATTCTTCAAATTCGGATTTGGTTAATGCGGCATTCTTCTCGGAATCGTATTCGTCTTTTTCTTTGATGGATGAAAAAGTTGTCCCAGGAAGGTCGTGAATCTCCCTGAGCAACGTGCCCAAGAGGCGTTCAATGTGTCCTCCGTAACGAGGCTGCTTTACTGGCCTGTATTCCAAATTGATTCCATACATCAGACAGGACTGTTGGAAGTTGTTGGAGCGGAAGTCAGCACCATTGTCGACATGAATGGTTCTAGGAACGCCCCATACAGGCCATTCTGCATCAACCTTATGAAGTAAAAGCCATTCTTCCTTGGGAAGGATTGAATGAGATACACACATCGCCACAGATGTTTCCGAAGGCGGATCAAATGAAAGGTAATAGCCAGTTACCATGCGGCTGTAGACGTCCATAGCAAGTGTGATCCACGGGCGGCCAATTGGCTTCCGGTGAACATCATCTACAAGAATGATGTCTGCGGGCGTGTGGTCGATTTGGACTACGGCTAATGGGAAGTCGGCATTAGGAAAATTCCCTGGCGTGGGGACATATTTGTTTCTTGCTCGTTCTCTGGAGCCCCTGCCTCGAAGAATTTCCTTGTCTGGCAGTTTGTTAAGACGGGCTCGGATTGTACTTGGGCTTGGCGCTTCAATCCCCCTCTCATGACATCTGCGCTGAACCTCAATGACTGCTTTTTGAGGGGTTGGGCGTTGAGGGGTAAGATAGAAGTTGCGTATAACATCCTGAATGACTGCTTCCGAGTGCGCAGGGAGTCGGCTCTTCCCAGGTTTCCAGCCGCGTTTATGAGAGATCAATGCGGATACGGAGTCATAAGCCTTATAGCGTTGTAACCAGCGATATAAGGTTGACGTATCTACTCCAACTTCTTGGGCGCGTTTTTCTACCTCCTGGCGTCCTAGAAACGCATCATTGATAAGCGGTTTGATCGCAGCGAACTTTCTTTCAGCCTCTCTCCAGTCATCATCAGCAATTTCAGATGCATCCATTTCTGGAGAGTGGTCATCGGTATCGGCTGGTTGAAGTTCACCGATCCGAAGAGGGGTACTGCGCCCTGTTTCAACATCAATCCCTATTATGGATTCGAAGTCTAATACTTGTGCGATGCGGTAAACTTTTTCTCCCTGTCGAACGAAGTTGTCAATTTGGATGTCGACACGACGACGGCTGAGAGGGAATGCTTGGCTATCGTTTGGATTACTCATTGGTTGGCACCCATAGCTCAGTAAATTCATTCAAAGGTCGGGAGATGTCGCAATCCAGTTTTCTGGTAGCAAGGAGATGCCAGATGTGAGCGATTCCTTCTGCACGGAACATGCCCATAAAATGACGTGCAAGAAGATAGTGAACGGGGGCGCTGCCCATCTGACGAATGTTCTCCACGATCCAGTTGCTATCTTCTTGGGGGAGATGCATCCGTTTGTATCGTTCAAGAAAGCTGATGTTTTCTAAGACCTGGTCTCGAATGCGCGATTCATCGTAGATGTGGAATTCCCACCCCTGTTGTTTTGCATAACGCCATGCTGCACGCCATTTTGGCATCCATTTGCGCCAATTCTGCCGCCACTCTGCTTCTGGCTTTACCTCAATTAGAATGGGTTTTGGGTAGTCTGGATAGGACATATTGCCAAGTCGAAAATAAACGAGGAAATCAGGCGTGTAGGTATAGTTGCGTCCATTGGCTGTTTTGAAGGGGATTTGAACTGGCTGAGGGATAACGTCTAAGACATGAAGGAAGAAGTCTTTGCGAACCAGAAAATCACGTTCCAATGTGGACTCAAAAGGAACAGCTGTTTCTCCCCTGAAAGCGTAAATGCCTGATACGCTCCTGCGGGTTGGTCGAATCTTACGCTGCTGGCTCACAGCAAGTTGGTCGCATCTATTTCCGTTCATTTTCTCCCTCATCGCATTTAATTGCCTCAGATATGTCGCATTAATTTCTATATAGTAATCCTCTAGTCATTATCACTTATAGAACAGTATCGCACTTATTTCTAGAAGTCACAGCGGCAGCACACCGCGTCCCGGCGAGGTCAGTAAGGCGACCCACGGGGTCCTGTTTCTCGACGAGCTTCCCGAATATAAACGACAGGTTCTGGAGGTGCTGCGCCAGCCACTGGAGAGCGGCAGCGTCACCATTGCCCGGGCCGCGGATACATTGCGTTTTCCGGCGCAATTCCAGCTGCTTGCGGCGATGAATCCCTGTCCGTGTGGCTACCTTGGTCATCCGTCAAAACCGTGCCGCTGCAGCGATACCCAGGTGCGTCGATATCGTGGAAGAATCTCCGGGCCTTTGCTTGATCGTTTTGATCTGCGCATTCATGTGCCGCCGGTGGAGCGCGAGGAACTGGTGCGTATGCAACCGGGTGAAAGCTCGACCACGGTTGCAGCCCGGGTGCATCGAGCGCGCGAATTCCAGTATGCCCGTCAGGGCGAGGGGTGTGTGAATGCCATACTGGGTACGGCCGGGCTGGAACAGTGTGCCCGTCCCGATCGTGAGGGGGCAGCACTGCTCGATGCGGCGATGAACCGTTTTTCGCTTTCAGCACGCAGTTATCACCGGATTCTGAAAGTGGCTCGGACGATTGCCGATCTGGAGGCATGTGAGGCGGTCGGCTCGGGCCATATCGCCGAGGCACTGCACTACCGTGGCGAAAGCGGTGAGGCATAGACCGGCCTGCTCCACTTCTGAGCGGCTAGCGCTCGCGATCCTCCAGGGCATCGAACTCCTCCTTCAGCCGATCCATCTCACCGTAGATCACCAGCTGGTCCCCCTCCTGCAGCTTTTCGCGCATCTTGCGGGCCGGAATCCATGTGCGGCGGCGCTCAACGCCCAGGATGAGCGAATCGGTGCGTTTACCACCAATCTGGGGGATCGACTGGCCGATCAACGGGGAATCGGCGTTGATGCGCATGCGGACGAGCCCATATCCTTCGGCCAGGTGCAGCAGCTCCTCGGCCGGCTCGAATTCAAGTGCAAAGCGTCGATGGAGCAGGCCTTCGATAAACCCCTCCCAGCGATTCATGAGGCCGGTATGGCGACCGATCAGGTAGATCAGAATGATGCCCCCGACCAGCGATAAAGCGACCTCCGGCACACGCTGGAATGATGTGACAAACGAGGAGGTGGCGCTGACGATGACGGTGGCGATACCGGCATAGCCGCCCACCATCAGGGTCATGATAATTTTGCGCCGGGTCGGATGATTGACGACATGTTCCGCCGCACGTGTGGTGAAGCCGGTGGCGGTAAAGGCCGAGAGAGCCTGGAATTTCGCCTGTTCGTAGCGCATGCCGGTCAGCACGAGGGCAATGGCACCGGCACGAACGAAGAGCATGGAGATCAGGATGGCCATCAGGGTGGGAATGAGGAAATAGAAGCCGTCCATGTCTGCCCTCCGCGTGCATGATCTGCTGCCAGTAAAATGGACTGATTCATGCGAGGGTGCAAACCCGCATCGCACGGCGGCAGGAAAGCAAGCGAGTGTGATACAGGCAACTTGCAGCGGTATGCCGGCAACGGCATCCTCTATCCATGCCAAATTGGGGAGGGCCTTATGCGTCGCCTGCTTGTTGCTCTGATTTTTTCACTCTCTGTTGCCATGCTCTCCGGGTGCGCCACCATGTCCAAGGAGGAGTGCATCAACGCCAACTGGCGCTCGCTCGGCTACAGCGATGGCGCGCGAGGCGTGCACTACTCGTATCTCGACAAGCGGCGCGAAGCCTGTGGCGAATATGCCGTGGTTCCGGATAATGATGCCTACATGTCAGGCTGGAACGAGGGAATCCGTGGCTTCTGCACCTCGGATCGCGGTTACCGCTATGGCGTGGCCGGTAAGGCCTACAATCACATCTGCCCGGCCGATGTCGAAGCTGACTTCCTCACCGGCTGGCGCCAGGGTATCCGCCGGTATTGTGCACCGGATAACGGCCTGAAGCTGGGGCTGCAGGGGCGTGGCTACAGCGGTGCCTGCCCGCCGGAGATGGAGCCGGCCTTTCGTCTCGCTTATCAGCGCGGGCGGCATGTGCATCAGGCACGTATCAACTATCGCAATGCCCATCAGCGCCTGATGCGCGAACAGCGTGAAATGCGTGAAGAGAAGGATCCGGCCAAGCGGCGCAAGGATGCGCACGAGGTGGCGCAGCTGCAGCGGCAGGTGGAGCAGCTCTACTTTGACATGTCAGCGCAGGAGGCCTGCATCACGAATGACTGGTTTGCCATCGGACGCAACGATGGTGCATCGGGGTATCCCAGTCGTGCGACTGAACTGGCGCGTAGCTGTGGCGGCCGCTATGCCGACCGGCGTGGATACAACGAAGGCTGGCGTCAGGGCGTTGTCAGCTATTGCACCTACGAGTCAGGACTGAGGGTTGGCCGGAACAATATGCCGTACCATGGCATCTGTGCCGGGCATGCGCACCGCCAGTTCTGGCGCGGCTATGAAGAGGGGCGCGAGCGCTATCGTGAATATGACAGGCCGGAGCATCGCGATGTCCGCCGGCCTGCACCCGTCAGGGTTGCTCCTGTTGCCAGGCCGGCTCCGGAGCACAGGGCACCAGCCAGGGAGGTCAATCCCGATCATCGTGCATGGCAGCCGCTCAGGCCGGTCCGCCAGGAAAAGCCGCAACATACGCTGCAACCACAGCCTGAGGAGAAGGGCTCAAAGCGGTCGCAGCCGGAAGCCTCAAAAGGCCGGAGTACAGCTGAAAAGGGAAAGGCGGACGCTGGACGTCAGCAGCCTGTGAAGCCATTGGAAGGTAAGGACAAGAAGGAACAGAAAGAACAAAAGAATCGTGGCAAACAAGCGCTTTCTGATCAGGAGGGTGAGCGGGATTGAGACGGATCCATTCACACACGCAGGGAGTGCTGTTTCCTAGGTTTTGGTGATATGAAAACCGCCTTGCCGCTTGCAACTACCGGTTTGCTGGGAGGGACAGGGCATCGATGGGGAAACGGCGGGGGGCAAGCCCCCGCCGGATGGGATCAGACGTAAGCGAGCCAATCCTTGTGGGCGGCACTGCGGCCGTGCACCACGTCGAAATACTTTTGCTGCAGCTTTTCCGTGACCGGGCCGCGCGAGCCGATGCCGATCGTACGGCCGTCCAGCTCACGGATCGGGGTTACTTCGGCGGCGGTGCCGGTGAAGAAGGCCTCATCGGCAACATAGACCTCGTCACGCGTGATGCGCTTTTCACGCACTTCAAAGCCCTCCTCGCGGGCCAGCTGCATGACGGTGGCGCGAGTGATGCCGTCCAGGGCACTGGTCAGTTCCGGCGTGTAGATGACACCGTCATAGACCATGAAGAAGTTCTCGCCCGAGCCTTCGGCAACGAAGCCGTCAACATCAAGGAACAGCGCCTCGTCGTAACCGTCACGCTGGGCATCGGAGAGTGCCAGCATCGAGCTGATGTAGTTGCCATTTGCCTTCGCCTTGCACATGGCAATGTTGACGTGATGGCGGGTAAAGCTGGAAGTGCGGATGCGGATGCCCTGCTCCAGTGCCTCCTGGCCGAGGTAGGCCCCCCAGCTCCAGGCAGCGACCATGACATGGGTGCGCAGGTTGTCGGCACGCAGACCCATGCCCTCGGAGCCGTAGAAAACCATGGGCCGGAGGTAGGCTGAGTCGAGATTGTTTTCGCGTACGGCAGCCAGCTGGGCCTCGTTGAGCTCCTCTTTGCTGTACGGCATGGTCATGTTCATGATCTTGGCCGAGCGGAAAAGACGGTCGGTATGTTCCTGCAGTCGGAAGATGGCGGTGCCGCCTTCGGCCTTGTAGGCGCGAACACCCTCGAAGACACCCATGCCGTAGTGCAGCGTGTGGGTGAGAACATGGACCTTGGCCTCGCGCCAGGGAACCATCTCCCCGTCAAACCATATGAATCCGTCGCGATCAGCAAAATTCGTTGCCATGATGCAGCTCCATTGTTTCGTTCAGTCGGCACCAAGCAGGGCGTTGTAGGTTGCCCGTACCCGGTGCATTGTCTCTTTCAGCTCCGCCACGCTCTTGATCGGGGCGTGACGGCGCAGCGTCTCCCATTCCGGCATGCCATCGTCGGCCGGTAGCCGTCCGATCGAGGCCCACAAATGCACGCGCAGTGCGTTTTCCATGCGTCGGTATGCCAGGAAGGTGTCGCTCAGCCAGGTGGCGGCCTCGTGCCAGGGGCCGGGCGCCGCCTCGGGCAGGTTGCCGAGGATGCGCACGGTGTTGGTTTCGCTGCCGCCGAAGGCGAGGCGTGCATACTGCGCAAGGAATTCGATATCGACAAGAGCTCCCGGATCCTGTTTCAGGTTGATCTGCTCGGCACTCCTGCTGGCCAGGTGCTCAACCATGCGGGCGCGCATCTCCCTGACCTCGGTTGCCAGCAGGGCCGGATCGCGTGGCCTGGCCAGCACCTCATCGATCACCTGCATCACCTGGGCACAGGCTTCTTCAGGGCCGGCGACACAGCGGGCGCGACACAGAGCCTGGTGTTCCCACGTCTGTGCCTCGTGTTGCTGGTAGTCGGTAAAGCCGTTCAGTGTGGTGACCAGTACACCGGATGCGCCCGAGGGGCGCAGGCGGGCATCGAAATGAAATCCGGCCCCGAATGGCGGCGCCGTGGTCAGGTGCTGGATCACGCGCCGGCCGACGCGCTGCGACCATTCGCGCATGCTTTTGCCCTTCGGGCCTTCCGTGGCCGGATCGGGATGGGTGAGAATAAAGACCATGTCGAGGTCCGAGACCAGCCCCATGGTGCGTGAGCCGTGCTTACCGAGCGCCAGGGCAACAAACGGGAATGTCGCATCCAGATTGAACTGGTGCAGTGCCAGCCGGATGGCGGCCTGGGTCGTGAGGTCGGCCGTGGTTGCCAGCCAGCTACCGATGTGTAACGGGTCGGCATCATCATGGGATGCCACTTCGACAGCTGCGGTCAGGCGGGTCTGGTCGACCAGGCGACCGAGGTCGGCCAGGAAGGCCTCTTCACCCAATGCGTCCGGGTCGAGTCCGGCCAGTTGGCGATGAATCATGTCGATGCGTTCGGTGCCCTGTCCGGGCTCCAGGGCCCACTCCAGCCAGGCGGGGTTGGCCGCAATATGGGTGGCGATGTACTGGCTGGCCGAGAGCATGTCCGCCAGCCAGCGGGTGACGCCCTCGTTGGTCGCCAGCAGATCGATCCAGGTGGCACGACCGGCAATGTTCTGGATGATGCGGGCCAGCTCTTCGGCGGCATGCACGGCATTGGCATCGCCCTGCCAGCGGTGCATGCAGAAGCTGATGATGCGCTCCACCTCATTGCGGCTACGCTCGGGCAGCAGGCCACGATCCAGGTGGCCGCGGATGGCGGCCAGGGCAGCTTCAATGCGCGGATGTTCGGAGGCGTCGATGCCGCCCAGCTCCCTCTCCATCTGTTGCGGGGAGAGCTCCAGCCAGGCGACATGGTCGCCGCCGCCCTCCACCTCGGCAAACTGGCGGTCGAACAGCTCGTGCACAAAGGCCGCATGCGCCTGCATGGCTGTCATGATGTCCGGCTGCTGCAGGGCGGCTGAAAGATAGGCTTCAAATTGGTCCGGCAGGCTGTGGGTCTGTTTGCCCTGCTGCGCCTGTACGGCATGTTCGATTCGGCGCCAGAAGCGGTAGGCATCGTGCAGTTGTTCGGCATCCCTTGTGTCGATGATGCCGGCTTCCGCCAGGGCGGCCGCCGCCTGCATGCTCGGGCGCAGGCGCAGGGCCTCATTGCGGCCGCCATGCAGCAGCTGTAGCGACTGGATGAAAAACTCGATTTCGCGGATGCCGCCATGCCCCTTCTTGACGTTGAAACCCGCATCAAGGCTTGATTCGCCTCCCTGGGCATCGATGCGCCGCTTCATGGCAGCCAGTGCCTGCACGGTGGTGTAATCGAGATAGCGGCGGTATATAAAGGGGCTGATCCCCTCGATGAACGCCTGCCCCAGCGCGGCATCGCCGGCGACCGGTCTCGCCTTGAGCAGCATGGCGCGTTCCCATGTCTGGCCGTATTCGTGGTAGTGGTCGAGGGTGGCGGCAAGGCTCAGGGCGATCGGGGCCCCGTCGCCGCCTGGGCGCAGGCGCATATCGACCGGCCAGCAGATGCCCCATGCGGTATGCTCGGACATCAGCCGGATCAGCATGCGTGCGAGCTGCCCATAGTATTCGCCGGCGGCAAGCGGCCGTCGGCCATCCGAGGCCGCTCCCTGCGGCGCATCCCAGATGAAGAGCAGGTCCACATCCGATCCGAAGTTGAGCTCCGAGCCGCCCAGTTTGCCAAGTCCGATGATGGCGAACTTCCCATCCGGGAGGCGTCCGTGGCGCGGCGCAATCAGCTCAACGGCCATCTCCAGGGCGGCCTGCAGCAGTGCATCGGCCCATAGGGCCAGATGACGGGCCGATGCCTCGATATCGTTTTGCAGACCCAGCTCCCACCAGAGGATATGACGCATGCCATGTGCTCTTGCCTGACGCAGCAGGCGCTGGCATTCGGCTGTATCCGCAGGCCGTTCGGAAGGCACCCAGGGCGCCGAGGCATCGGGCAGCAGGGGGGCGCCGTTGAGCAGCTCCGAAAGCCTGGCATCGCTGGTATTTGCCATGAGCGATGAAAAATAGGGTGATATTTCAAGTAGTTGACCGATGCGTTCGCGGTGTTCGGGAGCCAGACGCTCGACGGATGCCAGCAGTGTTTCACTCATGCAGGCAGACTACCGGAACGAATAAAGGCGTGCATCAGGACATGGAATCTTGCGCCGATGGAAATTGCTGGCAGCCTGCGACTGCAATGATTCGTACCGAGAAACTGACCCGCCGATTCGGAGATACCGTTGCCCTGGACGGGGTCGACATCCATATCCAGGAGCAGGCGACGACCGTTATTATGGGGGGCTCCGGCTCCGGCAAGACGACGCTGCTGCGTCTGCTGGCTGCACTCGAACAGCCGACGTCGGGGCATGTCTGGTTCGAGGACGAGGATATTGCCCACATCAAACGCAAGCGTCTTTATCAGCTGCGTTCGCACATGGGCATGGTGTTCCAGTATTCCGCCCTGCTCAACTCGCTCAATGTCTACGATAATGTCGCTTTCCCGCTGCATGAGCATACCGATCTCGACGAGTCGGTGATCCGTACGATGGTGACGATGAAGCTGGAGCAGGTGGGCTTGCGCGGTTTCGAGCACCTGATGCCCTCCGAGCTCTCCGGCGGCATGGCCAAGCGCGTGGCCTTTGCCCGGGCCCTGTCCATGGATCCGAAGGTGGTCTTTTTTGATGAGCCGACCTCGGGGCTGGATCCGATCTCGGCCGGTGTCGTCTCGACCCTGATTCATGACCTTTCCAAAAAGACCCACATGACCTCGATCGTGGTGACGCATGATGTGCATGCGGGCCTGGCCATTGCCGATCACGTGATCCTGCTCTGGCAGGGCAAGGTGATTGCCGAGGGTGGCCCGGATGCGATTCGCCAGAGTACGGATGAGCGCGTACAGCAGTTCATCGAAGGGCGTCCCGACGGGCCGATTCCCTTCTCGCGCAGCAAGACCTCCTATGTCGACGATCTGCTGCACAAGCCCGGCACGGTGAGGATGTCATGAGCAACGGCACAGCTGTGGTTCCGAATTTTTTCGGCAAGCTCGGGCGCGGGTTCCTGCGCATGATCGAATGGCTGGGCGATGCCGCGACGCTGAGTGCATCTTCCCTGGCCCTGATCTTTACCCGTCCGTGGCAGGGGCGGCAGTTCGTGCTGCAGATGTTCGCCCTGGGCGTCGGCTCCTTTGTCATTATTGCCATTACCGGCGCCTTCACCGGCATGGTGTTGTCGCTGCAGGGCTACTACACGCTGACCAAGTTCGGCTCCGAATCGCTGCTCGGCTCGGCCGTGGCGCTGTCGGTTATCCGCGAGCTGGGGCCTGTGCTGGGGGCTTTGATGTTGATTGGCCGGGCCGGATCGAGCATTACGGCCGAGATCGGTATCATGCGGGTCACCGAACAGCTTGATGCGCTGGAGATGATGGCGGTCAATCCGCGTGCGCGCATTATCCTGCCACGTATCGTGGCCACGACGCTGTCGCTGCCGCTGCTGGTGTCGATGTTCGACGTGATCGCGCTGGGCTCCGGCTATGTGATCGGTGTCGATCTGCTGGGTGTGAATCCGGGCGCCTTCGTGGCCGAGATGTCCTCGAAGGTGGAGCCTGCCAACCTCTATGCCGGCTGGAGTAAGGCCCTTGCTTTCGGCCTGCTGGTTGGCGTGATCTGTACCTACATGGGCTACCGCGCCACGCCGACGACGGAGGGCGTGGCCAAGGCAACCACCCAGGCCGTGGTGATCGGTTCGGTCAGCGTGTTGGTGGTTGACTACATTATGACTTCGTTTTTCCTGTAAGGGGCTGGTATGCAACAGTATCGACGCATCGAGATTACCGTGGGCGTTTTCGTCTTCCTGGGCATTATCGCAACCTCCTGGCTGGCGGTGAAGATCGGCCAGATCGGCGGCCTGGGGCAGGATGGTTACCACATCACGGCGGTGTTTACCGATGCCGGCGGCGTGCGCGAGGGCAGTGACGTGATGATGGCCGGCGTGGTCATCGGACGGGTCTCCGGTGTGGCGCTGAAGAACAATGAGAAGGCCAAGGTGACGCTGCAGATCAACAACGGGGTCGAACTCTCCAGTGACGCCATCGCTTCGGTGCGCACCAAGGGTATCATCGGCGAGCGCTATATCCGGGTGACCCAGGGTGCCGATACCGATCTGCTGAAAGAGGGCGATGAGGTCGAGGAGACCGAGCCGGCGATCAATATCGAGGACCTGGTCAGCAAATATATCTTCAATACGCAGGAGTAATGATTGCTCCTGCCTGTTCAGTTTCGCTTCATCTAGGCTGAATAGGCTGGCTATCCAATCAATGGTGATAAGGAGTTACCGATGGCATTGATGAAAAAGATGCGTAATACGGCGATGGTGCTGCTGGCGATGCTGATCGCCGTGCCGGCATGGGCGCAGGATGATCCCAAGAGCGTGATTGAGACGACCGTGAACAGCATCATCGATATTCTGAAGCAGCGCGAAGACAAGTCGAAGCTTACCGAGCAGGACCGCGAGGCGATTCGCGAAGTGGTGCATGGCCGTTTCGATTACATGGAGATGTCCAAACGCAGCCTGGGGCGTGAATGGCGTTCAGTGAACGAGGCCGATCGCACGAAGTTTGCCGATATCTTCCGCCAGCTACTGGAGCGCTCCTACGGCAACCGTCTGGCCGAATACCGCGATCAGCGGGTTGAGTATCAGGATGCCGAGTTCAAGGGCGATAAGGCGCGAGTCAAGACGATGGTGATTGATGCCAACAAGCAGACACCGGTCGAGTATCGCCTGCACCAGACACCGACCGGCTGGCAGGTCTACGACATCAAGATCGAAGGCGTCAGCCTGGTCAGTACCTTCCGTACCGATTTCAGCCAGACCATGGACAGGGAAGGTTTTGCCGGCCTGATGCATACGCTTGAGAAGAAGGTGGCCGACCTTAAAGCGCAGGATGCGGCCTGAGGCACGGCTTTACGTTTGGTGCCAGGTTCGCCTGAGCTGATCAACACATGATGAAATGTCCCGTTCGTTACGCGCTGACCTTGTGTCGGCGCGTATTCGTTTTGCTGCTGGCAAGCGTGGTCCTGTTCGGCCTGGCTGTGTGGTGGATGGCGCCGAATATCAACCGCATGCGCCCCGAAATCGAGCACTACCTGACCGGGGAGATGCAACTGCGCGATCTGTCGCTTGGGCGCCTCTCCTGGAGCTGGGCCTGGAACATCGCGATTCGGGCCGAGCAGTGCAGCTTCACCAATCAGGATGGTTCGCTGGCAGTGCGTGACACCCAATTGTCCGTCGAAGTTTCCCCCTGGCAGCTACTTTTCGGCACGGTGGAGCCGTACAGGATCCACCTGGCACATGGGTACCTGCGACTTGTTCCCGGTCGTTCGTCCGAAAGTGCGGCGGCTTTGTTGCCGGGACGCCTGGTGATGGACGATATGACGATCGCCTGGCAGGCCGATGGCTATCAGGGTGAATGGCAGCGCTTTGGCATGGATATGGATAGCGGGCGACGCAGCCTGATTGCCCATATGCCGGGTGTGCAGCTAAAGGTCCGCTGGGATGCGGCCCGCCTGCCGGAGCAGATCGGGCTCGAATTCAGTGATACTGCCTGGCTTCCCAAGTCATTGCAGGGTTATGTCCGGGGGCAGATTTCCGGAAATCTGCAGGTCAAACGCCTGGGGGTGAAGCGCTGGCGCATTGCTGCCCGGTTCGATGGCGAGGGCGCTGCCTGGCGCTGGCCTGCGGCATCGTTCTCGCTGCCATATGACACGATGCAGGCGGAGCTGACGCTGCATGCCGGTTCGCAATTGAAGCCGGAGCGAATCGAGCTTGCCTCGCTTCAGTGGCAGCATGGAAAGGATGCGATTGCACTGAACGGACAGTGGTACGAGGGCAGACTCAACGTGAACGCTACTTCGCCACGGGTGCCGATGCCGTTGATCTGGAGCTGGCTGCAGGGTTTTGGCGACAGGTCGTGGCGCCAGTGGCTTGGGCGCATGCATCAGGGACAGGCGGAAGATATCAAGGCGCAGTTGCAGCTGCCGTGGCAGCAGCCGGGGGCCGGGCTGCCGACGGCCGCTGAGCTTGCTGCCATGCAGTACCAGGTTCGCGGGCATGTGGATGGGGCCGATATCGCGCCCGGACTGGACGAGGCATTGATCACCGAAGTGCAGGGTGAGGTTGAGCTGGATCAGACGCATTTGCTGGCGACGATCCATCATGCCCGGTTGCCGCATGCGATTGGAACCGGGGAGGCGACTATTGAGTTGCCGTGGGCGAGTGGCCTGCTGACCGTCAAGGGCGAGGGTCTGGGCGATGCCGGCCGCATGCATCGCTGGCTGGCCCCGGATGATGCGGCAAAACTGGAATGGGGGGAATCTCCTGCGAAGGTGGTCTTTGAGCTTGAGTGGCAGCCGGAAGAGGCGATGCCCCGCTCGGCAAAGTTCAAATTGTCGCCGGTTCAGCCATGGCACCTGGCCCCGAATGATGTGCCGCTGGTCGTATCGGGAGGAAGTCTGGGCTGGCAACTGGATGGCGGAATTCGGGCGGATGCACTGCAGGTACAGGGTGAGCTGACCGAGGGAACCCTCTCGTTTCAGGCGCAACAGGCGGGCGATGCCTCCTGGCTGGTGACGCAGTTGAAGGTGCACAGTCACGGCGACTTCGCCCGCACGGTGGGCCACTTCCAGCTGCCGATTGCTGACCCGGAGGGAAGCTATGATCTGCAGTTCGATTATCATGGCGAATGGCAGAGTCGACTTGACCTTTCAAAGGCCGGCTGGAGCAATCTGCTTGGCCAGGCGAAGACGAAGGGCGTGGCCATGCAGATTCAGTCGCAAGGTGGCTTCGATGCCAAAAACGGCCATCTCGATATCCGACGCATCCATTGCCAGGCCAACGACTTCGTGATGGATGGAAGTGGCGAATTTGGCCCGTTTGGCCTGAAGGTGAAGTTGAATCGGTTGCAGACACCTGCCTTTGCAGGCTCCGTATCGGTCAGCGCCCCGTTCGGATCCGACCCGTGGGAGATGGATGTGGATGCATCCAGGCTGGATCGTAAGGCATTGCCGCAGGCCGATGCCCTGTCCGGCAAGCCGTGGTCGCTTCGGGCCCGCCTCGGGACGTTCAGCTGGGATGATGCCCGCATGCAGGATGTCTCCATGAGTCTTGCCTCGAAGGCGGACAGCGTCGGCGTATTCAAGGCCTCGGCAGCCGATATCGGTGCGGTTGAGGTGAAGGATATTTCGGCCGTATTTGCCCTGCCTGGCAAGGGCGAAATCGATCTGCGTCACTTTGGCGCTGCCATGGGGGCGCAGAGGGTGATGCTGTCCGCCTGGCTGACGCCGAAGCGGGAAGGCGGTATGCGCTGGCGGGGGTTTGCCGAGATGGAGGGCGACTTCGGCCGAACCATGAGCCGGGCCGGTATGTCCGACCTCTTTTCCGGCGGTCGCATGCGTGCTCTCTTTTCCGGGCAGGGCGAAGTGTTGCGGGATCAGCCGTGGTGGCAGGGGCTGCAAGGGCGGTTGAGGTTGCGTGTGGATGACGGCCAGGTACTGACAGGCGGTACCCTGTCCAAATTCCTTTCGGCCATCAGTCTGGCAGATCTTCCCAAGCTCCTGTTCGGGCAGCGCAAGGACCTGCGCAAGGACGGTTTGTTCTACAAGCGCCTTCAGGTGGAGGCGACGTTGCACGACCAGACCTTCAACATCAAAAAGCTGGCGATGCGGTCGCCAGCCATGGATATGGCCGGTCACGGGGTAATGAATCTGGAGACAAGCCATATCGATCTGTTAATGGCAGTGCGCCCGTTCCAGAATCTCGATGCAATGCTGGCCAAGATTCCCCTGGTGCGCGACCTGATCGGTGGTGCGGCACACAGTATCATGCGCAAGGTGTATCACATGCATGGTCCGGTGACGAATGCCAGGGTCGACGAAACAACTCCGGAAGAGGCGGGGCTGGCCTCGCCGGGCCTCGTCGAGAGTCTGTTCCGTATACCGCAATTGTGGTTTGACCAGGAGAAGGACAGCACTCGCTAGCATTGGAAAACAGCCGCGTGCTTCTATAATGGCGGCATGCGATTGATCATGCTTGATACCGAAACCACGGGACTCTCTCCGCAGAACGGTGATCGCATGGTGGAGATCGGTGCTATCGAGGTCTGCCAGAGACGGGTTAGCGAACGCAATTTTCATCACTACATCAATCCCGGCCGCCCGATTCCGGCCGAAGTGGTGCGGATTCATGGTATCGATGATGCAAAGGTAAAGGATTGTCCGTCATTCGCCGAAATCGCACCGCAGTTCCTCGAATTTATCCGGGATGCCACGCTGGTGATTCACAACGCGGCGTTCGACCTTGGATTTATCATGCACGAGTTGTTCGAGGCCGGCCTGCCGGGTATCGAAGCGGTGCCTGTCATCGATACGCTCGAAGTGGCGCGCAAGCGACATCCCCAGCAACGCAATACCCTTGACGCCCTTTGCGATCGGTATGATATCGAGCGTGGCCATCGTACGCTGCATGGTGCCCTTCTCGATTCCGAATTGCTGGCAGAGGTCTACCTGGCCCTGACCGGCGGGCGCCAGTTCTCGCTGGATACCGGCATTCAGGCGAAACCTGCCTCCAGTTTTGTGCGACTGCCGTCGAGCAGTCGCAGCCGGGATGAAAAAGCGGAGACGGCAGCCATCATGCGTCGCTCTTCTCCTGCCTTGTCGGCAGAAGATCTGGCGGCACACGCAGCGATGATGGCCCGCATCGACAAGGAGAGTGGTGGAGAAGCCATTTGGAGTGAGGCATCATGATGTTGCCATCGCCGATCATGATGGTGTGTGCCGGCAATCTTTGCCGCAGTCCATTTGCCGAGCACTATATGCGCATGCGTCTGGAGCAGGCCGGCCTTTATGGGGAATGCTTCAGTCGGGGCCTGCTGGCCATGGCCGGACGCAAGGTGCCGTCGACCGCACTGAAGGTGGCGGCGGAGTTTGGTGTCGATCTGAGCGGTCATGTATCCCAGACGCTGCTGGCCCCGGATCTGGACCGGGCCGGCATGGTCATGGTCATGGAGCCTGCCCAGCGCCAGCATCTGGGGAAGGTGCGTCCGGCTCATATCGGCAAGGTGGTGCTGTTGTCGCAGCCCACCGGCGGCGGCGTGATTGACGATCCCATGGGCAAGGATGAGGCTTGCTTTCGGGAGGTGTATCAGGAGATTGCCGATCTCGTTGATGCATGGCTGGCTCGTTTTGGTGTAGGCTGACGTCGGCTGCATCATTTTTGCTGCGGGTGTAGTTCAATGGTAGAACATCAGCTTCCCAAGCTGAATACGTGGGTTCGATTCCCATCACCCGCTCCAGTTCGGATAGTGTTACCTTGTGAGCTCCGGAGGCGATTGAATTGACGGATCCGGTTCGTTTCAGCTTTCCCCTTAACCCGCGCATGCACTCGTTTATCGAGCTGCGCGATGCGTTGCGCGTGCTGGAACAGGGGCGACGACAGGGCCAGCCTTATACCTGGCTGGCTGCGGCGGCGGATTTGTGAAATTCGCTTTTGGGCGAGACCGGGCGCAAGCAGGCCCTTCCCGAGCTTATGGGGCTGCTGACAAGTATGCGGGCTTCTTTGAATGCCTTGGCCGAGAAGCACGAGGCGTATCGTGAGCATATCATGCAGGCCTGTGAATCGATTCGGGTGCATGAGGAGTCGATGCGTCATGGTGTTCAGGAAGCCGTCGAGTTTCTTTATTCCGATTCCCTGATTAATGCCTATTTTAAGGCCTTGCAGAAGCAGGACTGGCTGGCCCATCGTCCGCTTCTGGCCCAGGGGATCGAACAGATATGGCAGAGTCGCGATTGTCCGCAACGACTAAGCCACCTGCTGCACGACCTTTATGCGGTCGTGGACCATACGGATGCGATGCTGAACGATTTTGTTACCTGGAAGCAGCAGGTTGCGGCCGGAGGCAGCGATCATATATCCCCTGCACGCGATACCGGCTACGGCCTGCTTATTGTAGGGCTGGATCCGGCCCTGGTCGCATCCGGCATTATGCCGGAATGCTCAGGGAACCGAATGGCGATTCGCTTGCGTTTTCAGCTCTGGCAGACAGGGGCTGCAGCCAGGGAGGTCGACGAGGACGTGCCTTATCATTTTATGTTGGTGCCGATTGTATGAGTAATCCACGTTTTTATTGTCCGACCTGTAAGAAGGCGGTTGAGCGATCCGGTGAGGATTTTCCGTTCTGCAGCGATCGCTGTCGACAGATCGACCTTGGTCGCTGGGCCGATGGCAGCTATAGCATCCCGGGCGAAAGTGTATCGATACCGGACCGGGATGAGGATGGCGAGCCGAGCATTCACTAGGTGTTAAGCGTGTACCGAAATGAGGCATATCTGTGGATAGGCGTTGCGTTGCTGCTGCCCGTCGTGGCCTGGCCGCTGCTTCTGGCCGGTGTGACACCGGAAGCATATCCGAAAGTGGTCGAGAACTGGCTGATGTCCGCAGCCGGGTTGTTGCTGGCGGTTGTTGTCGCCGACTCGGTGCTGGCCGGCGTCGGACGGTTTCGTGATGTCCTTGCGGCCGCTTTGTGGGTCCTTGTTTCGGCATCGTTGCTACTTTTTATCCAGCATGCCTCCTCGAGCGGCTGGATGCTGGGGGCGCTTTTCGGGCTGCACGGCCTGCGTTCGGCATGGCCCCTGTGGCAACAGCGGGGTAAGTGGTGGCACTGGTATGCCTGGTCGCGGGACAGTGCGGCATCCTTGATTATTTTCTACTGGCTCACGCACTGGCCGGTCTGATGCATGCTGATATACGGCTGATTCTGGCCTCCATATCACCTTATCGTCGGCAGTTGCTGCAGCGCCTCGGCATGCCGTTTGAGGTGTGTGCGCCGGAGTATGAAGAAAAGGCGGACAGAGCGGCCAGTCCTGAAGAGCTGGTACGCAGGCACACGCTGGGCAAGCTGCAGAGTGTCGCCGATCGATTTCCGGCAGCATGGGTCATTGCATCGGATCAGCTGGCGGAGTGCGATGGTGAGATTATGGGAAAGCCGGGTGGCAGGGATGCGGCAATCGGCCAATTAAGCCGAATGTCCGGCAAGAGCGTACGTTTTCTTACCGGGCTGGCTTTTTCCAGGGCTGGAAGTGTGAGCTATGAGCTGGTGCCCTACTGGGTGCATATGCGCGAGCTGGATGCAGGAGAGATTATCCGGTATGTCGAGCGCGAGCAGCCCTATGATTGTGCCGGCAGTTTCAAATCCGAAGGCTTGGGAGTGGCTCTGTTCCGAGCCATGGAGGGCGATGATCCGACATCCCTGATCGGCCTGCCGCTCATCCACCTTTCGCGCATGCTGCAGCCATTGCAGCCGATTAAGGCCTGCTAACAGGCGTCTGAAGGGCGACAGGCTTCTCCGGCCATTGGCACTCGGCAACGATGGGGCACTGGTGACACTTGGGTTTACGGGCGGTACAGGTGTAGCGGCCATGCAGGATCAGCCAGTGATGTGCGTGCTGGAGGAACTCTTTCGGCACCACTTTCATAAGCTTTTTTTCGACATCGAGAGGAGTCTTGCCGGGGGCGAGGCCGGTACGGTTTCCGACCCGAAAAATGTGGGTGTCGACCCACTGCTGTCCCACTTAGCTAATAAAAAGGAGGCCTGATTCTCAACGTTTGTT
>CAZCZU010000037.1:0-25695 GCA_964503475.1 uncultured Zetaproteobacteria bacterium
GGCCATCCAGCTCACAAGAGATGTCAGGGAGAGGTGGTTCTTTAGAGTGTATTGAGCCAAGCAATACATGTAAGCCGGCTGCGCGAACAAAGTCCTTAAAAATCATTTGTTCGTGAGTCTCTTTGTCGAGATCCTCTGGGGAATTTTTCATAATTGAAAACATAGGAAAGGATGCAGGCGATGCAAAGTGTTCTTCTAAGCCTGCACAAGTGTTGGAAACTTGGCTAGGGTTCGCGATCCGAATTTGAAGGCCCGCCTTGGGCCATGCGATGGAGATGACGGTGAAAGTACTCGTAGTCGGCGGCGGTGGCCGCGAACATGCCCTCTGCTGGAAGCTGAAACGCTCAGCCTCGGTGAGCGAGGTGGTCTGCGCTCCCGGCAACCCGGGCATCGCCCGCGATGCACGCTGCGTGCATGTCGGTGCCGAGGATGTCGACGGGCTGCTGGCCCTGGCTAGGTCCGAAAAGCCAGCCCTGGTGGTTGTCGGTCCGGAGGCGCCGCTGGTCAAGGGGCTGGCGGACAAGCTGCGTGGCGAGGGGTTTCCGGTCTATGGCCCGGATCAGGCGGCGGCCGAGCTGGAGGGCAGCAAGTCTTTCTCCAAGGAGCTGATGGCCGAGGCGGGCGTGCCGACGGCACGCTTCGAGGTGCACACCGATGCCGATAAGGCCGAGGCGCTGATTCGTGAGTGGGGTGCCCCGATTGTTGTGAAGGCTTCGGGCCTGGCGGCCGGTAAGGGCGTCATCGTGGCCCAGGATGTCGAGGAGGCGGTCGAGGCTGCCCGCGACATGCTCTCCGGCAATTCGTTTGGCGAGGCCGGATCGCAGGTGGTCATCGAGGAGTGCCTGATCGGTGAGGAGGCCTCCTGCCTGTTCCTGGTTTCCGGCGATACCATTCTTCCCCTGGCCTCTTCCCAGGATCACAAGGCATTGCTGGATGGCGACAAGGGCCCGAACACCGGCGGCATGGGCGCCTACTCGCCGGCGCCGTGCGTGACGCCCGCCGTGGCCGACGAGGTGCTGGAGAAGATTGCCCGCCCGACCATTGAGGCACTGAAGGCACGCGGTATCGAGTTTATCGGCACGCTCTATGCCGGTGTCATGCTGACAGCCAACGGCCCCAGCACGCTGGAGTTCAACGTGCGCTTCGGTGATCCGGAGTGCCAGCCCTTGATGAGTCGCCTGAAGTCCGACCTGGGCGAGGTGCTTCTGGCAGCCGCCGAGAAGCGCCTGGCGGGTGTGAAGCTGGAGTGGGATGAGCGCGTCGCCCTTTGTGTGGTGGTCGCATCCGACGGCTACCCGGGCTCCTTCGAGAAGGGGCAGGCGATCGGCGGGCTGGATGCTGTCGAGGCGGCCGGTGCCACGGTTTTCCACGCCGGTACGGCCGAGAAGGATGGCGCCATCGTCAACAGCGGTGGCCGCGTGCTGGGTGTGACGGCACTGGGAGCGACGGTGCGCGAGGCACAGCAGTCGGTTTATACGGCACTGGAGAAGCTGGAGTGGCCGGGCGGTTTCTACCGTCGCGACATCGGCTACCGTGCCGTGGCCCGCGAGAGGTAGTTTGTTTGACCCGTAAAAGGTATGACTCGGGGCCTCCTTTCCCCTCGCCTTTCGGCGCCTTTCAGGCGTCCAAATTGGCTCCTGCCCTTTTGTCCTGCCTTTTGCTTGGGGTCGCGGCATAAAAGCGTGGTTTTATGCCGCTCGCTGAAGCCGCACATCCATGTGCGGAAAGCGGATTGACAGTTTTATCTTTGTTATCAAGGAGAACATCATGGAAGCGATCAAGGTACTGATTCTGATGGGCAGCAAGAACGATATGCCGATCATGGAGAAGGCATCGGCGGTACTCGACGAGTACGGCGTAGCCAACAAGACGCTGGTGCGCTCGGCGCATCGTACGCCGGAAGCCACGGTCAAGGCCGTGAAAGAGGCCGAGGAGGCCGGCTGCCAGGTGTTCATCTGTGCCGCGGGCATGGCTGCGCACCTGGCCGGTGTCGTGGCCTCGAAGACCATCAAGCCGGTGATCGGTGTGCCGATTGCCTCCGGCGCCCTGCAGGGTAACGATGCGCTGCTCTCCACGGTGATGATGCCGCCCGGTATTCCGGTGGCGACCGTGGCGATCAATGGCGCCAAGAACGCAGGCCTGCTGGCCGTGCAGATGCTGGCCCAGACCGATGCGGCCCTGGCCGACAAGCTGCTGGCCACCCGCGCTGCCGAAGCGATCCCGCAGGACTGATCCCTGAATCCGATGGCTGCCCGCCATCACAGCATGGCCGCCGCCCGCATATTGCGGTGTGGCGGCCTTGTTGCCCACCGCACCTCGACCCTGCCGGGCGTGGCTGCCAGCCCTTTCGATGCAAAGGCCGTGCTTCGCCTGCAGCGCTTCAAGCAGCGTAAGGGTCCGTTTCTGCTGCTGGCCGACAGCCTGGCTACGGCGATGGCCTGGGCCCGGCCGACGGTGCCGGGACTGCGTCGCATGGCCCGCCAGAGCTGGCCGGGGGCGGTGACCCTGGTCTTTCCCGGCCGTCCCGGCCTGCCGGCGGTTTGTTATCAGCAGGGCCATGTGGCCATAAGGGTCGATGCCGATCCCGAGACGCGTCGCCTGGCCCGTCTTGCCGGCGGCCTGCTGCTCTCCACCAGCCTGAACCGGCGTGGCGGGGCGACACAAGTACCCGGTCGCACCACCTTCCTGCGCCTGCATCGCTGGCTGGACGGACGCATCGCAGCCCCCGCCACAGGGGCGGGAGCGGCATCGCAGATTCACCGGATCGGACGCAGAAAAGCGGTACGCTTGCGCTAAACAGGGATATTCTGCGCATGACGGGGGGGAATTCGCTGGTTATCATGCCTCCCCATGTCCGCTTTCCTACATAACCTGAAACCCATTTTACTGCGCCTGGGCTCCATGCCGCTGGCCATCACGCTGCTGGTTGTACTGGCCCTTGCCTCGGTGATCGGCACGGTGCTGCTGCAGAACCAGGAGCAGAACGACTACCTGCAACAGTTCGGTCCGGTCTGGTACTGGGTGTTCCGTTCGCTCGGTCTGTTCGATATGTACCACACCTGGTGGTTCCTGACCCTGCTCGGAGCCCTGATGGTATCGCTCTCCGTCTGCCTGTGGCGCAACGTGCCGCGCATGCTCAAGGAGATGCGCAGCCGCAAAATCACCCTCTCCGACAATGCCATGAAGCATATGCAACATGTGCAGCACATCGACGTGAAGGGCGGCGATGCGCAGGCGATTGCCGACACGGCCGCTGCCAGCCTGAAGGGTTGGGAGACGCTGCACGATGCGGCGGGCGAGACGATCTACGTGCGCGCCGACAAGGGGCGCTTCCACAAATGGGGTTATATCCTGGTGCATTCCGCCATCCTGATCATTCTGATCGGCGGCTGGATGAGCGTGCATTTCGGTTTCCGCGGCAACATGGCCGTGCCGGAAGGGGAGAAGGCAGGCGAGATCTCCTTTACCCAGGGTACCGGAACCGGGCACCTGAAGATGCCGTTCGAGGTGCGTTGCAACAGCTTTACGATCGATTTCTATCCGACCGGCATGCCGAAGGAGTTCCGCAGTAACCTGACCATCATCGACAATGGCAAGGAGGCGCTGACCTCCGATATCATCGTCAATAAGCCGATCTACTACAAAGGCGTGCGTATCTATCAGGCCAGTTTCGGCGATGGCGGCTCCAGCGTGAAACTGAAGCTGTTCCGCATGGATGGCTCGCACAAGGTCGATACCATCGAGAGCCGCGTTTACGACACCTATACCGACAAGGAGACCGGCGTGACCATGCAGTTCACCGGTTTCCGCGGCCACAATATCGAGAACATGGCCGAGGCGGGTAAGCCGAAGAACTACGAGGATCTCGGTCCATCGGTCGATTTCATCCTGCGTGGCCCGGGTCTGAAGCCGGTGAAAATCCGCAGTTTCCTCAACCCCTTTTATATGAATGGGGAAAATCGCGGCAGCTTCATGCAGGTTTCCCTTAGTGGCGATGACAAGGAGTTCCAGCCGTTTCCGCTCTGGGTCGATTTCAGTAATCCGAAGGAGTGGAATCTGTACGAGGCTTTCATCGGCCATCTGCAGAAGGCCGACCTCTCCAGGCCGCAGGCCAACCTCAATGCCTTCAAGGCGGCACTGAAGGATGTCTACGGCAACGAGAGGCCGGACAATCTGCAGCAGATCGGCATGCGCACGTTGCAAGGGGTACAGACCCTGTCGCAGCTGCCATGGCCGTTTATTCCGGTTCTGGATGACTATGAGCAGGTCTACTACACAGGCCTGCAGTTGACCCAGGATCCGGGCATGAACGTAGTGTGGATCGGCAGTGCACTGCTGGTGATCGGCCTCTGTATCATGTTCTATGTCTCGCATCGCAAGCTCTGGCTGGTGGTGCGTCCGCGGGGAAGCGGGATCCGGCTCAGTGTAGCCGGCCTGAGCAACCGCAATCCGATGGTCTTTACACGTGAATTTAACGAACTGTTAAGTTCCATCGACCACGATGTGCGGGCCTTAAACGAAGGAGGAAACGCATGACTGCTACAACCGCCAACGAAGGACTCTGGGAGCATCTGCTCCATGGACGCTTCGCCTATATCCGCTTCTGGGGCTATATCGGCCTGATTGCCGGAGCTGCTGCCCTGGCCCTGTTCGGCATGGGGGGCTACAACGAAGACAACTACCTGTTCCAACTGTTTACCACCCAGGGCATGGCCTGGCTGGGTACCGGTGCCCTGCTGGGCCTGGGTATCGCTGCCATCATGTCCGCCGTCAAACCGGGCGTGATTGGTGCACGTACGCCGCAGATGCTGGTCTCCTGGCTCGATGGCGCTGCATTGATGCTGATGCTGATGGGCCTGTTTGTCCTGCTTGAGCCGGCCGCTAGTCAGGTCTCGTACGAGGATCAGTCGAACCTGATCTCCGGCCGCATCATCATGGCCATGAACGTGATCTTCCTCTTCTCGGCCATCTGCTACATCGCGCATCTCTTCGCCCCGGCCTCGTTCATCGGCGCCATGGGTACGATCAGCGCCTGGGCCGGCGTCTACGCCGGTGGTACGGCACTGCTGCTGCGCTGGTACGAGTCCTACCTGTTCATGGACGGCACGATCGGCCATGCCCCGGTCTCGAACCTCTATGAGGTGTTCATCCTGCTCTTCTGTATCACCACCATCATTTATCTGGCCCTGGAGAAGCGGCATCAGGCGCGCGCCATGGGTGCCTTTGTGATGCTGCTGGTGGCAGCCGGCGTCTTCTTTGGTATCTGGCTCGATTCGGTCGGCCAGGCCGATATCAAGCCGCTGGTTCCGGCCCTGCAGTCCTACTGGATGAAGATTCATGTGCCGCTCAACTTTGTCGGCTACGGCTCCTTTGCTGTCGCCTGCGGTGCCGGCATGGCCTACCTGGTGCGCCAGACCATCGAGCGCCGCAATCCGGCCTCCAAGGCACTGGCCATCTTCCCGACCCTGGAGCAGCTCGACGGCCTGGCCTACAAGGCCGTGGCCATCGGTTTCCCGGCCTTCACGCTGGCCACCATTCTCGGTGCTGCCTGGGCGGCCGAGGCATGGGGTGGTTACTGGTCCTGGGATCCGAAGGAGACCTGGGCCCTGATCGTATGGCTTGTTTACGGTGCCTACCTGCACGTGCGTGTATCGCATGGCTGGGAGGGTCGTACCCTGGCCTGGTGGACGGTGATCGGATTTTTCGTCACGGTCTTCTGTTTCCTCGGTGTGAATATGTACCTCTCCGGTCTGCACTCTTACGGCCGTCTGGCCTGAGGCGCGCCTGA
The DNA here is from genome assembly GCA_964503475.1 of uncultured Zetaproteobacteria bacterium. GTDB lineage: Bacteria > Pseudomonadota > Zetaproteobacteria > Mariprofundales > Mariprofundaceae > CAZCZU01. The sequence continues at coordinate 5,789 of CAZCZU010000037.1, forward strand.
TGGGAGGGGAGTTGCGTAAGGTCGTCTTTCCGGCGGCCGGCATGGGAACACGTTTCCTGCCGGCCACCAAGGCGACCCCGAAAGAGATGCTGACCATCGTCGACAAGCCGCTGATCCAGTACGGCGTCGAGGAGGCGCTGGCAGCAGGCATGGACGATGTGATCATGGTGACCGGGCGCGGCAAGCGCGCCATCGAGGATCATTTCGACATCTCGGCCGAGTTGGAGGCCAACCTGCGTGTCGCCGGCAAGGACACCATCTATGAGAAGGTGTCGCGGGTCTCACGTATGGCCAATGTCGCCTATATCCGCCAGAAGCAGGCGCTGGGGCTGGGGCATGCCGTGCTTTGTGCCGCGCCGTGGGTGGGCGACGAATGTTTCGGCGTATCGCTGGCCGATGAGCTGATCATCGGCGAGACGCCGGCCATGCAACAGCTGCGTGAAGTGCACGAGCAGACCGGTGCTTCGGTGATCGGTCTGGCTCGCGTGCCGCGCGACGAGGTGCACAAGTACGGCATCGTGCAGGCGCGGGAGGAGAATGGCCTGCTACGTCTGGAGGCGATGGTCGAGAAGCCAAAGCCCGCCGATGCTCCTTCCGATCTGGCCATTATCGGCCGTTATATCTTTACGCCGCGCCTGTTCGACTTCCTGGCCGAAACCGAGTGCGGCGTCGGTGGCGAGATTCAGCTTACCGATGCCATGGCTGCCCTGGCGCAGGAGGAGCCGGTTTACGGCGTGCTGATCGAAGGCGAACGCTTCGATGCCGGTAATCCGCTCGGCTTCATGCTGGCCAATGCCAGGCTGGGTCTTTCGCACGAGGAGTACGGCGCTCCGCTGCGCGCAATGCTGCAGCAGATTCTGTGACCTACCCGCTGCTGGCGCTCGATGTGGCGGCCGGTGCGGCTGCTGCCGCTTTGCTGGTCGATGCCGACACCATCTACACAGGCGAGAGCGACAGCTCGATTCCCCATTCGCAGAGTATCATGCCCCTGCTGCAGAGGCTGATGGATGAGGCGAATCTCGCCTGGAACGATCTGGCCATGCTGGCCTATGGCCGGGGACCCGGCTCCTTTACCGGCCTGCGCATCGCCGCGGCCACTCTCTCCGGCATCAATGCCTCCCTGAAGTTGCCGATCCTGCATCTCTCCTCGCTGGCCGTAACCGCGGCGCAGTCGCATGCGGATGATCTCTGGGTGCTTGAGGATGCCCGGGCCGGCGAGGCCTTTGTTGGCCATTACCGTAATGGCGAGGCGCTGCAGCCGGACACCTGCCAGAGCTGGGAGGCGGTGTCAGCGTTATCGCCGGCGGCATTCGTGGCGCACAACGAACCGGCCACCGAGCTTGCCGGCTGGCAGCGTCAGGAGCTGCAGCTGACACGCCCCGAGGCTCTGACCGCGGTGGTGCAACGCACGCTTCCACATCATGAACCCGACACGCTGCCCAGGCAGGCCGAGCCGGCCTATCTGCAGCTGTCGCAGGCCGAGAGGAATCTGCAACATGGCTGAACCGATCAAGATACTTTTTGTCTGTCTGGGCAATATCTGCCGCTCACCGCTGGCCGAGGTGGTGGTACGTGGGGTGGCCGAAGGGCGCGGCCTGGACGGCAAGTACAGTTTCACCTCCGCCGGTACCGGCAGCTGGCATATCGGGCATGGCGCCGATCCGCGCTCGGCCGAGACAGCCCGGCGCCACGGCCTCGACCTGAGCGGGCACACGGCGCAGCAGGTGACCGGGCGCAATGTGGGTAACTGGCACTGGTATGTGGCCATGGATCACGATAACCGCGCCGATCTGCTGGCCATGGGCGCGCCGGAAGAGCGGGTATTGATGATGCGCCAGTTCGAAACGGCCGATGTCGTGCCGGATGTACCCGATCCTTATTATGGTGGGCCGGACGGTTTCGAGGATGCCTACCGTATGCTCACCGCCAACGCCGAGCGGCTGCTCGATTATCTCGAATCAAAGCAGGGCTGAGTCCTGCAGCGTTTAGCCGGCCGAGGTCGGCCCCACCTTGATGGTCACGCGCGTATCCAGTGAGCCCTCTTCAATACTGATGACGCAGGAGCGGTTGGATTTCAGGAAGGCGACCATGAACTTGTTGCCTTCGCTGAAGGCGTTGAGGAACTGCCAGTCGTACTTCGGCATTTCGGAGCGGAAGAACTTGGCGATGCTCGCCCCCTTGTAGTATCCGCTGTAGGTGATCACGCCCAGGGTCACGCCCGGCGCCTCGTAGACGAAGCTCAGGTCATCCTCACGTGTCAGTTCGGAGGGGACCGGGATATCGTCGAATTCGGCGATGGTCTTGGTTGGCGGTGTGGCCTTGTCTCCGACACTGGCGGCTGCTGAGCCACTGCTTGCGGCCGGCGCCTTGGCCGGCTGGCCGGCGTCCGGCTTGTGCATGCCGCAGCCGGCAAGCGCCAGCGAGCAGGCGGTGATCATGGTGAGCAAGGCGGTTCTGCGCATAGTATCCCCTCGTGACGGTGTACTTCTCCGGGCAGACTCAAGCATGGTCACGCAGGCGGCGTAGTGCAAGCGAATGTAAGGGGTTTACCGGTGTTTCGCTTGACCGCGGGCAGGGGGCTCTTATGATGGCGGACCTTACGCACCCTTAGCTCAGCTGGATAGAGCGTTGCCCTCCGAAGGCAAAGGCCGCAGGTTCGACTCCTGCAGGGTGCGCCATTTCCCTCCGTTAAAACCGGATGCTTGAACTGACTTCCGGCTTTGTCGATGGCCTGGCAGTCGTGGCCAGGGTTTTACCCGTGACCATCCATCAACCAGACATGCAAGCATTGTTCGTGCGGCACTAACCGGCGATGGTGTGTTGCGCTTTATCTCCACGAAGTAATTTCTCCGACCAAATCGAAGATCATCACGGGCTTGCAATATCCCGTATGGGAGTGATTGCAGGCCTGTTGAGGTGCTTAAGCAGTAGCCATGGAAGTAACAGGCTATAAGCGATGGGGTAAGGAAACAGCGCCTGCCGGGGGCGGCTGGAAGCGGGGACAGACTGTTTGCCTGAGGATGCGTTCAAGGCCGAGCTCGAATGCCTCGCGCAGGGTGTGGCTGGCGGTACGCAGATGCAGGCGTTCGCGCAGCTCCTGCGGTGTGATGGTTTGTGCCAGTGTGTTCCAGAAGGCCCGGATAAACACAGGCGAAAACGAAGGGACGCCGCCGAGATTGAGTTCGAGACGCGAGGCTTGCGGAAGATGGGCGGAAACAATGCGAGCAAGCTGTTCGGCGGTGGCGGGATGCTGGGCGACGCGATGGCCGATAATGTCGGTACAGTCAATGCGCGCGATGCGGGTGCGGTTCACGATAAGCTCCTTGCGTTGGCGGACAGGTCACCGGTCCGTGTGCATGCAGAATAAACTTCCGGGATGAATCGAAACTGAATGTGATCGCCGTCATCAGTCTGTTTGACAGCAGTAGCGTACGGGGATAGCAAAAGAGAATGCTTGAGCCATTTCTGAAATCGTTGACCCTGTTTCTGGTGCTGTTCAATCCGTTCCTGATGAGTATTTACCTGATGGATCTGATCCAGGAGCTGGATAGCCGCACATTCTTGCAGGTGCTGGCACGTGCCACGGTAATCAGCGGTGTGGTGTTCCTGCTTTTCGCCTGGGGCGGAGAGCGCATCTTTACCGATGTGCTGCAGATCAGCTTCGAATCATTCCTGATCTTCGGCGGCATCGTGATTTTCATCATCGCCCTGCAGATGATGTTTATGGGCGGGGTGGCCCTGAAGCAGTTGCGTGGCGGAGATGCCTCACACATTACCGGCTCGATCGCCATGCCGTTCATGATCGGGCCGGGCACCATCAGTGCCAGCGTCGTTACCGGGAACATTTTGCCTTATGGCTGGGCTGCAGCTGCTATTGTGCTATCGCTCATGCTGACCATCGTCCTGATCATGGTGCTCAAGCACGCCTTTGATGTGATCAAGGTTCGCAATGTCGACTTGCTTGAGCGATATATCGACATCACCGGCCGTGCCGGCGCGTTGCTGACAGGATCGATCGGCATACAGATGATCGTGCAGGGAATAAAAAATCTCGTCAGTGCCGGATGATAAATGGCTCAACAGAGCCATTTGCAAGCTGAATTTGAAATAATTTTCTTCGGCGCTAGGGTTTGCCGCAATGCTTACGTCAAAAACGAAGCAGGATCCGCCTCTGGCCTTCCGCAAGCCACGGGTAAGTGACGGTCCCGATATCTATGATCTGGTAACACGATCCAAGCCTCTGGACGTCAACTCCCGTTATAATTACCTGCTGCTGTGCAGTCACTTTGCGGAAACATGTGCCGTGGTTGAGTCTGAAGGATCCGTCCTTGCTTTCATCAGCGCCTACTGCCCTCCGCAGCAGAGCGACACTCTTTTTGTGTGGCAGGTTGCCGTGGATGCCTCCCTGCGCGGGCAGGGCATTGCCAAGCGATTGATTCGTCATCTGCTCGATCGTCCGAACCTGCAACACATCCGTTTTGTCGAGGCGACGGTCAACCCGTCCAACGATGCTTCCCGCAATCTGTTTCGCTCTCTGGCACGCGAATCACAGTGTGACATCAAGGATAGTCTATTCTATAGCATTGAAGATTTTGGCGGTGATGCGCACGAAGAGGAGATTCTTCTGCGTGTTGGCCCGATAAAGAAGTAAAAAAACAAAAAAAGAGAGGAACTCTTTTCATTATGCGTATTTTTGAAGAAATGGAATCCGAGGTTCGTGGTTATATCCGCTCGTTTCCGGCTGTCTTCGACCAGGCCAAGGGGTCGCATCTTTTTGATGAGGTCGGTAACAAGTATATCGACTTTTTTGCCGGTGCCGGCACGCTCAATTACGGACACAACAATCCTGCAGTCAGCGAGGCGCTGATCGAGTATCTGAAGCACGATGGCATCGTGCACGGGCTCGACAAGGCGACCGTGGCCAAGAAGAATTTCCTGCAGAAGTTCCGCGAGACGATCCTTTCGCCGCGCAACCTGGAGTACAAGGTGCAGTTTACCGGTCCGACCGGTACCAATGCGGTGGAGACGGCCCTGAAGCTGGCCCGCATGGTCAAGCGCCGCTCCAACATCATCGCCTTTACCAACTCCTACCACGGCCTTTCCATGGGTTCGCTGGCCGTAACCGGCAACTCTTTCTACCGCGATGAGTCCTACGGTGTACGTGTTAACAGCGCCTTTGTGCCGTACGACGGTTATTTCGGCGATGGCGTCAATACCATCGACTATCTGCGTCGTCTGCTTGAAGACCAGAGTTCCGGTGTCGATCTGCCGGCCGCGATTATTGTCGAAACGGTTCAGGGCGAGGGCGGTATCCATGTTGCCAGCATCGAATGGTTGCAGGAGCTGGAAGCGCTTTGCCGCGAATTCGATATCCTGCTGATTATCGATGATATTCAGATGGGCAACGGCCGTACCGGTACGTTCTTCAGCTTTGAGCGCGCTGGTATCACGCCGGATATGGTGACCCTGTCCAAGTCGATTGGCGGTGGTCTGCCGATGTCGATCCTGTTGATGCGTCCGGAGCTGGACCAGTGGCAGCCGGGCGAGCACACCGGCACCTTCCGCGGCAACAACCTCGCCTTTGTCGCCTCTACCAAGCTGCTCGAGTACTGGGATACCCCCGACTTTGCCGAGGGTGTGGCCCAGAAGAGCAGGCTGTTGCAGGAGGGGCTGGAGAAAATCGTGGCCGACCACCCGGATGCCGAAGGCAGTCTGCGCGGTGTCGGCATGGTCTGGGGCATCGAGTTCCCGGATGCCACCTTTGCCGGCGATCTCTCCGAGGAGTGCTTCGCCAACGGCCTGGTGATCGAGACAGCCGGTGCCAACGGCCAGGTGATCAAATTCCTGCCTTCGCTCACCATCGGTGAAGAGGTGATTACGGAAGGGCTGGCCATTATCGATGCGGCGATGACGGTCGTGAACGAGAAACGAAAAGGTCTGCGGGCGGGGAACCTGTCATGATCGTACGTCATCTGCCGGACATTCTGGGCACCGAACGTGATGTAAAGGGCGATACGGGTAACTGGGAGAGTCGCCGCCTGATCCTCAATGACGATGCGGTGGGTTTCTCGCTGCACGATACCATCATCCATGCCGGCACCGAGTCGGAGTTCTGGTACAAAAACCACATCGAGGCCGTCTATTGCGTGCAGGGCGAAGGCGAGATCGAGACGCTGGATGACGGCACGATCTATCCGATCAAGGATGGCACCGTCTATCTGCTTAATGGACATGAGCGCCATAAGTTGCGGGCCAGAACAACGATGCGCATGGTCTGTGTCTTCAACCCACCGGTAACCGGAACCGAGAAGCATGGAGCGGACGGGGCCTACAGTCCGGGAGCTGAACATCAGGGATAAGCGGGCCTAGGCCCGGTCCGACATGACAGCTGTCAGCTTCATCGCTTTTTTGCTGGTCTTTGCCGGCATCGGCATCGCCTCGATGCTGAAGAGCCGACACTCCACCGTCGATTACCTGGTCGCCGGCCGAAACGTACCGCCCTGGCTGGGCGGCCTTTCGGCCGTGGCGACCAACAACAGCGGTTACATGTTCATCGGCATGATCGGGCTGACCTACACGACCGGCCTCTCCTCGATATGGCTGATGATCGGCTGGATTATCGGTGACCTGATGGCCTCATTGCTGATGATGCACCAGGTGCGCGTCACCACCGAGAAACAGGATATCCACTCCTTCGGCGGCCTGGTGGCCCAGTGGCATCACACCAACTACAACATTCTGCGCCGGATCACCGGCATTCTGACGGTCATCTTCCTCGGCTCCTATGCCGCAGCCCAGTTCAACGCCGGCAGCAAGGCGCTGCATGTGCTGTTCGGCTGGGACCTTTCCACCGGTGCGGTAATCGGCGCTGCTCTGGTCCTGCTCTACAGTTTCGCCGGGGGCTTGCGTGCCTCGATCTGGACCGATGCAGCCCAGTCGTTCGTCATGGTCTTTTCGATGGGGTTGATGATGGTCGTCGCGGCCGAACATATCGGCAGCGCTGATAAAATCTACGCCACCCTGGATGCGGTCGGACCGCATTATATGAATCTGTTTCCGGATACATCCTGGCTGGGGGTGGCGCTGTTTGTCATCGGCTGGGTCTTTGCCGGCTTCGGTGTGGCGGGGCAGCCGCATATTGTCATCCGCTACATGACGCTGGACGATCCGAAGAACATCAACCGCTTTCGCGCCTATTACTATGCATGGTTCATCATTTTCTACTCGGCCACGATCGTGGTCGGGCTTCTGGCCCGTGTGCTGCTGCCGGATGCCGGTCAGTTCGATGCCGAGCTGGCCCTGCCCATGCTGTCCATGCAGTTGCTGCCGGATGTGCTGGTCGGGTTGATGCTGGCCGGACTTTTCGCTGCCACGATGTCGACAGCCGACTCACTGGTGCTCTCCTGCTCAGCCGCCCTGACCCGTGACCTGCTGCCGGAGCACAAGGGGGGCTACCTGGTCACCAAGATCGCCACGGGCATTGTCGTGATCGTGGCTCTGGTTATTGCCATCTCCGGTAACAAAAGCGTTTTCCAGTTGGTGCTGATTGCCTGGGGGCTGCTTGCCTCGGCATTCGTGCCACTGCTGGCTATTTATGCCCTGGGCGGCAGGCCAAGCGAGCGACTGGCCATTGGTATGATGGGCACCGGTGTTGCGGTGTTTCTACTCTGGCGGGAGGCGGGGCTCTCCTCGCTGGTTTACGAGATCATGCCGGCCATGCTGGCGGGCATGATGCTCTTTGTCGTGGCACGGCAATGGCGTAAACTCGCCGGTCGATGATCAAGCAGAAACTCAACGCCTACAGTCGCCTGATGCGCATCGACCGCCCGATCGGCACCTACCTGGTGCTGTGGCCGACCCTGTGGGCATTATGGATTGCAGGTGCCGGTCATCCGGACGGGCTGGTGCTGCTGGTCTTTGTGCTGGGTACATTCCTGATGCGCTCGGCCGGCTGTGTCATCAACGATTTCGCCGACCGCAAGGTCGACGGGCATGTGAAACGTACCCGGGAGCGGCCGCTGGCCACCGGCGAGGTGGGGGCGAAAGAGGCGCTGCTGCTGTTTGGTGTATTGGCACTCATCGCCTTCCTGCTGGTGCTGTTGATGAACCGGCTGACCATCATGCTCGCTTTCGTCGGTGTGGCGCTCGCCATCATCTACCCCTTCATGAAGCGCTATACCCACTGGCCGCAGGTCTTCCTCGGCATGGCCTTCGCCTGGGGCATGCCGATGGCCTTTGCCGCCCAGACGGGTTCGGTGCCGGCCGGGCTGTGGCTGCTCTATGGGGCCAACTTCTGCTGGGTGGTCGCCTACGACACGATGTATGCCATGGTCGACCGCGACGATGACCTGATCATCGGAGTGAAATCGACCGCTATCCTTTTCGGCCGCCATGACCGGCTGATTATCGGACTCTTCCAGATAGCCTTTCTGACTCTGATGGCGGCAGCAGGTTCGTGGTTCGAGCTGGGGGCGATCTACTATGCCGGCTTGCTTATTGCCGCAGGGCTGGCTGCCTATCATCAGTACCTGATTAAGGAGCGGGAGCGCGACAACTGCTTTACCGCATTCCTGCACAACAACTATGTCGGCATGGCCATTTTTATCGCCATCGTGCTCGATTTTGCGCTCTAGCTCTGCTGCTGTAGGGTTCGCAGCCGTTTTGATTATTTATACCGGTTGAACAACCGACGAGAGGCCTCCGTTGACACACATCCGCATCGCCACCCGCCGATCCCCGCTTGCCCTGTGGCAGGCCGAACATGTTGCCGCCGAGCTTGAGCGTCTGCATCCGGGTCAGGTGACCACCGAGCTGGTCAAGATCGAAACCAAGGGGGACAAGATCCTCGACGTACCACTGGCCAAGGTGGGTGGTAAGGGTCTGTTTACCAAGGAGATCGACATGGCACTGTTCGACGGCCGTGCCGATATCGCCGTGCACTCGATGAAGGATGTGCCGACCGTACTGCCGGAGGGGACCTCGATCCGCGCCATCCCGGAGCGCGAGGATCCGCGCGATTCGGTGGCGACCATCACCGGCGGTGGTCTGGAGACCCTGCCGGAGGGCGCCAAAATCGGTACCTCCTCCCTGCGTCGTGTGGCGCAGCTGAAGACCAAGTTCCCCCACTTCGAGTTCCAGTGGGTACGCGGCAACATCCAGACGCGCCTCTCCAAGCTCGGCAAGGAGGTGGATGCGGTGATCCTTGCGGCGGCCGGTGTGCGTCGCATGGGCATGGAAGAGAAGATGCACCAGTTCATCGATACCGAGATCATGCTGCCGGCCGTGGCGCAGGGTACGCTCGGTATCCAGACCCGCGATACCGATGATGAGATCAATGCCATGGTCGATGCCCTCAATCATACCGATACCGTCGATCGCACCCGTGCCGAACGCGCTTTCCTGGCGCGCCTGGAGGGCGGTTGCCAGGTGCCGATCGCGGCTTACGCGACACTTGATGGCGACAAGCTGCATCTGATCGGCCTGGTTGGCGCGGTGGACGGTTCGCAGCTGATCAAGCGCGAGATCAGCGGTACCCGTGCCGAAGGCGAGGCGATGGGCATCAAGCTGGCCGATGAGGTGCTGGATGCCGGTGCCCGTCCGATCCTCGAAGCCCTGTATGCTGAGGGGAAAATCTAGAAACACGCAACCGTCGTGACTGTGTGAAGCGCCCGGCCTCAGTGCCGGGCGTTTGTCATTCAGGGCTCAGTCACGAATGGCAATGCGCTCGATGTCGATAGCCTTGCGCGTGGCCGGATCGATCGCTACACGGGTGGCAAAGATGCTCGCACCACGCTCCACGGCCTCGAATCGCTGTGGCAGCTTGTCGATCATGCGCGTCAGCGCCCCCTCCGGTTTCATGCCGATGATCGACTGATAGGAACCGGTCATGCCGATATCCGACTGGTAGGCCGTACCCTTGGGCATAATTGCTTCGTCGCAGGTGGGCACATGCGTATGGGTACCGTAAACAAACGAGGCGCGGCCGTTCAGGTGCCAGCCCATGCCCATCTTCTCACTGGTCGCCTCGGCGTGCATGTCGACCAGAATGGCGCTGACATCGTCGGGAATCTCATCCAGGGCCTCATCGGCGGCATTGAAAGGGCAGTCCCACGGGCCCATGAACACCTGGCCGATCAGGTTGACGACGGCAATGCGATGGCCGGCGGCCGTCTCGGCGATGGTCCAGCCGCGCCCGGGGGCGGCGGCGGTAAAGTTCATCGGACGCACGAAGCGATCATCCTCGTCGATCAGACGCAGGAATTCGCGCTGGTCCCAGCAGTGGTTGCCATTGGTCAGGACATCGACACCGATATCGAACATCTCATCGGCGGTTTTGGCTGTGGTGCCGAAGCCGGCGGCAAGGTTCTCGCCGTTGGCGACTACAAAGTCGATGGTGTGCTGATCGATCAGGCGGGGCAGGTGCTCGCGCAGGGCGCGTCTGCCGGCCTTGCCGATGATGTCGCCGATCACAAGGATGTTCAGGCGTTCGGACATGGAATGACCTCGTTTTCGTTAATGATGATATCAAGCGGGATATCATGCGGTTCGGTGGGGACCGACTCAAACTCCTGGCAGGAGAAGGCAAGCCCGATGATCTGCCTGATACCCTGGCGGTGGCTCGCAAGCCAGCGATCGAAATAACCTATGCCCATACCCAGGCGATTGCCGGAACGGTCGAAAGCGGTGAGCGGACAGAGAATCACAGCCGGTCCATTGGCTGCCTGCCAGACAGGGCCGTCCACAGGTTCGAGAATACCGAACGGGCCGCGTTTCCAGAGCGAGTCGGCCGCGATGCGATGCCACTCAAGATGCTGATCCGACTCCATGCGCGGTGCATAGAGCGTCTGCTTCAGCTCACTGAACAGGGCGCCGGTATCCACCTCATCCGCCCGGGAGCGATAGGCGAGCACAGCATGGTCGGGATAGCCTGCAAGGAAGCCTTCAAGCCGGTCGATAATGCGGCGGGAGTAATCGCTACGTTGCTGGTCGGATAGTGCCTGGCGGCGGGCAATCGCCTCGCTTCGAAGCAGGGGTTTATGCATGGGCGGGCTGATCATGGCAGGGGGAATAAGAGCACAAAAGAGGCGCCCCCGCACTGGCGAATTGACATCGTGTTGTCGAACCCTCTATTACGAGGTGGGCGCTGCACTCCTGCATCAGGTATCCCCGGAAGGGGACGCACACAGCCGGAGTAGGTAAGCTCCCGTTCGACACGTATCGGCTCAGGCAACGATGTGTCAATCGATCAGCGCAGGGGCGCTTTAGCTAAACCTTCCACCTGAGATACGACTTCGTCAAGAGTGGAGATGAGGCCGTTGAGGTTTTCGACCTGACCCTGCGATTTGGAGAGCAGTTCACCGGCCAGGTTGAGGGCGACGAGCGTCATCAGGCGATCCGAGCTGGCGGTCGAGCCGACAGCGCGCAATTCGTCGATCTGCTCCTGCACCATGGCGGCCGCGGCGCGCACATGATCGGGATCGTCGTCGGTGCGGATGGTGAAGGTGCGCCCCATCAGGGTCACTTCGATGGCGTGGCTCATGAGTCGGGCTGCTCCGTGTTGCTCATCAGCTGGTCGAGCTTGCCGATGGCATTGTCGACGCGGCTACGCGCCTCCTGCTGCTTGTGCTGGGAGTCGTTCAGCTCGCTCTCCAGGCGATGCACCTGATCGCGCCGCTTGCGCAGCTCCGCCTCCGCCAGGCGCACCACTTCGCGCAGGCGCTGGTTTTCGGCGATCAGTTTTTCCATATTGCGGCGTACGGTCGACAGATGACCGGTCAGGGTTTCGATACGCTGCTGGATGGCATCGTGATTGTCATGCTCGAGCATGCCGGACATTGAAGCACTGCGGCTGCGACCGGTCAACTGATAGATGCGTTAAAAATCTATACGTTATGGGGCGATAGATGACTCTATGTCGGCCAGCCAGGGTGCGTGTTCGATCAGCCAGCCGGCAATAATGCTGAAGCTGCCGAGAAAAATAAGGGCGCCGACGATCATCAGGAGGATGCCCGAGACGATCTCGACGGCATGCAGGTGGTGCTTGAAACGTTGCGACCAGTTCAGGAAGGCATCGGTAGCAAATGCGGCCAGCAGAAAGGGGATGGCCAGGCCTGCCGAGTAGGCGGAGAGCAGCAGGATACCATGTCCGACCTGCTGCTGGGCACCGGCCACAGCCAGGATGGCGCCGAGGATGGGGCCGACGCAGGGGGTCCAGCCGAAGGCAAAAGCTGCACCCAGCATCAAAGCACCCAGGCCGCTGCGGGCGTTGACCGTGCCGGTATCCAGGCGTGCTTCCATCATCAGGAAGGGAATGCGAATCAGGCCGGTGTAGTGCAGGCCGAAGATGAAGATGAGCAGGCCGGCGATTTTGCCGAGGATGGCGAGGTTGGCCAGCAGCCACTGGCCGAGCCAGGTGGCCGAGGCACCGAGGGCGATAAAGATGAGGCTGAAGCCGAGTACGAACCAGAGCGACTGAATGACGGCGGCACGTTTGACGGCATGCCCCGTTTCGCTATCGGGATGGCGCAGCGCCTCCACGGATACACCACTGATATAGGAGAGGTAAGCCGGCACCAGCGGCAGAACGCAGGGCGAGAGAAACGACAACAGGCCGGCAAGCAGGGCTCCGGCAACGGTAACTTCGATCATAGGGTTCCATTCCTTTCAGGGTGTCGCATGGGTGCTGCAGTCGGGCTTGCAGTGTCAGCGACAGCTCTCATTGAGCCAGGCACCATAGGCGTCGGCCGCCGTGCCGTCGAGGCGGATAATTTCCGGCACGTCGTAGGGGTGGTGTTCATGGAGCCAGGCGACGACACTTTCGCTCTGTTGCGGCGTAGTCTTGATCTGCAGGTAGTGCTCCGCATCTGTTTCAATCCCATCCTGCCAGCGATAGACGGAGTTGCCGGCAGCTGAAACCTGCACGCATGCCGCCAGCCGCTGTTCGACCAGAGCCCGGGCCAGGGCTTCGGCAGCCTGCGAATCGTCGATGCTGGTCAGGAGCAGGGTCACGGGTACGAACATGGAGGATAACGGTAGCCGAACAGTGGCCCGCTTGTGAAGTGTGAGCTGGCCGGTTGACCTTTGCCGTCGCCTGCGAAAGGCTACAATGCAATCACTGTACGCCTTAAGGGAGGTGCATCATGTCCGAAGCCATTGAATCGGTTCTGGAAGAGGGACGGGTTTTCGAGCCGCCGCACAGCGGGGAAGCCTGGATCGGCTCGATGGAGGCTCATGCGGCTTTAAGAGAGCGCTTCGAGACGGATATGCAGGCTACCTGGGGCGAACTGGCGCGCGAGCATCTGCAGTGGCAAAAGCCTTTTTCGCGTGTGCTGGACGAGAGCAACGCACCCTTTTTCCGCTGGTTCGATGACGGAGAGCTGAATGTCTCCGAAAACTGCCTGGATCGCCATGTGGCGGCGGGGCTTGGCGATCGCACCGCCATCGTCTGGGAGGGCGAGCCGGGCGAGGTGCGCCGGATCAGTTATGCCGAGTTGCTGGATGAGGTGTGCCGCGCGGCCAATGCCATGAAATCGCTCGGGATCGAAAAGGGCGATCGCGTGGTGATCTATATGCCGATGATTCCGGAGGCTGCCGTGGCCATGCTGGCCTGCACCCGTATCGGCGCTACCCATTCGGTGGTGTTCGGTGCCTTTGCCTCGCATGCGCTGCGTGAGCGAATCGAGGATGCCGGTGCCAGGATGGTGATTACGGCCGACGGCGGCTGGCGACGGGGTGCTGTGCATGGCCTGAAGCCTTCGGTCGATACGGCCCTGGCTGACGGTTGCCCGACCATTGAGCATGTGCTGGTGGTGCGGCGCGGTAACAACGAGGTCGAGCGGCAGGCGGGACGCGATCACGACTGGCACGATCTGCTGGCGGAGCAGAGTTCCGAGTGTGCGCCGGAGGCGCTGCCGGCCGAGCATCCGCTCTTTATTCTTTATACCTCCGGTTCGACCGGCAAGCCGAAGGGGATCGTGCACAGTACCGGCGGTTACCTGCTCTGGGCACGCCTGACCATGCAGTACAGCTTCGATTTTCATCCCGAACGCGATGTCTACTGGTGTACGGCCGATATCGGCTGGATCACCGGCCATACCTATTCAATATACGGGCCGCTGGCCTGCGGTGGTACGACGGTGCTCTATGAAGGGGTGCCGACCTTCCCGGATGCCGGACGCATGTGGAAGATCTGTCAGGATCACGGCATCACCATCTTCTATACCGCTCCGACCGCGATCCGTGCCCTGATCAAGGCAGGCGACAAGTGGCCGGCGAAATACGATCTATCCAGCCTGCGTGTGCTGGGTACGGTGGGCGAGCCGATCAACCCCGAGGCATGGATGTGGTATCACAAGGTGATCGGCGGCGAGCGCTGCCCGATCGTCGATACCTGGTGGCAGACCGAGACCGGTGGCCACATGATCGCGCCGGTGCCGTTTGCCGTGTCGACCAAGCCGGGTTCGGCCACGCTGCCGCTGCCAGGTATCTTTGCCGATGTCGTCGATGGCGAGGGCGAACATGTGGCCACCGGCGGCGGGCTGCTGGTGATGACGCGCCCATGGCCCTCCATGCTGCGCACCATCTGGAACGATGATGAGCGCTATGTCGATACCTACTGGCGCAAGTTCGGTAACCGTTTCTATTTCGCCGGCGATGGCGCCCGTCGCGATGATGATGGCTACTTCTGGATCATGGGCCGCGTCGATGATGTGCTGAATGTGTCCGGGCATCGTCTGGGTACCATGGAGATCGAGTCGGCGCTGGTGTCGCATCCGGCCGTGGCCGAGGCGGCCGTGGTCGGGCGCCCGGACGAGCTGAAGGGTGAGGCGATCTGTGCCTTCGTGGTGCTGCGTGGCGAAGCCGATGAGGGCTTGAAAGCCGAGCTTCGCGCCCATGTCGCCGAGGAGATCGGCCCGATCGCCAAGCCGGACGATATCCGTTTCGCCGAGGGGCTGCCCAAGACCCGTTCCGGCAAGATCATGCGCAGGCTGCTGCGCGATATCGCTGCCGGTCGTGAGATTCATCAGGATATCTCCACGCTCGAAGATCAGACGATCGTTGCCCATCTGCAGCAGCAGGGCTGATACCGGGCTGAAGGCATGAGCCCTCCCGTGCTGCTGCAGTCGTCGGTGGGCCGGATGCCGACCGCGGCACGCTGGTACCTTGCCGGCACCAGTATGCTGGCGCTGGTACTGGTTGCGGTGCATTTCGCCCTGCAGGTGACGGCACAGCAGCAGGCCAGAAGCCAGGTCGCGGCCTGGGCTGCGCAATCGGGCGCCACCGTCGGTTCGGTGCGTCTGCGTATGCTGCGCGGTGCTTTGACGGTTTCAGACTTCCGGTGGCATGGGGAGGGCATCTCGGCCCATTTGCCGTTCCTGCTGTTGCGCGGCGACTTTACAGCGGCCGGAGAGACCCCGCGCCTGACCGAAATCCGATTCAGACATGCAGATGTCCGGCTGGCAAAAGCGTTCGGTGCTGAAGAGGTGTTGTTGCCGGCATGGTTGCCTCCTCTTCTGCAAAAGGTGCGCCTGATCGACGGCGACGCTGACCTTGTTCTGATGTCGCGCGATGACGGGTTGCCAAGAGAGCCCGTGCATCTGGGCGATGTTCACTATGTGCTGCACGGAAAGGCCGGGAAGCGCCAATGGCAGGCGGATGGCCGATTATTCAACGGGCGTCTGGATGTGCAGGCGGGCCCGGCAGGGGTGGATGTCCGGTTTGAAGGAATGGATGCCGATCGCATGGAGGCAGCCGTGGGGCTGGCCGCGCTGCCCGGTCGTTTGCGTGGTGCCTGGCAACTGAAGGGCGACAGGCAGCGAGGGGAACTTGAACTGCGCGCTGCGGATGATGAAGAGCATGGCCGTCTTGTCTGGCAGGGACGGCAAGGCGGAGGCGGCTGGCGTATTGATGCGCATGGCAGACACTGGCCGCTGGCCATGCTGGCTCCGTTTGCACCGCGCCCGGGAGGCAGCCGGCTGGTTGCCGGCTATCTGGATGCCGCCATGCATCTGCAAAGCTCCGGAAAAGGGTGGAAGGTACGCCTGCCCAGCAGCGACATCGAGGGGCTCACCTTTACCGATGGACGGGCAGGAGCACGGCAGGGAGGCGTGTACGTGCGTCAGTTGCATCTGGTCGACGTGGCCCTGGCATGGCCGGAGCGGCAGCTGAAGGCCGCACGGGCCGAACTTCAGGATGCGAGCCTGGCGCTGGAGGACGGGGCCGGGGTGCCATTGCCTGACTGGCAGATCGACTGCGATGCGATCACGGTCGAGCGGCTGCGTCCCGGTATCCGGACAGGAAGTACCATGTTCTGGCTGCCCGATGTTTCGGGTAAGGCATCGTTATCGGAGAAGGGGCGGTTTGAACTGGCGCTGGCGACGACAGCCGGCGAGGAAGAACAGTGGCGCCTGCAGGGGGAGGGCACGATGATGCCGGGCCAGCCATGGCGTGCCACACTGCAGCTTGAGGGCGGACAGATTCCGTTCGTTCGTTTGAGGCCTTTACTGGAAGGGCATCTGGCGGACGGGCGCGATATGGCCGGAATGCTCTCGCTGCGGGGCGAGTGGCATTTCGGAGCCGCGGCCGGCGGAGTGCCGTGGCGGTTGGCCGGCAAGGTGCATGGGAAAGATATCTCGCTGATGCTCGATGGACGCCAGTGGGGGGCGGCCAGTGTCGACGCGACGCTGGCGGAAGCGACGCCTGCGGCACCGCCCCACTTTGCCGATATGGCGGCGGACGACTGGTTCTGCCTTGCAGCCTTGCAGCCCATGCGCTCCGAGCCCGCAAGCGAGGTGGTGGAACGGCCGCCATTCTGGTTCGGCGACTGGAGGATCGATAAGCTGGCGCTGCGGAGCGGCAGTGTCAGTTTCGGCCAGGCGGATGCCCGCTGGCTGGAGCATGCTGATGTGACGCTGGCGCCGATTGCCCCGGGCAAAAGCATCGCCATGAACATGCAGGGCACGTTGGCTGAGGGAGCCCTGAAGGTTAAAGGAGAGTGGAATCCCTGGGGCGAGGCGTCTCATTTCAGCGGTGAAGCGACATTGCGGCATGCGCTTCCATTTGTGTTGCGCGACTGGTTGCATCTTTCCGGGATGCCGCGCCTGACGCGCGGACGTATTTCGGCGAAGCTTAAGCTAAGGGATGACGGGCTGCTCTATACCGGAAGCCTGGATGTCGAGATGGCGCATGCGGCGCTCGAAGGCGGCGCCTTTGGCGACGATCCGTTGCCGGATCGAATCGGCTATCGTGCTATCGATCTCTTCGAGCGGCTGGGAGCGGCCGGGCGTGCCCGGGTGCATGTGCCGCTGGAGGGGCGCTGGAGCGAGCGGCCGCTTGGCTGGGGTGTGTTGGCCGATGCCTTGTTGCAGGGATTGAAGCGCAAGGCGGAGGAGGGTCGGGCGCGAAGTGTTCGCCGTTCGGCCCCGTTGATTCTTTCTCACATTCGCCTGCATCAGGAGAGCGGGCTGCAGCATAATGAGCGGGTGCGCCTGCGCCAAGTGATCGCCTATCTGCGCCAGCATAAGAAGATGGCCGTCGAGCTGATGCCGCAGATCGGCAACCTGCCGCTGGATGCGGCGCTGGTGGAGCGGGTGCGCCAGACCCAGCGCTATATCGAAATGTTCATGGTGGATCGCGGTGTGAATCACGGACGGATTGTGCCGGTATGGCCGAGTGAGATTCAACGCAGCGGCGAGGCGACGGGAATCCGTATTCAGGCGGTGATGTAGGCGCGACTCTCTGTTAAGCTGCCGCGCAATCCATGGATGGGACGTTTCACCCGTCGGGCAGGGCGTTCCCGCAGATCCGCGATTCAAATATAGAACAAGAATTGGAGTGACCCCGTGACCGTTCGTACCCGCTTTGCACCCTCACCCACCGGCATGCTGCATATCGGTGGTGCCCGCACCGCACTCTTCTCCTGGCTTTATGCCCGCCATCATGGCGGCGAGTTCGTGCTGCGTATCGAGGATACCGATCGTGAACGTTCGACCGATGAGGCGACAGCGGTGATTCTGGATGGCCTGAAGTGGCTGGGACTGGACTGGGATGGCGAGCCGGTGTTCCAGAGTCAGCGCCAGGCGCGCCATGTGGCAGCTGTCGAGCAGTTGCTGGCCGAAGGCAAGGCCTACAAGTGCTACTGCAGCAAGGATGAGCTCGATGCCATGCGCGAGGCGCAGCGTGCCGCCGGTCAAAAGCCGATGTATGACGGGCGTTGTCGCCACCGCAGCGAGCATCCGGAAGGGGCGCCCTACGTGGTCCGTTTCCGTTCGCCGGATGAGGGCGAGACCTGGGTGCGCGACCTGGTGCTCGGCGATGTCTGTTTTCCCAATGGTGAGCTGGACGATCTTATTATTATGCGTTCGGACGGTACGCCGACCTATAACCTGGCCGTAGTGATCGATGATGCCGATATGGGGATCAGCCATGTGGTGCGCGGTTCCGATCACCTGAACAATACGCCGCGCCAGATTCAGCTCTATCAGGCGCTGGGTTTGCCGGTGCCGCAGTTTGCCCATATCCCGCTGATTCATGGTCCGGACGGGGCAAAGATGTCCAAGCGTCATGGCGCGGTTGCCATTACCGAGTACCGCGAGGCGGGATACCTGGCCGATGCGGTGATCAACTACCTGGCCCGACTCGGCTGGTCGCACGGCGATGAAGAGGTGTTCCCGCGCGCGCAGTTGATGGAGTTGTTCGACCTGGCGGCCGTCGGTAAGACGGCTGCCCGCTTCGACCAGCAGAAGCTCGACTGGCTGAACGGTCATTACATGCGCTCCAGCGAGCCGCAGGCCCTGCGGGGCGAGGTGGAGGCGCGCCTGCGTGCCGAAGGCGTTGAGGTCGGGGCGCCGGATCTTGCGGCCGTGGTCGCCGTGCTGCAGGAGCGCTCGAAGAATCTTGTTGAGATGGCGAATGGGGCCCGCATGTTTTATGTCGCGCCCGAGTCTTACGATGAGAAGGCGGTGAAGAAGCACATCAAGGCCGAGAGTGGTGCCCTGCTGGCCCGCTTTGCCGAGGAGGCAGCGAAGCTGGACTCCTGGCATGCCGAGGCGATCCATCCGCTGTTGCAACGGGTGTGCGAGGAGGCGGAAGTGGGGCTGGGCAAGCTGGCGCAGCCGATTCGCATCATGCTGGCCGGCGTGGCTGTTTCGCCGCCGATCGACGAGACCCTGGCCCTGATTGGCAGGGATGAAGCCTTGCGGCGTATCGCTGCGGGCATGCAGGCGCTGGGGCTTTCGGCCGGCGTCTGAGCGGAGGAATGAAAAACCGGGCTTGAGTTTGGCAGGCCGGTGCGTATGATGCGCCGTCTTCGCCGGTGTAGCTCAGTTGGTAGAGCAGCTGATTTGTAATCAGCTGGCCGGGGGTTCGAGTCCTCTCACCGGCTCCAGTCAATGGATGCTGCGGCGGTTTTGGTTGACAGGAAAAATGAAAAGTGGATCATCGCGCGCCTTTCGGAGCGATCATGAGCATGACGGGCTTCGATGCGGGTGCGAAATTGGAGAGGTTCCCGAGTGGCTAAAGGGGGCAGACTGTAAATCTGCTGGCTACGCCTACGTAGGTTCGAATCCTACCCTCTCCACCAGCTTCAGTTGCTGAAGACACTAGTGTACTTCGGGTGAAGCGGGTGTAGTTCAATGGTAGAACCCCAGCCTTCCAAGCTGGTAGTACGGGTTCGATTCCCGTCACCCGCTCCAGCGAAAGCTGGTGGCCACGCCCAGATAGCTCAGGGGTAGAGCACATCCTTGGTAAGGATGAGGTCGCGGGTTCAATTCCCGCTCTGGGCTCCAGATTTGATATATTCCGCCTGCGGATATATATCTAAAGGTTATTCAAAAAATGGAGAAGGACTATGTCGAAGGAAAAATTTGAGCGTAATAAACCGCACGTCAACATCGGTACCATCGGTCACG
>CAZCZU010000038.1:0-21974 GCA_964503475.1 uncultured Zetaproteobacteria bacterium
CATTGCGATGCCGTCAAAGGTGCGGGGCGGACCATCCCATTAGTTTACTAAATGCGCTTAACGATTCTCCCCCGGTTGTTCAGATTTTAGGTGAGTATGAACGAGCGGACAATCGAGCTTTCAGGCATTGGATCGTTCCCATCTGCGTGCAAGGGCGAAGGCTTTGTGGCGCAGCGACTGCGCAAAGTGCTTTCTTTTTGCGATATCGTCTAATGTATCTTGTATTTCCTTATCAATCAGCGCGCCTTGCTCAATCCACGCTATTGCCAAGCCTGTCCAGTAACCACTTTGCGATCGCAACCCAGCTAGGACTACATCTTTTGCAGGAATTTGTTCGCTGTATTTGGCGTATGGGGTTTCGAGGTGAATGAGAAGATGAACAGGGTTCATTCTTTATGCCTGCTCGCCATCGGCCATGAAGGCTTTGTGGAAGGTGACCTTGGCCTGAGGGAAATGGTCATCGACGGAGAGGGCGAAGAAAACCTCGGGCGGTACGCCCTCAAGCACGAGGCTGGATACACTCCGGAAGCCGAACCGGGTGTAGTAACCGGGATGGCCGACCAGGCAGACGCCTTTGGCACCCATCTCCTTTAGCCACGACAGTCCCTCGCGGATCAGGGCCGAACCGATGCCCTGCCGCTGGTGCTCCGGGAGCACCGAGACGGGGCCGAGGCCGTACCAGCCTTCAGTGCCATCCGAGAGGTTGACGGGGGAGAAGGCGATATGGCCGACGATGCGACCATCGAGTTCGGCCACCAGTGATAGGGTCAGCGCACCAGCCTTGCGCAGTGCCATGATGATGAACTGTTCGGTTTGATTGCTGACCTCAAGTGTCTTGAATGCCTCGATAGTTACCTCGGTGATGGCATCGTAATCGGCAGCGGTTTCGCTGCGAATCGTGAGCTTCGAATCAATCAAGGTGCAGCCTCGATTCGCTCTTCATAGAGATTGAGGCGCTTCATCACCTCGGGGTTGTCTGTGTATCGCTGCTTGAGTGCCGCCAGCCGGCGGTCCGTGCCGGGGCAGTAGATCTCCAGGCTTTCGATGATGAAATTCCGGCGCTCGATCTGGGCCGGGCTGTCTCCTTCGGCCGGTTCGCCGCGAAAGTGGTCGCAGGCATCCCGGTCCTGGATGAAGCGCTCCACCTCGGGCGGCAGCGCATCATCGGCATGGGCCGGTATGGCAATCATCAAACAACACGTGACCACAAAAGCCCTCACGGGATGGACACCTCCTCAAAGCATCACTTCATACACCCTGAACGTGCGAACGGTTTCGCTCAAATATTTCAGTGTGATCGAAACCGGACGACTGGTACAGCTATGCGAACGGAGACATTTCAAAGCCAGCGGGCATCACGCACGATCATATGGACAAAGCCGTCGTCGCCCGGTGTCCGGTAGGCGCCGATGGCGCCCAGCTCTTTGGCCATGACAGCGGTCATCTCCCAGCCATCCACCGGGTCGGCAGGCCAGATGGCCGAGGCCAGCGGAAGGAATTTTTGCTCCTCGCCGAGTGCGCGCATCTTGCGCGACTCCGCTTTGATTCCTTCGCTAAGGGAGTTGTTGGCCCAGGCCCACATCCAGCTATCCGAATGATTTGAAAAGCTGCCGACGAAATCGATATCGCATTCGACGACGGGCCTGCCGGCATGGGAGAAGATGAGCTTGCCCGTCTCCTGATTCCAGTCCCATCGGTCATGCTCGCCGGCTCGGTAGGTCTCGATAAAGTTCTCCTGCGCCTGGTGCAGGTAGTCGACGCTGCCGCCGATCAGTGTATGCAGTGCATCCTCGTTCTGGCGCCAGTTGCGGGCCCTTATATCCTGGTAACAGCCGCTGCAGACGGCCTTGATGCCGGCGAAACTTTCGGAGCGCTCGTTCCATTCGCCTTCCCGTGAAAGCATCGCGTTGCAGGCATCGCACCAGGCATCCGGATAGAGGGCATCCGGCACGTCGGGATCGTGTCCGGCGTTGAAGCCCAGTTTTTCGCCTTTGGATAGATGTCGGCAGATGTAGGTGACGGGGCCCTCTCCATGGGCACCGCACTCGATTCGCAGATCGTCATCACTCATTCCATGTCTCCTTCCCTGTACATGTATTGCTTCCGTGCAAAACGAGAGATAGTCGTTATCCCTGATAGCGGATGTTTAAAGTATATATTCTCCTTATATCTATATGGTCATCAATTTAGATGAGTCTGAATGAATGGGTAATTTTACTCCAGATGACGAAGTCGAGTTTGCGTAGCCGTTACGACGCTGTCCAATGACAGTGCGGCCGGGGTTTTATCCCAACCGGTACTGGATGACGAAATCGAGGCTGAGCGGCAGTTCCAGGCCGGGTGGCGGGGCCGGGAGCGGGGTGGCATCGAGGCTGTCGCGGGCGGCGCGGAGCAGGATATCGGCGCTGCCATTGCATTCGACATGGCAGGGGCGGCCATCGGCATCGATGGCCAGCTGCATATGCACATCGCCCTCGATACGGCGGCGGCGGGCGGCATTGGGATAGAATTTATGCGCCTCGATCAGGGCCATCACTTTGGCGATGTAGCTGCGGCGCAGATCATCAAGCATGGCCTCATCGGGCAGCGAGGCCGCGGCAACCAGCGGCGGAGGTGCCGGTTGCGCCTCCGGCTGTGGCTGCACCGCTTCCGGTTCGGCAACGCTCTTCGGTGTCGGTTTGCGTGGTGCTTGGCGCGGCTTTTCGGGTGCCGGTGCAGGCGGTGTGATCTCCTGTTCAGGAGCCGGCTCGGTCGGGGCCGGCATGGCCACGGCCAGGCGGATTTCGGCCATGCGGGCATGCTCGGAGGGTGTGGCCTGCGGCTGGCTGAGGCCTGTGAGCTGCACGAACAGCAGGGCGTGAGCGGCCAGTGAGGCCGTGATCGCCAGTGGCCGTATCCAGTTGCCTTTCATCTACGGCTGCCGGGCGACGACATCCACCGAGGCGGCACCGGCCTGGCGGGCAGCATCGAGCACCTGGACGGCCGCCCCCAGATTGGCCGCTCGGTCGCCGCGCAGTGTCACCAGTTTTTGCGGGCGTTTCGCCAGCAGTTGTCGGAGCTGTTGGATCAGGGCATCGGCGGCCACGTCCTGTCCGTCAATCGACAGGGTCCCGTCCGCGGCCAGCGCCACCTCCACCGGACCGTCATCGTTCAGCTCGGCGGCACTTTCCGCCTCGGGCAGAGCGATCTGCAGCGACTGGTCGCGCACGAAGTGGGAGGTGAGCATGAAGAAGACCAGCAGCAGGAACACCGCATCGATCAGCGGTGTCAGATTCGGCCCGTGCCGGAAGCGTCGGCGTCCCTCAAACTGCATCAGCACGCTCGCCATGGTGACGGATGCGATCGCTTTCGGAGTGCGAGGGCTGCTGGCCGGACTGCTCGATGAACAGCGAGGCGTGGTACTGCATGGCATGGGCCCTGGCATCGGCCATCCCTTCCAGCCAGTGCAGCAGGAACAAAACCGGAATGGCCACGGCCAGGCCGACGCCGGTGGTGACCATCGCCTCCCAGATGCCGCCGGCCAGCATCTCGGCATCCACCTTGCCGCCGGCCGATTCGATGACCATGAAGGCCTTGATCATGCCGGCGATGGTGCCAAAGAGGCCGAGCAGCGGCGCGCTGTTGCCGATGACGCCGAGGATGCCGAGCCCGCGCTCCATGCGTTGCAGCTCGCCGGAGCCGATACGCGCAGCGACACGTTCGAGGTTGCTCACCCCCTCGAACGAGGCCTGCACCAGTCCTTTCAGTACCGCTGCTTCCGGGCCTCGCAGTTGAGCAAGGGTGGCGGCATCGGGCTTTGTTGTGTCGAAGTCGGCCGGCAGGCGGCCCATGCGCCAGAAATGGAGCAGCCGCTCGATGACTATGCTCAGTGCCAGCACGGAGAGTGCGGCCAGAATCCAGACGACCGGGCCGCCTTTATCGAAAATCAGGGCAATATTCATAGTTTGATCCATCCCATGGCTGTGGATATGCCGACCAGCAACAGGATGCCGCTGGCGATACGACTGAGTCTGGTGGCATGGGTAGTAAGCTGACTTCGCAGCTGCTGACCGGCCGCTCCCAGGCCGTAACCGAGAAGAAGCTGGGCCGGGATAATGGCGCCCAGGCCGAAGGCGAGGCCGAGCAGCCACCCTGCCCATGGCGAGGCTGTGGCCGCTGCTGCCGCACAGACACCGGCCAGGGGCAGGCATGGCGTCAGGCTCATGCCGAGCCCTATGCCGAACATGCTGCCGCCGAACAGCGATCCATTGCGTTTGTCATGCGCGCTACAGCTGCGGGCACCAGCCCGGCGCCACAGCATGAGCCCGGCAAAGATCAGCAGGGCGCCGAACAGCAGTGCGGCGTGCGCATCGCTCAACAGTTGCGTGAGCGTGGCACCGAGGCTGCCGGAGAGAAGGCCGAGCAGGCTGTAGCCGAAGAGGCGGCCGCCATTGAAGCGGGCCGCCATGGCTTGGGTGGAGATATTGCCGCTGCCGGCTCCGATCAGGGCTACGCCAAGGGTCGGGATGCAGGCGAACATGCAGGCGCTGGCACCGAACGACAGCCCGATGACGAACGATGCCGGCAGGGATGAGAGCAGCAGTTCCATAACCTTACGCCTTTGCTTCCGCCGCCTTGCGGCGCGAAGGCCTGGCTGTTCCTTCCCACTCCTTTTGCGCCTTGTTGCGCGCTTTGAAGTAGTGCGGATCGGAGACAAGGATCGGAATCACGCCGTACTTGAGCGACAGCACGCCCTTATCGGGGCAGAACTCGACGCAGCGGCCGCACAGGGTGCAATCCGGCATCAGCGCATCGTTGGCCTGTGTCGTCTGGATCTCGCGGATATCCATCGGGCAGGCCTTGGCGCAGAGGCCGCACTTGTCGCAGCGCGCGGTGTAGTTCTTCGTCAGGCGCACCAGCCCCACTTTGCGGAACATGGCATGCATCGCCAGCATCGGGCAGATACGGCAGAAGGGCTGACGCACGGTCAGCGACAGCACCAGGATCAGGCCGAAGAGCGTGTCGGCGATGATCGACAGGATCATGTAGCCGGTCGATGAGGTATCGATGTAGAGCTGGTTGAGCTGCCCGGCCGCCAGCGTGGTCAGGATGCGGCTGGGGCAGATCTTGCAGAACGGGTCGCCCAGCTCATGGCCGGCAAAGCCGAGGCCGGAGGCGAGCGGAAAGAGAACCACCAGCAGCCCGAGCATCAGCCATTTCACCGGCCGGATACGCGTCACCAGCGTTGCATCCAGCGACTCGCTGCGCGTCAGGCGCAGCTTCTGCCCGATCATGCCGACCACCTCCTGGAAGAAGCCGAGCGGACAGAGCCAGCCGCAGAAGGCCTTGTTCAGCAATACGAAGAGGAGCAGGAAGGTGCCCAGCGTGGTCAGCACCGGCAGCAGGGTGCTGAAGGTGAAGGCGCCTGCCGCCAGGGCCGTGCCGATGCGGTGGCCGAACTGATGTTGCAGCGGAATAAGCACACAGTAATCGGCCGTTTTGGCATCGTAGGCGCAGGCCAGGGCCGGAAAGGCGCCGGAGAGTTTGTCGGCCGAGTAGAAGCCGACCACGACCGATCCGTAGACCAGAAAAACGAATGCGGCCAGCTGCACGCATTTGCGGATGAAGGAAAGGTTTTTCCACAACGGCATCTTATTTCTCCTTGCGACGCAGATTGCGGAAGGTCAGCAGCCCTCCGAGCAGCATGCCGCCGGCTGTGGTGGCGATACCCAGCTGCAGCGATTGCCAGTGTCTCGGGTCGGCCCGGTAGGGGGCGGAAAGGGTGGTGCTGTAGGTGATACCCTCGTGGCGGTAGTCGCAGGCAAGGCGGAATTCGGCCGGCCGGTTGTGGCGGCGGCCCGGCATTACCTGCCCGAAGTCGTCCGGCAGGGTGATGGCGATGCGTCCCTTTGCATCGGTGACCAGCTGTTGGCGGCTGCCGTGCGAGGTCTGCAGCATGAACTGCTGCCGGGCCAAGGGCAGCCCGTCGAAACGCACGATAAAGGTGAAGCTGTGGCCGGCCATGTAGCTCCAGTGCTCGCGCGGCAGGGGGGCGGGTACGATATCGAGTTTCGTATGCGGCATGGCCAACAGTTCGGTCGGGCTGTGCCCGGAAGGCTTGCCGAACAGGTGCAGGTAGCGGATGGCCGCCTCCTGACGGCCGATCGACTGACGCTCGGCGACCAGGGCATGGAAATACTCCATGCCCGTCGCTTTGATCGTGGCGGTGCCGTCCGCATCGGCCTTCAGAGTCCGGCTCGACAGGTCGGGCAGCAGCAGGCGGATGGCGGCACCCTCACCCCCCTGTAACTGGAAGCGGGCTGGCTTGTGGCGCATGCCGTGATTCGAGAGCGAGGTGGCCGGCTTGGCTGCCGCCGGCTGCCAGGTCATGGCCTCAAGTGGCGCGGATGCCATCAGCAGAGACAGGGCCGCAATGGTCGGGAGGTAGATACGACGTTTCATTGTGCTCACCCCGTCAGAAGCTGGCCGAGAGGCCGGCGCTCCAGCGGCGACCGGGGTTGACGACGATGGAGAGGTCCTGGGCGTTGTAGGCGAAATCGCCGTTGGCATCGTAGAAGCCGCGTGCCGTATTGAAATAGTAGCGGTCGAACAGATTGTCGATGCGGGCGAAGAGCGACCACTTCACACGCCTGTTTTTGCCGCTGGCGAAGTCGTAGTTGGCCAGCGCATTGTAGACGGCGTGGCCGCCGATTTTGATGCGGTTGATATCGTCGGCAAAGTAGGAGCCCTGGGCATTCATCTCCCCGCTCACCATCAGCCCGTCGAGCGGTCGGAGGTGGGCGGCGAGGAAGAGCTTGTTCAGTGGCACGCGCGGTACGCGGTTGCCGGAGTTGTTGTACTGGACGGTCCGGCTGGCGCCCGGGGCCGGGCTGAAGCGGTTGCCGAGCAGCAGGTTGAAGTTGTCGTAGCGGGTGAATTTCGCATCGAGGAAGGTGTAGGCGAGATTCCAGGAGAAGAACTGCGACTGATCCGTCTTCAGGCTCAGTTCCAGGCCGCGATTGCGCATGCCGCCGATGTTCTGGTACTGGTCCTGCGTGCCGGTCAGCGGGTTGGCGTACTGGCCGGCGACATTGAGGATGAAATCCTTGCGGTCGATCTGGAAGATCGCCATATCCCACTCCAGCCCGCCGAGCATGGCAGCCCTGCCGCGCAGGCCGATCTCGTAATTGACGGCGCGTTCCGGTTTCAGGTTCGGGTTGGCGGCCGTATTGCCGGTCGGGGTGATGGTGCCGGCAAAGAGCTGCTGGATGGAGGGGGCACGAAAGCCGGTCGAGACATTGCCGTAGAGCGACGTATCGTCGTTCAGAGCGTAGGTCAGGCCGCCGCGCCAGGACCAGACATTGAAGCGCTTACCCAGATTGGGTGCTGTGGCAGTGGGCAGCATGTCGCTGTAGTCGAGTTTGATGCGGTCGAAGCGGCCGTTCATGGTCAGGGTCAGCGGTGCGAACAGGCGGTATTTCAGCTCCCCATAACCGGCATACATGCGTTCGCGGGTCTCGTTGTCGGCGGTCACCGTGCCGGCCGTGATGACCGGTGAGAAGGGGCTCGGGCTCGCCTTGTACGACTGCAGTACCGAGACATGGTTGCGATAGAGGTTGTCGCGCAGGTCCATCGCCCCCATCCAGGCCAGGCGTTCGCCGCTGCCACGCCACTCGCCCTTCAGTCCGCGCTGGGTCTGTTTGTAGTCGTTGTCGTTGGCGTAGGCATCGACATTGGTCACCGGGGTGCCAGTGGTGTCGTAGCGGATCGGTGCCGACCAGAATTGGGTGTGATCGCCGAACTGGTAGAGGTTGAGCATCAGGTTGCTGTGGTCGCTCAGGTCGTTGGCGTAGGTGAGGTAGTATTTGCCCAGCTGCACGTCGAAGTGGCGGGCGTAGTCGCGCCCCTGGATGCTGGTCGGGTCGGACCAGGCCTGATTGACGCCGTCGACGGTGCCGTGGCTGTCCTTGAAGCGGTTGGCCAGCTCCCAGCCGAAGGTGAGGTCGCTGGAATCGGATAGGTAGCCCTGCAGCTTGCCGTTCAGGTAGTCGGCCTTGTAGTTGCCCTGGAAGTAGAAGCTGTCGGACTGGCGGTGGCTGACCTGCACGTGGCCGCTCACCTTGTCGCCGGCCATGCCTGCGCGTGCCACTTCACGGTTGTAGCCGAAGCTGCCCGCCTCACCGGCAAGATGCAGCCCCGCCATTTTGGCACCGCGCTTGGTGGTGATGATGACCGCGCCCGCCAGTGCATCCTCGCCGAACAGGTAGGAGGCGCCGCCCTTGATCACCTTGATCGATTCGATGTCGTCGAGATTGATATTGACGCGTCCGGTGCGCTCGAACACCGGTACGCCGTCGATGACGACGGCCACGCCCGGCTTCTCGCCCATGAAACGCTGGTTCTCGACACCGCGGATATGAATCTTCAGCGAGTCCTGGCTCTGCAGCTCGGCGGTCAGGCCGGGGACGGCATCCAGAATCTGCTTGATGTTTTCGCTGTGGGCGCGGTCCACCGTACGGCCATCGATAACCGCGATATTCGAGGCCTCGTGGCGCTTGCTTTCAAAGCGATCGTCGATGGTGGTCGATTCCACCCGGATGACATCCGCCTCAGCCCACGACAGAGCGGGCTGTAGCATGGCAATGCCGCAAACGATGGATGCCATGAATCGACTTGGTTTGACCTGGTTTTCAGACATGGTTACCTCCTCCCCAGATTTGCGGCGTACGATAGGAAGGAAGGGATGGATGAAGAATTAGGCAAATTGTCGCGCGACAAATGGTCGCGCGGCAAAGCGTCGCAACCTGTCGGCATGGTCGGTTGCAGGGCTGAGCGGGGAAAGATGTGGCGTCGGTTTAGCGGTTGCGCAGGCGGAAGCGGACCGGTACCTGATACCAGCGGTCCACGGCGATGCCGGCCAATTTTGCCGGGACGAAGCGCCATGTCTTGACGGTGGCGAGGGCCTCGTGGTCGAGGATCTCATGGCCGCTGCTGCGAAGCAGCTCGATGCGGCCGCAACGGCCGTTGGCCAGTACCTCGACATTGAGCATGACTACGCCCTCATAGCCCCGGCGTCGGGCGGCATTGGGGTAGTGCGGTGGGGGATTGTTGAGAAAGGCGGCACTGTGATCCGGCTCGCTGTCCGGTACGGCCTGCCCGGCAGCCGCCTGACCGCCGGCGCTATCCGTAGCCACGGCCTCGGTGGTGTCGCTGGCCGGTTCATGGGTGATCGTTGTTTCCGGCTCGGCTTGGACCTCGGGCTGGGCTGAGGCTTGTGGAGTCGCCTCGGGGGCAGGCTCGGAATCCATTTCGGCAACCGGTTCGGGCGTGGCGACCGGTTCCGGCCTGGGAGCGGGTTCGACAGCCGGCTCGGATTTCGGTTTCACCACTGGCTCGGGTGCCGGGGCGGGGCGGGCCTTGCCGGGTGAATTGGCGGCCAGGCTGAGCAGGGTCATGCTGATCTGCCGGGCCGTCTGGGTATGCGGTGATGTAGCGCTGCCGGCCATGCCCCAGAGAAGGATCAGGTGCAGGGCAATGGCAAGGGTTGCTGCGGCCATAAGGCCACGCCACTGCGGCTGTCCGTGGTCATGCCAGTGCATCATCAGCGGCATACTGGTCCCGATATGCAAAAACGCCAAAGGGTGCCCATGCAGGGCACCCCGGAAGGATGGGGGCGGGAGCCAATACTCCCGCTCCGTATCCGCTGGCGATTTAGAAAGAGAAGTTGGCGCTCACCCACAGGCTGCGTCCCATCTCGTTGACCCGGGTCGTGGTGGTATAGCCCGGGACCAGGCTGCCGGCCCGGCTGAGGTGCTCGGCGTAGACCCGGTCGAGCAGGTTGTCGACGCCGGCCGTGATCTGGATGTCCTTGGCAGGCTTCCAGCCGGCATGCAGCGACAGCACACTGAAACCGCTGCTGCGGCCGAGGTCCTGGCCGACGATGTTGCCCTGGTTCAGTGCAAAGCGGTTCTGGGCCGCGGCCATGCGCAGCAGGGCACCGGCCGAGTAGGTCTTGTCGTCATAGTTCAGGCCGATGGTGCCTTCCAGTGGCGGCATCTGGCCGAGGGCGATGTTGTCGGTGTCGTTGGCGCCGTGGGTGTAGGACATGGAGCCGTCCACCTTCCAGTTCTCCGCCAGTATCCAGGCGGCCGAGAGCTCGCCGCCCCAGGTGGTGGCGTCGATATTACGCGCCACATTGGTCGTGCGCAGGCCCTTGGCAACGCCCGACTGTATCAGGATGTAGTCCTTGATCTTGCTGTAGAAGCCGGAGAGTGAGGCCGATACGGTCCGGCCGTTGTAGTTGAAGCCGGCATCGAGCTGGGTGGTCTTTTCCGGGCGAATATTGAAGGCGCTGACGGTGGTCAGGCTCTCCTTGTAGATCATCTCCCAGTAATCCGGGAAGCGTACCGTGCGGCCGAGGCCGATATAGAGCGTGGCAGGTGTTGCGGCCAGGTCATGCTCGTAGCGCAGAAAGCCGCTGCCCAGCGTTTCGGTGCGCACGGCACCGGCCGTCGGGTTGGCAACGGAACCCATCATGCCTAGCTGTACCACGGCGCGCTGGTCCTCGGCACGCCAGCGGTCGCCGCGGATGCCGGCCAGCAGACGATCATAGTCACTGACATCGTGCGTGATCTCGCCGAACAGGCCGTAGTCGCTGAACAGGGCATCCTGAGTCCTGGCCTTCATCTGGTAAGGCATCATGATCTGATTCATGCTCATACGGCTGCGGTGCGAATTGGTCTGGAAATCGAAGCCGATGGTGGCGTCGGTGGTGTCGCCCAGGGCCAGCGTAGTGGCCAGTTTTCCACCGGTGGTCTTGCGATCCGGATTGCTGACGCTCGGGTTGGGCATCATCACCGTCGGCGAGAAGGTGCGCAGCGAGTAGTTGTCCATCACGTGGTCGATGTAGTTGTAGTAGAGCTGGCCTTCCAGCTTCTGCACCAGCGGCGACAGGTGTTCGGTCGTAAACTTCAGGCCGATGTTGTCGCGGGCGAATTTGGCGCCGTCCATGGCACGATCGGCATAGGCGGCCTTGCCGTCGCTCTTGGCGGCGGTCAGCTCGATGCGCGTATCGTCGCTCGGGGTGATGCCGAAGGCGACATTGCCGCTGCTGCGGGTGTAGAAGGAGTGTACCAGCTGACCGAGGCCATCCTTGTAGTCGCCGGTGTGCGAGTTGGTGCCGGTGAAGCGGGCATAGCCGTTTGTATTGCCGGCCAGGGCATCGACGCGCTCGTCATGGCGGCCGAAGCTGCCGACGGTGAGGGCGCCGTCGAGGTGGGCGGTCGCTTTATGCAGGCGCTTCACGTCGCGTTCGAAGAGGACGACGCCGGCGGAGTTGCCGGGGCCATACTGCACGGACTGCGGACCTTTCAGGACCGTGATCCTGTCGTAGGCGGCCGGGAAGACATAGGCCGTGGGTGGATCCATGCGCATCGGACAGCCGCCGAGGATGGACTCGCCGTCAAGCAGGATATTCAGGCGCGAACCGGCCATGCCGCGGAATACGGGGTCGCCGTCGGTGCCGCCCTTGCGGATCACCGAGAAGCCGGGGATGTTTTTCAGGTAATCGGCACCGTCATGGGCCGGCACCGGCTGGCGCGGTGCTTTCGGGTCGGTGACGACCTTCAGCGGCTCGCGGCTGCGGGGGGCTGTGACGACTACTTCGTCCAGGGCATCCCGCTCTGCAGCGACAGCCGTGCTGTCGGCGGCGAATGCACCGTGTGTCGGGGTAAGCAGGAGACCGAGCATTACCAGGCCGGTCGATGGGTGAACGCGTTTGTTCATGACTCCTCCAGTCGAAAAATCGGGAGCCGGAACTTTTGTGAAGAAGGCTTAATGAGTAAATGCGGCACAGTGTCGCACCCCTGTCGCACAGGCGATAGCCGGCATGGGGCCGGAAAGACCGGGTGCACGGCGGCCAGGGAGGGATGGAAAAGGGGGCCGCCGTGCCCGGTGATGCAATAAGGCGCATCAGGTTAGGGGGTCTGTGTATGCCTTGTTGCCGGAGGGGAGTATGGGGCATGCGAATCGGCCTGCCCATGGGGCATAGTGTCGCGCGACAAATTGCCGCATCCACGTGGAGGCCATTTGCTGAGATAGTTGTCCGAGCCTAGATTCCATAATGTTTTACTGGAGGTGTCATGCCATTTCGTGCCGCGGCAAGCAGCCTGTTGACCGATGCGCCGACCCTGTCGCGTAACCTGAAACGCCTGCTTCAGATGCGCAGTATCCTGATTCTCTGTCAGGCGGCACTGGTGCTGCTCTCCTTCCTGATGCCCGAGATTCATCTCGATCTGTGGCCGATGATGGTGGTGATCGGCGCTTATGCCGTGGTTAATATCGCCTCGATTCGCATGCTGCATGGTCATGAGCAGATCTCCGAGCGGGCCTATTTCGCCCAGCTGATCCTCGATGTGGCCTTCCTGACCGTGCTGCTCTACTTCTCGGGTGGCTATACCAATCCGTTCATTTCGCTCTACCTGTTGCCGCTGATCATTGTCAGCTCGACCCTGCCACGCGCCTATGTCTGGTCGATGGCGATGCTGGTGCTGGCCTGCTACTCGCTGCTGGTTTTCTTCTTCCAGCCGCTGTTCGGCATGCAGCATGGCCATATGGCCAACGGCTTCCAGCTGCACCTGGTCGGCATGTGGTTCAGCTTTATCCTCAGTGTGGCGCTGATTGTTTTCTTCATCGTGCGCATGTCCGATGCCCTGCGTGAGCGCGAACGGCACCTGGCCGACATGCGCGAGAAAGCGGCGCGCGATGAACTGGTGGTATCGCTGGGGGCGATGGCCGCAGGCGCGGCACATGAGCTCGGCACGCCACTCTCCACCATGGCCGTGATCGTGGGCGAGCTGGCCCGCAACCATGATGGCGATCCCGGGCAACTGCAGATTCTCAGGGAGCAGGTACAGCGCTGTAAGGAGATTCTGTCGCAGATCTCGGCCAGTGCCGGAGTGGCGCGGGCCGAAGGGGGGCGTAGCCAGCTTCTGGATGCGTATATCACCGAACTGCTGGAACAGTGGCAGTCGACACGGCCCGAGGCCCAGGTGGAGGTGCGGATGCAGGAGGGGGAACCCCCGCAGCTGGTGGCCGATGTCACCCTGACCCAGGCGATCGCCAACCTGCTCACCAATGCTGCCGATGCCTCGAATCAGGGCATCATGCTGGCCTGCCAGTGGCATGATGATGCGATTGCCATTGAGGTGTGTGATGAGGGGCCGGGGTTGCCGGATGAATTGCGGCAGCGGCTCGGGACGCCGTTCGTATCGACGAAAAGCAGTGGCCGGGGGCTGGGGCTGTTCCTCAGCCAGGCCGTGATCGAGCGACTGGGTGGCAGCTTGAGCCTGTCCGATCGGCAGCCGCATGGCGTCTGTGCCCGTATCAGTCTGCCTCGCGGGCGACTGGCTGCAGGAGAGGCCAATGGATGAGGTTGCTTCTGTACATAGCCTGTTGCTGGTCGACGATGACACCACCTTTTGCCAGGTGCTCTCTATAGCTCTGACCGGGCGCGGTTTCGAGGTGCGGATGGCGCACAGTGTGGATGAGGGGATGCGCCTGATCGATGATGCGATGCCCGATTACGCCGTAGTCGACCTGAGTATGCCGGGAGGGTCCGGCCTGACCCTGGTCAAGCAGCTGCGTGAGATGGATGCCGGGGTGCGTATCCTGGTGCTGACCGGCTATGCCAGCATTGCCACGGCGGTGGAGGCGATCAAGCTGGGGGCGACCAACTACCTGGCCAAGCCGGCCGATGCCGACGAGATCATCGCGGCCCTGCATCAGGGTGAGGGGGATGCGGCGGTGGAGGTGCCTGAGAACCCGATCTCAGTCCGGCGGCTGGAGTGGGAGCATATCCAGCGTGTGCTGAACGAATGCGACGGCAATATCTCGGCCGCAGCCCGCAAGCTGGGCATGCACCGGCGCACCCTGCAGCGCAAGCTGGCCAAGCGGCCGGTGAAGAATTAGGGCGATGCTGATGTTGGCTTACTGCCCAACAGACTGACACGGCCCTGTCAGGGCGCTATGCTGGTGCCATGTTGTGGGTCAAGGCATTTCATATCATCGCACTGGTATCGTGGTTCGCGGGGCTGTTCTATCTGCCGCGTCTGTTCGTGTATCACGCAGGCCACCCGGACGGGCCGGTGCACGAGCAGTTCTGTATCATGGAGCGCAAGCTTTACCGTTTCATCATGCGTCCGGCGATGATGGTGACCATTACCCTCGGCCTGGTGCTGGCCTGGATGCAGTGGGATGTGCTTTATGACGAGGCATGGTTCTGGCTGAAAATGGTGCTGGTGGCCGGACTGCTCGCATTTCACATCCATAACGGTCGCGTGGTGCGTGCATTCGCCGAGGGGTGTAACGACCGCGACCATGTTTTCTTCCGCAAGTACAACGAGATTCCGACCCTGATCCTGGTTTTCGCCGTTATTCTGGTGGTGGTACGGCCCTTTTAGGCTCTTCTGATTGCGGCGTTTCACACGCCTGAACTCTTGTGTTGATGTGCGGTGCGAGCGTATGGATGTCGAGCCATGCAATCGCCTCATCCATCTCCTCTCTGCGCAGGACACGTGTCTCATCGATTTCCCTGGAGTCCGTCGCCGTCTGATAGATGCGGGCCAGGCCGTAAGCCAGGGAGCTTTCCGCCACAATGGCCAGCTTGCCGCTCTGGCGGAATTTGGCGGCGCGCATGCGCATGCCGGAGTCGAAGACGGTTCTCCACCCCAGCTGTTGCGTCGAGATGTTTTTGCATAAGACCATCAGGCCGCGTGTGCCGGGGGCGGTGTATTCGCCGCTCAGCAGGCGATTGATATGGGCATTGACCTCATCGTTGGTGATCGCTCCATGCAGAACAATCAGCATGAAATTGTGTTCGGCAGAATGTTCGAAATAGATTCCCATTGCTTACCGCCATCGGCTCCAACCTATTTGAATTGATAGCCAATCGCGGCCGGGATTGTAAGGGGCCGGAGCACGACCTCCCTCTCTTTTCGACAGGGAGGTCGCATTTGTCCGGTTATTGCTCGTTCCAGACCAGTACCGGCTTGCGGGCGGCAGCCGTTTCGTCCAGGCGTGTACGTACCGGCAGCAGGGGAGCGGCATGCAGTGCCTCGGTGTCGCCGGCTTCGCACTGGGCCGCGATCTCCAGCATCGCCTCGCAGAAGGCGTCGAGCGTCTCCTTCGATTCGGTCTCGGTCGGTTCGATGAGCATCGCGCCATGTACAATCAAAGGAAAATAGACCGTCATCGGGTGGAAACCGAGGTCGATCAGGCGCTTGGCGATATCGAGCGTCTTGACCCCATGCCTGTTCTGCAACTCGTCGGTGAGCAGGCACTCGTGCTTGCACAGGCCTTCAAACGGCACGTGGTAGGCATCCTTCAGGCGCGCCAGCACATAGTTGGCGTTCAGCACCGCATCTTCGGCGATTCTGTGCAGATGCTCGCGGCCGAAAGCGGCGATGTAGGCGGCAGCCCTGAGCAGTACACCGCTCTGGCCGATGCTGCCCAGCACCGGGCCGATGCTCTGGTCATCTTCGTGCACCAGGGTGTAACCCGCATCCGTCTTTTCGATGCGCGGCACCGGCAGGTAGGGGGCGAGTGCCTCGTTGACCACCACCGGGCCACCGCCCGGGCCACCACCGCCGTGCGGGGTGGAGAAGGTCTTGTGCACATTGATGTGCAGGCAGTCGATACCCATGTCGCCCGGGCGGGCGATGCCGACCAGGGCGTTGAGGTTGGCGCCATCGCCATAAACGAAGCCGCCGGCCGCGTGCACGAGATTGCAGATCTCGATGATCTCCGACTCGAAGGCGCCGGCTGTGTTCGGGTTGGTCAGCATCAGGGCGGCGACATCGCCGTCCAGGTGCGCCTTCAGCTCCTCGATATCGAGACGGCCGTCCGGGCGCGACTTCAGTTCCACCGTCTGCATGCCGCACAGTGTGGCCGAGGCCGGGTTGGTGCCGTGGGCCGAGTCGGGAACCAGCACCTTGTTGCGGTGGCCTTCGCCGCGAGCGGTGAGGGCTGCCTTGATCAGCATCAGGCCGGCCAGCTCGCCGTGAGCTCCTGCAGCCGGCTGCAGGGTGGCGTACGGCAGGCCGGTGATCTCGCCCAGCCACTCCTGCAGCTCATGCAGCAGTGCCAGCGCACCCTGCACGGTGTGCTCCGGCTGATCGGGATGGATATGAGCCAGGCCCGGCAGGCGCACCACCGTCTCGTTGACGCGCGGGTTGTATTTCATGGTGCAGGAGCCGAGCGGGTAGAAACCGGTCTCGATGCCGTGGTTCCACTGCGACAGGCGTACGAAGTGGCGCACCGCTTCCGGCTCGGAGAGGCCCGGAATATTGGCGGCCTGCTTGCGGGCGAAGGCGGCGAGACTTGCATCGATGTCGCCCTCGACACCCGGCAGGCTGATGCTGGTGGCCTCTTTATGGGCATGCTCGAAGAGCAGCGGCTCTTCGTGCTGCAGGCCGTGGGTTCCGGAGTAGCGGTTCTGGCTCATCGTGCAGCCTCCAGTGCGGCGTGGTAGTCGGTGATATCACTTGCCTCGATCATCTCGGTGGTGGCGATAAGCAGGTGGCGGGCATCGGCCGAGGGATCGATACGCTCCAGCGGGATACCGGCGAAGATGGCGCGCTCCTCGGCGATGGCGAGGAACCGATCGCGTGCCGCCTGATCGGCAAAGCTAAGCACTGTCTCATTGTAGTGGGCACCGGTTGCCGCCTCGACATGGTCGGGCAGGCCGGAGACAAGTTTGTTGAGTGCGGCAGCCGAACGGTGAGCAACGGTGGCAAGGCCCGCATCGCCCATCAGCGTCATGTAGGTGGCGGCAGCCGTGCACATCAGCCCCTGGTTGCTGCAGATGTTGCTGGTCGCCTTCTCGCGCCGGATATGCTGCTCGCGGGTGGAGAGGGTGAGTACGAAGCCGCGCCGGCCCTCTTTATCTTCCGTGAGACCACAAACCCGCCCCGGCATCTGGCGCACATATTTCTGCTTGCAGGTAAAGAGGCCCAGATGTGGGCCGCCATAGCCCATCGGGATGCCGAGCGCCTGGCCGGAACCGACACAGATATCGGCGCCAAAACTTCCCGGCGCCTCGATCAGGGCAAAAGCGGAGGCATCGGCAAAGGCGACGACCATCAGGGCACCGGCCTCGTCGCAGGCTTTACGGATATCGGCCAGATCGTAAACGCTGCCGTAGAAATCCGGGTACTGGACGATGACGCAGGCGGTCTCCTTATCGACCGCGCCGACGATGGCGTTGACGTCGGTGGCCAGTCCATCGCAGTCAATATCGTGGCTGGAGCCTGAGAGGCGGGAGAGGTAGTTGTGGGTCACTGAGCGGTAGCGCGGGTTCACACTGCCGGCGAGCAGCACCTTGTCGCGGCGGGTGACACGTCGGGCCATCAGGGCTGCTTCGGCGACACTGGTGGCAGCGTCGTACATCGAGGCGTTGCAGACATCCATGCCCAGCAGGCGGGCGATCATGGTCTGGAACTCGAACAGTGCCTGCAGCGTGCCCTGACTGATTTCCGGCTGGTAGGGGGTGTAGGCGGTCAGGAACTCGCCGCGGCTTATCACATAGTCGACCACGGAGGGGACGAAGTGGTGGTAGGTGCCGCCGCCGAGGAAGCAGCGGGTGTTGCCGGCATGGCGATTCTGTTCGGCCGCCTCGGTGAACTTGCGGATAATACCGGCCTCATGCAGGGCATCCGGCAGCTTCAGTGAGCCACTTTCGATATGCAGGCCGGCCGGGATGTCGGCGAAGAGGTCGCGGATGTTGTCGGCACCGATGGTGGCCAGCATCTGGCTGCGATCGGCATCGGTATGGGGTAGAAATCGCATGGCTTGTTCCTGATCTTGGTTTTGAAACTCAAAGGCTGCGGGACAGTGCCCGCAGCCTTGATAAGTCGTAAAGCGGAGCCTTACTCCTCGAGGTAGGTGGCGTAGGTGGCTTCGTCCATCAGCTCGGCGGTGTCACCGCTCATTTTGATTTTGACGATCCAGCCGCTGCCGTAGGGCTCGCCATTCACCTGCTCGGGAGCATCTTCCAGCTCGCCATTGACCTCGATGACCTCGCCGGTGACCGGCGCATAGACATCCGAGACCGCCTTGACCGACTCGACGACGGCAAAAGCCTCGCCGGCATCGATGCTACGGCCCACTTCCGGCAGCTCGACAAAGACGATGTCGCCGAGCGCCTCCTGAGCGTGGTCGGTGATGCCCATCGTGGCGACATCGCCCTCGATACGCACCCACTCGTGCTCCTTGGTGTATTTCAGATCTGCCGGAATGCTCATCTCTCTCCTCCTGCCTGGTTCGTCATTCGTGTTGAGTTATTTGCGTACGTTGCTGCGTACGAAGGGCGTCTTCGTTCGCTGGCAAGGAATGGCCTTGCCGCGGATGTCGATGGCCAGCTCGCCCTGCTCGGCAAACTCCGGCTGCACATAGGCGAGGGCCACGCCGCCACCGGCCAGTGGCGAGTGCATGCCGCTGGTGACTTCGCCGACCACCTTGCCGCCTGAGACGACCGGGTAGTGCTCGCGCGGGATGCCGCGACCGGTCATCTTGACGGCGATCAGGCGCTGTTTCGGACCTTCGGCCTTGCGGGCCGCCACGGCACTGCTACCGATGAACGCGCCCTTATCCAGCTTGGTGATCCACATCAGCTTCGCCTCGACCGGGGTGACAGTACTGCTGATCTCGTGTCCGTAAAGGGCGTAGCCCATCTCGGTGCGCAGCATGTCGCGGGCGGCCAGGCCGATCGGGGCTGCACCGGCTTCAACGAGGCTGTTCCAGACGGAGACAGCGGCACTGTTGGGCAGGTAGAGCTCGAAACCATCCTCACCGGTGTAGCCGGTGCGGGAGATAATCGCCTCCACTCCGGCCAGTGTGGTGACAGTGAAGCGGTAGTAGCCGATCGTTTCCAGATCGCAGCCGGCCAAGGGCTGCAGCAGTGCTTGCGCGGTTGCGCCCTGCAGGGCCAGCAGTGTGGTCTCATCCGATTCATCGGAGACCGTAACATCGAAGCCTGCGGCTTCTTTCTGCAGGTGCGCCACATCCTTGTGCCGGTTGGCGGCGTTGATGCAGAGGTAGTACTCGTGATCTGCGACGCGGTAGGTGGTGATATCGTCGATAAAGGTGCCGGCCTCATCGAGCAGGGCCGAATACTGCACCTGGCCATCGATGAGCTTGCTGACATCGTTGGTGGTGACATGTTGCAGGAAGGCGAGGGCCTCGGGGCCAGCGACACGTACCTGCCCCATATGGGTGATGTCGAAGATGCCGGTGCCGCCTTCGCGCACGGCCGTGTACTCCTTCAGGGCGCCGGCCGGGTACTGCACCGGCATTGCAAAGCCGGCAAATGGCACCATCTTGCCGCCCAGTTTCAGATGCTCTTCATAGAGCGGGGTGCGGGCGAGTTCGCTCATGCCGGGGCCTTGCTGACAAGGATTTCGGCTGTAGCGAAATCGCCATTTTTGAAGTGGGGCAAGGCATTTCGAGCGCAGTGTATTGAAAACACATCAGCGAGAAATAACGTGGCCGCGCGCAAAAATGGCATTTCCCGCAGGGCTGCGCTCCAAATGAGGCCATTCGGCGTTGCTCGTCGTTTATTTGAATAGATCAAACTTCACTCCTTGCGCCTTGACTGGCCTCATTTGGTCCAGCAGCGCTTCAGTCGAAATCCTTGTCAGCAAGGCCCTAGTCTCCTACATGGGCGCGGAAGGCCTGAATGGTGTTGTGCAGTAGCATGGTAATGGTCATCGGGCCGACGCCGCCCGGTACCGGGGTGATCCAGGCCGCACGCTCGCGAGCGGCATCAAACCCGACGTCGCCCATAAGCTTGCCATCTTCCAGGCGGTTCATGCCGACATCGATGACAGTCGCCCCTTCCTTGATCCACTCGCCCTTGACCAGACCCGCCTTGCCGGCAGCGGCAACAACGATGTCGGCGCGTTCAATGTGAGATTTGAGATCCCGGGTGAAACGGTGGGTGACGGTGACGGTGGCACCGGCCAGCAGCAGTTCCATGGCCATGGGGCGTCCGACGATATTGGAGGCGCCGACAATGACGGCCTCCTTGCCTTTCACGGATTCACCGGTCTCTTCAAGCAGCTTCATGCAGCCGAACGGGGTGCAGGAGCGCAGTGACGGCTTGCGCGAAGCCAGGCGGCCGACATTGTAGGGGTGCCAGCCATCGACATCCTTGTTCGGCAGGATGGTTTCGATGATCGATTGCGGATTGATCTGTTCCGGTACCGGAGCTTGTACGAGGATACCATCCACGCGTGGATCGCTGTTCAGTTCGGTAATCAGTCCCAGCAGATGCTGCTGGGATGTCGATTCATCCAGCTCCCAGGAGAAGGAGCGGACCCCGACATTTTCGCAGGCCTTCTTCTTGCTGTTGACGTAGATTTGCGAGGCAGGATCTTCGCCCACAATAATCACGGCCAGTCCCGGCGCGCGGCCGTGGCGGGCGGTCAGTTCGCTTACTTCCGTGCGCATCTCGTCGCGCATGCGGGCGGAGAGTGCTTTGCCATCGATCAGTTGTGCAGTCATGGCGCCGGATTGTGGCGTTTTCGTGCCATTCAGTAAACTGGAAGCTGAAATTCGCCGGCTTCTTGCCGATTGACAGACATTCTGGTCATGATGGCGCCATGAACGATCATGCAGAGGTGCGGATCGGTATCGATCTCGGCGGCACCAAAACGGAATTGATTGCCCTGGCAGCCGGCAGCCATGCGGAGCTGCTGCGCCTGCGCGAGGCCACCCCGGCAGGTGATTACGACGCCAGTCTGGCGCAGATGGCGGCGATGGTGGGGCGGGCCGAGCAGCAACTGGGGGCCCGGGCCTCGGTCGGCATCGGCACGCCGGGGGCGATCTCGCAGGCGACAGGATGCATGAAGAATTGCAACTCCACCTGGCTTAACGGCAGGCCCCTGCGGCAGGACCTGGAGCGGTTGTTGGGGCGTGACATCCGTATGAGCAACGATGCCAACTGCTTCGCCCTCTCCGAGGCGGTGGATGGCGCTGCGGCCGGAGCCGGCTCGGTGTTCGGGGTCATCGTCGGCACCGGCACGGGGGCGGGGATTGTCATCAACGGCCGGGTGCTGGAGGGGGCGAACGGCATTGCCGGCGAATGGGGGCACAATCCGTTGCCGTGGCCGCGAGATGATGAGCTGCCGGGGCCTGCCTGCTATTGCGGGCGCGCCGGCTGTATCGAGACCTGGCTCTCCGGGCCGGGGCTGGCGGGCGATCATGCGCGCCGGACGGGCGAAGTGCTGACGGCCGAGGTCATGGCCACAAGGGCTGTAGCCGGTGATCGTGAATGCCTGGCTTCACTGCAGCGCCATGCCGATCGCATGGCGCGGGGACTGGCGCACGTGATCAACATCCTCGATCCGGATGCGATCGTGCTCGGTGGCGGCATCTCCAATATCGAAAGCCTTTATGAAGCGGTACCAGGGCTTTGGGGTGAGTATGTTTTTTCAGATAAAGTGCAGACACGCCTGCTGCCGCCGAAGTACGGTGACTCCTCCGGCGTGCGTGGCGCCGCATGGCTGTGGGAAGGGAGGTAAAACATGAGAATTGCCCATGTCGGCATCATCGTTTCCGATCTGGAGCGTGCGGCAGCCTTTTACGAGCGGGTACTGCAGTTGCCGCGTGACGAGCGTCCGGACCTTGGCTTTGACGGAATCTTCTATCGCCTGGGCGGTGGTCAGCAGATTCATTTGATGCAGCTGGATAACCCGTGTGCGGACCATGCGCGTCCGGCCCATGGCGACCGCGATCATCATGTGGCCCTGACTGTCACATCGCTGGCTCCGGTATGCACACGCCTGGATGCAGCCGGTATCGACTACACCCGCAGCCGCTCGGGCCGTGCCGCTATCTTCTGCCGCGATCCGGACGGCAATGCGATTGAGCTGTGTGAGATGTGAGTTGGCAGTTGGCAGTTGGCAGTTGGCAGTTGGCAGTTGGCAGTTGGCAGTTGG
>CAZCZU010000038.1:22074-22176 GCA_964503475.1 uncultured Zetaproteobacteria bacterium
CAGTTGGCAGTTGGCAGTTGGCAGTTGGCAGTTGGCAGTTGGCAGTTGGCAGTTGGCAGTTGCGCCGGAACAAAATCTCCCTCTCCACCCACGGACGGGTGG
>CAZCZU010000038.1:22276-23979 GCA_964503475.1 uncultured Zetaproteobacteria bacterium
CGGGCCGGCGATTGGCCGGGCCGTAAGCGCAGCAGGACCGCGCTCCTGCGAAGCGCTTAAGGCCGCGGACAGGAGGTCCGGGGCCGATTAAACAAGCCGCAGTTGCGCCGGAACAAAATCTCCCTCTCCACCCACGGACGAGTGGCGGGCCGGCGATTGGCCGGGCCGTAAGCGCAGCAGGACCGCGCTCCTGCGAAGCGTCCCGTAGCGGAGGGCACGATGCCCGAAGCGGATGTTAAACGTTACAGGTGCATGGCTTCGAAGAAGATGCGATCGATGTTGCCGCCCCAGGAGCCATGGTAGGCAGCCAGCCAGCGTTCCGCCTGGGTCTGGCCCGATTCCACTGCATGACGCAGTGGCGCCAGGAAGCGTACTTCGGTTTCCCCCTGGCAGTTGGTGTTGGCGATGCTGGAGAGCCCCTCGTAGGCAATGTCGAGCATCTGCTCGCACAGCGCCAGTACCGTGGTGTCCCGAAAGGGTGTCTTCAGAGCCGTGCGCGGTGTCGCTTCGCGTAAGCCGCACACCTCGGCATGG
Organism: uncultured Zetaproteobacteria bacterium; assembly: GCA_964503475.1. GTDB lineage: Bacteria > Pseudomonadota > Zetaproteobacteria > Mariprofundales > Mariprofundaceae > CAZCZU01. The sequence goes on from CAZCZU010000038.1 coordinate 22,811, forward strand.
CTCCAGTCGGCGATCATATCCCACGCCTTATCCAGAGCATTGGTGTCGTAAAGCAGGCCTTTCCAGAGGGCGGGCAGCGAACAGATCCATGGCCAGGGGCCGGCATCCGCACCGCGCATCTCGATGTATTGTTTCAGGCGCACCTCGGGGAAGACTGTCGAGGCGTGCAGCTCCCAGTCGTCCAGTGTGGGCATCTCGCCCGGAAGCTGCAGCAGCTTCCCATCGAGAAAGGCACGAAAACTTTCGCCGGCGCAGTCGACATAGGCGCCGTTGCGGACGACAAAATACATCGGCACATCGAGCAGCCACTCCACCCACATATCGAAGCCGAAGTTTTCATCAAAGACGCACTCGGGAACCCCGGTGCGCGCCGGGTCGGTATCGAGCCAGCAGGCAGCACGGGCCGAGAGGTACGGCGAGGGTTTGCCGTCGACAAAGGGGCTGGCGGCATAGAGGGCGGTAACCAGAGACTGCAGGCACATGCCGATGCGCAGTTTGCGGGCCATGTCGGCTTCGGAGCTGAAGTCGAGGTTGGCCTGCACCGTGGCGGTGCGCAGCATCATATCCAGCCCCTTGTTGCCGACCTTTGGCATGTAGTCGCGCATCACGGCATAGCGTGCCTTTGGCATCCAAGGAATATCATCTCGTTGCCATTTGGGCTGGAAGCCGAGTCCGAGGAAGCCGATGCCAAGCTCCGATTTGATGTCGCGCAGCAGGTTGAGATGATCCGTGGTTTCGGCACAAGTCTCATGGATGCTGGAGAGCGGCGCTCCGGAGAGCTCAAGCTGGCCGCCTGGCTCCAGGGTGATGGAGGCGGAGTCGCGGGTCAGGGCAATCGGCTTCTCCAGCTCGTACTGAACCTGCCAGCCATGCTCGGCAATGATCTCCAGCAGACGGCGAATGCTGCGCTCTCCTTCATAGGGGATGGGGCGCAGCGATTCGGCGCAAAAGCCGATCTTTTCATGCTCGGTGCCGATGCGCCATTCGCTTTCCGGTTTGCAGCCTTTGGCGAACGTGTGGATCAGCTGGTCGCGGGTCAGGGGGGATGCTTGCATGTCCGAAGGGTAGTGGCTTGCCCCGGGCTCCACCACCGGTTTGTTGCGGGTAAGGGTTGTGTTTATCCGCACCGAAAATAGGTGTATCAAAATGTCACAGTGTGGTGGCCAAGT
>CAZCZU010000039.1:0-4092 GCA_964503475.1 uncultured Zetaproteobacteria bacterium
CGCCCAGCCGCCATGCGCCCCTGCTGGCCTGAAAAAAATGGGGAGACGCGAGCTTTTGGATGCCTTGACAAGGGTGTAACTGGTCTATAATGGAATTAGAGGCTGGAGTTTTCCGGCCTGGCAAACAGCAACAGACCTATCGTTGCGATACGAGCACCCGGCCAGCCTCCCTCCCCTCCGATAACTGGCCGGGTGTCTCGTTATGTTCCTTAAAAATGTCCGGAATTCAATCGCGGAAATTGGTGTAGGAGAGCGGCCGATCGGCATCCATGCCGCGAATCAAGGCCATAGCGGCCTGCAGGTCGTCGCGCTTCTTGCCGGTGATACGCACCTGCTCACCCTGGATGGCGGCCTGCACCTTCATCTTCTCCTGCTTGATCAGCTTGACGATCGTCTTGGCCAGCTCACTACTCACACCCTGCTTGATGGTGATGCGCTGGCGCTTGTTGCCGCCACTGGCATCCTCCATCTCGCCATATTCCAGGCATTTCGGATCGAGCTTTCGCTTCACCAGCTTGGCGCGCAGGATTTCGGCAATGGTGTTCACCCGGTTGGCCGAATCGCCCACCACGACAATTGCAGCCTCCTCCAGCTCAATGGAGGAGTTGCTGCCCTTGAAGTCGAAGCGGGTGGCCAGCTCCTTCTTCACCTGGTTGATGGCGTTGTCCATCTCCTGCATATCGATTTCGGATACAACATCAAAGCTCGGCATGGGCGGGGACTCCTTTACGTACGGCTTCGGGCTGACTCGGGGCATCCCTGCCCCTCTCCCTTTGGGCGGCCTTTGACCGTCCAAACGACTATCCTGTCTTTTTGTCCTGCCCTCTACCGTTCATTACTGCGCAAAACGCGGTTTTGCTTGACTCAAGGCATCCTGCCTTTCGCCCTACGGGCGCCTTTCAGGCGTCCAAACGACTATCCTGCCCTTTTGTCGCTCACGACCTCGCATTCGTTCGGTCGCCACCCATCCATGGGTGGAGGGGAGATTCCAACCCAGACCGGGGTCTCTCCTCCCGCCATGGAAGGCGAGCGAATCCGTCAGGATTCGTGAGTCAGGCTTTTTCGCCTGACGATTGCAAGCAAAAGGCCGGAGCCTTTTGCGGATATTACAAATTCGCCAGCCGCTCGGAAGCGGCCATCAGCTCACCGTGCTTGGTGCGCAGAGCATCCAGCTCAGCCTCCACCTTGGCCACCACCTCAGCAGGGGCATTACCGCGGAACTTGGGATTGCCCAGCTTGGTCTCCAGCTTGGCAATATCCTTATCGACCTTGCCGATCTCCTTGTTCAGGCGCGCCTGCTCTTCAGCGACGTTAACAAGCCCCGCCAACGGCAGGAAGATACGGGCAATGGACAGTGGTGCCACAGCGGCCCCTTCCACTTCAGCATCGGCATCCAGCCAGTCGAGCTTCTCAAGCCTGGCCAGCGTCATCATCAGCCCCCCTTGGGCTGCAAGCTCCTCACGAATTGAGGCATCACAGGCGATCTGCGCCACAATCTTCTTGCCCGGAGCGACATTCATCTCGCCACGGATCGAGCGGATGGCCGAGACCGTCTCCATCACCTTGCGCATGCGCGCCACAGCACCATCATTGTCATCGATGGCAAAGGCCTTGAACCAGTCGGCCGTCACCAGGCGTGCCTCGCTGCCATGCAGCGTCTGCCACAGCGTCTCGGTGATGAAGGGGCAGATCGGATGCAACAGGCGCAGCCAGCCGTCGAGGGCGGTGAGCATCACCACCTGCGTCTCTTCTTTCGCCGCCGCATCATCACCGTAGAGGGCCACCTTGGCCGCCTCGACATACCAGTCGCAGTAGGTACCCCAGATAAAGTTGTAGAGTGCACCTGCCGCCTCATTGAAGCGGTAATCGGTCAGGGCCTGTTCCACTTCGCGGCCCACGCCATTGAGCTCGGCCAGGATCCAGCGGTTTACGTCCAGCTGCGGGTCGACCGCGTGATCGGGTGCTGCATCGCCACGGTTCATGAATACAAAGCGGGCCGCATTCCAGATCTTGTTCATGAAGTTGCGGTTCGACTCGATCCGCTTCACATCGAGCTTTACGTCGCGGCCCTGGGTGGCCATATGGGCCAGCGTGAAACGCAGCGAATCGGCACCGTACTCATCGATAATCTGCAGCGGATCGATGACGTTGCCCTTGGACTTGGACATCTTCTGCCCCTGCGCATCGCGGATCAGGGCATGGATGTAGACATGGCGGAACGGCACCTTTCCGGTGAACTTCATGCCCATCATGATCATGCGGGCCACCCAGAAGAAGATGATGTCGAAACCGGTGACCAGCACGTTGGTCGGATAGAAATCCTCCAGCTCCCTGGTTTCATCCGGCCAGCCGAGGGTGGAGAAGGGCCAGAGACCTGAGGAAAACCAGGTATCGAGCACATCCTCATCCTGGCGGATGTTCTTGCCGCCGCAGCCACCGCAACAGGCGGGTGTTTCACGATCGACGCTAATGTGGTCGCAGTCGTCGCAGTACCAGGCCGGGATACGATGTCCCCACCAGAGCTGACGTGAGATACACCAGTCCTGGATGTTGCGCATCCACTCGAAATAGGTCTTCTCCCAGTGTTTGGGCACGAACTCGATATCGCCGTCCTCGACCGCCTTGATGGCCGGATCGGCCAGCGGCTGAATCTTCACATACCACTGATCGGTCAGGTAAGGCTCCAGCACCGCATGCGAACGATCGCCACGGCCAACCTGATGGGTGTGCTCCTCCACCTTGTAGAGCAGCCCCTCGGCATCGAGATCGGCAACGATATTTTCACGCGCCTCGTAGCGCTCCATGCCGCGGTACTTCTCGGGAATGAAGTCATCATCCAACAGGTGGGCGCGCGGCGTCAGGATGTTGAGCATCGGCAGGTCGTGGCGTTTGCCGACATCGTAGTCGTTGAAGTCGTGCGCCGGGGTAATCTTCACGCAACCGGTACCGAACTCCGGATCGACATAATCGTCGGCAATCACCGGAATACGGCGATCGGTCAGCGGCAGCAGCAGCTCCTTGCCGATCAGATGGCTGTAGCGCTCATCCTCCGGATGCACGGCCACGGCGGCATCGCCCAGCATCGTCTCCGGACGGGTGGTGGCGACAATGACATGCTCGGACGGATTATCGGCCAGCGGGTAGCACATATGCCAGAAGTGACCCTGCTCCTCCTCATGCACCACCTCGAGGTCGGAGACGGCCGTCTCCAGTACCGGATCCCAGTTGACCAGGCGCTTGCCGCGATAAATCAGCCCCTCTTCATAGAGACACACGAATACCTCGCGCACGGCATCCGACAGCCCCTCATCGAGCGTAAAGCGCTCGCGACTCCAGTCACAGGAGGCGCCCATACGCTTGAGCTGGCCGACGATGGTGCCGCCGGAGTGCTCTTTCCACTCCCAGACACGATCGAGGAACTTGTCACGACCGATATCGCGCCGGTGTACCCCCTCCTTGTCGAGCAGACGCTCGACCACCATCTGGGTGGCGATGCCGGCATGGTCGGTGCCCGGCTGCCACAGGGTGGACTTGCCGGTCATGCGCTGCCAGCGGATCAGGCTGTCCTGCAGCGTGAAGGTGAAGGCATGCCCCATATGCAGGCTGCCGGTCACATTCGGCGGCGGAATCACGATGCAGTAGGAGTCCTCGGCCGGTTTGGGGGCGAATGCATCCGAATTAAGCCACTGGTCGGCGATGGCCGGCTCCATGGCATGCGGATCGTAGGCCTTGTCCAGCTGGGGCGTTGCGTCACTCATTGATTCGAATCCTTTGTCTGTTCTGTCGCTTCCTGCAGATGCTTTTTGATCGACTGCTCGATCCACTGCGGCAGCTTCGCCTGCAGCTGCAGGGTGATATCACGGCGCACCTGGGTCGCCAGTTGTTTCATCTGTTCCTGGTTTAGGGAAGGCACGGCAGTCGCAGGAGTATCATCCTCCCGCTTTGCCGATGCCGCCGGCTTCAACGGCAACGCTTCCTGATGATTATCGACCAGCATATCCTCGGTGAGGATAACGCGATGCACAGGTGCGACTTCTGTCTCGTGCTCGTGCTCCTCATCGGCATCGGCATCGGCATCGGCATCGGCATCGG
>CAZCZU010000039.1:4192-23600 GCA_964503475.1 uncultured Zetaproteobacteria bacterium
GTCTCGTGCTCGTGCTCCTCATCGGCATCGGCATCGGCATCGGCATCGGCATCGGTATCGGCATCGGTATCGGTATCGGTATCGGTATCGGTATCGGTATCGGTATCGGTATCTTCGCCAGTCTCCGGCTCAGCGGCCAGAAAGTGAGGAACATCCTCTTCCTCCGCTTCGCTTTCAGGCTCCTCGCTTGCAACCGAAGCAGAGCCGACCTCGTCGACGCCGGTCTCCGACTGCGCATCAGCTGCTGTTTCAGGGAGGCTCTCAGGCGGATTTGGCGAAACTGTTTTCTCTGCGGCAGGGGAGGCCTGCAACGGCGCCTCGCCATCCTCGGCATCGTCGTTATGGCTCTCGCCTTCGCGCAGCAGCGCATCAAGGCTTTCCAGCAGTTCGTCGAGATCGCGGTCGTCACTCATCGGGGCAATGGTAGGCAAGGCGGGCTTCGCGGGCAAAGCCCAATTGACAACGGTTACCTGTTCCCCAGGTATTTCGGGTCCATGCCGAGCTGCCGGTAGGTGCGAAAACGTTCACGTGCGGCCTGTTTCAGCGCGTCATCCCAGCCGTCGACAAAATCGACGATATGGGCAAAACCGGAGATATCCGGAGGCACTTCCAGCCCGCCGTTGACCAGCACTTCAGGGGCATTATCGCGTACCACATCGAGTGCCAGAAGAATCGGCTGGGCCGCATTGGCTTCCTGATCCGGCCCGGCCACGCCATGGGCCAGAAACGATTCCGGATGAATGGTCCATAGCCGCTCATCCAGGGCCGCCATGAATCCTTCGTCCGGACAAAGCACCAGCAATGGCGGCGTCAGGCGTCCGCGACGCAACAGCAGGCGGGCCACCCCCTCCACACGGTCCGGCTGCTCCAGCAGCTCAAAGTGAACGCGGGTTTCCAAACCTGTCCTTCCAGAGCGACATCATAATCAGCAGCGCAGCCACCGGCAGCACCATGGTCAGCGGCTGCGCCGTGGTCGGCTGCATATGGTAGCCGAGCCCGAGCACGGCTGCCTGAATCAGCACCAGCATGAACAGCACGCGCCAGGTCCAGTGCGATGCCTGCCATCGATCCAGCGGCCAGCGTCGCGACCACTGCCAGCAGGCCCACATGCAAGCGAGTCCAAGGCCAAGCCCCACCACAACATCGAAGGGAAAATGGACTCCGCCGTAGATGCGGCCATAGGCAGCGGCGAGAAAGAGCGGCGCCACGCTCCAGGGGCGCCAGTCACACCAGGACCAGATCAAAAACGGCGCCAGCACCAGCACCCCGGCCGAGGTGGCGTGGCCGGAAGGGAAGCTGTGCGAATAGAGGGCATCGCCCAGCAGGTGCACCGATTGCCCGAACACCGCAGGAGGCCGGGGCATCTCGAGCAGATGCTTCAGCAACTGGGCCAGCAGGCCGGAAGCAATAAAGGCGGCGAGAGCTGCCAGGCCGCCACGCAGATAAAAAAGCGCCAGAATCGTGCAGAGCAGCGAGACAACCAGGCCATCGCCCAGACCGCTGACCAGCCCCAGCACCCGGTCGACAGCCGGGTGGTTCAGGCCATTAACAGTCAGAAAAAGTGCATGATTCCATCGGTAAGCACAGGCCGCAAGCACGGCAAAAAGGGCCGCCAGAAGCACCATTCGCACCGACGGTGTCAGGCGCAAAGCGGGCTCCTCGCCCATCGGATGGATCGATTAAACTGCATGGCGAGGCAGGTTAGAGAGAAAAATAGTTTTCGCAATTGCGCGCCTGTCTCATATCGCCACACAAAGGGTAAATAACCACTCTTTTCAGGCTGGCCTCATCGTTCTGTCATCTTCATCTGCTATGGTCTTAAACAGACCGATTGAAGGAGGTTTATTATGACGTTCATGGAATCTGCCATCAGCGAATACCTCGATGCGGTTGAAAAGACAGCCGGCAAGGAGGTCAGGGCTCACACCATGGTCGAACCAAGCGGTGGGTCACATGTAGTCCTGAAACGGCCGGAAGACGATGAACCTCAGCTGATCCATCTGGGGCGGCTGGAGGATATGACCGACGTCCTGCGCCATAAGGATGAAACGCTTCATTAACGGTATTCGCACCAACAAAAAAGGCCGGGATAATCCCGGCCTTTTGTTTGCACTGATTGAAACGTGAAGATCAGCCAGCCTTTCGGCTGAGATAGTCCACCACAAGACGCACACCGGCACCGGTCGCACCCTTCGGTGAAAGATCGGTTCCCTTCATATTCCATGCCGTTCCGGCAATATCGAGATGGGCCCACGGCAGGTCATCGACAAAGCGGGAGAGGAAGCAGGCAGCGGTAATCGTGCCAGCCTCACGGTCACCAACATTCTTGATATCGGCAATATCACTGACGATCTGCTCCTGGTACTCCTCGTACATCGGCAATGGCCAGGCACGGTCGTAGCTATGGTCACCCGATTTACGCAAGCCCTCGATCAGCTTGTCATCGCTACCCATCAGGCCGGTTGCCTGTGCCCCCAGGGCAATCACACATGCACCGGTCAGGGTGGCAAAATCGATGATCTCGGCCGGCTTCTGCTCGGCGGCATAGGCCAGGGCATCGGCCAGGATAATGCGTCCCTCGGCATCGGTGTTGAGCACCTCAATGGTCAGCCCCTTGTAGGACTCAATAATGTCCCCCGGCTTGTAAGCCGAGCCACCCAGCAGGTTCTCGGTCGAAGCGATGACCCCCAGCAGGTTGACCGGCAGGTCCATCTCGGTCACCGCCTTGAAGATGCCGAGCACCGCGGCCGAACCGCACATATCGAACTTCATCTCGTCCATCGCTGCAGGCGGCTTCAGAGAGATACCACCGGCATCGAAGGTCAGCCCCTTGCCGACCAGCGCTACCGGCGCCTCATCCTTGGCACCACCCTGATAGTGCATGACAATAAAACGCGGCTCCTTGTCCGACCCCTGATTGACGGCCAGAAGGCCCTTGAAGCCGGCCTTCTCGATCGCCTTTTTGTCCATGACCGTGACCTTTAGCTTGCCGTGCTTCAGACCCTGCGCCTGCTCACCCAGAAATTCCGGCGTACAGACATTGCCCGGCTCATTAGCCAGGTCGCGGGCGAAATTGGTTCCGCTTGCCACAGCCTTGGCACGAGCCACGGCTGCTTCGGCCTCATCCAGGAAGCGGCGCGACGGAATCATCAGCGTCACCGAACGCAGCGTACGCTTGTTTTCCTCTTTCTGCGTCTGATAGCGGTCAAAGCGATAGAGCCCAAGCCAAATCCCCTCAGCCACGGCCTGCACCTTCTCGGCCAGGCTGGCTCCGCGCACATTCAGCTCCGGCAGGTAGAGGGAGATATCACGGGCTCCGCCCTCTTCCAGGCGACGGGCAACCTGGGCGGAAAGGCGACGCAGGTGCTGCAGGGTCAGCTTCTTCTCTTCACCAACGCCTAGCAATACGACACGCTGCGTAAACGTGCCTTCGACATCATAAAGCATGCCGATCTCAGCGAATTTGCCCATCTGGTCGAATTTTCGCAGATAGGAGGTAAGTACCTTACCTGTGCCTTCCTGCAGCTCGCGGCCAGACTCGGTCAGTTTACGGCCATCGAGCAGCGGCAACACCACAGCATCATCACGCTGTTTGGCTGCAGATCCGGCTTTTATCCAGATATCGATCATAGTGAATACCCCACTGGATAATATGGTTTACCCGGCAAATTTCTCGGAATTTCGCCGATTTGCGTAAAACACTAACTGTAGAGACACAAAAGGCAAAGACAGGCCTCACTATCACCCCGGCATGGTGCAACGATTCCCCCGCATTGAAAACGCCATGGGCTAGCGCCATCGCCCGCCATGCCTCGCCAATGGTGCACAAGGCGCAAAAAAAAGGCCGCCCCGAAGGGCGGCCTTTGACTTCACAAGCGTTCCGATTAGCAGGAGTAGTACAGCTCGAACTCGATCGGATGCGGACGCAGACGCAGGGCATCGTGCTCCTCGTTCTTCAGCTCGATGAAGGCATCGATCATGTCGTCATCGAACACGCCACCGTTAGTGAACACGTCACGGGACGCATCCAGCGCCTTCAGCGCCTCTTCCAGCGAACCGGCCACGGTCGGGAAGCCCTTGGCTTCTTCCGGCGGCAGGTCGTAGAGGTTCTTGTCGGCAGCCTCGCCCGGATCGATCTTGTTCTTAATGCCATCCAGACCGGCCATCAGCATGGCAGAGAACGCCAGGTACGGGTTGGCCGTCGGGTCCGGGAAGCGAATCTCGATGCGGCGAGCCTTATCGGACTGCACGATCGGGATACGGATCGAAGCGGAACGGTTACGGTTGGAGTAGGCCAGCATGACCGGCGCCTCGTAGCCCGGCACCAGACGCTTGTAGGAGTTGGTGGACGGGTTGGTGAAGGCGTTCAGGGCCTTGGCGTGCTTGATGATACCACCGATGTACCACAGGGCTTCCTGCGACAGGCCGGCATACTTGTCACCGGCAAACATGTTCTCGCCGCCCTTCCAGATCGACTGGTGGGTGTGCATACCGGTACCGTTATCACCGAACAGCGGCTTCGGCATGAAGGTGGCGGTCTTGCCGTGGGCATGGGCCACATTGTGAACCACATACTTGTACCACTGCGCCTTGTCGGCGATCTTCATCAGGGTGTCGAAACGCATGGAGAGCTCACACTGGCCGGCCGTGGCCACCTCATGGTGATGACACTCCATCTGCAGGCCCAGGTCATCCATCACCAGCGACATGTCGTTACGAATCTCATGCAGGGAGTCGACCGGCGGAACCGGGAAGTATCCACCCTTCACCTTCGGACGGTGACCCATGTTGCCACCCTCATAGCGCTTGGCGCTGTTCCAGGCAGCCTCTTCGGAGTCGATCTCGACACCGCATGAACCCATCTCGTAATGGAACTGCACACCATCAAAGATGAAGAACTCCAGCTCCGGGCCAAAGTAGGCGGTATCACCGACACCGGCGCTCTGCAGGTAGCTCAGGGCGCGCTTGGCCACGTTGCGCGGGCAACGGTTGTAGTCCTGGCCGGTGGTCGGATCGATGATCGAGCCGATCAGTACCAGTGTCGACGCCTCGAAGAACGGATCGATCTGGGCACTCTCCGGGTCCGGGATAATCGCCATATCGGAATTGTTAATATCACACCAGCCGGCAACGGACGAACCGTCGAAAGCGAAACCGTCCTCGAAGGACTCCTCGCTCAACTGGCTGATCGGGAAACTGACATGCTGCCACTTACCACGGGTATCGGTGAAACGCACGTCGACGAACTCGACCTCATGCTCTTTCACCATATCAAAGACGTTTTTCACTGCATCACTCACGACACTCTCCTCTCGAATATAGGGATAAATCCCACCCAGCTAGCTTTTGCACGTTGCGGACTTTCGCATAACAAATTGACAAACGCAATTCGGGACTCTTTCCATACGGCTACGGCTTCATGCCCTACGCCTTCACCGCTTCGCAGGAACGCGGTCCTGCTACGCTCACGAGCCGGCATAGCACCGGCTCGCCACCCATCCCTGGTGGAGGGAAGCTGCCAAACAGGCCTGCACCTCCCCTCCACCAGGGATGGCGGGCGAGGCCTTTCGCATACGGCTGCGGGCATCCATGCCCTTCGCCTTGGCCGCTTCGCAGGAGCGCGGTCCTGCTGCGCTCACGAGCTCGCAACGCTCGCTCGCCACCCATCCTGGGTGGAGGGAAGCTTCCAATTTATGCCGGAGCCTCCCCATCCCGCCATGGACGGCGGGCGAATCAAATAAGTCCCTAGATCGCTTCCTGATCACGCTCGCCGGTACGGATACGAATCGCCTGCTCCACCGGCAGCACGAAGATCTTGCCGTCACCCACCTTGCCGGTGCGTGCCGCCTCAATGATGGCGTTGACCGTCGCATCGACCTTGTCGGCATTCACGACAACCTCAACCTTTACCTTGGGCAAAAAGTCGACCACGTATTCCGCCCCGCGATAGAGCTCGGTATGCCCCTTCTGACGGCCATACCCCTTGATCTCGGTAACCGTCATGCCCTCGATACCCTGTTCGCTCAACGCATCTTTCACATCATCCAGCTTGAATGGTTTGATGATCGCTTCAATTTTCTTCATTTTCTCTCCCACGGCTTCGGGCTGACTCGGGACATCCGTGACCCTCGCCCTTCGGGCGGCCTGTGGCCGTCCAAACGGCTATCCTGCCTTTTTGTCCTGCCCTTCGCCTAAAACGTTACGCAAGAACGCGGTCTTGCTTGACTCAAGGCGCTCTGCCTTTCGCCCTCCGGGCGGCCTTCGGCCGTCCAAATGGCTATCCTGCCCTTTTGTCACTCTCGGGCTCACCCAGCTCGCCATCCATCCATGGGTGGATGGAAAGCACCCGGCATTCGCCAGTGTCTCCCTCTCCCGCCATGGACGGCGAGCGAATCCGCCAGGATTCGTAAGCTTTCCGAAAACCGCGCTTTTCGGAAAGCGTCTCAAGCAATAAGCAGGACAGCTTATTGCGGATCAATCAAATTACCCACGAAATCCGTGGGTAATGGGGTAACGGCGATCCCGCCCGAAGGCTCGGCGGGTAATCTTCACGCCGGGAGCCGCCTGGCGGCGCTTGTACTCGGCCGCATGCAACAAACGTACCACACGCTGCACCTCGTCCCGCGCATACCCCTGCTCAACGATCGCCTCAACACCCAGCCGCTGCTCGATCAGCGCTTCCAGGATGGCATCGAGCACCGCGTAATCGGGCAGCGAATCGGAATCCTTCTGATCCGGACGCAGCTCGGCCGATGGGGGCTTGGTAATGGTATTCACCGGGATCACTTCGCGCGCCCGGTTCATCCAGTGTGCCAGGGCAAACACCTGGGTCTTATAGACATCCTTGAGCACGGCAAAACCACCGGCCATATCGCCATAGAGGGTCGCATACCCGACAGCCATCTCGGACTTGTTGCCGGTGGAGAGCACCATGCGCCCGCTCTTGTTGGAGATCGCCATCAACAACACGCCCCGGATGCGCGCCTGGATATTCTCCTCGGTCACATCCGGCTCGCTCTTCTCCCAGGCAGCAAAGGTCGGCGCCAGCATCTCTTCTACGGCATCCACGCCCGGTGCAATCGGCAGGGTCACTGTCTCGATCCCCAGGTTGGCAGCCAGCGCCTCGGAATCGGCGAGCGAATGATCGCTGGAGTATTTCGACGGCATCAGCACTCCCAGCACATTCTCCGCCCCCAACGCATCAACAGCGATCGCAGCCGTGACCGCCGAGTCAATACCACCGGAGAGGCCGATCACCACCTGAGAGCAGCCATTACGGCGCACATAATCACGCACTCCGAGCACCAGAGCCTGCTCGATCTGGGCGATGGCGGGGAGCACGGGCGCAAGCTGCTGTTCACCGGCATGTTCGAGATCAAGGATGGTATCACAGGGCTCGAACAGCGGTGCACGCAGCAGCATAGCGCCACCGCCATCGACGACATGCGAGCCACCGTCGAACACCACCTCATCCTGTCCGCCAACCGGATTCACATAAACCAGCGGGGCCGAAAAAGCCCTGGCCCGGCGTGCCACAAGCGCCTCGCGCTCGGCCTGCTTGCCGGCATGAAACGGCGAGGCATTGAGATTGAGCCAGACATCGGCGGAAAGATCGAGCTGATTTGCAGCCAGTTCATCGTGCCACAGATCCTCACAGATGCCGACACCGATGCGCCAGCCATCCACCTCGAACACCGTATCCGCACCGTTACCCGGCGCGAAGTAGCGCCGCTCATCGAAGACGCCGTAATTGGGCAGCTTCTGCTTGTCGTAGATGCCGACCCGTTTGCCGCCACGCACCAGCATGGCGCTGTTGTACATCTTATCCGCAACCCGACGGGGGGCACCGAACACGGCACAGACCGAACCACTGGCAGCCGTCACTTCGGCCACGGCCGCATCGACCGCAGCCATGAAGGCGGGGCGAAACAGCAGATCTTCGGGGGGATAGCCGGTGATCGCCAGTTCCGGGAACACCACCAGATCACAGGCGGAATCTGCAGCACGCTGCATGCCATCGATGATCAGGGCCTTGTTGCCGTCGATATCCCCGACCCGGGGCGAATTCTGGGCCAGCATAATGCGCATCGTTAAAATCACTCTCCTTTAAGGAAACGCTGATCGATTCGGCGATTCCGTGCAGTCCATGAAGGGCCTGCAAACCGGGCACGTAAGTGCTTCATTTGTGAGCAAAGACAAAACCGCGCTTTGCCCTTGCCTGGCTGATTTTGCCAGGATGCCAATGAATCAGCACCGGCCTAGGGCGAGCGTCGGCCCTGGCGATAATAATAGAGCAGCCAGCCGACCAGCATGCCGGCACCGAACACGATCATCAGCATCAATGCCCGCGACACCGCCACACTCCAGAACAGGAAGCGGACTTCGACCACCGCCATATTCTGCAACACGAACAGAATGACCAGCCCGACCACGATCAGCCCGAAGCTCAGATGCATACGCCCCATACCGGCCTCCAGGACGCCACTGCCAGTGTGCAACTTCCCCGTTTGCGGCAGCCGTCACGCTTCCAGCCTAGGCCTGAAGGCCTGAATCGACAAACATGGCATCGCCATACGAGTAGAAGCGGTAGCCGTGATCGCGGGCATGGGCATAGGCATTCATCACCCGATCGCGCCCGGCAAGGGCGGCCACCAGCATGATCAGGGTGGAGCGCGGCAGGTGAAAATTGGTCAGCAGGGCATCGACCATACGGAAACGGTAACCGGGGTAGATGAAGATATCGGTACGCCCGTCGCCGGCAAGAAGCTCGCCCGATGCACCGGCCGCCTCCAGCGTGCGCAGGCTGGTGGTACCGACAGCCACAATGCGCCGCCCCTCCGCCCTGGCCGCATTCACAACCTCGGCCGTCGATGCCGGCACACGATAGCGCTCATCGTGCATGCGGTGCGCGGCCACATCCTCGACCTGTACCGGCTGGAAGGTGCCGGGCCCGACATGCAGGGTGACATGGGCGAAGCTGGCCCCCGCCTCGCGCATGCGCTCCATCAGCGCATCGGTCAGGTGCAGGCCGGCTGTCGGTGCTGCCACGGCCCCCGGCTGATTGGCAAAAACGGTCTGGTAGCGCTCGCGATCCGCCTCGCTGTCCGGCCGGTCGATATAGGGCGGCAGCGGCATGTGGCCGTGTGCCTCGATGGCGGCGGCTACATCCGAGGCATGCAGGCGTACGCGAATCTCCTTGCCCTCGCGCCCCAGCACTTCGGCTGTAAAACCTTCGGCAATTTCGATTTGTTCGCCGCCGCGTAGCGGCTTGTTGGCCTTGCCCCAGGCCAGCCACTCATGCCCTTCGCCCGCGGGCTCCAGCAGCAGAATCTCCACCTTCCCGCCGGAGGGCTTGTGCCCCAGAAGGCGCGCCGGGATCACACGCGTATCGTTGATCACCCACACATCGCCCGGGCGCACCAATGCGGGCAGCTCGCTGATCACCCGATCGACCAGGCCATCGGCCTGCAGGTGCAACAGGCGCGAGGCATCACGCGAAGCCAGGGGCCTGCGCGCAATCAGTTCATCGGGCAATTCGAAATCGAAATCGGCTACCTGCATTTCAATCCTAAAGGGTCACAAATATTCCGGGGCAACGAACCTCCGCCCCGAACCACCCATGGACGGGTGGCGGGACGACGACCGCCGGACCGTGAGCGAAGGCGGACATGCGCCGCCGTAGCGATTAAGGCCGGGAACAGGATGTTTCGAGGCCGGGCAAAAACAGACCTTACAGGGTCTGCACGCCATTCGGCGTACCCATCAGAATCACATCGGCACCCTGATGCGAGAAGATGCCGTTGGTGACCACACCCGGCACGCTGTTCAGGAGATCCTCCAGCCCACGCGGATCGGTGATCTTCAGGCCGTGCACATCGAGGATGATATTGCCGTTGTCGGTGGTGAAGCCCTCGCGCAGACGCGGCTCGCCGCCCTGCTTTTTCACCACAGCTGCCACCAGCTCGCGCGCCATCGGGATCACCTCGATCGGCAGCGGGAAGGCGCCCAGAGCATCCACCTGCTTGGTCTCATCAACGATGCAGACGAAACGCTTCGAGGCAGCCGCCACGATCTTCTCGCGCGTCAGCGCACCGCCGCCGCCCTTGGTCAGGTTACGCTTCGGATCAAACTCATCGGCGCCATCGATATAAACGGAAAGGGCATCGACTTTCGTCAGCGCCTCGTTCAGATCGAGTACGGCGATGCCATGACCGGCCAGGCGCTCGGCCGTTGCCTCGGAGCTGGCGACAGCGCCCTGAATACGATCCTTCATCGCGGCCAGGGCATCGATAAACTTGTTGGCGGTCGAGCCGGTGCCGACACCGACGATGGTGCCCTCCTCGACATACTCGAGTGCCGCCTCGGCGACCTTCTGCTTCATTTCGTCCTGGGTCATTACAACTTCTCCTGACTTACTGACTACAATTCATACCAATTCAATTTGGGCGCCACTTTAACCGAAAGATTCGCCACTTTCAGCAGCCAGGCACACGAACGCCATCCTGATCGGGAAATCGCCGCCCGTATTTTGCTCGCTGCCAAGGCGAAAATGCGGAGCATACTGACAGCATGCAGGCACTTCCAACGCCGGCAACGGCCAAAAGACGGGTGGCCTTACAGGAACATATCGCTACCCTCCGACCCATGGAGATCGCCCACATCGACATCTGGATCACCGCCCTCTTCGGCGCCGGCGTTGCCCAGCTCTGCTGGCTGGCGGTGATGCTGCGCCGCCGCGGCATGGCCCCGCGCACCATCTGGCAGAGCATGGCCCCGCTCTTCTCGGTCTGGGCCCTGATGTGGCCACTCTACCAGAACGCCACCTGGCTCTGGGCCGGCATCGGGATACTGCTGGTGCTGTTGCTGCTCGCCCACAGCCTCAAGCGCCCCTTCTGGCTCCACCTGCGTCAGGCCTGGTCCGCCCCCGTACAGGGAAGCAACACGATGCATATGTGGCCGCCGCTGTCGCTGATCGCCGCCCTTGCCGTTGCCGCCGCTTTTTTCCAGCCGATTCCCGAATTCGGCTTCAGCCTGGCCCTTGCCGCCTGCCTGCTCTTCCCGCTGGCCGACCTGCTCGACCGTATCCGTTATCTGCGTCTCGGCTTTCCGGTCCACCCCGAGCAGACGCTGCTCGGCCATCTCGGACTGATGTTTTTCGCGGCCATCCTCTGTGCCTGGAGCCTGCACCTCTACCACGGCATCGACTGGCACCAGCTGGTCATCGCCACCCTGCTGGCCGGCATCGGCGCCTCGATCGCCCGTGCCCTGCTCCCGCATGGCTGGAACCTGCCGGGAGCGGTGCTGGCCATGGGACTTATTCTCTGGTTGCTCTAAAGAAGCTGATGGATTGGCTTCCTGCCAAACAATCAGAATGTAAAGGCAAAACGCGGTTTCGCCTTTACTCATAAAATCAACGACTTATGCCGTCAATTTTGCCAATCCTTCCTGCCCCGCAAGGAAGCACTGAATTCATCAGCACTTCCTTGTAGGATTCGCTTTCATGGATACACGCACCCTGATCAACGCAGCCCTTGCCGAAGATGCCGCCTTTAACGACCTGACAGCCCGGGCCACCATCGAGGCAGGCCAGCAGGGCAGGGCCACCATCACCGCCAAGGCGGAAGGTGCACTCTCCGGCTGTGCCGTGGCGGCCCAGGTGTTCGAGATTATGGATGCCGGCATTCATCAGCAGTGGCACAAGCAGGATGGCGATTCGGTGACCAGAGGCGATATCGTCTGCGAACTCACAGGCCCCATGCATGCACTGCTGGCCGCTGAACGTACAGCCCTGAACTTCATGCAGCATCTCTCCGGCATCGCCACGGCCACGGCAGCTTTTGCCGCTGCCATGGCCGGCACCGATTGCCGCGTGGTCGACACCCGCAAGACGGCACCGGGCATGCGCCTGCTGGAGAAGGCGGCTGTCGTGCACGGTGGCGGCGCCAACCACCGCATGGACCTCGCCTCCGGCATGCTGATCAAGGAGAATCACATCGAGGCATGCGGCTCGATCAGCCGCGCCATCGCCGCCTGTCGGCAACAGAATGCCGACATCTGGGTCGAGTGCGAATGCGAAACGCTGGATGAGGTAAAAGAGGCCGTGGCGGCCGCACCGGACATCATCCTACTCGACAATATGACACCGGACACCGTACGCGAAGCACGCACCCTGGTACCGACCACCATGACACTGGAAGCCTCCGGCAACATCACGCTGGCCAATGCCGCCGCCTATGCCGCCACCGGCATCGATCGTATCGCCATCGGCGCCATCACTCATTCCGCCCCGGCTCTCGATCTCTCGATGCGGGTCAAACGCACCGCATGAACAGCATGCAGGAGACGATCCTGACCCGGCTTGCCGGCAGCCATGCGCCGGTCTCGGGTGACCTGCTGGCCCATGAGCTCGGCATCAGCCGCACGGCGGTGTGGAAGCATATCCAGCAGATGCGTCGCCGCGGTATCGACATTGCCGCCCTGCACGGGCGCGGCTATGCCCTGCAGCAGGAGGTTTTCAGCCACGGCACCCTGAGTGCCCGGCTGCATACCCAGCGTATCGGCCGTGAGCTGCTGCTACTGGAAGAGACCGATTCCACCAACCGCGAGGCGATGCGGCGCGCCGAGGAGGGTGCGGCCGATGGGCTGACCATCTTCGCCGAGCGCCAGAGTGCCGGGCGCGGCCGGCTCGGCCGTCGCTGGCACACCTTCCCCGGCCAGGCCCTGGCCATGAGCATCGTACTACGCCCGCCGCTGCCGCCCGAGCGGGTGCCGCAGCTGTCGCTGCTCACCGCCGTGGCCCTGCACCAGGCTTTGAGCCCGCTGGCACCGTCGCTGGCTATCAAGTGGCCGAATGATCTGTTGTGCCATGGGGCCAAGCTGGCCGGCATCCTCACCGAGATGCGGGCCGAGCCCGGGCAAGTGCATGCCGTGATTGTCGGTATCGGTGTCAATCTGGCCGCCCCGAAGGATGGCTGGCCGGATGATATCACCCAACGGGTGACCGACCTCTCCACCCTTGCCGGCCACAGCGTCTCGCGTCTCGATGTCGCCGCGCGTATCCTGCAGGCGATGGACAGCCTCTATGCGCAGTATCTCAACGAAGGTTTCGCTCCGATCCGCGATGCCTGGTGGCAGGCGCATGCCGCCAGCGGCAAAAGCGTGCGTGTGCATGACGGCAAGGATTACATCGTAGGTACGGCCGAGGCCCTCGACCATGACGGCGCCTTGCTGCTCGCCACGCCCGAAGGGCAGCGCCGCATCGTCGCCGGCGATCTGGAGCTGATGGCATGAGCCGCTACCTCACCATCGATGTCGGCAACACCCAGATGGTCTTCGGGCTCTATGAAGACAACACACTGCGTTCGCACTGGCGCCTCTCCAGCGGCAAAAACCTGACCCCCGACGAACTGGGCTGGAACATCTTCGGCATGTTCTCGCAGTTCGGCCACGATCCGAAGAAGCTGAACGGCATCATGGCCGCCAGTGTCGTACCGCATCTGGACACCGTCCTCGCCGAAGCGTGCGAGCAGGTTTGTGATATAGCTCCTGCCTTTATCGGCAGCAGCGAGGTAAAAACGGGCATGGCCGTGGACTACAAAAACCCGCGCGAGGTAGGCGCAGACCGCATCGCCAATGCCGTGGCAGCGCGCGAGCATTTCGGAGCGCCGGTGATCGTACTCGACTGCGGTACGGCCACCACCTTCGACATCGTCGCCCCTTCCGGCCACTACGCCGGCGGGTTGATCATCCCCGGCATGGAGATTGCACTGGAAGCCCTATGGAAACGTGCCGCCAAGCTGCCGGAGGTCTCCATCGCCCCGATCGATACCCTGATCGGCCGCGACACCGTCGCCAGCATGCAGGCCGGCAGCTACTGGGCCGCCGTCGACGGCCTGAACGGCATCATTCGCCGCCTGCGCGCCCTCGACGACTATGCCGATGCCCCGATCGTCGCCACAGGCGGCCTGGCCGGGCGCATCCGGGATGACCTGATTGACCTGACTGCCTTCGAACCGCACCTGACCCTGGAGGGGCTGCGGCTGCTGGCCGCGAGGCACTTCGCCTGATGCGCGCCCTGGCTGCCGCCCTGCTTGTTGCCGCCGCGGCATGGCTGGCGTGGCAGGCGTGGCAGCCTGTCCCGGCACCCGCGCCCGCGCCGGCTGTACGCCTGGCCCTGCCCCAACAATCCAACACTCCGGCGGCCGACTGGTATGTGGTGACCCGTCGCCTGGTCTGGAAACAGGCCGTGGCCGACATGGGCAAGCGCCTGATCGAGGCCGGACTCATCCCGATCGAGATTCACAATCGTGAACCGGTGGAGTTGCACACCTTCGATGACCCGGACAGCTTCAAAAGCCAGCGGGCAGCCGAAAAGCGCAAGGCGATCTGGCGCAAGGCGGGTGTCGGCGAGGCCGAGGTCTTAAGGCGCGGCGACGAGTTCATCGTTGGCCTCGGCCGCTTCTATCTCACCGCCTACGCCGAGCAGATGCAGAATCGCCTGAAACGACTCGGCAAGCCCTACAAATACGAGCGACGCAACATCGTCATCCCCGCCTTCCGTTTCGGCTTCGGGCCGATGGATGAGGATGAGGCTAAACAGACCTGGAAAAAACTGCAGGACATGGGCCTGGCCGACCCGGTGGTGCTACCTGCCCCGCGCTTCGTGGAGATGTACGGTGACGCCATCGGCAAAGGCAACAAGCCGCTACAAGGGACGGAATAGCGCCGTTATGACTGGGCAGGCCTAGAACATGGAGAGCACGGCGCAACTGCTCTGGGCCATGCTGTTCGGAGCCATCGGCATCGGCCTGTTCACTTACGGCAAACGCCAGAAAGCCTTTGTGCCGCTCCTTTCAGGCATTGCCCTGTTCCTGTTCCCCTACTTCATGCCGAATGTCTATCTGCTCGTATTCACCGGCACTGCCATCACGGCACTCCCTTTTCTGATCAAAGTCTGACGTAAGCTTATCGCCAGAGCATAAAAAAGGCGGCCGGTTGGCCGCCTTTTCAGATGCATACGATTGATGGATCAGGCTTCAATCAAATCCATGAAACGATCGAAGAGGTAGTCGGCATCGTGCGGACCGGGGCTTGCTTCCGGGTGGTACTGCACCGAGAAGATCGGCTTGCCCTTCACTTTCAGCCCCTCGATGGTGCCGTCGAACAGCGAACGGTGGGTGATCTCCACATTCTCCGGCACCGAATCATCTTTCACGGCAAAGCCATGGTTCTGACTGGTAATCTCGATCTTGCCGGTAGTTTCGTCGCGCACCGGATGATTACCGCCGCGGTGACCGAACTTCAGCTTGAAGGTGGAGAGGCCCAGCGCCTGCGAGAGCAGCTGATGGCCCATGCAGATACCGAAAATCGGCACATCCTTGTCCAGCAGTGCCTTGATCGTCGCCACCGCATAGCCGGCCGCTGCCGGATCGCCCGGGCCGTTGGAGAGAAAGATGCCATCCGGCTTCAGGGCCATGATCTCATCCGCCGAGCTCTGCAGCGGCACGATGGTCACACGGATACCGCGATCGGTCAGCTTGCGGAAAATGTTGTTCTTGCAGCCGGCATCGAAGGCGACGACATGGCGTGTACCCTCAGGCCTGGTGAAGCTCGCCGCATCCAGATCGTAGCTGCCGCCCTGCCAGTCCTCGACTGACTTGCGACTCACCTCGCCGACCAGGTCACGCCCTTCCAGGCCAGCCCAGTCGCGCGCCATGGCCACGGCATCGGCTTCGCTCATGCCATCGGAGGCGATCACGCCGTTCTGGGCACCGTTATCGCGCAGATGACGGGTCAGCGCACGCGTATCGATGCCGGCGATACCGACGACATTCTGCTGCTGCAGCCACGCCTCGAGATCGGAGGTGGCACGGTAGTTGGAGGTGATGCGGGCCGGCTGACGCACAATCAGGCCACGCACGGCAATCTTCTGCGACTCCATGTCCGTGTCGTTGATGCCGACGTTGCCGATATGGGGATAGGTAAAGGTGATGATCTGATCGGTGTAGGAGGGATCGGTCAGGATCTCCTGATAGCCGGTAAGCGAGGTGTTGAAGCAGACCTCGCCGACCGTATGTCCTGTGGCTCCAAAAGCCTGCCCCCGGAAGATTCGTCCATCCGCCAAAGCCAGTATTGCTTCCCGATTCGCCATAGGTTCACCTCATCTGATTCAGACGCGCCGCAGGGTACGCAAAAACATGCTCCAAGTCGAGAAAGTCAATGAACTCACCATTCAAAAAACCCTAATGGCATATCCCCCGCCTCACCGCAAATGCTGCATTCTCTTTTGCCCAGCGCATATTGGAATCTTTGCAGCCCCCCTCATCACCACACAATTGTAAATAATCATGCGCCGTAGTCACAAACGCACAATTGTGATTCTTCCACTGTGCAACAGCTAACAGAAAATAGTCTTGCGGTTGACGGTCACCCAAATCCACCGCTTGCCCGAAATGCTCTTCTGCCTTACGGAAATTTTTCTCGTTGTAATAGATATATGCCAGATACTTGTGCGCCGTTTGACTGTGGTTGCCATACACCAGCGAGGCTTCCAAATCGCTTTTCGCTTCCATTAATTGCTCTTGTGAATAATGCAAAATCCCTCTGTAGCGGAGCGTGTCCGAAGCCAATGCATTCAGATCAATGGCATCATTGTAATCGCGCAAGGCATGCTCGACATCACCCTGGTGATAATAACACCAGCCCCGGTCCCTCAGGATGCCAGACTCCTGGGGACGCAGCTTCAATGCAGCGGAAAAGCTCGCTATCGCATCCTGACAACGTCCCTCGGTCCGATAGATACTGCCTTGCTCCCACAGGTACATCGGGTTTGCCCCTGCTTCCAGCGCCAAGTCAATCTCATGCTCGGCCATAAGCACGTCCGACCGGCTACGCCTGTTAAGTCGCAACATGTTGGCTCGCACATAATGCGGGAACCCCTCCAGTGCCTTTAACATCGGGTTATCGCCGTAATGGGTGCGAACCTTTTTTAGCTTGCTCTCTATCGCTGCATAGGAACCGCCCCATTTAGGCTGCGATGAAAAGAGGTTTTGATAATGGATCAAATAGCTGGCCGGGGCCTGCCGCAAACCTCTCTCTACGACCTTCTGCACCAAATCTTTCTGGCCAAAACCATTACCAATGCGGATCAGGCCTACGTAAGCGGGAATCAATTTCTCCCTCAGTTTAATGGCATGCACATAAGCCTGATATGCAGTCTTGAGATGCGAAGCCATGGCCGACACCTGGGCTTTGGAAGTATCCTTCGCCCAGGCACTGCCACGAGCCATCCACGCCAACCCCTGATGGTAGTCGCCCGAAGCTTGGTAGACGGCAAAGGAGTCAGGAAACTTTGCTGCCCATTTTGAAAGGTACGCTTCTATCTCAGGGTCACTGTTTGCAAAAGAGAGGAATGCATTGGTGACAGCCAACTCACTCACTTCTCCCTTCTCATATCCACGCTGCATGTCCGAGAAAAGCTTTTCCAGTTCGGCAAACCGCTCCGATTTCAGCAATTGAATGATATATTTCTTATCCGCCGCATCTTGCGGATATCCGGCCCACGCAGCCGTTGACCAAGCGATACCAGCCATAAACAAAATAACCAAGAACCTCATCTCACCCCTCAAAGCCCCTAAAAAAGTCTCTCCGAATATAACACTTTACCATCGACTAGCACCGCCTTGATGCCCGCGTTGCCGAAGCGATCAACCGCCACCTGCAGGGAGACACGCCGCTTGTTACGCATCCGCTCCAGTTCGAGCCCCGTCCCCTCGGGCACGAAGTAGCTCTCGATGCCGTATTTGATCCGCACCCTGTCGGCACGTCCGAGGCGCAGCCACGGGCGATCAACATGGCCCCGGATCGCCACCTCGCCCCGGGCCAACTGATCCGGATAATCGGTCGAAACCGTCACCGGCTGCCAGAACTCGCCCTGCTGCTTCAGGGTCACATAAACCGTTGCATCGTGATCCAGCTCTTTCAACACCGGATACTGCTTGCTGTCGAGGCGGCTGATGTCGTAGTTCAGGCGTACGTAATCGCCACGAAAGAGCGAACGCGGATCGATCGGTGCGGTTTTGAGCACGATCAGCTCACCGGTATTCAGCGTGTACTGCTTTTTGGCCACCATGCCGACCAGTGCCAGCGTCATCAGAACGGCGATGAGGAGAATACGCTGCCGGTCACTCATGGCTGCCTCCTTCCTGCCCGGCCAGCGCTGCCAGCATACGTCGGCGCTGGCGTTCGAAGAAGATGCCCAGCCCCACCAGCAAGGCACCACCAGCCATGAAGAAGAGCGAGCGATCCAGCAGCTCCCAGAAGGTATCGAAGTAACGGGCCAGAAGGGCTGCCGCAAAGAAAGCGAAGGCCATATTGACCAGATGACGATCCCCCTCCTGCATGCCGAAATAGATCAGCCAGACCAGGGCCGCAAAAAAGAGCAGATTGAAAACCACGGCCACTGCCCCGCCGCTTTCGCCGAAGACAAAGAGGTTGGCCACCATGATCGCCAGAATGACTGCCAGCAGCCCCAGCCCCCAGTAGTAATGGCTACCATGGCGCTGCAGGGCCATGGCACGCTTCCGATGCCACAATGCCAGCCCCGCCAGGGCCGCCAGCAGGGCCACGGTGACCCAAAGCCACAAATCCTGTGCCTGCCCACGATACTCGATACCTGCCACCCCCCAATAGCGCGCCTCCAGAAAGCGTGGAAAGGTGAGCACGAAAAAAGCGGCGATCGCTGCAAAGGCGGCATACTTCTGCACCACTTCGGCATAGACAGCGGTACGTTTCGTCAGTGCCAGATGCATGCCCCCCAGGAAGAGCGTCAGATAGAAGAGGAAGTAGCTCTGGGTGAGATAGACCAGATGCAGATGGCGATCCCACCAGGTGAAACTGGCCGTGCAGAATAGCGACCAGAGCAGGAAGGCGAGCATCAACGGGTGCAGCATGTATCGCCAGCGATTGCTGTACATCAGCCAGACAAGGGCTGCAAAAACGAGTAGGAAGGGCCAGTGGAAACGGTGGAAACCGATCGCCTCCATGCCACTCCACAGTGTGGCCAGCACGATGGCAGCCAGAAAGGCGGTGCGTGAACGCAGCAACCAGGCTGTCAGCAATGCCCCCAGCGCCCAGGTCAGCACCCCATCCGGATAATGGGCATCGATGTGATAAATCTGGGCGATCAGCATGATATTGGCGCCGAACATGATGACCGCCAGCAACACCACCGCC
Source organism: uncultured Zetaproteobacteria bacterium (assembly GCA_964503475.1). Classification (GTDB taxonomy): domain Bacteria; phylum Pseudomonadota; class Zetaproteobacteria; order Mariprofundales; family Mariprofundaceae; genus CAZCZU01. The sequence continues at coordinate 23,426 of CAZCZU010000039.1, forward strand.
TCGGAAAGCCAGAGTCGCATGGCATGGGATCGGCACCAGGCGGCCGCAGCCAGTGCCCCCCACATGGCGCCAAACAGCAGTATCAACTTGGTGATTTTGGAAATCTCGTCCCAGTTGGCAGCGAAGAAGGTGATGACACCGGAGCCGAAGAGCAGCACACCAAGCATGGCGAAAG
>CAZCZU010000040.1:0-23069 GCA_964503475.1 uncultured Zetaproteobacteria bacterium
TGGTTAGAACTGTATCAGCATCGGATCAGCCCGGAATAATCAGTCGCAAGAAAGAGATTCATGGTCTAATAGGGTATGTATACGTGGCTGGAAGTATCATCGCGCACACGCTGGGGAAGGAAAGGGTATCTGCGCCATGCAACAGCTCGCTATACGGAATGTTCAGTGCCCCTACTGCGGAGAAACCATCGAGGTTTCGATTGATTGCTCTGTATCGGAGCAGGATTACATCGAGGACTGTCAGGTATGTTGCCGCCCCATCAATTTCAGCGTTACCGTCGACCCGGAGGGTGAACCCTGGGTTGTTGTATCATCCGAAAACGAATAGCGGAAACGGTAATCCCGCTTTTGGCGGCAGGCACCCGGTTTCAGGGTGCATGAGCCCGGAACAGCCCCGGTGATGGAGCGATTACGAAGCTGTATCAGTCTGTGAGTTTTCGGTGACAGGGGAGCGGGGCTCCTGCAGCCAGTCCATGGCCCGCTCCAGGTTAGAGAAGATTTCGATATCGGATGGCGAGACAGCGCTGGCCAGTACATTCCACAGGGTGGCATTGGCAAAGCCGAGGCTGTTGTCGTACGCCATGACAATGGCAAATCTCTCCGGCCAGCATTCGTGAAAATGCTCTTTCGTCAGCTCGGCAATGCGGACGATATCCTCGAACTCCAGATGACCGGCATCCGAGTCCAGATGGTTGGCCAGCAGACCGCTGCATTTCGGCCAGTGCGGATGCGCGACCAGGGCCCTGGTCATCTTTTCGTGCGTGTCGACGGCGAATTTCCCGTGTGTCTCGATCATCATGACGGAGTGCTCGGGCAGCCAGGTGATAGTGAATTCAAATTCATCCATGTCGGCGAGGATAAGTGCCGGGTCTGAAATATTGATGAATCCTATTCATCACCGATCACCTGATCCCGCTTCAGTTTGGAGAGGAAGTAGTAGCTGAAGCCGAGGGCGATGACGATGGTCGCCATGGCGAAAAACTGGATGGGCTCGATATCGGTGAACTCCAGCACGATGATCTTGCGGGCCACGGCCATCAGGGCGGTGGCCACCACCAGCCGCACGGCGATCACATGCCGGCGCACATAGAGCGAGATGTTGATGAAGATGTCGATGGCGATCAGCACGGCCAGGAAGGAGGCGAAGGTGGCGGTGATGCCGTTCACACTGAGCAGCATGCCGGGGGACTCCATCGCCGTACGGTAGATGACCATGCCCACCTCGATGACGCCGCCAAAGACCACCACGGCCATCAGCACCGCCAGGGCCATGATGGCATAGCGCACCAGGTTGTTGAGCAGGCTCATCAGCGAGCGCTCCTCGTTGCGTGTGCTGAGCACATCGCCCGAGATCTCGGCCACATACTGCTTTTTCACATGCCGCATCAGCTCATCGATGAAGATCTGGCTGGCATGCGGGCCGGCATCCTCCTTGATATCGCCTTCCAGGTAGTAGTTGTAGCCCTCGATACCCTTCAGCTCCTCCCGGGACATCGATTTGAAGCCCATGCTCCAGTCCGGGAACTGCGGCTGATCGATGCTGCTGCGCTCGATCAGGGTGACATTGCGGTGGCGGGTATCCTTTTTGATGCGCTGGAAGGTGGCATCCACCACGGCATCCGGACCTTCGAGAATCTGGGTGAAGGTGCCTTCGTGGTAGATCAGCTGTCCGGAGATGCCGTTGCGGGTGTTGTTGCTGCGGCAGTTGGCCAGAAGCTCCAGCAGCTCCGTCTCGCTGAACGGCTTGCTGGCAATGCTGACATAGGCGATGCGGATCATCTCTCCTCCAACAGCCGTCCCGGACGAAGCCGAAGGCTCTATGACCAATCTAGCAGAGATTCAGGGGCGCGGGTTGAAGATGGTATCCTTGAAGCGCTTGCCCTTTTGCAGCTCGCGATACAGGCCGAAACGCTCGATGAGCAGGTCCATATAGCCGAACGTCCATTCGCTGAGGCGATAGGCCAGCGGACGCTTGAGCCAGGCTTCCAGGGTGATCTCGTGCGAGTGGGCGAAGGATTCGTGGAAGAAGGCCTCCACCTCGTCGCATAGCCCGGCATCGCTGCTCTCCAGGTTGGCCTCCAGGTTCCAGCGCAGGCCCCAGCGATCCATGTTGCAGGAGCCGATCGAGCACCAGTCATCGGCCAGATAGGCCTTGGCGTGCATGAAGGCCGGGTGGTATTCGTAGATGCGGATGCCGTGGCGCAGCAGGTTGTGGTAGTAGCGGCGGCCGGCATGGTAGACGGCCGGGTGATCGTTGATCGGGCCCGGCAGCAGCAGGCGCACATCGACGCCACGCCGCCTGGCGGCCCGCATGGCCCGCATCAGGGTGCGCGAGGGGAGGAAGTAGGCCGTGCCCAGCCAGGCGCGCTCCGAGGCGCTGCGGATACGGCGCAGCAGCTCCTTCTTGGGGAATTTCTTCAGGCCGCGCATGCTGGGGGAGAGGCGGCCGCTCTGGGTGCCGCTTGCCTCATCGGCCGGCTCGGGCAGCTCGATCTCGCCGCCCCAGTTCAGCCAGGTGCGCTCGAACTGGGCCTGCCAGTCGGCCACCACCGGCCCCTCCATTTTCAGCATCACATCGTACCAGGGGAGGGTGACGCTCTTTTCGCCGTAATCGTCGGTGATGCCGGCCCCGCCCGTGAAGGCCTGCCTGCCGTCGATGAGCAGCAGCTTGCGATGGTTGCGCGGCAGGCCGCGGAAGACGTGGCTCAAAAAGGCGGGGTTGTAGAAGATCAGGGCGACGCCGGCATCGACCAGCCGCTGCCGGTCGGCGGCGGAGAGGGCGCGGGCGCCGAAGTGATCGAGCAGCATGAAGACTTTCGCTCCACGCCCGGCAGCGGCGATGAAGGCATCGATAAAGTGGTCGGCAACGTCGCCAGAGATGACCAGGTACTGCTCGAACAGCACGTAATCGCGGGCATGGTGGATGGCCAGTTCCATGGCCGGCAGGAACGCCTCCGCCCCGGGCAGCAGCTCGAAGCTATTGCCGTCGCGTTCGGGGTAGGGGTTTCGCACAGCCATAACAGGATTTTATGCTATTTGTCGTGTTTTTCCGAATTGCGGCAGCGCACAGCCTCGCCGAAGCGGCAGTTTGCAGGACTAGGCTTGTTTGTCGGGGCGAATGCCATACAGGGACTCGGCGCAGGCGGGGCAGATACCGTGGCTGAACTCGGCCTCGGAGTGATCGCGGATATAGGCCTCCATCTGCTGCCAGTCACCATCGTCGTCCCGAATCTTCTTGCATGAGGCGCAGATGGGCAGCAGGCCGCTCAGTACATTGAGCTCGGTCTCGATCTCCTTTTTCTCCTCCTGAATGGCAATACGTTGGGAGCCGAGGATGGCAGTTGCCCAGATGGCAAGCAGGGCCAGCAGACGGTTGGTCATGACTTTCCACAGTTCGCCGCCCGCCGGCGAGGTGTAGAGGCCGGCAAGAGTGAGGATGCTGCAGCCGATGGCGGTGTAGATGGGCAGATGCCTGTCGTGTGACCAAAGCGAGATCAGTACGACGATAATATAGGGTACGCCACCTGCCACGCCCAGTGGTATCACTGTATCCATGAGTAGCACAAGTAATGACAGGCTGATGCAGATGGCAATGAGTTTCTGATTGGAAATGTTGCTCAGCATAGGCTCCGTTGCCTGGCAGGCAGCACTGGTCAGCGGCCGAAGAGGCGGTTCAGCTCTGCAATGTGTTGCCAGCCTTCCTGATGCATGGCCTCGGCCGGCATGCGCCAGCCCCAGTTGTCTTCCAGGGTGCTGGGGGTGTTGAAGCGCGCCTCGGCCCCCAGTTCCAGCACATCCTGCACCGGAATCACGGCCAGCTCCGCCACCGATTCCAGCGCCATACGGATCAGAAGCCAGGGCATCGCCTCATCCGAGCCGGAATAGCTGTGCAGATGGGCGCGTACATGCTCCGGAGCACTCGTATACCAGCCGAGCGTGGTGTCGTTGTCGTGGGTGCCGGTGTAGGTGACGCTGGATAGCTCGTGGTTGTGCGGCAGGTAGGGGTTCTTGGCATCGCCGCCGAAGGCGAACTGCAGGATATTCATACCGGGCAGGCCGAAGTGATGGCGCAGGGCATGCACCTCCGGTGTGATCAGGCCCAGATCCTCCGCCACGACAGGCAACTCGCCCAGTTCGTCGCGGATGGCCTGTAAAAGCTCCGCTCCCGGGGCCGGGCGCCACTCGCCCTCGCGCCCGTCCTCGCGCTCGCCGGGGATGGCCCAGTAGGCCTCCAGGCCCCGGAAATGGTCGATGCGCATCAGGTGCATGCGCTCCATCTGGGTGCGTACCCGATCGATCCACCATTTGAAGCCGTGCGCCTCCAGCACATCCCAGCGGTAGAGGGGATTGCCCCAGCGCTGGCCGCTCTCCGAGAAGTAGTCGGGCGGCACGCCGGCCACCTCGTCGCAAAGGCCGCGCTCGTTGACGGTGAAGTAGTGGCGGGCACTCCACACATCGGCGGAATCGTGTGCCACGTAGATCGGCAGATCGCCAAAGAGGCGTACCCCACGTGCCTCGGCATGCGCCTTCAGCGCCTGCCACTGGTGGTCGAAGATGAACTGTTCGAACAGCACCTGGCGGATACGCATGGCATGCTGCTCGCGTGCCTGCTCCAGCGCATGCGGCTCGCGGTCGCGAAGAGCGGCCGGCCATTGCCACCAGGGTTCGTCGTGCCGGGCCTGCTTGATGGCTGTGAAGAGGGCAAAATCGTCCAGCCATTCGGCGTGCGCGGCCTGAAAGTACTGGAAGGCACTGCGCAGCCCTTCATCGGAGGCCAGGGCATCGTGGAAGGCCGTGGCCGCCTCGGTGCGCAGCTCCGCCTCCGATTCGCTGTTGCCGATGCATGTGGCCAGCCGTCCTTCGGCCAGCCAGCCGCTCTCCACCAGCTGGCGCAGATCAATCAGATCGGGATTGCCGGCCGCCGAGGAGAGTGCTTCGTAGGGGGAGCCGTGGCCGTGGGTCGGCCCCAGCGGCAGGAACTGCCACACCGTGAAACCGGCCTCGGCGATCAGATCGATAAAGGCCGTGGCCTCGGGGCCGATGACGCCGGTCGTTTGCGGACCGGGCAGGGAGGTGATGTGCAGCAGGGCGCCGGCACGACGGCGGTCGCTCCACGCCAGGCTCACTTATCACTTCCCCCGCGCCGCATGGTGCCGCCACCCTCGGCGGTGCCGCCGCCCCTGGCGATCGGCGTGTCGAGCGAGGCGGGAACGGTTGCCCCGATCAGCAGGTAGAGCTTGCGCAGGTGCTGGCGGTAGAGCTGGTCGAAATCGCGTACGGCATCGGACGGATTGTAGTCGCCGAACCACCAGCACCAGTCCGAACCTTCGCAGATGCGCAACTGCTCGGCCGCCGCGGCCTGCTGTTCGGGTGAAAGGGTGCCCCATACGCTATCGAGCGCCTTTTTGGCTTCGATCAGGAGCTCCCAGCCGCGTGTCTTGGCCTCGTCGCCGATCCAGGTGGAGAAGTTGCCGTAGACCCATGAACCGGGCACCAGCTTCGGCAGCTGTTCCTTCGCCGGATGGGCCTGCAGGTAATCGCTGAAGGTGGTCAGTTCGTAATCGGGATGCTCGACGAGTGCCTGGTAGAGCCCGGTCAGGAAGGGGAGGCCGTTCTCGTGGTAGTGCTCCCAGGCATTCTCGCCATCCATGATGATCGAGACCAGCGGTGCCTCCATGCCCTGGGTGCGGTGGTGGATGCCGGCCAGTTCGTGCATGAAGTTGTGGATCGCATCCTGGGTATCCCAGCGCGAATATTCGAAGCCGATCAGGTCGGAGAGGCGATCGTCGCGGAAGAAGCAGACGATCGCCTTCTCCTCCTTGCCGATCCGCCACGGGTGATAGAGATCGTGCCCCTGATGCTCGCGCAGGTTGTGCCCCAGCGAGTGGTGCAGCACCCCTTCGCCGGTGGCGCACCAGCAGAAGCCGGCCTCGCTCAGCAGCGCCAGCGTCTCTTCCGAGACACTGCCCTCGGCCGGCCAGCAGCCGGCCGGAATCTCGCCGAAAGTCTCTTTATGGCTGTCGATGGCCATGCGGATGTGTTCGCGGGCTCTCTCCTCGCCGCCGGGGTAGGGGGCATTGGGGATCAGGGCATCGGGTACGGTCGCGCGCGCGGTATCGAAATCGAGCATCAGCGGCATGATCGGATGGGCGTACGGGGTGGTGGTCAGCTCGATGCGGCCGCTCTCGGCCAGCTTGCGGTGGCGTTCCGGGATATCGGTGAGCAGGGCGGCGATCAGGGTGAGCAGGTCGCGCCGGTCCTGGTAACTGAAGTCGCACTCCTTCTCGATCAGGCGGCGGGCGACGAAGTTGCTGGCACGCACCGTCTCGCCCAGCCAGCCCAGGTGATACCAGGTGATCAGGTCGGTGAAGTAGTGGCCGCCGAGATACCCTTCCGCCTCGTGGGTGCGGGCATGCTCGGCCAGGTTCCACAGGCGGCTGTAGGCCGGGTAGCGGTGCAGGTTGCGCTCGTGGTTGAGGCGGAAACAGGTGTCGAGCAGGTAGTTGCGCTCCGCCTCGCTGTAGTGGCCATCCTCGCGTGCCAGGGCGATGAGCAGCGGATCGGGCAGCTCGTGCTGGCTACCGTCGAGATAGGCGCGCAGCCGGGCGGCATAATCGCCGATCTGGGCCGTCAGCGACGGCACGTAGTTGATCACCGCACGCGCTTCCGGCATCTGCTCCAGGATCACGGCCATGTCGGTGTAATCCTTGATGGCATGCAGGTAGACCCACGGCAGGTGATAGCGGCCGCTGTCCGCCTCCCGGTAGAAGGGCTGATGCATATGCCAGTAGAAGATGACGGAGAGCTTGCTCATGGGTGATACGTTTATCCTGTGGGGTCAGACATGGTGAATATTGTGCTGCCCCAGCATGTCCGGGGTCACCAGCACGATGCCATTCTCGCTGACATAGAAGCGTTTGGCATCCTCTTTCGCATCCTCGCCGATCACCGTGCCTTCGGGGATGGTGGCGCCCTTGTCGATGACGCAGCGGCGGATACGGCAGTTGCGCTGGATTTCCACATCCGGCAGCACCACGGAATCCTCCACCACCGAGAAGGAGTGGACGCGCACATTGGAGAAGAGCACCGAGTGGCGCACGGTCGAGCCGGTGATCAGGCAGCCGCCGGAGATAAGGGAATCGACGGCCATGCCGCGCCGGTCATCGTCGTCGAAGGCGAACTTGGCCGGCGGCAACTGCTCCTGGTAGGTCCAGATCGGCCAGTCCTGGTCGTAGAGATCGAGCTCCGGCTCGATGTTGGCCAGATCAATGTTGGCCTCCCAGTAGGCATCGATGGTGCCGACATCGCGCCAGTAGCCGGGGGCACCGGTGTTGGCATGGGTGAAACGGAAGGCGAAGACTTCCGAATCGTTGATCGCATCGGGGATGATGTCCTTGCCAAAATCGTGCGATGAGCCGATCGAATCGTGATCGCCGAGCAGGCGGTCGCGCAGGTAGGCGGTTGAAAAGACGTAGATGCCCATCGAGGCGAGGGCCTTGTCCGGGTTGTCCTGCATCGGGTGCGGATGGGCCGGCTTCTCGGTGAATTCGGTAACACGGCTTTCGTCGTCGATGCTCATGACCCCGAACGCGGTCGCCTCTTGCAGGGGCACGGCAATGCAACCGACCGTGATATCGGCCCCCTTGGCGACGTGGGCGGCGATCATCTTGCCGTAGTCCATCTTGTAGATGTGGTCGCCGGCCAGCACCAGGATGTGGTCCGGCTCGTAGTGGCGGATGATGTCGAGGTTCTGGTAGACGGCGTCAGCCGTGCCCTGGTACCACCCCTCGCCAAGCCGCTGCTGGGCCGGAAGCACCTCCATGAACTCGCCGAACTGGCCGGCCAGGAAGCTCCAGCCGCGTTGCAGGTGGCGCTGCAGCGAGTGCGATTTGTACTGGGTGAGCACCGAGATGCGGCGGATGCCGGAGTTGATGCAGTTGGACATCGGGAAATCGATAATGCGGAACTTGCCGCCGAACGGGACGGCCGGTTTGGCGCGCCAGTCGGTGAGTGCCTTCAGCCTTGAGCCGCGTCCTCCGGCCAGAATCAGGGCAACGGTATTGGCCGTCAAACGGCTGATGTTGCGTTCCATCTGTATGCCGGGCATAACCCCTCCTGGATCAATTGTATGACTGTTCCGAGCTTAGCATTCGCATGCAGGCTTTGCCATGACATAAGCGGTGCATGCTCTACCCCTCGGTTGCAGCATACTGCGCATTGTTTGTCTGCGTATGACATACAAACATCGCATTTTCAGTCATAATAGAGAGAGTGTTGATCGGGCGCCGTTGCGTGCCCTGGATAACACGCTGCGGAGTGCAATACCCCATGCTTCAGGAAGGGAGGGATCCCATGCAGATCACCACTCGCCAGACGACACCGTTTGAAGGCCAGCGCCCCGGCACCTCGGGCCTGCGCAAGCGGGTGACAGTGTTTCGTCAGCCGCATTATCTGGAGAATTTCGTGCAGTCGGTGTTCGATTCGATCGGCGATGTTGCCGGCAAGACGCTGGTGGTCGGCGGCGATGGCCGCTTTTACAACCGCGAGGCGATTGCCACCATCCTGTGCATGGCGGCAGCCAACGGCTTCGGCCGGGTGCTGGTGGGGCAGGGCGGCATCCTCTCGACACCGGCCGCCTCCTGCGTGATCCGCAAGCACGGCGCCTTCGGCGGCCTGATTCTCTCCGCCAGCCATAATCCGGGCGGTCCGGATGCCGATTTCGGTATCAAGTACAACATCGGCAATGGCGGACCGGCACCGGAGAAGGTGACCGAGGCGATCCATGCCCGCACGCAGCAGATCAGCGAATACCGCACCATCGGGGATGGGCCCGCCATCGATCTCGATCGCATCGGCAGCACGGAGCTGGCCGGCATGGTCATCGAGGTGATCGATCCGGTGGCCGATTATGTGGAGCTGATGCGCTCGCTGTTCGATTTCAATGCCATTCGCAAGCTGTTCGCCAGCGGCTTCCGCATCGCTTTCGATGCCATGCATGCCGTCACCGGCCCCTATGCGAAAGCGATCCTGGAGGACGAACTGGGGGCTGCCCCCGGCACTGTTATGAACGGTGTGCCGCTCGAGGACTTCGGCGGCGGCCATCCCGATCCGAACCTCACCTATGCCGAAGCGCTGGTGGCCGTGATGAACGGGCCCGATGCCCCCGCATTCGGTGCGGCTTCGGATGGCGACGGGGATCGCAACATGATCCTGGGCGCGGGCTTTTTCGTCACCCCCAGCGATTCGCTGGCCGTGCTGGCCGCCAATGCCACGCTGGCGCCGGGCTACAGCGATGGCCTGAAGGGCGTGGCCCGCTCGATGCCGACCAGTGCCGCCGTGGACCGGGTGGCCGAAAGTCTCGGTATTGAATGTTTCGAGACGCCGACCGGCTGGAAATTCTTCGGCAACCTGATGGATGCCGGGCGGGTGAGCCTGTGCGGCGAGGAGTCGTTTGGCACCGGTTCCGACCATGTGCGCGAGAAGGATGGCCTCTGGGCTGTGCTCTTCTGGCTCAATATCCTGGCGGTGCGCAAAATCTCGGTGGCCGAGCTGGTGCAGGGGCACTGGGGCATCTTTGGTCGCAACTTCTACTCCCGCCACGACTACGAGGGTGTCGAGGGCACGATTGCGGAGCAGGCGATGCAGCGCGTACGCGATGCGTGCAAGACGCTGCCGGGCAAGCCGCTGGCCGGCGAGGTGGTCAGCGGCTGCGACGATTTCGCCTATACCGACCCGGTCGACGGTTCCGTCAGTACGGGGCAGGGGCTACGCATCCTGTTCGAGGATGGGGCCCGCATCGTCTTCCGCCTCTCCGGTACCGGTACGTCAGGTGCGACGGTGCGCATCTACTTCGAATCCTTCGAGGCGGACAGTGCCCGCCATCATCTCGATGCCCAGGAGGCATTGGCCGATCTGATTGCAGCGGCCGAGGAGATCAGCGGGCTGAAGGCACTCAGTGGCCGGCAAGGCCCGACGGTGATTACCTGATGGCAGTGATATTTGCCAGCTAGGCGGATGTGGATAAGGATGTCTGTATGAGCATCGAAACATTGAGCGGCCAGGCGCGGGCCATTATCGAGTCCAGAAGCCATGATCCCTTTGCCTGGCTGGGGCGGCATGCGCATCCGGAAAGGGGCGTGGTGATCCGCGCGCACAAGCCGCGCGCCGAGCATCTGTGGCTGCTGCTGGACGGGCGCAGCTTCGCCATGTCGCGCCGGCCCGGCACCGATCTCTTCGAATACCACTGGGAGACCGGCGATTTCGATAGCCACTACGCTTTCCGCATTCAGGACAAGCAGGGGAACTTCTGGCAGGAGGAGGATGCCTACCGCTTCGGGCCGATGCTCTCCGATTACGATCTCTACCTGATCGGTGAGGGTAACCACTTCGAGAAGTACAAGCTGATGGGCGCGCATGTGCGCGAACACGAAGGGGTGAAAGGGGTCGGCTTTGCCGTCTGGGCACCATCGGCGGATCGGGTGAGTGTCGTCGGCAACTTCAACCACTGGGACGGACGCGAACATCCGATGCGGGTGCGCGGTGCATCCGGTGTCTGGGAGCTGTTTATCCCGGGCCTGTGCGAGGGCGAGGTCTACAAGTTCGAGATTCGGGCCAAAAACGGCGATGTCTTCCCCAAGAGCGACCCTTACGCCCAGCAGATGGAGGTGCGGCCGCAGACGGCCAGCATCGTGCACGATCCGCGCCAGTACGCCTGGGGAGATGAGGCGTGGGTTGCGGCGCGCCCCGAACGGCAGGCACTGGATCGGCCGATGTCGATCTACGAGGTGCATCTCGGCTCCTGGCGCCGGGCCGATGGCCACTACCTCGGTTACCGCGATCTGGCCCACCAGCTGGTCGAGTATTGCCAGTGGATGGGCTACACCCATATCGAACTGCTGCCGATCACCGAACACCCGTTCGACGGCTCCTGGGGCTACCAGACGGTCGGCTATTTCGCCCCGACCAGCCGTTTCGGCAGCCCGGACGATTTCCGCTATTTCGTCGACCACTGCCACCAGCATGGCATCGGGGTGCTGCTCGACTGGGTGCCGGCCCATTTTCCCAAGGATGCGCATGGCCTGGCCCGCTTCGATGGCACGCCCCTCTATGAGCATGCCGACCCGCGCCTGGGCGAACATTCGGACTGGGGCACCTACATCTTCAATTTCGGCCGCAACGAGGTGCGCAACTTCCTGCTCGCCTCGGCCCTGTTCTGGCTCGATGAGTATCACCTCGACGGCTTGCGGGTCGATGCCGTCGCCTCGATGCTCTACCTCGACTATTCGCGCGAGCCGGGCGAGTGGCTGCCCAACAAGTATGGCGGTCGCGAGAACCTGGAGGCGGTGGAGTTCATCAAGCAGTTCAATACCCTGGTGCATGAGCGCCATCCCGGGGCGGTGACGATGGCCGAGGAGTCCACCTCCTGGCCGATGGTTTCACGCCCGGTGCACCTGGGCGGGCTTGGCTTCACCATGAAGTGGAACATGGGCTGGATGAACGACACGCTCAGCTACTTCGAGAACGATCCGGTGCATCGCAGCTACCATCAGAACCAGCTCACCTTCTCGATGATGTACGCCTTCTCCGAGAATTTTGTGCTGCCCTTTTCGCACGACGAGGTGGTGCACGGCAAAGGCTCGATGCCGGGCAAGATGCCGGGCGACGACTGGCAGAAATTTGCCAATCTAAGGGCGCTGTACGGCTATATGTACGCCCATCCGGGCAAGAAGCTGCTGTTCATGGGCAACGAGTTCGGGCAGTGGTCGGAGTGGAACCACGATGTGGCACTCTCCTGGGATCAGTCCAACTTCATGCCGCATCGCGGGCTGCAGCTTCTGGTGCGTGACCTCAACCACCTGCACCAGGAGGTGCCGGCCCTGCACGAGGTCGATTTCGAGTGGCAGGGATTCGAGTGGATCGACTGCAACGATGCGGCGCAGTCCGTGATCAGTTTCGTGCGCCGGGACAAAAACGGCGGCGAGGTCGTGGTGGTGGTGAACCTGACGCCGGTGCCGCGCGAGGGGTATCGTATCGGTGTGCCGCAGGGCGGCTTTTACCGCGAGATCTTCAACAGCGATGCCGGCATCTACGGCGGCTCCAACGTGGGTAACAGCGGCGGGCTGACAAGCGAAGGGGTGGCGACGATGGGGCATGCACAGTCGCTGCTGATGACCCTGCCGCCGCTGGCCGTGGTGATGTTGCGCCCGGAGGATGACTGACATGGCGGCCGGTCGCTAAACGATGGAAACACCGGTACTTCCGTCGCTCAACGACCCGGTCGTTTACCATATATTCCTGATCTTTTTCGGGGCGGCGGTGTTCGCCACCATCGCTCTCTATGCCCGCCAGGTGCTGCTGGTCAGCTATATCGTGCTCGGCATGCTGCTCGGGCCGGCCGGCGTCGGTTGGGTGACCGATACACACCTGATCAAGCAGGTGGCCGATATCGGCATCATTTTCCTGCTTTTCCTGCTGGGTTTGAACCTGCCGCCGCAGAAGCTGCGTCAGCTGGTGCGCGAGACGACGCTGGTGACAGCCGTGACCTCGTTCGCCTTCATGGCCAGCGGTACGCTGATCGGGCTTGCCTTCGGTTTTGACTGGATCGAGTCGCTGGTCATCGGGGCGGCGACAGGCTTCTCCAGTACCATCATCGGCCTGAAACTGTTGCCGACGACGGTGCTGCACCATCAGCGCACCGGCGAGATTATCACCAGTATTCTGCTGCTGCAGGACATGCTGGCCATGGCTGTATTGCTGCTTTTGCAGGGGCAGGGGATGAGCGACAAAGGCCACTGGCAGGCCCTGCTGACCCTCTTCTGGCTGCCGGGCCTGTTCCTGTTTGCCTTTGCCGTTGAGCGTTTTCTGCTCATTCGCCTGATCCGCCGTTTCGATCGCTACCACGAGTACATTTTTTTGCTCGCCATCGGCTGGTGCCTCGGTATGGCGGAGCTGGCCGGATCGCTGCATCTCTCGTCCGAAATCGGGGCCTTCATTGCCGGCGTGGCCCTGGCCCGGCATCGCATTGCCAACTACATCGCTGAAAGCCTGAAGCCGTTGCGCGATTTCTTCCTGATCGTCTTCTTCTTTTCGATCGGCTCCAATTTCACGCCGGGCAGTATCGGGGCGATCCTGTGGCCGGCCCTGGCGCTGGCCGCCGGCACGCTGCTGTTCAAGCCGGTGATCTACGCCGTATTGCTGCGCAGCTGGGAGGAGACGGCCGGACGCGCCACCGAGATCGGTCTGCGTCTGGGTCAGTTGAGTGAATTCTCGCTGCTGGTGGCCATGCTGGCCCTGCAGATGCAGGTGATCGGCCAGCAGGCGGCCGAGATGATCATCTTCGCCACCGTCATCACGCTGGTGATCTCACCCTACTTCGTCATTTTCCGTTATCCCAGCCCGATGGCGGTTTCCGAAAGGCTGCGTCGGGATTGAGGGGGGAAAGCCGGATGCATTGTACGGTCGACATGCACGCAGGGCATGGTTTAATCCCTGCATGGCTTGTTTTCACGATGCAACGGCCGAAAGGCGCAAACCGGGGTGGCCCATGCTGATGACAGGGATTGCCGTCGCGCTTCTGGTGCTTGGCGGAGGGATCTTCTTTTATGCCCAGCATGCCAAGGCGGAGGGGATGCTGCATGCCGGCGATACGGCGCCCGGCTTCAGCCTGCCGAATCAGCAGGGAGAGACGGTCTCATCGGCTGCACTGGCCGGCAGCTGGTGGGTAATCTACTTCTATCCCAAGGACGATACGCCGGGCTGCACCACCGAGGCCTGCACATTCCGCGATCACCTAAGCGATCTGCAATCGATGGGGGTGCGCATTTTCGGTGTCAGCTTCGATGATGTGGCCTCGCATCGCGCCTTTGCCGACAAATACCATCTGACATTCGACCTGCTGGCCGATCCGAAAGGGGAGGTCATCCGGGCCTACGGTGCCCGGGCGATCGTGCCGGGCTTTGCCAATCGGGTCAGTTATCTCGTCGACGATCAAGGCGTGATTCGCAAGGTGTATCCGAGTGTGACGCCCAGTGCACATGCCGGCGAGATCATCCGTGATGTGAAGGCACTGCGCGACGGAGCGTAGCGGCGATGCTCAATCTCGATTTCGACAAGCGGGTGGTGATCCCCACGGCCGACATGGCGTGGCAGGCGAGCCCGAAAGCAGGTGTCTGGCGCAAGCCGCTGGAGCGCGAGGCAGCCGAACATGGCCATGCCACCAGTATCGTGCGCTACGAGCCCGGCGCCTCGTTTTCCGAACACATGCATCCGCAGGGTGAGGAGATCCTGGTGCTGGAGGGGACCTTTTCCGATCAGCGCGGCGATTTCCCGCCCGGCAGCTATATCCGCAATCCGCCGGGCTCCGGCCATGCGCCATTCAGTCGCGATGGCTGCACCATCTTCGTCAAGCTGAACCAGTTCCAGGAGGGTGACACGGCCACGGTCGATGTCGACACCGCTTCGGCGGCATGGCTGCCCGGGCATGGCGGACTGCAGGTGATGCCGCTGCACGAGTTCGGCTATGAGCATGCGGCGCTGGTGAAATGGCCGGCCGGCGAGCGATTCCAGCCGCATCGCCATTTCGGCGGTGAGGAGATTCTGGTTCTTTCCGGCGAGTTTCGCGATGAGCACGGCATCTATCCGGCCGCTACCTGGATGCGCAGCCCGCACATGAGCATGCATTTTCCCTATGTGGAGCAGGAGACGCTGATCTGGGTGAAGACCGGCCATCTGCCTGTCGCGCACGACTGATTGCGCAATAAAAAAGCCGCCCCGTCATGGACGGAGCGGCCTGATCGTTTGAGTCGTCAGCCTATTGGGCTGCCGGTGCCGCCTCGACCACGGAGTAGCTCATGTCACCGAGCTTCAGGAAGTCGTTGGCGCGCTCCTGGGAGACGGAGATATCCCAGGAGCCTTCGGTGCCGGTCCGCAGCAGGTACCAGGTGCGGTAGCGAATGGCCTGGTTCATGGAGAGCTGGTTGCTCTTCATGACCTGACCTTTGCGGCTGAACTGCACCAGAAAGTTGCGTTTGCCGGCATCATCGCCGGGAACGAAGAAGTTCATCCAGATATAGGCCTTTTCACCCCTGGCGATCTTGCCGTCGGTGATCTCGCCGACACATTCGTTCTTGTTGGCACCCTCGTGCGCGATGTCCCGGCAGAGCTTGCTCTCGACCAGCACGGCATCGCTGCCGGTATGGTAGTAGGCCATCACCTGGCGCACCGTATCGACGGACGGGGCATCGGCTGCCGAAGCCAGTACCGGCATGCACAGCAGTGCTGACAGGGCTAACAGAATATTTTTACGCATGAATCCCTCTCCTCAACGTGTAAGATCAATGATCAACATAGACCATGCCCCGAGTGAGGGCAAAATCCATGCAGCGGGATTGACCCTTACCTTTCGGGTCCGGTTTTCATGTGACCTGCATCCCATCGGGGCATGCGAAATCGCTAGCTGTTGATGACGCTGACATACCCCTCTTCGATCAGCACCTGACGTACGGCCGGGCGTTGCAGCATCGTCTCGTAATGGCGGCGGCAATGGGCCGGAAGCGGAATATCGGTCCGGTCGGCCCAGAATTCGACATAGAAGAGGGCCGAATCGGCGATGCTGAAGTGATCGACAACATAGGTTCGCTTTTCCAGCAGCTTGTTAAGGCCGGCAAAGCCCTTGTCGATTACCTTGCGCCCGAAGGCCAGCTCGCTCTCCATCTCGCTCTCGTCGATGGCAAAGCGCTCGGTGGTGAAGATACGGGCAAAGCCCTCGCCGTGCATGGTGTTGACGGCGTAGTTCATGATATCCATCACCCGCGCCCTGTCCGCTTCACTCTCCGGCATCAGCCTGTGGCGGGGGTAGGCCTCGGCCAGCCAGGTGGCAATGGACTGGTAGGTATTGAGCACGCTGCCATCTGTGCGCATCAGGGCCGGCACACTGCCGCGTGGATTGATGGCCAGGTATTCGGGCTTGAACTGGTCGCCGGCCAGCAGGTTGATCGGCCAGACCTCGAACAGATCGCCAATCTCTTCCAGCAGGATATGGATGCCGGTGCTGCACGAGCCCGGCGTCATGTAAAATTTCATATTGGCCATGATCAACCCATCAACCGTGCCTTGTTGGCATCCATGAAGGCGGCCGTAATCCGGCTCTCGCCGGCCTCCCGTGCCGCCTTTTCGATCCTGGCGCGGGCCATGTTGCGCACGAAGGAGGGAATACGCTCCAGCCGCTGCTGCGCATCCTCATCCCATTCCAGTGTGTCGTTGCTCATCTTATTCTCCTTTTATCATCGGGCAGGTCTTGTTGCGGTGGTGTTCAAGCAGCGATGGCACGACCGCTTCATAGGCGTAATCGGAAACAGCCTCCACACCGATGGCGGCAAGCTTTTCGGTCGGGCCGTCGCCGATCCTGGCCACGAACACCGCATCACAGTCGCTGATCGTCTCCAGGATCATGGCCATGGCGCTCTGACTGCCGCTGTTGCCGTGGCAGTAGTGCTCGACCTGCCGCTCTTCCAGCAGCTCACAGGATTCGGCTGTAAGCGCATAGATGCCGAAGCGTCTGGCATGGCCGAAATGTTCGTTGATCGAGATACCATCCTTGCTGGCCACGGCATATTTCACGGGCGAATCAGGCATGTTCGTCGGCATCCATGCCCCGGAAGATGCTGCAGCGCCTGAAGACGTCGAGGCTCGGCTGCACCGCCTTATGGCTGCAGTACTTGGCCACCAGCTTGGCCAGACCCTTGATGTCGCGGCCGCTGGCCTGGGGATAGAGCTCGGCCAGGTGATCGATCAGGGCAGGCTCCACGGCCAGCTCGAACTGCTCGGTCATCACCTGCCATATCCTGCGCCGGTCGTGCAGGCCGGGCGGGTGGTAGCGGATCATGGCGATACAGCGGGAGATGATCGCTTCATCGATATCGCCGACGCGGTTGGTGGTCAGGAACAGCAGGCCGTTGAAATACTCCAGCACCCGCAGGAAGACACCGACCACGGCATTGGCGGCGATGTTGTCGTCACGGCGCTTGATATAGACATCCGCCTCATCGATCAGCATCACGGCCCCCCAGCGCTGGGCGCGGGTGAGGGTGTTCTTCAGGGCGATCTCCATCTCGGCCACATTCAGCCCCAGCTGCCCCGAGTGGACCCGGTAGAGCGGGCGCCGGATGATCTCGGCATAGACTTCGGCCGTCAGCGTTTTGCCCACACCGGCGGGGCCGGCACAGAGCACGGTCGTGCCGCCCGATTTGCCCGCCACAATATCGTCCATCAGCACGTCCATCTCGGCCGTCAGGATGTCGATCAGGTCGGTCTGCTCTTCCGGCAGCACCAGCTTCTCTTTCAGCTGCGGGCGGTAGGCGTAGGGGCGCATATCATCGACATGCACCCACAGGTGATGATGCAGTTCGAGATGGAACATCAGGATATAGGCGTGCACCGGCAGTTCGGTGAACATGCCGTGCGGAATGTCGGCCTGGATCGATTCGGCCGCGCCTTCGACCCGCTCGTCATAGTTGCTGCTGCGCCCGGCCTTGCGCAGGTATTTGGCCAGGATATCGCCGGGCGACTCTTCGCTGAGGGCGCGATCCTTGATCACCTCCTCGTCGTTGACCAGCTGGGCCCAGCCGCCGGAGGAGGAGAGCACGACCACATTCTTGCGCGACCAGTCGGTGTTGCGGTGCGATGCGGTGGGGTCTTCGGCAAAGATGCCCTTGCCGCGGGCCGAGAACTGCTGGCCGTAACGGGCGCGCCATTCGAAATAGCGGCTGGTTGACTGGTCGTAGTTGTCGATCAGGGTTTTGTTCTCTTTGAAAAAGCCGAGGGTGGCGAAGATCTCGGCCACGTTTTTACCGATCATGTCGCGTTCGCGGATGATCAGGGAACGGGAAGCGATTTTGGCCATGCTGTTGGCCTTCAGCTCGATCAGAATACGGCCGGTCTCCTCCTCGCCGGGCGGGGTGAAGTCGATGCGGGAGACGAGATAAGGCATCGGCTTGCCGCTGTTGTTGGCCCGGAACAGCCAGCCGCGAATGCCGTCGCGGACCAGAAACTCGGCGATCTCCGGCACCAGTTGCTCAAGCTGCCCCTCCTGGAATCGCGTTCCCTTTCTGCCGATGATCGCTTCGAGCGAGGCGATCTGGGCCGCCTTGCCCTGCATGTCGGGGCCTGCGTCGAGGTAGAGGCTGCGCAGAAACGCCATCTGCTGGCCCGAAAGGCTGGAGAAGGGGACCTCTGCCTTGTTGCCGAACTTCAGCTGTTCGGAGAGGGCGCAAAGCTCCGGGAACCGGTCGAGCATCGCTTCGGCATGCGGGCGTTCGATTTGCAGTTTCATGGGGCATCACTCCCTGGCTCGCTTGGCGTTCAGGCTGTGGATGCAAGGGCCAGGCCACTTATATGGGGCCGGTTTTACCGCTTGCTCAGGCTATTTTGTTGATTCCTGTACATGATGCGGGCATTGCTGTTGCAATTGGGACAATTGCATCGGGAGATCCGTATGCTGCTACTCCGGCTTGCCGCCCATCTCGATGCGCTTGCCCTGGGCCAGTGAGGTCAGGTAGCTGATCAATTGCCGCATTTGCAGGCTGTCGTGGGCGGGCGGTGTGCCTTCCAGAGCGCCGAGTACGCAGTTGTGCACCTGATCCTGCAGGGTCAGCAGGGCATCGCGGCGCGGGTTGTAGCGCGGGAAGATAGCGGCGGCATTGGTGAGTGAGGGGATGGCCTTGCCGTTGGGCAGTTGCCCGCGGCTGGTGCCGCCATGGCTGTGGCAGCTGTTGCAGGTGCGGCCATTGCCATCAAAGGTGTCGTGCATGAAAAGCTGATGTCCCTGTTGTACGGCCTTTTCGAGTGGCCCGGCAGTGGCAGGCACTGTGCTGCCCAGGAGTAGTGCGATCAGGATGGGTGTGGCTTGCGGAAACGATCGTACCGGCATGGGTTCCTCCTTCGGCTGAACTGCTCCCAGTCTAGGCGCTTTTAAGGTGTTTGGTCAGGAAGCGGTCCAGTTGGTTGGCAAAGGCGGTGCGATCCTTGTGGCTGAAGGCGGCGGGGCCGCCGGTGAGTGTACCGGTGCCGCGCAGCTCATCCATGAAATTGCGCATGCTTAAGGCACGGCGCACATTGTCGCTGCTGTAGAACTCGCCGCGCGGATTGAGGGCAAAGCCATCCAGCTCGATCACTTCGGCGGCCAGCGGGATATCGGCCGTGATCACCAGGTCGCCACGGCCCATCAGGCGGGCAATCTCCTTGTCGGCCACATCGAAGCCGGCTCCGACCCGGATAAAGTGCAGCCACGGCGAGCGGGGCAGGGTGAGATTGGAGTTGGCGACAAAGGTGGTGCGTACCTGTCGCCCTTTGGCGGCCCGGTAGATGATCTCCTTGATCACCTTCGGGCAGGCATCGGCATCGACCCAGATGCGCAGCTCGTTCGAATCGTCCAGAAACGTCATGGGCAAAACGCTAACAAATCGCATGCCGGTCTGCATACGGGCCGTTAATCGTCCGACCGGGATGGCTTGCCGCGCAGCGCCTTGGTAGTGCTGCGCCGGCTCTTCTTCTCCAGGCGGCGCCGTTTTGAGGCCAGTGTCTGGCGGGTCGGTCGCCGCTTTTTGGGAGTCGCCATGGCGGCCCGGATCAGTTCGCGCAGGCGGGTGAGGGCATCCTGTCGGTTGCGATCCTGGCTGCGAAAGCTTTGGGCCTTGATGACGATGACCCCCTCATCGCTGATGCGCTGGTCCGGCCACTGGCGTAGGCGCTGTTTGCAATTGTCAGGCAGGGAGGAGGCATCGATATCGAAGCGCAGGTGGATGGCGGTGGCCACCTTGTTGACGTTCTGGCCGCCGGCTCCCTGGGCACGCACCGCCTGCATCTCGATCTCGTGCTCGGGAATGGCAAGGTCGGCATGGATGCGCAGCATGGCGAAGGCCTCAGCGCGTCAGGCGGGTGATGATCTCCCGGTGATCGGGGTGCGCATCGATCAGGGTATGGCGCTTGGCCATCTCGAAATCGGCAAAATCGAAGCCGGGGGCGACGGTGCAGCCGACCAGGGCATGGCCGCCGGAGGGCACACTGGCACCAAACCAGTCGCCGGCCTCGACGACATGCTGGAAGGATTCGCCATTGGCCAGGTCACGCCCCAGCTGCTTCTCGTGATAATGGCCCGCCTTGTCGATGATATGAACGGTGAGCCCGTCGCCATCGTAGAAGTGCCACACCTCGTCCTGATTGATGCGGTGTAGGGCCGAGAATTCGTCTCCTGAGAGCAGGAAATAGATGCTGGTGCTTGTGGGCCCGCGCGCCATCGAAATGGTCCGGCAGGCCATGTTTCGGAATGGTGGTCTCGGCCCGGTAAACCTCGCGGAACCAGCCACCCTCGGGATGGCGCTGCAGCTCAAGTTGTTCGATCCACTGTTTGGCTTTCGACATCGGGTTACCAGCGATCCTTGCTTTCGCGGATATGGGTGAAGACTTCCACGGCATCGGCCGCAATACCTTCGGCCTTGGCATAGCGTTCGATAAACGCCGCATCGAGCGGCCACAGGAAGGGGTTGGTCGCCTTCTCAAGGCCGATGGTGGAGGGGATGGTGGGCTGCTGCTCCATGCGCGTACGGGTATCGCGACTGGTGCGCTCCTCCAGGGCAGGGGAGGCCTCGATGGAGCGGGCGAAGCGCAGGTTGGGCAGGGTGTATTCGTGGGCGCAGTAGACGCGCGTTTCATCCGGCAGGGCGGCAAGGCGCTGCAGGCTCTGCCACATCTGGGCCGGGGTGCCTTCGAAGAGGCGGCCGCAGCCGGCGCCGAAGAGGGTGTCGCCACAGAAGAGGGCATCATCGAAGCGGAAGGCGATATGGCCGCGCGTGTGGCCCGGCACAAAGAGGATTTCGGCTGTCAGGCCGGCGATCTCCATCTCGCCCTCATCGCACTCGATGGTGATGCCGGGGATACGCTTGGCATCCTCGCGGAATCCCACCACCTCGCAGCCGAAGCGGCGCACCAGCGCCGTATTGCCATCGGTATGATCCCAGTGGTGGTGGGTATTGAGTACATGCGTGAGCGGCCGTTGCAGCTTCTCGCACAGATTGATCACCGGCGAGGCATCGGCCGGATCGACCACGGCCAGCAGCGGCGAGTTGTGCGACTCGATCAGGTAGATGTAGTTGTCCTTCAAAGCCGGTAGCTGATGGACGGTGAAGGCGTTGTGCGAATAGGACCACATCCCCTAACCATAGCGATGAATTGCCCTTCACCGCAATCACGAACGGTTAGTGCATTCGTGCGATTGCTGGCGGATTGAGGTTGCGTCAGTCTGAGTCTTGGCTGATCGCTCAGGATGAGGGGGGAACAAATGCGCGAAACAAGACTGGGGCCTCGTGTTTCATGAATGTAGTCAAAATATTGCTGTTGGGTTTCCTGGGGCTTTTTGCACTGTTCTTCGTCGCGCTCATCTACGTTGGAGTAACCGGTCCTCAGACGTCGATTTATCCCGGAAACCAGCTGCCGGCCAAATTCCAGAACGAGGTTCGCTCTCTGAAGCTTGTTGATGAGAGCGATAAGATTCGTTTTTTCTACTCGGATGGCATGTTGGATATCAAGGATGGAATGTATTTTGTGACGAACCAAAACCTGGTTTTATATAGCAATCAATGGAATCCACCGGCCATCATCATCCCGATGAACAAGATCACCGCCATTGAGCCCACTTACCATGACTCATTTTTTGATGACAGTATGGTGTTCGTATCAACCACTGATGGTGAATCTTTCGTGTTCCCTCTTTCCAGTGAGTACCGGCTGGATCGAAAATTTGTTGAGTACCTCAATGCCAACAAGCTTGGCGATAAAGAAGCTGTTCGGAAGGAAGCGGAAAGTGAGAAATAGGTATTATGTCCCTGGAATTGTGAAGACTACCTTGGGATCGCTGACTGGATTAACTCATTGTCATCTGATTATGGGCAGTAGGAGAACTCGTTGCTGTTATTGGTAATAGGTTTGATTGTTGTTTTGTTTCTTGTTTGGCTGTTATGGCACTTAGTGCCTTTCTATAAAGGGGTTTTAAGGGAAAAAGAAAAATCACCATTATTAACATTGATGAAAATCTCACTACCCTTGGTTTTATTGGGAATAGGTGCTCAGATTATCATGATAATTATGTTAATAATAAAAAACATTTGGGCCTTCGGGGTCAGGTCTTGAAAGTTGAATTTGAGGTGAGGGTGGTCTATTGAATGTGTAATGGCACGCCCCTTACGAATCGAGTATCCCGGTGCAGTTTATCATGTGACATCACGTGGAGATGGCCGTGAGGATATTTATCTAACGGATCAGGATCGTGAACAGTTTCTTGAGGTTCTCGCACATGTAATTGATCGGCATGGCTGGCGATGCCATGCCTGGTGTCTGATGAGCAATCACTATCATCTGATGATCGAGACGCCGAAGGGCAATCTTGGCCAGGGAATGCGACAACTGAACGGCGTGTATACCCAACGATTCAACCGGAAGCACAATCGGGTAGGGCATGTGTTTCAAGGACGGTATAAGGCCATTCTGATCGAGAAAGATGCGCATCTATTGGAGTTATGTCGTTACATCGTACGTAATCCTGTGGCTGCCGGGATGGTGGAAGATGTGCCTGCCTGGCCATGGAGTAGTTACCTGCAAACAGCGGGTATGGCCAAAAGGCATGGTTTTACAAGTACCGACTGGGTGCTTGAACAGTTCGGAGGGAGCCGCAAGCGATATTGTGAATATGTGGCCGATGCATCTTCAAAGGATTCTCCCCTGAAAGAATTATCCGGCTCAAATGTGCTGGGTAGTGAGAAGTTTCGGGGTGAAGTCCAAAAAAGCGTGAAAGCGCATCCCGAGATTCCGCGAATACAGAGCCATGTGATACGCCCAGCCCTGCAGGAATTGTCGGTAAGGACGGTCGAGCGGGGTGCATGGATGGCGGATGCTTATCGAGAACATGGTTATACCATGCGACAAATAGCTGACTTTGCACAGGTGCATTACTCCCTGGTGAGCAAAATCATCAAAGAATGGGAGGGGCGATGATTCAACATTCAAGACCTGACCCCGTAGTT
>CAZCZU010000041.1:0-21387 GCA_964503475.1 uncultured Zetaproteobacteria bacterium
AGCGCAACCTTGCCAAGGTTGAGGTCGCCGGTTCGAACCCGGTTTCCCGCTCCAGACACAGGGGCCGACAGGGCCCCTTTTTCATTGATCCGTTTTGTAAAACATCAAGGCAACACAACTACCGGCGACTTCACTGCCATCTTCGCCTTGCTCTATTCGGTTTCCTTGGCATGCTTGCCAGCCGCATCGATGCCGGGATGGCGGAACTGGTAGACGCAAGGGACTTAAAATCCCTCGAAGGGTAACCTTCGTGCGGGTTCGACCCCCGCTCCCGGCACCATTTTATCTCGCCCGCAAAACAAGGCGGCCTAATCCGAATCGGCTCCTTCCAGGTCGAATTCGCCATCCTGGAACAGCTTCAGGCAGGCATCGACGACCTGTGGGTCATAGCGCTTACCGCGCCCGTCGCGAATCTCCTCCAGAGCCGCATCCAGCCCCATCGCCGCACGATATGGCCGGTGCGAAGCCATCGCCTCAACCACATCGGCCACAGCCACAATCCGCGCCTCGGGAATAATCGCATCGCCACTCAGTCCAGCCGGATAACCGCTGCCATCGAGGCGCTCATGATGCTGCCAGGCGATCTCGGCAATCGGCCAGGGGAAGTCGATATCCTTCAGAATTTCGTAACCGACCTGGGCATGGCTCTTGACCATTCGAACTCGACATCGCTCAAACGCCCCGGTTTGGTCAGGATCTCGGCCGGAATATGAATCTTGCCGATATCGTGGATCATGCTGCCAAGACGAATCCTCTCGACCTGCATCTCATCCAGCCCCATCAAACGGGCAATCGCCACAGCGACACGTGCCACCCGCCGCTCATGACCTGCCGTATAGGGGTCCCGTGCCTCGATTGCACGCGAAACAGCCGTTACCGTACCGTAGAGGGCAGCTTTCAAGTTCCCGTAGGCTTCCCGGAGCTGATCGGTACGCTGCACCACCTTCTCTTCAAGGCGCTCCTGGTAACGGAGATTTTCATGCAGCAACTCGGCACGCTCCAGCGCCTTGCGTACCGCATGGGCCAGGATATTCATATCGATCACCGGTTTGGTCAGGTAATCCCAGGCTCCCAGACGCAGGCTTTCGACCACATCGTCCACCGTGCCCATGCCTGAAACGACCACGACCGGCATATCCGGCGCCTCGCTGACGATGTGTTTAAGCACTTGCAGCCCGTCCACCTTCGGCATGCGCAGATCGGTCAGCACCATGTCCGGCTTTTCGGCGCGAAACACCTCAAGCCCCCGCTCCCCATCCTCCGCTTCCAGCACATCAAAGCCTTGATCGCCGAGGAATGTCACCACCGATTCGCGCACAATGGCATCGTCCTCAATGACCAGAATCCGGGCTTTTTTGTCGTTCACCTGTTCCCCCGCCTCGAGCAAAAGAAGATTATCGGCCACCGGGCCCAAAGCACCTGAATGCGCCCACCGTCCGTATACAGGTAGAGTATAACCACATTTTCTGTTGCAAGACCAATACTTGAAACGCATGCTTGTCAGATGGGTGGCCTCCGCCCAGAGGGGAAGCCTGTGGCCACGGCCACACTATCCGGGAGTGATATGCAACAGGGACTCTGCCTGAGAATCTATCTGACCGAATCGGACCGTCTTGACGGCAAACCGGCGCTGGAATCGATTCTTGAACTGTGCCGTGAAGCCGGCCTGCGCGGAGTTTCGGTATGCCGGGGCGTGGAAGGCATGGGCCTGCACGGCGTCCACTCATCCGCCTTCCTTTCGCTGAGCAGCAACCTGCCGCTCATCGTCGAGGCCATCGACAGCGAAACTGTCGTCCGGCAAGCCCTGGAGAGTATGCGTCCGCGCCTCGGCTCTCATCTGGTGGCAACCTGGCCGGTTTCGATTATGCGAAACAGCGAGGAAAGCGATCGTGCGTGAGATACTGAAACAGATTCCCCTCTTCTCCGAACTCGATGACAAGGAACTGGCGGCGGTTGCCACCATCGTCACGTCCAGCAAGGTGCGAAAAAAGAGTGTTGTGGTTCAGGAGGGTGAAATCGGCGCCTCGATGTTCATCATCCTGAAAGGCTCGGTGAAAATCGCCCACTACACAGCCGATGGCCGCGAACGGGTACTCACCGTCCTGCACGAGGGCTCCTTCTTCGGCGAGATGTCACTACTCGACCGTCAGCCACGCTCGGCCACCGTCATCACCATGGAAGACAGCGAACTTGGCCAGATCCGTCGCAACAATTTCGAGCAGCTACTGCTGCAGATGCCGACCATCACCCTGAAACTGCTGACCGAAGTGGTCACCCGCCTGCGTCGCACCAGTCTGCTGCTGGAGCGCATCAGCACCATGGATGTGCCGCATCGCCTCTATGCCCTGCTCAGCGACACCTGCCTGAACAGCGGCAAGGTGGACAGTGACAACTTCTACTCCGTCACCCTGCCAACCCACCAGTTACTGGCCGATTACCTCTCCACCAGCCGCGAGACCGTTTCACGCGCCATCAGTGCCCTGAAAAAAGAGAGGATTATCATCCCGCAACAGAAACGGGGTGAGGTGAAGGTGGACATGGATGCCCTTGAAACACTGCTGGAAGCCATTATCTGATTCCGGACTGACGGGCCGCCCCACCCTTCACCTGCCAGTGCCATCGCCTTGAAATATCAGCGCCTCGCCTACTTTGGCGGCCCGCTGGCCGCCGTAGCCATCCTGACCCTTGTCGAGCTGCCCGGACAATCACATGCGGTACCGATGCTGGCATTGGCCATCTGGATGGCCATCTGGTGGGTTAGCGAATGTGTCCCCCTGGCCCTGACCGCCATGATCCCCCTGGTCTTCTTTCCGCTACTCGGCATCGCCACCGGCAAGGAGGTGGCGCCAAAATACTTCAACAGCATCATCTTCCTTTTCGTCGGTGGTTTTTTGATCGCCCAGGCGATGGAGCGTACCGGCCTGCATCGCCGTATCGCCCTGAATATGCTGGCCCGGCTGCATGCCTCGCCACTGCAGCTGGCACTCGGTTTCTCGGTCACGACGGCCTTTCTGTCCATGTGGATCTCCAACACGGCTACCTGCATGCTGATGGTGACGATCGCCATTCCGCTTCTGGCCCGGCTCTCCGAAGAGCACGGTGAAGCATCCATCGCCCCATTGGCTGCCAGTTTCCTGCTGATCATCGCCTACTCCGCCAACATCGGCGGCATGGGCACCCCGGTCGGTACCGCTCCCAATCTGGTACTGCTCGAAAACATGCGTGTCTATGCCCCCGAACTGGCCCCTTCGTTTCTGCAGTGGATGATGCTGGGCGTACCGGTTGTTGTGGTGGGCCTCGCGGCTCTGTTTCTTCTTCTCGGCCCCCGTCTGGCCAGGCTGCCCTGGAAAGAGACCAATACCGAAAGCCTCAAAAGTGCCCTGGCCGAGCTGGGCCCTGTGCGCAGGGAGGAGTTCTATGTTGCCGGTGCGCTTTCACTGACTGCAACGCTGTGGATGACGCGCACCGGTATCGACATCGAAGGCTTCGCCATCCCCGGCTGGAGCAGCCTGCTCCCCTATGCGGGCATCGACGACGGTACGGTCGCCATTTTCGGCGCCGGTCTCCTTTTCCTGGCCCCGAACCGCGAGGGAGCCCCCATTCTCGGACGCGACGCTTTCGCCCGGCTGCCATGGGATATCATCATCCTGCTCGGCGGCGGCTTTGCCCTGGCCTACGGTATGCAGAACTCCGGCCTCTCCGGTTGGCTGGGCGGCCATATCGATTTCCTTGGCGGCATCCCCTTGCCCCTGCTGATGCTCGGTATCGCCCTGCTCATGACCTTCCTGACCGGATTCACCAGCAACACCGCATCCACACAGCTGTTCCTTCCCATTCTGGCTGCAGCAGCCGTGGCCAGCGATAACGACATGCTGATGATGCTCCTGCCGGCGGCTCTTGCCGCCTCCTGCGCATTCATGCTACCCGTGGCCACCCCGCCCAATGCCATCGTCTACGCCACCGGCAAGGTGCCACTGCAGATGATGCTGCGAACCGGTTTGCGGATGAACCTGATACTGGCCGCCGTCATCGTGATGCTGGTATGGCTGATGCGCCCGGTAATGCCGACATGAGCCTTGCCCCCGCTCCGCAAGCGGGCATGATGGCCTGATGGGCAGCAATCATGACGATGCAGCCGCATGGCTGAGCGAGCACGGCGATTATCTCTATGCCTACTGCATGTCACGTCTTTACGATGAGGAGACCTCCGCCGACCTGGTGCAGGAGACGCTGCTCGCCGCCTGGAAGAACAGGGCGGGATTCAAGGGCGAGGCATCCCTGCGCACCTGGCTCACAGGCATCCTGAAACACAAGATTACGGATCACATCCGCCAGGCCATCCGCCAACGCAAACTGGCAGAAGAGAGTCAGAACGACCCGACCGCCGACTGGTTCGATGACAGCGGTAAATGGGTCGATGCCCCGCAAGCCTGGGCAGGTACGCCCGAAGCGCTGTATCGCGACAGCCAGTTTCGCAAAATCCTCGATATGTGCCTGAAACGGCTGCCCGAGAAACAGCGCCAGGTATTCGTACAGCGCGAGATGGGTGGTGTGGAGAGCAGCGAAATCTGTAAGAACAGCGAAATCTCCACGACTCATCTGCATGTACTGATGCATCGGGCCAGACTTGCCCTTCGCACCTGTCTTGATATCAACTGGTTTGGAGGAGAGCGCCGCACATGAACCACTTCTGCCGACAGGCCAGCCGACTGCTTTCCGAGCGCTATGAGCGCAGGCTGACGCCTGTGGAACAGACCCGGCTGCAGCTGCATCTGCTGCTCTGCGGCATGTGCCGTAACTATGCGGCTAGTCTCGCCCTGATGCAGCAGCTGTTTGAAGAGTTGCAGGAGCAGCTACTCTATCCGCCGCTGCCCGAGGCGGTGCGGCAGCGCATCCTCCACAAGCTGGAGTCGGAGAGCTAGCTCACCTCCGGCGGCATCGACAGCAGCCGCACTGCCACCTCATGCAGCCGGAACAGCGGCATCTCCTCGGCCATGTGACGGCGGGTCAGCGGAATCTCGTCGAGGAACTGCAGCTTACCATCGCGATAGGCCAGGCGCGCAAAGATGCCGGTTGCCTTGATGTGGCGCTGCAGGGCGGTCAGGCGCACGGCGCGATGCCAGGCCTCCACCCCGTCAAATTGCTGCTGCAGATGCGATGAAAGGCCGTTGAAACAGCGCTCACTCCAGCGGCGACGCTCTGTTTCCGGATAGTCCTGATAACAGTCATAGAGCAGCGAGGCGAGATCGTAGGTGACAGGCCCCAGAACAGCATCCTGAAAGTCGATCACACCCAGCGGCAAACCGCCATCCGGCAGCATCAGATTGCGACTGTGAAAATCGAGGTGCACCGGCACACGTGGCAGTGCCGCGATCTCCTCAAGAGATGGCCGCAGTGCCGCATGAAAAGCCTCACGCTCCTCATCCCCCGGCTGATAGCCGGCCACACGCGGCAGGTACCAGTCGAGATAGAGATCGCATTCGCGCTGCATGCGCGCCACATCGAACAGAGGTAAATCCGGTGCTGACGAGCCCTGCAGGCGATGCAGCTGAGCGATGGCATCATCGATCAGCGGCTCCACATCCCCGCCCTCCTGCAGACTTGAAGACCAGGTGATATCGCCAAAATCCTCCAACAGCAGGAATCCCTGCGCACGATCCAAGGCCCGCAGCTGCGGCACACGCACCCCACTCGCCTGCAGCCAGTCACGCACCTGCAGAAACGGAGCGGTGTTCTCCTTATCGGGTGGCGCATCCATCAACACATCGGCCTGACCGTTGCAGCGGACACGGAAGTAGCGCCGAAACGAGGCATCGCCGGCCAGAGGGGCGATCTCCGCACGGCCGCTACACACTGTCTTCAGCCAGTCGGCAGCCAGCTGCAGGCGCAAATCAGCCACCTTTGACAATCAGCCCCTGAATCTTGAGCTGCGAGTTCACCTTGCTGCGCGCACCCTCGGCCTCGGCCTTCGTTGCAAACGGCCCGACATAGACCCGGTACCAGGTTCCGCGCTCGGCAATAGCCGCCGCCCGAATCGCAGGCGTCATGCCCAGTGGCCTGAACCGGTCGGCAAAGCGCCGGGCATCCGCACGCTGGCGAAAGGAACCGACCTGCAGCAGATAGCCCTGATCCGCAGTCGCGGGTGTGGTCGGAGTTTTGGCAGCAACAGGCTTGGCCTGCAATTCGGCGGCAAGAATATCGCTGATCTGTGCCTGAGAATCGGATGCTGCAGGCCGGGACGGCTTCTCGGCAGCCACGGGCCTGGCCGGTTCGTCCCTGGCGGCGGGCTCCAGCGGTGCCGGCAGTACCGCCTGACGCGGCAGCTCATTATAAAAGGTCAGTTCGCCCACCTGGGTGGTGGAGACACCGGCCTCCCGCTCCCTGTCCGCGGATTTACGCAACTGCGCCAGCTCTTCCTGCTGCTGTTTAAGCTGTTTCTCCAGCCGGGCCCGCTCCTCGCCGGTTGCCGTCTGCTTGCCCTGGGCATGCCCGAACCAGAAACCGAAGGCAAATGCGCCGGCCAGCAACATCAGCGATGCCATGACCAGGAGAATCGCTTTCGCTCCCTGGGTACGCGGAGCGGGCGCCTCATGCGAGCGCGTCTCCACCTGGGCGAAATCCCAGCCGCTCAAATTACATGCTCTCCGGGGCGCTCACACCCAGCAAACCCAGGGCGTTACGTACAACCTGCCCGACGGCACGCACCAGCAACAGACGCGCCTGGGTCAGCGCAGCGTCATCGCTGATCACGCGGTGCTTGTGATAGAAGCCGTGCAATGCTGCGGCAAGTTTCATGACATAGGTCGCAACACGGTAGGGCTCCAGCCTCTCGGCAGCCTTCGCCAGAAGTTCGGGGTAGGCCAGCAGCTGGGCAACCAGTGCCTGCTCCTCGTCGCTTGTCAGGCACGAGACATCCACCTCGTCGACAGGCAACAGTGCCACCCCCTCCTCTTCCGCCTTGCGCAGAATGGCACTGACGCGGGCATGGGCATACTGCACATAGTAGACAGGGTTTTCGTCGTTCTTCTGCTTGGCCGCCTCCAGATCGAAGTCAAGCTGGCTCTCGACCCGGCGGGTCATGAAGTTGAAGCGCACGGCATCGCTGCCCACCTCATCGACCACCTCACGCAGCGTCACAAAGGTACCCGCGCGCTTGGACATGCGCACCGGCTTGCCATCACGCGTCAGATTCACCATCTGCACCAGCAGCACATCCGGCTGGCTATCCTGCCCGGTCAATGCCTTCATCGCCGCCTGCACACGGGTCACATAACCGCCATGGTCGGCTCCCCAGACATCGATCATGCGACCAAAGCCACGCTGATGCTTGTCGTAGTGGTAAGCGATATCGGCGGCAAAATAGGTCGGCGTGCCATCCTGTTTCGCCAACGGCCGGTCAACGTCATCACCGAAATCGGTGGTGCGGAACAGCAACTGCTCCACCGGTGTGTAATCCTCGACCTCCTTGCCCTTCGGCGGCGGCAGGGTGCCGACATAAACCTCGCCATCATTGCGCAGGCGCTCAATCAGTTCGGTGACCTTGCCCGACTGATGCAACGCCAGTTCGGAGAAATAGTGGTCAAACTCGATGCCGAGGGCAGCCAGATCGGAACGAATCATGGCCATGTTGGCCGCAACCGCTTCATGGCCGACCCACTCAGTCCGCTCCGCTTCGGGCAGAGCGGCCAGTTCATTGAACGGCCGCTTGGCCAGCAGGTCGCGGGCGATATCGATCACGTATTCACCGGGGTAGGCCGAATCGGGAAATTCCACTGTCTCGCCGTTCAGCTCGCGCATGCGCAGCCATACCGATTCGGCCAGCACGCCAATCTGGGCTCCGGCATCGTTGATATAATACTCGCGGTGCACGTCGAAGCCCCGCGCAGCGAGAAGGTGCCCGAGCGCATCGCCCACCACGGCACCACGGCCATGTCCGACATGCATCGGCCCGGTCGGATTGGCAGAGACGAACTCCAGACATATTTGCTCAGAATGGTTATCGACAGGCTTGCGACCATAGGCCTCGCCGTCGTGCATGATTTTTTTCAGCACCTCGGCCTCTGCGGCCTTGCGCAGATAAATATTGATGAAGCCGGGGCCGGCGATTTCCGTCTTCTCCACCTCATCCGGCCACTGCACCCGCTCCAGGATCGCTCCGGCGATCGCATGCGGCTTCTGCTTGAGCACACCGGCCAGCGGCATGGCGACATTGGCGGCATAGTCGCCGTGCTCCTTGCTCTTGGTGCGGGTCAGCTGCACACGAACGTGGGCTGAGTGATGCTCCTGATCCTTGAGCAGGGTATCGACTGCCTGCTGCAGTGCGCCTTCCAGTGCCTGTTTCACGATGCCTCCGGGGTGGGAAATGGCGGCATGCTACATATCCGGGGCGACGGAGGAAAACCGTAACTGCAGGGAAGTGTCATCCGGTCACCTGCGGCTGGCAATGCGGGCAGAAAAAGGTGCTGCGACCCAACTGCACCATGCGTGCGATGGGAGTCGCGCAGACCCGGCACGGCTCGCCCTTGCGCCCATAAACACGGAAGTCGTGGGCGAAATAGCCCGGCTTGCCGTCCACCTTCACAAAATCACTGATGCTGCTCCCCCCGGCCCGGATCGCCTCCTGCAAAACCTCCGCGATCTCGGCCGCCAGGCGCGCAAGCTGCCCCTGATTCAGCTCCCTTGCCGGCGTTGCCGGGTGGATGCCGGCCCGAAACAGCGATTCACAGGCATAGATATTGCCGACACCCACGACAACGCGTGCATCCATGATCAGCGTCTTGATCGGCTGCCTGCGCCCTTTTACGGCGTATAACAGGTGGCCGGAGGAAAAATCCTGCGACAAAGGCTCCGGCCCCAGGGAGGCAAACCACGGATGGATGGGTAGCTCCTCATCCTTCAACAGACCGACATAGCCGAATCGCCGGGCATCGCGGTAGCAGAGCGATGAATCGTCATCCAGATCGATACGCAGATGTTCATGACGCGCAGGCTCCGTTGCGGAGGGCAGCAGGTGAAACTGCCCGGTCATTCCCAGATGCCAGACAAGCACCTGACTCCGCTCAAGGCCGAACAACAGGTACTTGGCACGCCGGGTCAACGACATTATCTGCACTCCGGCCAGGCCATCCAGCGGCGGCAACGGGTAACGCAGCGTTGGGCGGCGGCAAATGACGCGCCTGATCCGGCGCCCACAGACCAGGGGCTCCAGCCCCGTACGTACCACTTCGACTTCAGGTAATTCCGGCATACGGCCCATCGTAGGGGGAGAAATAAAAAAAAGCAGCCATTCACCTTGCAGGCGGTTCACAATCGCTTCATAATTTCCGAATGCAGGAGTTTGAAGCTCAGGATCAGGACGATTTCGACAGCAGGATATTTCCCATCCTCGCGGTACTTCAGCCTGATGAACTCCATTTTATCCGTTCCATTGCTATGCCGCTGGAGCTGGCCGCCAACGTGCCCGTCATCAGCGAAGGACGCCCTTCGGAATACCTCTACCTGGTCAAATCGGGCCTGTTACGGGTCAACAAGCGGCACGGCAATGAAATATTCGAAGTCGGCTCCATCACGCCGGGTGAGGTATTCGGCGAGGCATCGATTCTGTTCAATGCCCCGGCCGGCGCCGAGGTACGCACAGTGGAACCCACCGAGGTGTACCAGATTCCGGCCGAGCATGTGAAGGACATCCTCGCCGGCAACGAGCGCTTTGCCCGTTCCATCACACAGCTGGCCGAGAACCGGACCGCAGCAAGCGCCCTGGCCGTCAACCCGATTTTCAGCAAATTGCCGCAAGCCGTACGCGAAGTGGTGCTCTACAACAGCCATTTCGTATCGCTGAACAGCGGCGATATGCTGATTCAGGAGGGCGATGCCGATACGCGCTATATGTTCATCGTGCTGGGTGGCGATGCCGAGGTTTCGATGCAGCATCCGCGCGAGAAGAAGAAGCGCATCGTCTTCGCCCGCCTCTCATCCGGCGATGAAGTGGGCGAAATTGCCGTCATCACAGGCAAGCCGCATGCGGCCTCGGTAAAGGCGACCTCACCACTACGCCTTCTGATGATCAGCAACGACATGGTCCAGTCCTGGCGCAAGCGCTACTCCGACTTCGGCTATGCCCTCTACGCCTGCGTCCAGCACAAGCTGCAACACAGCCTGGAGGCGCTACGCAATATCATGGACAGCGACGAGGCCCAGGCCATGACCACCGGCACCCTGCCGCCCATGAAGGACGAATAAGCCCGTTTCCCGACTGGGTCCTGTCGTCTAGGGCCTGTTAACACTAATTTCGATGGCGCCGATACGGCTATTTTTTCGGCCCTGCAAGGCATTGCGAGCGTGGCGTGCTCATTGCACACAAGCGAGCGATAACGCGGCAGGACGGAAAAATGGTCTATCCCTGAAGGGCTTCGCCCCAAACCGGGCCACTCGGCGTTACTCAGGATTCATTTGGAGGAACCAAATTTCATCCCTCGCGCCTTGATTGCCCCGGTTTGGGGCAACAGCGGCAACACCGAAATTAGTGTTAACAGGCCCTAGTTCCTCACCAGCCTGACAATCAGCCAGCCGAGCGCCACGCTCAGAATGCCTGCCACACGCAGTGCCGCCGGCGGAACCTCGGGCAGTCTGCGCATCATGCTGATCATGCCGGCAGGGAACAGCGCATAAAGCGCTCCTTCGATTACCAGCACCAGTCCCAGGGCCGCCCAGAGATCCTGCATGAATCAGCGGCCGGCCGGATGGCGGCCGCCGAAGCGGCCGCATGGCTGTAAATCCCTCAGATCACTGACCCGCATGGCAAACAAGGCCCTAGTCGTGGGACTGCTCGAAGAACTTGAAGAATTCGGAATCCGGTGAAATGACCACGCGCGTTCCTTCCGCGATGGACTTCTTGTACGCCTCCAGCGAACGCATGAAGGCATAGAACTTCGGATCACGGGAGTGGGCGGCGGCATAAACATCGGTCGCCTCGGCATCCGCTGTACCGCGAATGATCTCGGCCTGCTTGTAGGCTTCGGCCAGCAGCAGCTTGCGGGTCTTCTCGGCCTCGGCACGAATCTCCTTGGCCGCCTCTTCACCCTCGGAACGGTACTCCTTGGCGATACGCTGACGCTCGGCCTTCATGCGCCGGAACACGGCATCCGAGTTCTCCTGCGGCAGATCGGCGCGCTTGATGCGCACATCGGCCACCTCGATACCGAGATCTCGCACATCCTCATCCGCACGATCACGAATCGTCTGCATCAGCTCGACACGCAGGTTCTCCTGCTCACCGCCGGAGACAATCTCGTGCAAGGTATGCTGACCCAGCACCTCGCGCACCTTGCCGCGTACCACGTCCTGCATACGCGCCTCCACACCACTCTGGGTGCGTGCCACCTGGTAAACACGAAGCGGATCGACAATGCGCCAGCGGGTGTAGTTGTCGACGTTGATCGTCTTCTTATCCTTGGTGATGACCTCGTTCGGTACCGAATCGCTCTCCAGAAGACGACGATCATAGGCTTCGGTGCTGAACCACGGCAACTTGAAGTGCAGGCCCGGATCCTTTACCACATCCTTCGGGTTACCAAACTGCAGCACCAGCACCTGCTCACGCTGATCGACAATGAAGGCACTGCTACCGAGAAGAATCACGGCCAGGGCCAGAATAATACCTGCGATTGTCTGCTTCGGGCTCATTTCTTCACCTCCGCCTTGTTACCCGCCCGATCAAGCGGCAGATAGGGCAATACATTGCCGGCCACGGAACCATCGACGATGACCTTATCGGCCTTGGAGAGCACCTCCTGCATCGTATCGATATAGAGACGCTTGCGCGTCACCTCCGGAGCCTTGCGGTAGGCCGTCAGCAGGCTGTCGAAACGCTGCGCTTCACCCTGGGCCCGGTCGACGATCTCCTTCTCATAGGCCTGGGCATCGAGAATCATCTTCTTCGCCTCACCACGCGCCTTCGGAATGATGTCGTTGGCATAGGCCTGAGCCTCGTTCTTGGCGCGCTCCTTGTCCTCACGGGCCGAAGCCACATCCTTGAACTCGTTGATCACACGCTCCGGCGGCGATACATCGCGCAGCTTCACGGTGGTCACCAGAATGCCGGCACCATAATTGTCGAGAATGCTCTGGATCAGCTTCTCCGTCTCCACTTCGACCTCGGCCTTCTTATCGGTCAGCACATCATCGATCAGGGTACGGCCGATCACCTCGCGAATGGCCGACTCGGCCGCATCACGCACCGTCTTTTCCGGGCTGGTGATGTCGAAGATGTAGTTTTCCAGATTCTTGATCTTGTATTGCACAATGAAAGAGATGTCGACGATGTTCTCGTCCTTGGTGAGCATCAGCGCCTCCTGCGGCACCTTGCGCTCACGCCCCTCACCGAAATCCCGGAAGCCGATTCCCAGTCGCTGCACGCGCGTCACCGGCAGGATTTCGACCTTTTCGACCGGATAGGGAAGGTGCCAGCTCAGGCCCGGGCCCGTCGTTTTGACGTACTGGCCGAAGCGGAGCACCACAGCCTCCTCGTCGGCAGCCACGGTGTAGAGACCGGTTGCCGCCCATAGCGTCAGGCCAAGCGCGACGATACCGCCCAGCACCCCTTTACTCAGGCCGGGACCGCCCTTGCCATCGCCACCTCCGAAGAAGCCGGAGAAGCGCTCCTGCATACGGCGGATCACCTCATCCAGATCGGGGGGCGTCTGGCCCGGCCCACCGCCCGGACGATTACCCCAGGGATTGTTATCTTGGTTCTGACTCCAAGGCATTCTAACCTCCACAAATCCTGTTGCGGCAAGGCGCACAGCATCAAGCAGCGGAGTGTAGCAGCTATCGGCATCAATGCACCCCCGCACCCCCTACGGATCTGGCGGATCCCCAGGCAGGCTCCGCTATTGTGAATTGACCCGTTGAACCTACACTTTCGCCATGCCGATTCTCTTTCGCTGGATCTTCTACGGCTGCCTGGGCCGTACGCTTGCCACCATGGCAGCGCTGCTGGCCATCTATATCATCATCGAGCTGTTCGACAAATCACGCTACCTCGGGCATGGGCTGAGCGGCTCACTGCTGGCAGAATACCTGCTACTGAAAATGCCGTTCATGCTCAGCGAATTCATGCCCGTGATCATGCTGCTGGCAGCCGGCATTTATATCTCCGAAATCTCGCACCACCAGGAGCTGGTCGCGATGCGCGCGGCCGGCCTCGGCCTGAACAAGGTTGCAGCCCCCATCCTCTCCGTGGCCCTTCTCGTCGCGACCTTCAGTTTCATCATCGGCGAATGGATCACCCCGATTACCAACACCCGCCTCGACGTCATCGAACGGGTACATATCCAGCATCGTAATCTCCAGTCGCACCAGGGCGTGCAGTGGCTTAGGGATGGCCAGCGATTCTTCCGCCTGACCCCGCTCGGCGGCGACCGCTTTGCCATGATGATGCTCAAGACCGATGCCAACGGCGCATGGAAACAGCGCGTGGATGCCGCCCAGGCTATCTACCGTGCCGGCAACTGGTCGCTGAGCCAGGTCTACATCAGTGAACCCGAAGCCAGGGAGGGCATGCAGCTCCACTTTGAAGAGAAGATGACCCTGCCTTCTGCTACCGGGCCGGATACGGCCGCGCCCCCCAGCCCGCGTCACATGCGCTTTAGCGAGCTGTATCGCTATGCCGAAAACCTGAAACGCGCCGGACTGAATGCCAGCGATTTTGTCTTCACGCTGCACCGTAAATTTGCCGCGCCGGCCGCCTGCCTGGTGATGGCACTGCTGGCCCTGGCTCTTTGCATGAATATGGGCAGCCGCATCGCTGCCACCTCATGGGGGCTGGTGAGCGCCATCTCGCTGGGGCTGCTTTTTTATGTCATGAGTAATGCCAGCGGCCTGCTGGCCGGCGGTGACCGGCTGCCGGCCGCCTATGCAGCATGGCTGCCGCTACTTGTCTTCGGCGGCTTGGCCGGATTCCTGCTGCTGCACCGCGAGGGCAAATAGCCCCAACGGGTTACGCCACCTTCAGCAGGCGAAGAAAATCGCGATGCAGTGAGCCATTGGCTGCCAGAACATCGCCCTTGTCGAGGTCGACGGAGGCTCCGTTCAGGGCCGTCACCATACCGCCTGCCTCCTGCACCAAAAGCACACCGGCAGCAATATCCCATGGGCAGAGGCCACCCTCCCAGTAGGCATCAAGACGCCCTGCGGCCACGTAGGCAAGATCCAGGGCCGCCGAACCGCCCCGGCGGTAGCCTTCGGCTTCACGCATGCAGACATCCATGCGTTTCTGGAACAAATCCAGCTGGGCATCACGCTGGTAAGGAGGCAGACCCGAGGCAAACACCGCCTGTGCCACCTTGCTTTGCGATGCGACGCGCAGGCGCCGACGATTAAGGAAAGCACCATTGCCGCGCTGTGCTTCGAATGTCTCGTTGCGCATCGGATCATGCACCACGGCCAGCATCGGCTTGCCATCCTTCCAGGCTGCAATCGAAACGGCGAAATGGGGATAGCCATGCACAAAGTTGGTCGTGCCATCGAGCGGGTCGATGTACCACTGGATCGGGGCTTTCGGGTTTACCCGCTCCGACTCCTCGGCAACAATGCCATGGTCTGGATAGTGGCGCTGAATTTCGCGAATAATGATACTTTCAGCGCGCTGATCGACTTCCGTCACGTAGTCGCGATCCTGTTTCTCCCGCACCTGCAACGAATCCCGGTCGTCAAAACTCCGCGCAATCATGTCCCCCGCCCTGCGGGCGGCGCGAACGGCAACGTACAACATGCATACTCCAGTGTGAAACCGATGAATTGCCCGAAACCTAACCGCCTGTGGCAGCAAAATCATCAACCGCCTGCTCATAGGCCTCTTCGCCTTCGATTTCACCTCCCCAACTGCTTGCCTTGACGGCATCGGGCCTTTATAAATGGTTGTGATGAATAAGGAACATACCGAACAGGAGCCGGATGCCATTCACCCGGCCTTCCGATGGCTGGATGCCTTGCCTTTACCTGCATTTCTCTTCTCACTGAATCATGCCGGGGAGCTGCATCTGCACCATATTTCGGCCGGCCTGCATCAACTTGGCATTCCGGACAATGCCACCGATATCCACGCGCTGACGGGAGGCGAAGAGGCCGAAGCCCTCACACAGGCCTGCCGGCTTGCGCTTCAGCAGCCACAGCAGTCATTTCAGTTCCATTTGCGACTCCGTGGCTCGGCGAACAGCACACGTCACTATGTCGGCCGCACCTGTACAATGCGTATTTCAGACAGCGCGGAGACGCTTGGCCTTGCTCTGCTCTGTGATGTCAGTGGTGATGAGGCACTGCATCAACTCATAGCCAGGGAGATGCGGGACAGTGCCCTCCAGACCCTTGTAGCCGGACTCGTTCATGATTTTCGCAATACCCTGACGCATATTATCGGTACTACCGAGCTACTGCTGTTCAAGACCGATGATCCGGATATCACGCACGACCTTAACCAGATGCTCAAATCCGCCGAACAGGGCTCGGACATGCTGACCCGGCTGCAGCACATGATTCGCATCCCGTCCGATGCCACGCCTGCCGAACACGCCTCGGCATCCCCTTACCCATCGCTGGCGGCCATGCTCGAGCTACTGCGCGCAGGGCTTCCTGCCCCGATCGGCATGCAGATTCACCTGGAGGAACCCCTGCCACGCGCTGGCATGGCCGAACCCCAGGTTCGCCAGATCCTGCTTGCCCTCATCGCCAATGCTGCCGAAGCCATCCCGCATGCCGGCATCATCACCGTCGAGCTTGCGCAAACCCTTGAGCACCGTTTCAATGTCAATCAGCCGGCACTGCGTATTCGCGTGAGCGACGATGGTGCCGGCATTGCCCGCGAACATATGGATGAGGTAACCCGGCCCTTCTGGACTACCCGTGACGAACCGGGAAAGCTGGGGCTGGGTTTGGCGATCGTTTCACGCCTTGTCCGCCTGCATGGCGGACGCATGGATATCCAGTCGCGTCCGAATGCCGGGACCAGCATCTCCATCCTGCTTCCCCCTGTGGCAACAGAGCCCGTACAAAGCAGCCCGTTACCGGATCAGCCTGCCGTACGCAGCGCCCCCGCATCCGAAGCGCCTTCTCGCCCGCAGGAGAAATCTGTCGGCGGAGAGATGCAGCCCTGGACCATTCTGCTGGTCGACGACAGCCCCGAGGTACTCCACGTTCATCAGGGGATGCTCGAACGCATGGGCCATCGTGTCATCACCGCGCTCAATGGCTTCGATGCCATCCATGCCTATCACGACCACACCTCAGAGATTGCACTTCTGGTGACCGATTTTCGCATGCCGGGCATGGATGGTGTTGATCTGGCCGTGGAGCTGCGCAAACTTCGTCAGGATTTGCCGGTACTGATGATTACTGCCTATGGCGATGCCGATAAGCTGCAGCAATTGCACCGCATGCAGATCAATCTGCTGGATAAGCCGGTCAGCTATTCACGCCTGGAATCAACACTGCTGCATCTCCAGAAATCTGAAGCCTGAGCAGGCTCAGCCAGCCGCCTGCACATCGGCGGCCCTGAACTCCGGGTAGAGCGCATCAATAAAATAGAGCCCATGTGCCGGCGCTGTCGCAGCCGCCTTTGTGCGATCTTTGCACTCCAGCAGAAAGGCAATGTGTTCCGGCTCCCACTTGCCGGTTCCCACCTGCACCAGGTTTCCGACGATATTGCGTACCATATGGTAGAGAAATGCATCGGCCTCTGCCGTGATATGCACTTCACACCCGCAACGTTCGATCTCGATGCTGCGCACATGTCGCACGGCTGATGCCGCCTGGCAGCCCGCGGCCCGAAAAGCGCTGAAGTCCTTTTGACCGATGATCAGGGTTGCCGCCCTGCGCATCGCCTCGATATCCAGCGGACGAGGCATCCACCAGTGGCGCCATCGCTGGATGGCTGATGGCGTCGATCGATTCCATATCTGGTAACGGTAGCGCCGTTCCAGGCAGTCGAACCGGGCATGAAAATCGGGCGCAACCGCCTTCACCCCCGTCACGACCACGCCCTCGGGCAGGAGTTGATTGACGCCATGCACATAAGCGCGGGGGGATCGTTGCCAGCGGGTAAGCGATACATCGGCATGCACCAGCATCGCCTCAGCATGCACACCGCTGTCGGTGCGGCCGGCAGCC
The DNA here is from genome assembly GCA_964503475.1 of uncultured Zetaproteobacteria bacterium. Classification (GTDB taxonomy): domain Bacteria; phylum Pseudomonadota; class Zetaproteobacteria; order Mariprofundales; family Mariprofundaceae; genus CAZCZU01. The sequence continues at coordinate 17,161 of CAZCZU010000041.1, forward strand.
ACAGCCTCAACCGCCTGGCCTTCGATGCGAGTCAGTGCCGACTCGAGCTCCTGTTGAACGGTGTCAGCGTTATCCTGTCTCTGCCAGCCGTGAAACCGGACGCCGTCATACTCCAGCGCCAGCACAATGCGTTGTCGTTCCATTTTCTTCACCTAAGCAATCCATTGAATCAGGGAGTAGACAAGGCGCCCCAACAGCAAGGCCGTCAGCACACCCACTCCCCATGTCATCGGCCCGTAGCTGCAATCGGTCGCGTCTCCGACAAACAACGCCTGCAGTCGCCTGGAGTGCCAGCCACGCCACAAACGTTCGGCCAGCAACTCACTACGCTCCAGCATCTGCATCAGTGTTTCGGCCAGCAACCTGGCCAGCCGGATAAGATCCGGCCGCTCCTCGCGCCAAAGGCGGCGCTGCTTCTCGATCAGCAAACGGGCGTCGCGCTGCATCAACAAGAAGAGACGTGCATCGACCCCGAGCCTCTCTCCAACTCCTGGCCAGCCGCTCAGCCATTTCAGCCACTCCCGCCATGAAAGCAGCCTGCTCAAAGCCATAGCTGCCACAAACATCTCGACCAGATGCAGACTAAGCCACAGTCCCTGCCCAACCCCTTCCCGGCTAACCGGCAGAGGCAATGACGGCGCGATGATCGCACCGGGAGTTAACAACATGTGCAGCAGAAGAATAGGAATAACCAGCCAGCGCAGCAGCCGAGCAGCCGACCAGAGCGGCGCAAGCGTCCTCGCAATGTGCGCGATCAGCAGTGATGCCAGTATAATATGAAGCAGCGCAAACGGGGCATCATGATTCAGGGCTGCCCCCATAAGCAGAACCATCCCCAGTAAAAGGCGTGCCCGCCAATCCACTCGGTAGATGGCGGGCACAACAGCCGTATTTCCGCTTTCTTCGGACAGGATGATCGCAGCAGCTCTATCTGGACAATCCACCGCCCTCAGCGATCAGGCATTGCCCTTGGAGTCGTCATCATCCTTGGACATTTCGCCCAGCAGGGTATCCAGGCGCATGGTGGCCTCGAAGTCGAGATCATCGTCGATCTTCTGCTGACGGAAACGGTCGACAGCGTCATTGATGGAATCCATATCGAGCTCACCGTCATTCTTGTCAGCACCCGCTTCATCGCTTTGAGCCGGCTTCTCATCAGCGCTCGCCTCGTCGGCATCGAGACTGAAATCCCCCAGTTCTCCCAGGTCGAAATCATCCGTGTCTTCCGGGTCGCCAAGATCCAGTGCCGGCTCTTCGGCCTGGTCGGACGATTCCTTTTCATCCTTTTCGTACTGGCCGGAGAGTTCAGCGAGATTGGTCTGTAGCGTGCTGCTGAAATCGTCGAAATCCTCATCATCACCAGCAGAAGATTCCTCGCTCAACTCGACATCAAGCCCGCTCAGATCGAGATTAAGATCCAGGGAGTCGGCCTCATCTGCGCTCGTTTCTTCGGGAGCGGCTTCGCCTGCAAGTGAAGAGGTGTCGCTGGACCAATCCATCGACAGCGTCTCTGCCTCGCCTTCCGCATGTGCACCTTCATCCTGTCCGGATGCATCACCACCCATCTCACCGGAAAGGTCCAGCTCCCCGAAATCGAACCCTGCATCGTCACCCGACGCTTCGGCCTGCTTCGCCGGCTCGTCGGATTCAGCAGACGTTTCCACGCCCTCCAGCATATCGCCGAAATCAAAATCAAAGTCATCTTCCGCCTTGGCTTCCACCGCAGTCGGTACGTCTGCAGACGATTCTTCATCCGTCGCAGCAGATGATTCCTGGCCACCATCCTCCGGCAATGCGAATTCGCCGAAGTCGAAATCAAGAGCCTCTTCTCCTTCCGCGATGGTTGCTGCAGGGGCGGCCTCTTCCATTTCGGTATCGGATACAGCTTCATCCTCTTCGAAAGCGGAAAAGTCGAAATCGAGACCGCCCGACAGATCCTCTTCCGCCGCAGGAGTCGCTTCACTTCCAGCACCGTCATCTACCACAGTCTGTTCGGAGTCAGTTTTTTCCTCATCGCCGCCCAGGTCTGCCGACCAGTCGAGATCGCCTAGATCAAGCGAGACATCGGCACCGGTTTCGGCTGCAGCCGATTCCTCTGCACTGAAGTCGATTTCGTCGGCCATCATCTCACCGGTCGAGGTGAACTCATCGCTCTCCTCAGAATCGCCGGCCGCCCCGCCATCATCAAGGAGCGTCTCCTCCATCGGTGGCACCGTATCCTCGAGGTCCGATGCACCGGTCGCAGCAGCTGCGCCCATGCTCGCCACCGCCGCCTCAAAGGCAGCCAGGGCATCGCCGGCAAGGGCCGAACGGGCATTGCCGATCGCCTCATCCACACCGGCCTGATCACCACGTGACTTGCGGATCTCGGCCAGCTTGATATGCGCATCCTTGTTATCCTGGCGCAACTTAAGCGCCATCTTCACCTGCTGTTCGGCTTCTTCTTCCATGCCGTAACGCAGATATACATCGGCCTCGGAGAGATAGTCGACATTCGGATCCGGCTCCTCTTCCTCTTCCTGGAAGGGCTCCATCTCCGACGTATCTTCATCGGTAAGATCGGGGATACTGTCGCCCATGGCCGCTTCGAATTCGTCTGCGGTCATGCGTACCGTGGCATTCTGATCGCTACCCGGAACCTCTTCGACCTCAATCTCTTTCACTTCCTCGAATTCGGGCTCGAATCCGGACATCGCCGGCTCTTCGGGCATTCCCTCCTGCATGGCAGGATGCGGACGCTTGTTGACGCGCATCAGCAAAAAGCCAATTGCACCCATCAGCAGCACGATGGCCCCGATCAGGGCATAGCTTACCCAGTTCAACAGCGGACCTTCACCTGCCGCTGCCTGTTCGCGGGCACGATCACGCTCGGCCTGCATGCGAGCCAGCTTAATCTCTAGCTTCTTGATACGGGCTTCTGCAGCTGCCTGGTCCGGTGTTTGAGCAGGTTTCTGGCCCATGGCAGCAATCTTCTTCTCGCTCTCGGCCAGTTTCTGCTTCAGGGCATCATTTTCCGCCTTCACTGCTGCCAGAGCTGCCGCCTGCTCCGCCCGGGCGGCTGACGATTCTTGCCCGGCCTGCGGCTCTGCCTGTGTGGATGCTGGCTTGCTTACCGGCTGCGACTGGCTGGACTCTTCCGGGGCAGGCTGTGACTCCTCTTCAGAACCCGGCTTTTCCATCGGCTGTGAAGCAACGCCGCTGGCCTCTTCGCCAACACGAACACGCTTGCTGTAGCGTGTACGCTGGGCCTCGGCAACGGCGGCATAACGCGGCTGCTGGGTCAGTTCTTTCCACTGTTTCTCCTGCTTGGCCAGCTCCTGGCGCGCCTGACTCGGCGTTATGCGCTCAACCTCGGCCGCGGTCGGCACATCCAGATAGGTACCGGCCTTGATCAGGTTAATATTGTCCTTATCGAACTTGTCACGATTCTTTTCAAACAGGGCCACCATCACCTGCTGTGTGGTGTAGCGATCGTCGATCTTCAGGCGCTGTGCTACGGTCGTGACCGTATCGCCGAACACCATTGGCCCATAGCGACCGGTTCGGGCCCAGCCATCAAATGCATTGAAGCCGGCAGGTGCCTGCTCCTGTGAAGGCATGCCTTCCGGCATCACCGCCGTTGCAGTCGGAGCCGCCATCTCGGCAGGCTGCTTGGTCGCGACTGCGGAAACACTCGGAACCGGTTTTACGCCGGAAGTCGTGGCAGAGCTAGGGAGATCAAGAAAAACAGGATACTTTTTGAAATGCGTGGCACGCTCATAACGCACCTTCAGCACGATATTGAAGAAGGGGGCCTCCATCACGGAGTCGGAGGTCAATTCCACACGCGTGCCGCGGCTATCCTTCTTCACATCGGCACGCAGCTGATTCAGGGCACCATCACGAAACACTTCGAGGATGCGATAATCGGCGGGAGAGGCAAGCTCGACGAAGACGTTGGAAACGACTTCACCCTGCTCGAGAGTCAGCGGCACCTCGGCATAGAACGGCTCACCCAGATGACTGGCAACATCTATTTTACCGAGCGCCACCGCCTGGGCCTGACCTATAAAGGCCAGCCCGATCAGGGCAACCCCATAAAAAACATGCATGATTCGACGATACATGCCTGCCTCCTCCGGCTTTCCAGCCCCGATTTCTTCTCAGCTTATCAAGACTGGCGAATCAAAATTTCCGCTATTTGTACAGCATTTAGAGCCGCACCTTTACGTACATTATCAGCAACTA
>CAZCZU010000042.1:0-20761 GCA_964503475.1 uncultured Zetaproteobacteria bacterium
GAATGCCGGAGAGAATCTGAGATGGCTATTTACACAGATAGATTTACAGGCTCCTGCTGAAAGGCAAGGGCTACCACATTCGCCAGCTGTAGCGTCGTCTAGAACAGGGCGGCGAACAACGGCAACGAAATCGTCGTCAGTATGGTTGCGATGCCGATCGAGACGACATAGGGAAAGGTCAGCAGCGCCACCACCTGGCGAAAAAGGCCGATCGCAGCCGGAATGGCATAGGCGATCATCATGTCGTCGCTCATGTAAAAGCCGAGGGCCGCGAGCGCGACACAGGCCAGGGTCAGCAAGGCATCGAGCAGGCGACTGTTGAAGATGAAGCCCATGTTCTTTTCGGTGCTGCTCATCTCTTCATGTTCGGGTCTGTTCATGGCTACACCCCCTGAAATCAGACGTTCAGAACCTGGCCATTCTCTCACATGCGCATGAATATTCAGTGATGCAGCGCAGACATAAAAAAGCGGGGCCGAAACCGGCCCCGCTTCCCTATTGTCGGCGATCAGTGCAATCAGTTGCCGAACACCCCCTTGAGGGTATCTCCCATCTTGTTGCTATCCATCTTCTGCTGCATCTGCTGCTTGATGGCATCGGCCGACTTGCCGAGATACTTGTCGACCCCGATCTTCATGACCGAGCTCTTCACATTGGTCAGAATCCTGTTCGACAATTGCGTAGCCACCTCAACAGCTGTGGCGCCGCCGCTCTTCTTGCCCACATCGGTCATGACAATCTTTTGCAGTTTCACGGTCTGATCCTGCTTGAGGGCAGCGATACGCACCCGGGCAGTTGAGCCCTCGACCACGATCTTGCGGATAATCATCTTCAGCTGCTCGCCTTTCTCCTCTTTTTCAGCCGCAGGCTTCTCTTCACCGCCACTGCTGCCGCTGGCCAGATTCTTCTTCAGCACATCGGCATTGGCCACGCCATCCTTGTTGATCTCGTAAACCACGGCCGGATCGCTGATGACGATCTCATCGATAACGATCGGGTTCTGGTTCAGGGTCGAGGTATCGACCTTGGTGCTGATCCCGCCCAGCTCGAAGATGTTCGGATCGGTGTAGCCGGGCGGATTGGCCACGGAAAGACCGCTGATCTTCGCCTGCCCATCCTCCAGGGCCAGCTTAACCTCCTTGACCCGCACGGCCGTATGCGTCGCCTCGGAGCCGTAGGTCTCGATCGCCGTTTTGACGATACTGTCGAGATTGGTCCAGACCAGCACCAGGCCACCCACAACGAGCAGCAGCAGTGCCACCAGTCCGATCAATACCTTTTTCATCCTTCACCTCCCGTCATCCAAACATCCATGTCACATCTCCTGGTTCCGGCGATCCCGTTCACCCGAACGCATGCGATCACCATCCCGCTTGCCATCCCGGTCGCGCATCGAACCATCCTTGCCGTCCCGTTTACGCATTTCGTCACGATCGCGGTCCCGTTTGCTTTTCCCCTCATCGCGGCGGTATCGCTCGCTCTTGCCCTTCTCGCCCTTCCACTCTTTCTTGTGTTTCCACTCATTCTTCTTGGCGGATTTATCCATCATCTGGCCCTTCATGCCGCCATTTTTCTCCGCCATGGCGGTGCCTCCCGCACCAGCGACCAGAAAAGCCGCCATCACGATTGCTGAAAACCACTTCATTGTTGTCTCCCTGGCCTGTCGCCAAACTCAAATCGATCTTTATTCAGTAAGGATGATCGCCTTGATGCCGTCAAGCATGGCCCCTCACCGAAGCTCCTTATTATTACCGGCTTGAATACCTGTTCCAACCTATTTGCCTGCCGGCTCGATCAATAGCGGTGTCCCGTAACGGATCGCCCCGAGCGGCGTATCGATCACCGGGCGCACCTTCAGGGCCACACCATGCGGAATCCCCCCGCCCTCACCGGCAAAGGCGAGCGCCAGGTCGAGCAGGTCCATGGCCGATTTCTCATCAAAGTAGTCGAACATGTTCAGATGCAGTCGAATCGGAATCTCCTGCACTTCTCCGGCAGGAATGCGCACCGGGCGATCCATGCTGCCACTGATCGTTTCGCGGCCGTCGAGCATGAGCGTCCACTCCATGCTGACCAGCCGGGCCGCCACCCGGTTGGCAAACGGATTTTCCGATTTCAGATGCAGGGTCATCTCCAGCGGCAACCGCTGACGCGAGAAGGCCAGCGTGGCCCGGGCCAGCTGGAACGGGTTAAGCTCCTCCGCCGACCGCATGCCACTGATATCGATGCCGGCCACATGCACATCGGATACGCGTTCGAGCGAAAAGCGGACCTGCGACAGATCCACCGGACTCATCGTGGCGCAACCGCTAAAAATCGATCCGGCTATCATCGCGATGGCCACGCCCAGACGTCGTATTGCTGTCCTCATCGATCCCCCTTGTCACAAGGGTAGAGAGTATAGCAGGCGCAGACCGCGATGGCTGTGACCGCCAAGCATCTTTTTCTGGCAAACGCAAGGGGATCAAAAGACATTATTGTAAAGTTCTCCACTGCCAATCCTGCTTTGTCCACCTGCAGCTAAAATGGAATACACATCAAGCAAGTCGCACAGCAATAAACTTACAACACACTGGAATATAACGAGTATTTATTAGTGCATAAATTTTGTGCAAAACTGGAATATGGGACGATGACAGGAAAATCGGGTATCTCTCCGCAACTTATCCACCAGGTTATCCACAGGCCTTGTGCAGTTCCTGATAATGTGTTGCGAACCCGTCACTTAGCCGCTTTTTTCCCCGCGCTTGCCAGCAGTGTCGCATTGGGATGAAGTACTGTGCATGAACCCCGAGAATCTGAGTACCGAAGCATTGCACCTGTTCAACACCCTCTCACCTGTAGCCCAGCGCGAGGCTGTGGAACTTTCCGCGTCACTTTCGGAGGAAGAGGCGGTCTACGTGGCAGCCCTGCGCCACATGACAGCACAGGAGCGGCGCCGCTTTCTCTTCGCCCTGAGTAAAAAACGATGGGGACTGTAATCGCGGCGATGCATCCGCTTGCCCGAAGAAGGGTGCTGTGGGAATGTGCCACTTATCCCACAGTCTGGAGATCAGGCATTGAACACCGCCAACACTGAACCGCAACAGCTCTCCTCCATTTTCAAGGCCCTGGGCGATCCGGTGCGCCTGCGCCTTTTTCACCTGATTTCACTCAGGGATGAGCTGTGCGTCTGCCATCTGACCGAGGCCCTGGCACTGCCGCAGAGCACCGTCTCGCGCCAGCTTGCGATACTTCGCCAGGCAGGCCTCGTGGCCACCCGCCGCGACGGCAAATGGATTCACTACCGCCTGGCCGGTGAACAGAGCGAATCCCTGACTCTCTTCGTACAGATGCACGCCGACACCTTGCAACGCGCCGATGCCGAGCGACTGGCCAATGCTGTCGGCGGTTGCCCCTGACGTTCAGCCTCCCGGGGCCACCAATTTACATATCCGCATATATGGATATGATTACTCCTGATCCAGGAGACGCAACATGTCCAACGCAAGCCGAAACATGGGAATTTTTGCCCGCTACCTGACCCTGTGGGTCCTGCTCTGCATCGTGGCCGGCATCGGGCTCGGCAAGCTCTTTCCCGCCCCCTTCCATATGCTGGGCGGCATCGAGGTTGCCCACATCAACCTTCCGGTCGCTCTGCTGATCTGGGCCATGATCCTGCCGATGTTGCTCAAGATCGATTACTCGGCCCTGCACGAGGTATGGCAGCACCGGCGCGGCATCGGCGTCACCCTGGCCATCAACTGGCTGGTAAAGCCCTTCTCGATGGCCCTGCTCGGCTTCATCTTCCTGCGCCTGCTCTTCGCCCCCTGGCTCGATAGTAGCCAGATCGACTCCTACATCGCCGGCCTGATCCTGCTGGCCGCAGCCCCCTGCACGGCCATGGTGTTCGTCTGGTCGCGTCTGACAAATGGCCATCCGCAGTTCACCCTGAGCCAGGTGGCGCTGAACGACGTGATCATGATCTTCGCCTTCGCCCCCATTGTCGGCCTGCTGCTCGGCGTTGCCTCAATTCATGTGCCATGGGATACGCTGTTTCTCTCGGTGCTGCTCTATATCGTTATCCCGGTGCTGCTGGCCTATCTGGGACGCAAAGTGCTCATCGCGCGCGGCGAACTCGACAGGGTGCTGCACATGATGGATCCGACCTCGATGGCCGCATTGCTGCTCACCGTCGTGCTGCTGTTCGGCTTCCAGGGCGAACAGATTCTGGCCCAGCCGCTGGTGATCCTGCTGCTGGCCATCCCGATCACGATCCAGGTCTACTTCAATTCGATGCTCGCCTACTGGCTCAACCGCCGGCTCGGTGTGGCCCACAGTGTGGCCGGCCCCTCGGCCCTGATCGGTGCCTCCAACTTCTTCGAGCTGGCCGTCGCCACCGCCATCACCCTGTTCGGCTTCCATTCGGGGGCGGCACTGGCCACTGTGGTCGGTGTACTGGTCGAGGTGCCGGTGATGCTCTCCGTCGTCGGCATCGTCAACCGCAGCAAGGGGTGGTACGAAGCCGGAGCCGGCCGGAGTCGCCACGATGTTTGAATGGCTTGGTAACACGATTGCCTTTGACTTGCTTAGGCTGCCGGCTGCCTCGCACAGCGGCCAGGCCGTGCAATTCTTCGTCATGGATCTGAGCAAGATATTTGTGTTGCTGGTGGCCGTGATCTACGCCATGGGGCTGCTGCGGGCCATCCTCAGCCCGGAGCGGGTGCGCGAGTATGTGCGCAGTAAGCCGCCATGGCTGGCGAGGACACTGGCCGTATTGCTGGGAGCCATGACGCCCTTCTGTTCCTGCTCCTCCGTACCGCTGTTCATCGGCTTCGTCGAGGCCGGAATTCCTCTGGGCATCACCTTCTCCTTTCTGATCGCCAGCCCGATGATCAACGAGGTCGCCGCCGTGCTGCTGGTCGGCATTCTCGGCGTCGAGGTCGCAACGCTTTATGTCGTGGCCGGGCTGACCGTGGCCTTCATCGGCGGCATCGTCATGCAGTGGTTCCGGCCGGAGCGCTGGGTCGAGGCGTATGTCTGGAAGATTCATATGGGGGCCACGACCCTGCCGCAACCGGACACCAGCCTCGCCGGACGGCATCGCTTTGCCCTGGGCGAAGTGCGCGAAATCGTCGGCCGCATCTGGAAATGGGTTGTTGCCGGTATCGCTGCCGGCGCCCTCTTCCATGGTTATGTGCCGAATGACTGGATTCAGGCCCACCTGGCCAATGGAAGCCTCTGGTCGGTTCCGGCAGCCGTACTGCTTGGTATCCCGCTCTATTCGAATGCCACGGGCGTAATCCCGATTGCCGAGGCCATGCTCGGCAAGGGGGTGGCGATCGGCACGGTACTGGCCCTGATGATGAGTATCGCCGCACTCTCTCTGCCCGAAATGCTGATTCTTAAAAAGGTGATCCGCTGGCCGGCACTGGCGCTCTATGCCTCGGTACTGGCCATCGCATTCATGATCGTCGGCTGGGGATTCAACGGGCTCTACGCATAAGGAGGATACCATGAAGGAGATCAAGGTACTGGGCACGGGCTGCACCACCTGCCGCGCCACCATCGAACTGATCCGAAAAGAGGCGGAAGCAGCCGGTGTCGAAATTCAGCTGGAAAAGGTCGAAGAGATCGCGGATATCATGGGATACGGCGTGATGTCGACGCCCGGCGTGGTTATCGACGGTAAGGTCGTTCATGCCGGAGGCATGCCTTCGAAATCGGAAGTTCAGGCGTGGTTAAAAGCATAACGGGTCGCATGTCACACGCATGACATATCCGCATACAAGGATATGTCCACTTTTCAGCTGACAGGGAGTAGAAAAATGGCAACGCGCGTGGGTATCAATGGCTTCGGCCGCATGGGACGACTGGCCTTGCGGGCCGGCTGGGGCAGTGATGCCTTCGACATCGTGCAGATCAACGAAACAGCCACCGATGCCGCCGGCTCCGCACACCTGCTGACCTTCGATTCCGTGCATGGGCGCTGGCCGCATGATTGCCGTGATGCGGACGGACAGCTGACCATCGACGGCACACCGCTTGCCTATTCATCCAACGAGGCGATCGGCGACAGCGACTGGTCGGACTGCGACATGGTTATCGAAGCAACCGGCAAATTCCGTAATGTGGAAGCGTTGCAGGCCTACTTCGATCAGGGCGTGAAGAAGGTGATCGTCGCCGCACCGGTCGAAGGGGCGCTGAACATCGTCTACGGCGTCAACGACGATGCCTACGATCCGGATGCGCATCACCTGCTCACCGCAGCCTCCTGCACCACCAACTGCCTGGCCCCGGTGGTCAAGGTGATGCACGAGAAGATCGGCATCGTGCACGGTTCGATGACCACGCTGCACAACATCACCAACACCCAGACCATCGTCGATAAGGGGCACAAGGACCTCAGGCGTGCGCGTGCCTGCGGCGAATCGCTGATCCCGACCACCACCGGCTCGGCCAGGGCAATCACCAAAATCTTTCCGGAGCTGGCCGGCAAGCTGAACGGCCATGCCGTACGCGTGCCACTGCTCAACACCTCGCTGACCGATTTCGTCTTCGAAGCGGCACGCGAGGTAACCGCCGAGGAGGTCAACGGCTACTTCCAGGAGGCGGCCGAAAGCTATCTTGCCGGCATCCTGGGCTATGAGGAGCGCCCGCTCGTCTCCGTCGATTACAAGGACGATCCGCGCTCCTCGATTATCGATGCCCCCTCCACCCTGGTCATCGATGGCAGGCAGGTGAAGGTCTACGCCTGGTACGACAACGAGTGGGGCTATGTGAACCGCATGATGGAACTGGCAGCCAAGGTTGCAGGCTCCCTGTGACAGACATCTGATGAACAGCGGTTTTCGCCACTACCTGACGATCACCGGCGGCTACTGGTCCTTCACGCTCACCGACGGTGCGCTGCGTATGCTGGTGCTGCTCTATTTCCACCAGCTGGGCTACTCGCCACTGGCCATCGCCATGCTGTTTCTCTTCTATGAGTTCTTCGGCATCGTCACCAATCTGGTCGGCGGATGGCTGGGAGCGCGCATCGGCCTGAACCGCTGCATGAACATCGGTATGGCGATGCAGATTGCGGCCTTCGCCATGCTGCTGGTGCCGCCCTCCATGCTCACCGTGGCATGGGTGATGGCCGCCCAGGCGCTCTCCGGCATTGCCAAGGACCTGAACAAGATGAGTGCCAAGGCGGGCGTGAAGCTGCTGTTGCCGGCCGAAGCGCATGGAGCGCTGTTCCGCTGGGTAGCCCTGCTGACCGGCTCGAAGAATGCACTGAAAGGTGCCGGCTTCTTTCTGGGCGGTTTCCTACTGACTACACAGGGCTTCCAGAATGCCCTGTGGGCGATGATTGTACTGCTCACCATCGCACTCCTGCTCACGATCACCCTGCTGCCGGCCGATCTGGGCAAGCTGAAAGAGAAGGCGAAATTCGCCGCGATCTTTTCCAAGTCGGCGGCGATCAACTGGCTGTCGGCTGCACGCCTCTTCCTGTTCGGTGCCCGCGACGTCTGGTTCGTAGTCGCCCTTCCCGTGTTCATGCAGGAGATGCTTGGCTGGAGCTTCACCGAGGTGGGCACGTTTTTCGCCCTGTGGGTGATCGGCTACGGCATCGTGCAGGCCGCAGCTCCGAAACTGCTGCCGAAACATGCCGGACGCGGCAGCGTGATACTCTGGGGAGTGGTGCTGGCGGGTATAACCGCCGCCATTCCGGCCGTGATGCAGACCGAACTTGATGTCGGCACCGTGTTGATTGCAGGACTGGCCGCATTCGGCCTCGTCTTTGCCATTAATTCGGCCCTGCACTCGTACCTCATTGTCGCCTGGTCGGATCACGAGCGCGTATCGATGAACGTCGGCTTCTATTACATGGCCAATGCCGGCGGCCGGCTTGCCGGCACGGTGCTCTCCGGCTGGATCTACCAGTGGCAGGGGCTGGAGGCCTGCCTCGTCGTTTCAGCAGGCTTTGCCCTTATGGCCGCCCTGCTTGCCGCACGCTTGCCGCAATCCTGAAAAATCACCGCCCCGTCACATTGAGCTGGCGCCTGCCATCGACTACGCTCGATTGAGTCGGTGGCACCGTTCAGGGAGAGGGCATGGAAATCCTCTGGTTCAAAATTGTTTCTGTGATGATCATCTTCGGCTTCGGGCTTGTGGGCGGCATGGTGCCGACCCGCTTCAGCATGAACGAGGCCGGCCGGCGCAATCTTGTGCTCGGCAACGCCTTTGCCGGCGGCATTTTCCTGGGGGCCGGCCTGTTGCACATGCTCCCCGATGCACGCGAAAATTTCGGCACCTACTATCCGAACAGCGACTTTCCTCTCTTCGCCCTGATATGCGGCATCGGCTTCCTGCTGATCCTGCTTATCGAAAAAGCACTGCTGCGCGGCAGCGAGGATGTCGGAGCGATGAGTGAGAACCGCGCCTTCTACCCTTTCATGCTCTGCCTGATCCTCTCGGTACACTCGATCATCGCCGGCACCTCGCTGGGACTGGAGGCCTCGCTGCTCTCCTCCATCGCCATCCTGATCGCAATCGTAGCCCACAAAGGCTCGGCCGCCTTTGCACTCGGGGTCAGCCTCAAGAACAGCGCCTTCCCGGCACCGCGCCATATGGTACTGATCATTTTTTTCTCGGTGATGACTCCACTGGGCGTGCTGCTCGGCAGCCTGTTCGCAACGGCCATGTCGGACAAAACGGCCATTCTGATGGAGGCGATCTTCGACGGTCTGGCAGCCGGCACCTTTCTCTATGTCGCCGTGGCCGATATCATGAAAGAGGTCTTCGAACAGGTCAGCGACCGCTGGCTGAAAATTCTGTTCATTATCACCGGCTTCCTGCTGATGGCCCTGATCGCCATCTGGGCCTGACGGAGTTCCCTGAAACGACAACGGCGGCCAGCCGAAGCTGTGCCGCCGTTGCATGCGAAAGAGATCGCAAAGGTTACATGAGCACCCTTTCGATGCCGCCATCCTTCACACGGCGGACGAAATCCTCCTGCCACTTCTCGCCTTTCAGGTGGCGGGCCAGCTCGACCACGATGTAATCGGCCTCGACATCGGTGATGCCCTCCAGGCGCCCCAACCCCTGCAGGCAGGACGGGCAGGAGGTGAGCACCTTGGTCGGACCCTCGCCTTCCAGCTTGGCCTTGGCTTTCTCCATCTCCTCTTCCTTGCGGGCCCGGATCTTGCCGGCGATGGCCGGGCTGGCGACAGCCAGCGTACCCGCCTCGCCACAGCACTGATCCGACTTCACCGCATCGCTATCGAGCAGCGACTGGATGGCGGCTCGCGAGCCATGGCGCTTGAGCGGCGTATGGCAGGGATCGTGGTAGATGTACTGCACGCCTTCGATTCCCTCGGCCTTCACGCCCTGGCGCATCAGATACTCATGGATATCGATCAGCGGCGCATCCGGGAACACCTGCTCCAGCTGGTACTTGGTCAGCTGGTCGTAGCAGGTGCCGCAGGAGACGATTACAGCCTCGAAATCGAGGTAGGAGAGCGCCTTGCGCATGCGGTGGAACAGCACGCGGTTGTCGTAGGTGATCTGGTCGCCGCGCTCATGGTCGCCACTGGCCGTACTCGGATAGCCGCAGCAGAGATAGGAGGGCGGCAGCACCACATTGAGCCCGAGATCAAACAGCATCGCCTGCGTGGCCAGCCCCACCTGCGAGAAGAGGCGCTCGGAACCGCAGCCCGGAAAATAGAGCACGGCCCGGCCGTTGGCGCGCGCCGGATCACGCAGCACCGGAATCGAGTTCTTGTCGCGCGATTCGATACCGATCTTCTGACGCGCCGTCTGCAGCGGAATCTGCGGCAAGGGGCGCTCGACGAAGTTGATCACCTGGGCCTGTACGCCTTCGAGGTTGCGCTTGGCGGCAGGCTCACGCCGTACCAGGCCAATGGCCCTGGCTGCACGGTTGAGCATGCGATGGCCGGCATAGCCCCAGCGGATCACCGTCTCGCGCATGATGCGCACGGCATCCGGATTCTGCAGCACCAAAAAGGCGAGCGACAGCTTGCTGCCCAGATTGAAGCGGGCCTGCCCCTTGTCCTTGAGCAGTGCACGCATGCGCTCGGTGACATGACCGAAATCGATATTCACCGGGCACGGCGATTCGCACTTGTGGCAAATGGTGCAGTGGTCGGCCACATCCTGCAGGCCGGCAAACTGCTCGAACGAAATGCCACTGCCGCTCTGCGACTCATACAGGAAGGCCTCGATAATGGAGCCGGCTGCCTGAATCTTGTTGCGCGGGCTATAGAGCATGTTGGCGCGCGGGAAATGGGTGTTGCACACCGGCTTGCACTTGCCGCAGCGCAGGCAGGGCGAGATCTCTTCCGAAAGCTCGGTCAGATCGGCCGCCTCCAGGATGATCGACTCCATCTCCAGCAGATTGAAGCTGGGGGTGTAGGTGAGCGACAGATCGGCATCCGGCACCAGTTTGCCGCGGTTGAACAGCTGATCGGGGTCGACCCGATCCAGATACTCGCCCATCTCGGCCAGGTGACCGCGATCCAGATACGGCAGCTTGGTGATGCCGATGCCGTGCTCACCGGAAATCACGCCGCCCAGCGCCACCGCCTTGGCCATGATCTTCTCCACCACATGGTGGGCCCGTTTCATCATGGCATAATCGTTGGAGTTGACCGGGATATTGGTGTGCACATTGCCATCGCCGGCATGCATATGGGTGGCGACGACGATACGGCCGGAGAGCGCCTTCTTGTGAGCCTCGCGCACCCCTTTCTGCAGCGGCTCATGGCCACGCAGTGCATCGAGCAGCGGTCCCTCCACCTCATCGCGATAGGAGATGCGCATACCGCCTCGCTGCAGCACGCGGAACAGGGTCTCATCCCCGTCGAATTCGACGCCTTCCAGCTGCGCTTTCAGCTCCACAGCCGGGGCATCGAGCCCCTTGGCAAGCTTCTGCCAGCGCACACGTGCGGTCTCGACCACATCGAGGCAGCGCTCCAGACGCTCGGCCAGATAGCCATCGTCCTCGACCCCGAGATCGGCCAGTTGCAGGCGATTGTGGCCGGCCAGGTGCCGTTTTGCCTTCTCCAGGAAGGCGTTGATCCCCTCCAGCGCCTCCAGCTTGTTGGCGATCGAGTTCTCGATATTCAGATGCTCGACATAGTCGTTGTATTCAGAGAGACGCGGCAGCGGAATCACCACATCCTCGTTGAGTTTAAAGGCGCGCGTATGGCGGGCAATGGCGGCCATACGCCCACGATCGCCCCAGAAACGTTTGCGATCGGCATCACTGGTGGCCACAAAGCCCTCGCCGTTGCCCTGTGAGGCGATGCGGCAGATATCGGAGGCGGCCTTGGCTACCGCCTGTTCATCGTCACCGGAAACGTCGATCAACAGTACCACGCGCGGCCGCTCGCGGCGGGTGGACTTGGAGATGTAGTCGATCGCCTTGACGTACTTCTCGTCAAAATGTTCCAGCCCCTCGAGGTGCGCGCCCTCGAAGGCATCGACATGCTCCTTGATCGCCACCATCGAGCGAGTGGCATCGGTCAGCTCCTGGCCGAAGAATTCGCAGCAGACGGTGCGGGTATAATCAAAGGCACGATGCAGAATGAAAGTTGCCTCGGTGATGAAACCGTCGGTTCCCTCCTTCTGCACACCGGGCAGGCCGCCCATCGCCTTGCGGGTCACATCCTTGCCCAGCCCCTTGCGACGGAAAACGGCGCCATCGATGGCCAGCAGCTCCGGCTCGCCAAGTGCCGTGCCATCAGGCGCGAAACGGGAGAGGCGGAAACGGCACTCGCCCTCGGCATCGATCTTGCCCATGTTGTGATCCAGCCGCTCGACATGCAGCCAGTTGCCATCCGGCATCACCATCTTCCAGGCCAGCAGGTTGTCGACGCAGGTGCCCCAGATAACGGCATGCTTGCCGCCGGCATTGGAGGCGACATTGCCGCCGATGGTGCAAGCCCAGAGGCTGGTCGGGTCGGTGGCGAAGACATGCGGCTGGGAGGCCTCCATCACCTTGCCGGTGACGGCACCCGCCCCGGCGGTAATGGTCGGCACCGTTCCTTTTTCGCCGACATCGCGCATCTCGACGGCACTGATTTGATCCAGCTTCTCGACATTGATCATCACCGAGTTGTCGGAGAGCGGCACGGAACCGCCACACAGACCGGTACCGCCACCACGCGGAATCACCACCAGCTCCAGCTCCCGGGAGGCCCTGATCAGGCCCGGAATCTCGTCGGCCGAGTCCGGCGTGAGCACGCAGAAGGGGTGATGCTGGCGCCAGTCGGTGGCGTCGGTGGCATGATGGGTCAGCGCAAAGGCATCGAAATGGACGTTGTTCGGATGGGTATGGCGGGCAAAGGCACGGCGCGCCTTGCGACGACGGGCCGGCTCAAGTTCGAACCAGCGATAGAATGTCTCCAGCATGCGCTCGGTGCAGCTGGCCACCTTCTGGGCACGCGGGTTATCGGCCGCCCCCTTCAGGATGCGGGCCATGCGATCCTCGTGCAGCGTGCGCATCCGCTTCAGGCGCTTTTTGTTCTTCAGCAGGTCGTTCTTGATGAACGGATTGCGGGTCACCAGCCAGACATCGCCAAGAATCTCGAACAGCATGCGCGCCGAGCGGCCGGTGCGGCGCTGATGGCGCAGCACATTCAGATCGTCCCAGGCATCCTCGCCCAGAAAACGGATCACGATCTCGCGATCGGAATAGGATGTGTAGTTGTATGGAATCTCGCGAATGTTCTCAGACAAATTGAGCTCCGTTTCCAGTCAGCGTTTCCAGCCAGTCTATCCAGCCCAATGCACGGCACCCGGGCCTTGCGGATCGACATCATAACGCCTGAAAATGAAAAAACCTTAAAAGATACCATTACAATCAAGGTTTTCATGTTGCCGATCCTATACCGGCGTCTCGCCAGCCAGAATCTTCTCGGCCAGTGCCTGGGCAGCGGGATAATGCACCTTGCCGGTCGCCAGCAAAGGCACGGCCGACACCTGCAACAACATCCTGGGCACCTGCATTTCGCTCAAGCCTGACTCCCTGGCACACGATAACAAGGCCTTGCGGACTGGGGTCTCTTGGGTGGTCAGCAGTACGATCTGTTCGCCCTTGCCCGGATCGGGAACGGCCAGGGCGGCATGCTGCTCGCCGGGCCAGCAGGCTGTGGCCAGCTCCTCGCAGGCCGCCAGCGATACCATCTCGCCGGCCACCTTGGCAAAACGCTTGGCCCGCCCCTGAATCCACAGGTAGCCCTCATGATCGATCTCGACAATATCACCGGTATCGTACCACCCCTCAAGCGGCGGCTGCAGCTGCCCCGGCCGCTCATGACGCAGATACCCCTTCATGACATTGGGACCTTTCACCAGCAGGCGCCCGCCCTTACCGATGCCCGGCACCGGCACGGTTTTCGCTTCAATGCCCGGCAGCAAACGCCCCACACTTCCGGCCCGGAAATGCATCGGTGTATTCACCGCCAGCACCGGACTGGTTTCGGTCGCGCCATACCCCTCGAAAATACGGATACCGAACTTCTCCGACCAGATACGGCGCGTCTCGTCCGTCAGCTTCTCGGCCCCAGCCACCACATAACGCATCGAGTAAAAGTCATACGGGTGGGCATGTCTGGCATATCCGGCCAGAAAGACATTGGTGCCGAACAGAAGCGTGGCATTCAGTTCATAGGCCACCTCGGGAATCACCCGATAGTGCAGCGGCGAGGGATAGAGGAAGACCCGGATACCGCTGAGCATCGGCAGCAGTGCACCACTGGTCAGACCGAAGGAGTGAAACAGCGGCAGGGCATTGAGGCTGAGGTCATTGGGGGTAAGATCGACATGGGAACGAATCTGGGCCACGTTGGCCAGGATATTGGCATGCGACAGCACCACCCCCTTGGGCAGCCCCTCGGAACCGGAGGTGAAGAGCACCACAGCGGCATCATCCGGCGACACGCCCTTGAGCCTGCGATGCAGCAGGCCGCGTGCCCTGCGCGCCTGCAGGGCGGCCCTCAGCCTGCGTCCGATGCCGGCGCAGGGGGCCAGATCCTCCAGGTAGATGACTCGGGCATGCCCGGCCAGTGCCGCGATCAGCTCTTCAAGCCCGGCCATCTCCTCGAATTTCCGTGAGGTGATCACCGTCCGGATCTCGGCCGTCTCCAGGGCCTCGATCGCTCCCCTGCTGCCCATCGTGTAGTTGAGCATGGCCGGCACCATGCCGCGCGACTGCAGGGCGAAGAAGGTGGTCAGCGTGGAGGTACTGTTGGGCAGCAGCACCCCGACAACACTCCCCTGCCCGCCGCAATCGCGCAGCAGATCACCCAGAAGCAGGGCTCTTGTTGTCAGGCCGCGATAGGAGAGCGGCTGGCGACGGATATCCTCCAGCACCTCGAAATCGCTGCCATGGATACCGCCGGCATCGAGCAGCGTCTCCCACAACAGCTGCCGCTGCGGCGTGGTGGCAAACATCATTTCGGCCATGATATCGGCCAGCTGCCGCCCCGCCTCATGGCGACGCTCGCGTGCATTCATCTCCGCCGGCAGATCGAGCTTGCGTGGCGGCAGGATGGTGAGACGGATGGCCGGAAACCAGCGTATGCGTACCCGCCCGCGCAGACGGGAGAAACGGGTGTACTGGGCTCCATCGATGCGTACCGGCAGCAGCGTGGCATCGGCTTTCTCGGCCACCATGCCGGGGCCGGGATAGATCTTCATCAATGCCCCGGTCGGCGTGATACGCCCTTCCGGGAAGATCACCACCCGATGCCCATCCTGCAGATGACGAATCAGGCCCTTCATCGCCATCGGATCGGAGTGGTCGATGGCAAAAAGGCGCACCAGGCTTTTCACCGGCTGCAGCCACCATTTGGCGGCATAGCTGCTATGGATGGCAAAGCTGATACGCCCCGGCAGGAACAGGGTCAGCAGCATGGCGTCGAGAAAGGAGGTGTGATTGGCGACAAGCAGCACCCGCTCACCGGCAGCATCGAGATGGGCCAGCCCCTCGACGCGAACGCGATAGAGCAATTTCAATACGATGCGGGCCAACCAGGCCAGTATCCTCATCATCTCTCCTCCCCCCGCGGATGCCGTGGCATGGACCGCGGGGGCATGCTGCACATTTCCGACCTGATGACATGCTTCCTGCATCACATCCGGGCCACAAAGCCGCTGCTACATGCGAGCGAAACCGGACTTTCAGCCCGGCCGTGGCACATAGCAACATTTTGCGTCCCTTTCGGCTTTCTGACAAACTTTCGCCATGATCGAACTGTCGCAACGTATCCAGAAAGTCCGCCCCTCGGCAACACTGACCATCACCGCCAAAGCGGCGGAACTGCGCGCCGCCGGTCGCAGCATCATCTCGCTCTCGGTCGGCGAACCCGACTTCGACACCCCGAAACATGCCGCCGAAGCAGCCAAAAAAGCCATCGACGAAGGCTTTACCCGCTACACAGCGGTGGCCGGCATTCCGGAGCTGCGTCAGGCGGTGGCCGAGAAATTCTGGCGCGACAACGGCCTCGACTACGAGGCGGAGGACATCCTGGTCTCCACCGGCGGCAAGCAGTGCATCTACAACCTGCTGCAGGCGATGCTCAATCCGAATGATGAGGCGATCATCCCGGCCCCCTACTGGGTCTCCTACCCGGACATGGTGCGCCTGGCCGATGGCGAGCCGGTGATCGTGCCCACGACCGCTGATGCCAACTTCAAGCTGACCGCCGAGCAGCTTGAAGCCGCCATCACACCGAAAACACGCCTGTTGTTCCTCAACTCGCCGTCGAACCCGACCGGCATGGCCTACTCAGCCGACGATCTGGCTGCACTCGCAGACGTGCTGCGCCGCCATCCGCAGGTGGCCGTCGCCACCGACGACATGTACGAGAAAATTCTTTTCGACGGCAAGGCATTCGCCACCATCGCCCAGGTCTGCCCGGAGCTGAAAGAGCGCACCATCACCCTGAACGGCGTCTCCAAGGCCTACTGCATGACCGGCTGGCGCATCGGCTTCTGTGCCGGCCCCCGCCACCTGATCAAGGCGATGGCCAAGGTGCAGGGCCAGAGCACCTCCAACCCCTCCTCCGTCTCGCAAAAGGCAGCCCTGGCCGCCCTCACCGGCCCGACCGATACGATGGAAGAGATGGTGCGCACCTACGAGCAGCGCCGCACCTGGCTGGTGGCGCGTCTGAACGGCATTCCCGGTGTCTCCTGCATCACGCCGGACGGCGCCTTCTACGTCTTTCCCTCCATTGCCGGCTGGATCGGCAAGACGACAGCCAAGGGTGTGGAACTGACCGACGACATCAAGGTATGCGAATGGCTGCTCGAAGGGGCCGGTGTGGCCGTGGTACCGGGCACCGAGTTCGGTTCCCCGGGCCATATGCGCCTCTCCTACGCCGTCAGCCAGGATACGCTGGAGGATGCCCTGAATCGCATCGACAAGGCGGCCCGGGAGCTCCGTTAACTCAGGTGCACGAACTGGAGATTTGCCTGGGGCCCGAGTGCGGAGCCTGCGGCGGCTCTGAACTGCTGAAGGCCCTGCGTGCCATGCCGATAGCCGACACGATCACGATCCATGGCGGCCACTGCCAGGGGCTTTGCCACGAAGCGCCGGTGGCATCGCTGGACGATGCCCTGATCGCCGAAGCGACACCCGATACCATTCTGCAACGACTGAACACCGCTACAAGCTGAACCGGAAGGAACCGACCATGCCCGATACACCGCACATTGCCCTGATCGACGGGCCGAACTATGTCTTCCGAGCCTTTCACGCCATTCGTAACCTCACCAATTCGAAGGGAGAACCGACCAACGCCGTCTTCGGCTACGTACAGATGCTGCGCAGCGTGCTGGAGACCCTGAATCCCACCCATGTCGCGGTCGCCTTCGACCCCAGGGGCGGCAACTTCCGTAACGAAATCTATCCCGACTACAAGGGGCATCGGCCGCCGATGCCGGAGGATCTGGCCGTCCAGTGGCCGAAGGTGCTGGAAGTAACCGAGGCGTTCCGCTTCCCCCTGATCTGCATCGACAACTACGAGGCAGACGACGTGATCGCCACCCTGGCCACACAGGCAGCCGACAAGGGGTGGAATGTCACCATCGTCTCATCGGACAAGGACCTGATGCAGCTGGTGAATGATAAAATCTGCGTGCTCGACACCATGAAGGGCATCCGTTTCAGCGCCAAAGAGGTCGAGGAGAAATGGGGAGTCGACCCGAAACGGATCCACGACCTGCTTTCGCTTACCGGCGACTCGGCCGACAACATCCCCGGTGTGCCGGGTATCGGCCCGAAGACAGCCGTGGAACTGCTCGGCAACTACGGCAACCTGGAGGGGGTGCTCGAGCATGCCCCCGAGATCAAACAGAAGAAGCGTCGTGAAAACCTGATCGAGTTTGCCGACCAGGCCCGCCTCTCCTGGCAGCTGGTCGAGCTGTGCACCGAAACACCGGTCGACAAGGCGCTGGATGATCTGGCATTGCAGACGCCGGACCGGCCACAGCTTGCTACCCTCTTTCGTGAACTGGAGTTTCGCCGCCTGGTCGAGGAGTTCAGCGGTGAGGAGACGACAACCGCAACGGCCGAAGCGCCCGCCAATCAGGCGCGCGAGGATATCCTCGTCGATGACGTAACCGGGCTTGAAGCGATGCTTGCGGAGCTGGATAAGGCGGAACTGATCGCCCTCGACACCGAAACCACCTCACTGGCCTGCCACGATGCCGAGCTGGTCGGCCTCTCCTTTGCCATCGCACCGGGGCATGCCTGGTATGTACCGGTCGGCCACCGTGCGGCCGACATGCTGAGCGGCCAGCCCAGACAGCTGCCGCGCGACGAGGTGCTGGCACAGCTCAAGCCGCTGCTGGAGGATGCAGCAAAAGCCAAGTGCGGCCACAATCTGAAGTACGACGAGCAGGTGCTGTGGCGGGCCGGCATCCGACTTGCCGGTATCCGCTATGACTCGATGCTGCTCGCCTACTGCCTGCAGCCGGGGCTGATGACGCCGAAGATGGATACGCTGGCCAATCACTACCTGCAGCACACGACCATCCCCTATGAGGCGGTTGCCGGCAAAGGAGCCAAGCAGATCACCTTCGACCTGGTGCCGATTGCCGAGGCGCTTCCCTATGCCGCCGAGGATGCCGAGATCACCTTCCGCCTGACGGACCTGTTGAAATCAGATCTGGAGGCACAGGGTCGATTGAAACGGCACGACGAGATCGAACTGCCCCTCTCCCGTGTCCTGGCCGCCATGGAGTGGCAGGGAGCGCGGCTGGACCGGGAGATGCTGGCATCGCTTTCGAAGAACTTCGGCGAACGTATCGCCGCACTGGAAAAGCAGATTCATACGGCGGCCGGCGAAGCCTTCAATATCCAGTCGCCCAAACAGCTGGGCGAACTGCTGTTCGACAGGCTGGAACTGCCGGGCGGCAAGAAAACCAAATCGGGCCAGTGGGCCACCGGCCAGGAGGTGCTGGAATCGCTGGCCGAGGCGCACGAGATTCCGCGCCTGATCCTTGAGGTGCGCCAGCTCTCCAAGCTCAAATCAACCTATACCGATGCCCTGCAGAAGCTGATTCATCACGACACCGGGCGGGTACACACCTCCTACAACCAGGCCATCACCACCACCGGCCGCCTCTCCTCTTCCGACCCCAACCTGCAGAATATCCCGGTGCGCAGCATGGAAGGACGCGAGATTCGCAAGGCCTTTGTGGCCGCCCCCGGCAATATCCTGATCGCCGCCGACTATTCACAGATCGAGCTGCGTCTGATGGCCCACTTCTCGGGCGACGAGCGGCTGCGCGCCGCCTTTGCCAACGGTGAGGATATCCATGCCGCCACGGCCGCCACCGTCAACGACGTCGAGCTTGACGATGTGACCGGCGAAATGCGCCGCAATGCCAAGATCATCAATTTCGGCATTCTCTACGGCATGAGCGCCTTCGGCCTGGCCAAACAGCTGGGCATGGAACGCGGTGAGGCGCAGGCCTTTATCGACACCTATTTCGATCGCTATCCGAAAGTGCGCGGCTTCATCGATGACACGCTGGAACAGGCCCGCGCCCAGGGCTATATCGAAACACTGCTCGGCCATCGGGTGCTGCTGCCGGAGATCAACGACAAGAACGGCATGCGCCGCAGCTATGCCGAACGAACCGCCGTCAACGCCCCGCTGCAGGGCTCGGCCGCCGACATCATCAAGGTGGCCATGATCCGCCTTTATGACCGGCTGAACAAAGAGCTGCCGGAGGCGAAGATGATCCTGCAGGTACACGATGAACTTGTGGTCGAGGTACCGCTGGCCATGAAGGAACAGGCGGAAGCGATCATGCGTGAAGAGATGGAGGGGGCGGTTTCGCTCGAGGTACCGCTCACGGTCGATATCGGCAGCGGCCCGAGCTGGTATCAGGCCCACGAGCTGTAAAACGGCGACCGGCTTCAACCCCGAGCGCTTCTCGACAGCTCCCGCGATCAATAAATCTTCCTGTTTCCGTCGCGGGTCCATGTAAACGGTAAGGAATCATCCTGTCATCCTTTGCCTTAGGGATGAAGCCGCTCCTGTTGCGCGCTGGAATGCTGCGCCATGCAACCTGATTACGTCGCTTTTCGCCTCCATCCGTCTCATATCCCCTGCTTTGCTATAATCTGACAGGCAGGAGGGTTCTGCATGTTAATGAAACCCCGGGAGTTTTTCGCCTTCACTCTGCGTGGCGGGCGCACATTCAGCAGCCATAAGCATCAACAACGCTGGCTGCTGCGCCTGTTTGCCATGATGTCGTTTCCGGTTGTGGCGGGACTTGCCATCTTTCATATGCTGGTCGGCTATTCCTTTCTTGCGATCGTGCAAAGCCTTTGTGCACTCTCCCTGCCACTGATCTACTTTCTGCTACGTGACACCCGGCGCCTGCGTTTGATGGAACGCATCTGTATCGGCATAGTCACCATCCTGCTGGCCACCGTCATCATCGACGGGGGCGTGGATCATACCGCCCTCTACTGGTTGCCGGTGTTTCCCTTCCTCGCTTTTTTCATTCTGGGACTGCGTCAGGGCTGGTACTGGGTCATCGGTTTTGGCCTGGCCTATACGTTGATCATTATCCTGATGGAGGCAGGCATCCTGCCCCTGCCCTATGGCTCGTTTGAAATCTACATATCGCTGGTGATCTACCTCTTTTACACGGCACTGGCAGCCCTGTTCGAGGCGCTCCGCGAACTGCGCCAAGACGATATGGAGCAGAAGAATGCCGAACTGGCCAGCATGACGGTCAAGCTCGATCATGCCCGCCAGAATCTGGAAGAGGAGGTCGCCTCGCGCACGGCCTCCCTGGTGAAGAGCAACAAGGAGCTTCTGCACGAAATCGAGGCGCACGACCGGGCCAAACAGGTCCTGGAAGAGAGCGAACGCCGCTATCTGCAGGCACAGAAGATGGAGGCGCTCGGCACACTTGTCGGCGGTATCGCCCACGATTTCAACAACATGCTCTCGGGCATCAATGCCAACCTCTTCCTGATCCGTCGCCGTTGCGATCAGAGCCAGGACACCATCAAGTATATCGACCATATCGCCACACTTTCCGGCCATGCCGCCGAGATGATCCGCCAGCTACTCACCTTTGCCCGTAAGGATGCGGTGGAGCACCAGCGCTTCAACGCCGCGCCATTTTTTAATGAGGCCGCCAAACTGGGAAGGGTTTCCGTCCCCTCAGGCATCCGCTTCATCACCGATATCGAACGCGATCCCGCCTGGATTGAGGGTAATGCCACCCAGTTGCAGCAGGT
>CAZCZU010000043.1:0-20203 GCA_964503475.1 uncultured Zetaproteobacteria bacterium
GTGTCCCTTAATCAGAGTGTCCGTGAAAACCGGGTCGATTCACAATACTTAATTCAGGGCTTTAGAGTCAGGTCTTGCAATCATGCATGTGTTTGCCTGCAAGGCTGGCCCCATCGCTCCCAGTGGCCGGTTCCCCGGGCCAGTATAGGTGGTAAGATTCGCCCACTGCTACCGGGAGTGTGTTGATGAACGACGAAGCGTTTGAAGAATTTCTGACATCTGCTCTGGATGAGCTTTCGAGCAAACAGGATCAGCTGGAAACAACGTATGGTTTCGGCTCGTTTGCCCGCTGGTCCTTTGATCACCAATTCCGGGGACACAATACTTAATTCAGGCTTTAGAGTCAGGTCTTGCAGTGCAACAAAAGAGATCAGGGTCAGGTCTTGCAGTGCAACAATGCCTAGCTTACAAAGCTTGAGCCTCGAACTTCAACAAGGAGAATAACGATGCTTCGAGGACTGAAATTGGCGCATTTTGGTGGCTTGGCCATTTTTCTGGGAAGCATTCTTACCTTCATTGTCATTTCCGCCCTTATCGAGAATGCCAGCCTGGAGAATATCGCATTTGGGCGAAAGATTATCAGCACGGACACCAGCGTCCTGACACTTCCTGGCATGTGGGTGCTTGCCATTTCTGGCATCTGGATGGGTTATCAACGTTACGGCTTTAAGCAGCGGTTCTTTCAGATCAAGGTGCTGCTCATTTCACTGGTTATTCTTAATGCCTATTTCTTCGTCGTGCCGGCGGTAAACACTGCGACTGAAATTGCCATTCGTTCTCTGGCCGAGGGCCAGCTCCTGTCAGGCTACAAGGCTGCCTATATGCGTGAATCGATGTTTGGGGCCGTCAACGTTCTGCTTACAGTGACAGCAGCGGTTGTCGGAGTGTGGAAGATCGGTACAAAAAACTCTCCACACGGCTAAAAGATCAGGGACAGGCACCGGTTTCCCGGGCCTGCATAGATGGTAACATCCGCGCCCATTGTTGCCGGGAGTGTGTTGATGAACGACGAAGCGTTTGAAGAATTTCTGACATCTGCTCTGGATGAGCTATGGAGCAAGCAGGATCACCTCGAAAAAGCGTATGGTTTTGGCTCGTTTGCCCGCTGGTCCTTTGACCAGGAGTCCGGGAAGCTGGAGATGTTCGATGCGGATGACAAAAAGGCGCTGGAAGCCGATGTGGTTGCCATTGGCAGCTATGCCAGTGATTCAAGCAGCTGGAAGTGGGCGTGGAGCAATGAGTCATTGCTGCCGGCACAGCGCGCAAAGGCGGAGTCTTTCAAGGTGCTGGGAGAGCTGACCGGTATCGGCTTATTCACCGAGGAGGCGGCTTTCTCCGTCGAAGACGAGAACATGGCCTGGGAACTGGCGGCGATGTGTATCAGGCACCTTGGCGCCATGGGAGTCTACAAGGCACCTTCATCTTCAGGGCCGTTGAGTACCTTCCTGGCGATTACAGCTGTTCGCCATTGATCGGATGCCGGGAGGCTTTTACAAGAGATCAGGCTCAGGCCTTACAATGCAAGACTTTGTATCTCGCTAACGCCTCATTTCGGGGGATGCCCGCTGTTCTGATTGGATGCATCCGTACCATTCGACAGACTGCCATTCGATTATCAGTTGAAATCGGGCCATGGCCTGTAACCATATAACCGTCCGGAAGGATATGCTGCCGCTCGATTCGATATCTGTAACTGCGAGGGAAAAAGCCAGTAATGAAGAAGGTTTACGTAAAGCTTAAAACACATGGAATAGGCCGGGTGCTGAAAGATGCATATCGCCGTGCTTTTCCTGTACGGCTCGCATTCTACCCGCAGTGCAAATCCTCTTTTCAATCCCGCATCGGTCTCGAGATCGGGGGGCCGAGCGACATCTTCGGACGCCGCGGCTACATCCCTGCCTATCAGGTGGCCGCCAGGATCGACAACTGCAACTTCGGCAGTGATACGGTCTGGAAAGAGGATATCACCGAAGGAAATACCTTCGTTTTCAAAAAAGGAAAGGCACCGGGGCGCCAGTATATTGCCGAGGCGAGCGATCTGAGCGGTATCGAGGATGCCTCGTACGATTTTCTCCTCTCATCGCACTGTATCGAGCATATGGCGAATCCTTTAAAAGGACTTGCAGAGTGGATTCGCGTGCTCAAGCAGGATGGTCTGCTTGTGCTCGTTGTGCCGCACAAGGACGGCACGTTCGATCATCGCCGGCCGGTCACCACGCTGGAGCATCTGATCCAGGATTTTGACAACCAAACCGACGAAGGCGACCTGACCCATCTTGAGGAGATCCTCAAGCTTCATGACCTGAGCATGGACCCCGGTGGTGGCGACTTCGAGTTCTTCCAGGAGCGCTCAAAGCGGAACATCGAAAACAGGTGCCTGCATCAGCATGTTTTCGATACGCGCCTGGCCGTTGAAGCGGTGAATTATATGGGGCTCCAGATACGCGCGGTCGAGCTTTTCAATCCTTATCACATTATCATCATTGCCCAAAAGAGGGGGCAGGATCAGGCCATCGATAACGACAAATTCAGGGGGATCAACGAAGCTCCCTGCTGGCAGAGTCCTTTCCCGTCGGATCAGGCGATCATCCCCAAGGCATAACGTGACAGTGTCACGTTAATCGGCTGGAATCGGGGCATGGCACGCAACAAGTACACCATCACCCGCAGCGATCACTGGTTCGCCCGTCGCTGGATCGAGGGCAAGCTCGAAAACCCCACCTGGCTGGGGGAAGAGGCGACCTATGCTGCCCAGCAGACCCTGAGCGGGCTCGATTACGATGCGGATCAGCTCAACGGCTGGTGCGAACAGTGGTTTGCCACCCGCGAATGGACCCAGATGAAGAATGCCATCCGTGCCGCACGCAGGCGGGCCAACGATCCGGCAGTGAAAACCGTTACCTTGTCACAAAATGCATGGTTCATTCTCAGCCGGTTGGCCGAGAAAGAGGGGTGCACGATGTCGGAGATCATTGAGCGGCATCTGGGGCATGTGCCGGCCGGCGGCGATGCACCGGCCGGGCATGAGATTGTCGATAGTGGATTCCCGCCTGCGCGGGAATGACAGCGATTAGTGGCGGATGCCGCCTTCGGGCGTGCCGGTCACCGGGCTGACATATTCAAGCTCGCCATACTGCTCTTCATATTTGGCGATGTTCTCCTGCAGCGCCAGCATCAGTCGCTTGGCGTGGGTGGGGGAGATCAGCACACGCGCATTGACCACGCCGATCGGTGGGGTGGCCAGGATGTAGTCCATGACGAACTCCTCGCGGGTGTGCGAGATAATCGTTTCGTTGGCGTAAGCTCCGCGCTGCACCTCGGGCGGCATCTGAAGCTGCATCTGGGGTTCGTTGTCCTGATTGTGATCGCTCATTCGTTGGCTTCCTTTGCTTTTGTAATCTGTTGTTTTGCTTGCTGATATAGCACTTCGAGCTCATCGAGGCTTAGCCCCGAGAGATCGATGTTTCTCTCCTCACCCAGTGTCTCCATACGGCGGAAACGGCGGCCGAATTTGCGGTTGGTACGCATCAGGGCCAGCTCCGCATCGATGCCGAGTTTGCGGCCGAGATTGACCAGCGTGAACAGTACGTCGCCGAACTCATCCTCGATGCGGCTCGCCTCGGCATGGGCGGCAAGCTCCGTATCGAGCTCATCCAGCTCCTCGCGCATCTTGGCCATCACATCGTTCGCCTGCTGCCAGTCGAAACCGACCCTGGCGGCGCGTTTCTGCTGCTTCTGGGCGTAGGCCAGGGCCGGCAGCGGCGGGATGCCGTCCATCAGGCTGGTGCGCTCCGTGTGTTCGGCTGCTTTCAGCTCCTCCCACTGGCTGGAGAGGTCGTTCGTCTGCCGCTCCTCGAAGACATGCGGATGACGGTAGATCATCTTGTCGACCACCGTTTCGGCGATGTCGTGCAGCGTGAACTCTCCCTGCTCCTTGGCGATACGGGCATAGAAGACGATCTGCAGCAACAGATCGCCCAGCTCCACCTTCAGCGCCTGCCAGTCACCATCGTCGATCGCCTCCAGCACTTCGTGCACCTCTTCGAGCGTGTAGGTACGCAACGAGGCCAGCGTCTGCTTCTGGTCCCACGGGCACTCCTCGCGCAGCACATCCATGAGCGTTTCCAACCTGTCGATGGCATGGACAATTTCGTGAATTCTGTCTTTCATACGGTTGCTCGCTTTCCGCATCTGTCGTGGCCGGCCATGCGGGGGATCGGGTGCTGTGCTCAAGGGCTGCACAGGCGCAATTGCACCATGCCCGCCCCCCGCACGTAAAGGAGTGTAAAGTTCATTTGCTATGACCGCCTATTTTGTTAGCAAGGAGCGACGATGAAAGCGGTTGCAGCGGTTGCGATGGCAATCTTATGGCTGACACTGCCGGCGTATGCCGGCGGGCTTGATGATCCTTTCGCTACCGGCGGGGCGGTTGTCGCTTCACCGCAGGATGCCGGTATCTGCAATGTATCGACCGAAGGACGGGCGCTGACGCTGGCCGATGTGGTGCAGATCAGCCTGTGTAACAACCCGCAGACGCGTGCGGCCTGGGCCACGGCCCGTGTGCGTGCCGCCCAGTTGGGGAGTAGCCAGGCCTCGCTGCTACCCAGCCTGAGCGTGCAGGGGAGTGCCACCCATGGCGCCAGTGCCACGGCTGGTGCCCATAGTGTGAGCAATAGCCAGAGTGCGACGCTTTCGGCCAGTTACCTGCTCTACGATTTCGGCGGCCGCAGTGCCGGTATCGACAATGCCCGCGCACTTCTGGCCGCTGCCAATGCCAGCGGCGATGCCACGCTGCAGAGCGTATTTCTTTCCGCCGCCCAGGCCTATTTCTCGCTGATGTCCGCGAAGGCGACGGTGGCGGCGAGCCGTGCCAGCGAGGCGACAGCGCGTGAGAGCCTCGATGCGGCCGAGACGCGCTACAGGATCGGGGCCGCGACACCTGCAGACAGGCTGCAGGCCAAAACGGCGCTGTCACAGGCCAGGCTCACCCGTATCCAGGCGGAGGGGACGATGCAGAGTGCATTCGGCACACTGGCCAATGCCATGGGTATTGATCCGACCACGGACCTTAGCTTTGCCCCGCCGCCTGCGGCACGCCCGGAAATCCGCCTGGAGAAGGGGGTCGGCAGACTGATCGCCATGGCGCGCGAGAAGCGCCCCGACCTGGTGGCGGCCGAGGCGCAGGTGCGCGCTGCCCGTGCCTCCATTGATGCGGCCAGGGCCACCGGCCGGCCGAGTATCACGCTCAATGGCAGTGCCACGCAGGGACGCAGTGCAGCGGCCGGCGGCACTTATGCCGATACGCGCAACTCCAGCGTCACCCTCAACCTCAATTTTCCCATCTTTACCGGCTTTTCCACCCAGTATCAGACGCGTGCGGCCGAAGCGCAGCTGGAGAACAGCGAAGCCAGTCGCGATCTGCTGAACCGGCAGGTATCGCTGCAGGTGTGGCAGGCCTACCAGAACCTGCGCACCCAGGGGCAGGCGCTGCGTACGGCCGATGACCTGCTCGCCTCGGCCACCGAGTCGGAGGAGCTGAGCCTCGGCCGCTATCGCGCCGGTGTCGGTACGATCATCGACCTGCTGACGGCCCAGAGTGCCCTGGCCAGTGCCCGCCAGCAGCATGTTTCCGCCCTCTACAACTGGCACGCGGCCCGTTTTGCCCTGGCCCAGGCCATCGGGGCACTCGATCTTACCGCCCTGCAGCAGGTGCGCGATTCGGAGCAATGAGCATGGACTGGAGACATATCATCACCTGGAAGATCGGCATTGCGACCGCCGCGGCCTTAGCCGTTGGGGGTGGCGGCTATTACGCTCTCGGGCCAAAAAATGTCGCGCCGGACAAACGCTATGTCACGGCGGAGGTGGCGCAGGGGAGTCTGGTGCAGACGGTAGCGGCCAACGGCACCCTCAATCCCGTTACCCTGGTCAATGTCGGCACCCAGGTCTCCGGCGTGGTGCGATCGATCCATGCCGACTTCAATGACAAGGTCGAGAAGGGGCAGGTGCTGCTCAGGCTCGATCCCTCGCTGACCGAGGCCCAGCTGGCCCAGTCGGAGGCCGCACTCGCCTCGGCCCGAGCCTCGCTGGATCTGGCACGGGCCAACCTGAAGCGTTCGCGGGAGCTGTTTCAAAAGGAGTATGTCAGCCGTCAGGATCTCGACACCTCCATTCAGGCCGAGAAGTCGGCCGCAGCCCAACTGGCCCAGGCCGCCGCACAGGTAAAACGGGACCGGGTCAACCTCGGCTATACGGTGATCCGTTCGCCCGTCTCCGGGGTGGTGGTGTCGCGCGAAGTCGATGTCGGCCAGACGGTGGCGGCCTCGTTCCAGACACCGACGCTGTTCAGAATCGCCCAGGACCTGACCCGCATGCAGATCGACTCCAGCTTCGCCGAGGCCGATATCGGCGGTATCAAGGTGGGGCAGGCGGCGACCTTCACCGTCGATGCCTATCCGGGGCGCGAGTTTGCCGGCACGGTACGCCAGGTGCGCCTGAACCCGACCACGCAGCAGAATGTGGTCACCTACAATGTCGTCATCGACGTCAGCAATGCCGACGGCACGCTGCTGCCGGGCATGACCGCCTATGTGAATGTGATTACCGCCCGCCTGCAAAAGGTGCTGAAGGTGCCCAATGCGGCCCTGCGCTTCCGTCCGGGTACCGATGCCGTGATCGAACAGGCAAACGCCCCGGAGCCGAAGGCTGTGGAAGGGAGCCTGCGCGGCACCGTTTACAAGCTGGGCCGGGAGGGGCTGGTGCCGGTGCGCCTGCGCCTGGGCGCTTCGGATAACGACAGTACCGAGGTGCTGGCCGGGGCCCTGACCGCCGGGGAGCAGGTGGTGGTCGATACGGCCACGGATGGCGCGGCAAATAACGGCCGTTCGCCGCGGGTCAGGATTCACTAGTCGCATGAATGAGCCACTGCTGCAACTGCAGACGCTGGAGAAGGCGTATACGACCGATGCCGGTCCGGTGCCGGTACTCAAGGGGCTGGAGCTAACGATTGCGGAGGGGGAGTTCGTCGCCATTATGGGGCCGTCTGGCTCCGGCAAATCGACCCTGATGAATATCCTCGGCTGCCTCGATGTCCCCAGCGCCGGCCGCTACCTGCTCGACGGTCGCGATGTCGGCAGCCTCGATGACGATGAACTGGCGCACCTTCGCAGCGAGGTGATCGGCTTCGTATTCCAGGGATTCAACCTGTTGTCGCGTGCCTCTCTGGTGGCCAATGTGGCCCTGCCGCTGGTCTACCAGCGCGTGCCACGCCATGCGCGCCAAGCGCGGGCCGCCGCGATGCTCGAGCGTGTGGGCTTAAGCGAGTGGCTTTCGTCCCTGCCGCCGCGCATCTCCGGCGGCCAGCAGCAGCGGGTGGCCATTGCCCGGGCGCTGGTCACCGAGCCGCGCCTGATTCTGGCCGACGAGCCGACCGGCAATCTCGATACGCGTACCGGCCGCGACATCATGCAGCTTTTCCAGCAGATCAACCGCGAAGCCGGCATGACGCTGGTGCTGGTCACCCACGATCACAATGTGGCGAGCTACGCTTCAAGGCTGGTCTACCTGCTCGATGGGCGCATCCATTACGATGGGCCGGTCGCGGAGTTCCGCGAGGAGGAGGTGGCATGATCGCCTCGCTGCTCGGCGAGGCACTGGCCGCGATGGCGGCCAACCGCCTGCGCACCTTTCTGACCGCACTCGGCATCCTGATCGGTGTGGCGGCCGTGGTGTTGATGGTGGCCATCGGGCAGGGCACCCAGACGCAGGTGAGCGAATCGATCGCCTCGATGGGTTCCAATCTCTTGATCGTGCGCTCCGGTGCTCCGCACCGGGGCGGTGTACGGGGCGGAGCCGGCAGCCTGCCGACCCTGACCGTGGGCGATGCCCAGGCGATCGGCCAGCTGTCGCGTACCGCCGAGGCCGCACCCACGGTGATGGGTTCGGTGCAGGTGGTTTATGGCCCCAACAACTGGAACAGCTCGGTCATCGGCACCACCCCCGGCTATCTCGGTATCCGCGACTGGCGGGTGGTGGAGGGGCGCGACTTTTCCGATTCGGAGGCCTTGAGCGGGGTGCGTGTGGCCCTGATCGGCCAGGAGGTGGCCCGGCAGCTCTTCGGCGATGAGGATCCGGTCGGCAAGTCGATCCGTATCCAGCGCTCGCCGTTCCGCATCATCGGCCTGCTCGATGCCAAGGGGTAGAGCCTCGGTGGCCAGAATCAGGATGATCTGCTGATCGTGCCGCTGGTGACGGCCCAGCGGCAGCTGTTCGGTAGTCAGTTTCAGGGGACCGTGGCGATGGTGATGGTGCAGGCCAATGAAGCCTCACAGATGACGGGGCTGGAGAACGATATCCGCCAGCTGTTGCGCCAGCG
The DNA here is from genome assembly GCA_964503475.1 of uncultured Zetaproteobacteria bacterium. Lineage (GTDB taxonomy): Bacteria > Pseudomonadota > Zetaproteobacteria > Mariprofundales > Mariprofundaceae > CAZCZU01. The sequence continues at coordinate 8,375 of CAZCZU010000043.1, forward strand.
TCATCACCTGCATGCCCGGGCCGAGGATGATTTCCGCATCACCAATATGACCGAAGTGAGCGAGACCGCCTCCGAGGTGACCGGCATGCTCTCGATTCTGCTCGGGGCGATCGCCTCGATCTCGCTCTTTGTCGGCGGTATCGGCATCATGAATATCATGATGGTGTCGGTGACCGAGCGGACGCGCGAGATTGGCATCCGCATGGCTATCGGTGCGCGGCGGCGCGATATCCTGCTGCAATTCCTGCTCGAATCGGTGATTATCACCATGGCCGGAGGGATCGTCGGTATCATTACCGGTATCGGCCTTGCCCGGCTTGCCACCCGCATGTTCGATGTCTGGACGGCGATTACCGCCATGCCGGTGCTGCTCGCCTTCGGTGTTTCGGTGGCCGTAGGCATCTTTTTCGGCCTCTATCCGGCTCGCAAGGCGGCACGCATGCGCCCGATCGATGCCCTGCGTTACCAGGGCTAGGTATTCGCAGGAACGCGCGGCCTAACCCTTCAGAAGGGTGTGCAGGGTCTGACTCAGTTCGCCGACGGAGAAGGGCTTGCTGATAATCGGGATTTCGTTCAGTGCCACCTCGCCGGAGATATTGCTGCGATCGTAGCCGGTCGCAAAGATGATCTTCGCATCCGGATTGATCAGCCGGATCGCCTCGAAGGCCTCCTTGCCGCCCATCCGTGGCATGACCACGTCGAGGATCACCACATCGATCTCCCGTTGCCGCTCCTGGTAGCGTTCGACGGCCTCCTGACCATCCGCGGCCGTCAGCACCCGGTAGCCCAGGCTCTCCAGTACCTCGCGATGGGTGGCTAGGGCCTCTGCATGGTCATCGACCAGCAACACCGTTTCGTTGCCGCCTTTTTCCACATGTGCCTTTATCTCCTCCTGCAGTACCTTCTCGGCAGGGGGGGAGAAGCGGCAGGTAGATATGGAAGCAGGCGCCTTTGCCATCTTTCGATTCGGCGGTGACGATGCCGTTGTGGGATTCGATGGCACCATACACCATCGACAGGCCCAGGCCGGTACCCTTGCCGACCGCCTTGGTGGTGAAAAAGGGTTCGAAGAGGTGGGGCATATCCTCTTTCTTGATGCCGTGGCCATTGTCGCACACCGTGATGCGGGCAAACTGTTCGCTGGTGAGCTGCGTATGACGGGCCTTGAAGGCCTTGTCGGCCGTAAAGCGGGTCAGGCTGATCTCGATGCGCGGGCTTTGTGCATCGTGCACGGCATCACGGGCATTGTTGATCAGGTTGATCATCACCTGCTGCAGCAGGTTGATATCGCCCTGGATGTGCAGGTCTTCGCCGGCGACATCGGTATGCAGCTCGATGTTTTCCGGCAGGGAGATGCGATGCAGCTTGACGGTCTCCTTCAGGAAGGAGGTGAGGGAGACCGGTGCCATCTCCGGGCGCGCCTTGCGCGAGAAGGTGAGCAGCTGCTTGATCATGCCGGCCGCCCGGAACGAGAGCTTTTCCACCGTCTCCAGGCGTTCGGTGACGCGCGGCATCCCCTTCAGCTCATGTTTGGCCAGGAAGAGGTTGCCGGTGATGCCGGCCAGGGTGTTGTTGAAGTCGTGGGCAATGCCGCCGACCAGCGTGCCGACCGCCTCCATCTTCTGCGACTGATGGAACTGCGCTTCCAGATCCTCGTACTCCTGCAGATCCTGCTGGATGCCGATGTAGTGGGTGGTTTCGCCATGCCTGTTGAGAATCGGCGAGATGGTGAGCATGGCGGGATAGAAGCTGCCATCCTTCTTGCGATCGACCATGCGTCCGTGCCATGTGTCGCCACGGTTGATGGTCGCCCACATCTCGGTGTAGAGCTGCTTCTCCTGCATGCCGCTGTTGAGCATGCGCAGTGTCTGGCCAATGGCTTCCGTTTCCGTGTAGCCGGTAATGTCGCAGAAGGCCGGGTTGACGTATTCGATCACCCCTTCGGCATCGGTGATGATGATCGCCTCGCCGCTCTGCTGCATGGCGCGCGACAGCAGCCGGATACGCTCCTCGGCCTGTTTGCGTGCCGTGATATCGCTGTAGGTACCGACCAGGCGCAGGGCCCGGCCATACTCATCACGGCTGATCACCTTGCCGCGGGCCAGCACCCAGATGTACTGGCCGCTGGTGTGGCGAACCCGCTTTTCGACAATGTATTCCGGCGTTTCGCCGTTCAGGTGGCGCTGCAGGGCCTGGTCCACCCGTTCGGCATCGTCCGGGTGGATGTGATCGCGCCATGCGTCGAAATCGAACGGGGTATCGTCGGGAAGCCCCAGCATCTGGCGGAAGCGGGGGGAGAAGAAGACCTCGTTTTTGTCGAGATCCCAGTCCCAGACCCCGTCACCACTCCCCTCCAGAGCATAGCTCCAGCGCTCCTCGCTCTCGCGCAGCGATGTGGTCAGTGTACGCGCCATCAGCTCCGCCTTGCGACGGGTGTTGAACAGGGTCCAGGAGAGCAGGATCAGCAGCAGGCCGATCATCACCAGGCCTGCCTCCTCCTTGTAGAGCGAGCCCATGCCAATGGTGCGGGCATAGGAGGGGAGGGCATCGAAGTGGAGCACCCAACGCCGCCCGGCAGTCTCCAGCGGCAGGGTCTGATGGATCAGCATTGCGCTCTCAACAGTGTTGGCGGCTGCCCGTTCATCGGAGAAGCTGTCATAGAGCAGGTTGTCCGGGGTACGGTCTTTGCTGTCGTAGATACGCAGGCGGATATCCCTGGAAAGATGGCCCAGCATCCCCTCGATCAGATTGTCCATGCGGTAGGGGCTGTAGACCCAGCCGATCAGTGCCTGGCGCCGCTCGGCGACCGTCTGCAGCTTCGCCCCTTTCCGGTAGAGCGGCACGTAGAGAAGGGTGCCGGCCTGCGGTGCCTTGTTGGTCTCCTGTACCAGCATGACCCTGCCGGTAAGCGCCGGAAGGCCGCTGTCGCGGGCGCGTGCCATCGCCTCGTGGCGTGTGGGTTCGGAGAACATGTCGTAGCCGAAGGCGCGCCGGTTGCGCCAGTCGAATGGCTCCAGATAGACAATGGCACTGTAGGGATCACGTTTCCCCTCGGGCCAGACCTGGTAATCGGGAAAGCCTTCGTCACGAATCTCTTTTTCATGCGCAGAAAGCTTCGAGGCAGGAATGGTGACGGCATAGCCCACACTCTGGATGCCCGGATAATCCTTCTCCAGTTCGAGGCTGGAGACATAATCGTGCCACTCATGGCGTGAAACGGCATGCGAGGCGTAAAAGAGACTGCGTCCGCCTTTAAGAATCTGTCCGTAGGCGGTCATGCGTTCGGCGATTCGGGTTTTGACCTCGGTGATATCGGCTTCGAACTCATCCTGCAGATACTGTTGCCGCTGCTCGTTGAGAACGTGCCAGAAATAGACAACCAGGGCTGAGACCAGCACGGCCATCAGCAGCGTGGCCATCACAACCTTCTGCAGGCCATCGGATGAGGATATACTTGGATCACGGTCTACCGGCAACGGAGTCTCCTGTTGCGTTTCCTGCGCGCGAAAGGGGATGTTCCTATCGTAACGCGGGCAATCTCTTTGGACAATCCACAGGTTGTATGGTTTTAGCGGCCGGTTTCGCGTACGGAATAACGATCCTGCGGCGTGATGTCGCGCGCCTGGAAAGCATTCGCCTTGCCGTTGTAAATCTCCTGCTGCAACCAGGCACATTCCGCTTCGTAGGCGGAATCGCTGACAGCCTTGCTCCATACCCCGCGTTTGCTGCCGCCATTGCGATCGGCATATTGAAAGCCGGGCAGCCACTGGTAGCCGTTGGCGCGCAGCAGATCCTTTTTATCGAAGGCTGCATGGGTGGCAAACAGGCGGCGTACCGGCTGACGTGCCGCCTCCAGCAGGGCTGCCATCACGGCCTGGTTGGAAATCGGCAATGGTCGGCTGAGCAGGTGCAGGGTGGCTTCGGCATCGTTGACGGCCCGGTGCCCTTCGAAGAAAAAACCGAGGATATAGGCGATGTAATCGAGCTTGCGGCCATGGATGTTCTCGGCCTGCCAGTCGATATCGTTCAGGGTGCAGGCCCAGTTGCACTCGATCGCTTTCGGCAGGCGCCGCTCGATCATCGGCCGGTCGAAGCCGGCATTGTGAGCGATAACGAGATCCGCTTTTTCCAGCCATGCATTGATTTCGGCGTCATCCAGGCGCTGATCCTTCAGCATGGCATCGTCGATGCCGGTCAGCTGTTTGACGATATCGGAGAGCGGCGTGCCCGGATCCTCGAAGCCATCGTAGCTGTGCAGTACGCGGTAGATGCGGCCGGAGCCGGCATCGTATTCGAAGGCGACGAAGCCGAGCTCGATAATCCTGTCCTGTTCGGTGTTCAGGCCCGTGGCCTCGACATCGATGGTCAGGCCGATGCGCGGTGTGTGCGGTGTGCCTTCGCTGTAGTGATCGGGCATACGCAGGCGCTGGATGATGCGATAGTCATCCGAAGCCTGAAGTTGGCGAATCGCCTCTTGCTCGTCCATGCCTGCCTCCGTGCCTCTTGAATCGGCAGCCGCAACTCTGCACGGGTGGCGTATAAGGGCAATAACGGCGCTTTCCTTTTGACTGCGGGCCGACTAAGTTTGAATCTGGATTAATGGGGATGCTGATTTACTGGCTTCCTGCCAAAAATCAGCACGTCATCCCAAAAGGCGGTTTCGGGATGGCTCCCAAAATCAACGACGCATGTCGCCGATTTTGGCGGGCTGTCCTTAGCCCGCACGGATACGCAGCGAGAGAGGCGTATCCATTAAACAAGGGGAGGGCACCATGAGCGATAACATCCACCTGCTGATTCCGAAAGAGAAGGATACCCGGCCCGTCTGGCCGGCCGATGCCGAGGTATTGCCGGTGGAGGCCGCCCCGATGGTGGAGATTCCGCTGCTGGGCTGGGTGGCGGCAGGCCAGCCGCTCGACCTCTTTGAGTTTCAGGAGCGTGTGGCCGTACCGGCGAGCATGGTGCGCAAGGATTGCTATGCCCTGCGCGTGCGCGGCAACTCGATGATCGACGACAACATCGAGGATGGCGATGTCATCGTGGTCGAGAAACGGGCCACGGCCGAGAATGGCCAGTCGGTGGTTGCCATGATCAATGGCGAGACGGTGACCCTGAAGCGCTTCTACATCGAGAAAGACGGTATTCGCCTGCAGCCGGCCAATCCGGAGCTGAAACCGATCTACATCAAGAACGAAGAGATCCAGATTCTCGGTGTGGTGATGGGTGTGATCCGCACACCTTGATCATTGCGCTTGAAAATCAACAGGTTAAAGAGATTCTTTCATGAAAAATCCGGCCCGCGTGCAGCTGGTGGAATGCACTTTCCGCCAGCACGGCGAAGCGATTCGCAGCATTTTCAACGAGGTCATTGCCAACTCCACGGCGCTCTATGATTACCGTCCGCGCGACTCCGCCAGCATCCGGGCGTGGTTTCATGACAAGGCAGCAGGTGACTGGCCGGTGATCGGTATTGAGGATGGGCAGGGGATGCTTCTCGGCTTCGCCAGTTACGGCAGCTTTCGCCCCTGGGCAGCCTATAAGTATAGTGTCGAACATGCCGTCTATGTGCACAGCGAGCAGCGCGGACGCGGCATCGGGTGCCTGCTGATGCAGGCGTTGATCGCCCGGGCCGAAGGTGCGCAGTACCACACGATGATTGGCGGCATTGATCAGGATAACCGTGCCAGCATCGCCCTGCACGAAAGTCTGGGATTCATCCATGCCGGCACCATGCGTCAGGTGGCTTTCAAGTTTGGGCGCTGGCTCGACCTGGCGTTCTATCAGCTTGTGCTGACCACCCCCGCACAACCACAGGATGGCTGAACGGCATATGTCGTAAAGCGGCGGGGCAGGGCAGCCGGAGCTGTTGCCTGCCTGTGACGCCGGCTGAAAGCCTACCTGTAGAGGCAGAGGTAGGCGGTCTCTTCGGAAATGCGCACGCCGAACTTCTGATCTTTCTCGATGGTAAACTCTTCACCCTTGGCAATGGTCTTCCAGCTGTCCGAGCCCGGCAGCTTCACGTCCATGGCGCCGGAGGTCACCGACATGATCTCTTTTGTCGAGGTGCCGAATTCGTATTCGCCCGCAGCCATGACCCCGATGGTGGCCGGGCCAGCGGCTGTTTCGAAGGCGATGGATTTGACCTTGCCGTCAAAGTATTCGTTGGTTTTGAACATCGATTACATCCTTGAAATGAAATCGGCGCACTATGCCGTCACCGGCGCATTTGCCAAGCGCTTCGCGCAGCGGGCCGGCGCGCATGCGGCATCTTTGAGCTATGATGGGCAAAAGGTTCATCGTTCAGGGAGGGTTCTATGATCAGGGTCATAAAGTTCTTGTTTCTTGTTTGCAGCCTGCTGGCTTCTGCGGCCGCTTTTGCCGCCGATCTGTCCAAGGCGGCCATCCACGATATGTTGGCAACCGTGGATGCCGGTATTGCCAATAAAAATGCGCATGGTATCGAAAAGCTGTTCAGCGATCGGGCGACCATCACCATGCATGTGAATGCCGGCGGCCAATCCCGCACGGCAACGATCTCCAAAGCCGAGTATTTCAAAACCCTGCGCCAGGGGTGGGGCATGTATGACGATTACCAGTACAACCGCTCCAATCTGAAAATCGATCTGCAGGGCCGCAAGGCCGTAGTGAGCGATACCATTCGCGAAACGATTACGACCCGGGGGCATAAACTGACCGCAACCACCGATGAAGAGGTGACCGTGGAACTGGTCAACGGCAAGCCATTGATCACGAAAGTTGAGGGTTATACCCGTATGTAATCGGGCTAAATTTACAGGCCGTTCAGCTCCCGTAGCTGGCGCACCTCCTCCTGAAGGCGCGCCACGGTCTCTTCCAGAGCTGCCAGGCGCGTCTCCATGGCGTTTCGGGTTGGCGCCGGAGTGGCGGCAGGGGAGTGATCCGCTGCCGGCACCCCGCACAGCAGGTGGGTGTAGCGATCCTCGCGCTGGCCCGCAGTCCGGGGAATCAGAATGGCAATCGGCTCTTCGCGTTCGATCAGGCCTTCGAGCAGCTGCTGGATTTCATGATTGTCGGCAAAATCGACCATGCGCTGCGTATTGGTGCGTATCTCGTTCAGGGTCTGGGCACCACGCAATAGCAGTACGCATACAATCGCGCGCTCCTTGCTGTTCAGGGAGAGTTTGCGCGAAAGATGCTGCTCGAAGCGGTCGGCACGACCATGCATGTTGGCCGTGACCAGCCCTTCGTGGCGCAGTTCGTTGATCACCCGGCCAAGCTCGCTGTTATCCAGGTTCATCACCGGATTGCGGCTGCTCTTCTGATTGCAGGCGGACAACAGGGCGTTAAGGGTGAGGGGATAGTAGTCGGGCGTGGTCATCTGCTTCTCCATCAGGCTGCCCAGTACCCGGGCCTGAACAGCGGTCAGCATCGCCTCCGTAGTCTCATGTTCCGTTGCCTGATCCATACCTTAACCCCCTGTTGTATTTACCTGATTGCAAAGGGCTTATGCCCTTCGGCCTGTTACTGCTTGCCGGCTTTGGCGAAGGCGGCTGCCAGAGCGCCCCTGGGCTCCGGTTTGCGGGCCTGTTTTGGCCGCCGGTTGTCGCGCCCCTTTTGCGTGACCTTGTCACGTTTATTGTCGCGTTTGCCGGACGGTGCATCGTCCATGCGCATGGAGAGTGAGATGCGATTGCGTTTTACATCCACCTCCAGCACCTTCACCTTCACGATATCTCCGGTCTTGACCACTTTGCGCGGATCGTCGACGAAGCGATCGGCCAGCATCGAGATATGCACCAGGCCATCCTGATGCACGCCGATATCGACAAAGGCGCCGAAGTTGGCCACGTTGGTGACCGTGCCTTCGAGGATCATACCGGGCTCGAGGTCTTTCACCTCATTGACGTCGTCGCGGAAGCTGGCGGTGCGGAATTCGGGCCGAGGATCACGCCCCGGCTTTTCAAGTTCGACCAGGATATCGCGCACCGTCATTTCACCAAACATATCATCGGTATAGTCGCTGGCCTTCAGGCGCTGCACAAACTCACGGCTACCCATGATTTCACCGATCGGCCTGCCGCTTTCGGCCACGATCCGTTCGACCACCGGATAGGCCTCCGGATGTACGGCCGAGGCATCGAGCGGGTTGCTGCCGTTCATGATGCGCAGGAAACCGGCTGCCTGTTCGAAGCTCTTGGGGCCGATACCGCTCACGTCGAGAATCTGGCCACGCTCGGCAAATGAGCCGTGTGCATCGCGCCAGCGCACAATCGCTTCGGCCATGCTGCGGCTAAGGCCGGCAACATGGGAGAGGAGGGGAACCGAAGCGGTATTGATATCCACCCCGACGCTGTTGACGCAATCCTCGACGACAGCGTCGAGCATGCGTGCCAGCTGTACCTGGCTGACATCATGCTGGTACTGGCCAACACCAATCGATTTCGGCTCGATCTTGACCAGTTCGGCCAGCGGATCCTGCAGACGGCGGGCAATGGAGACGGCACCGCGCAGCGATACGTCCAGGTCCGGAAACTCGCGGGCTGCTGCTTCGGAAGCCGAATAGACCGAGGCGCCGGCCTCGGAGACAACGACCGGCGTGAGCCCGAGTTGCGGGAAGCGCTGGCGCAGTTCGCCAGCCAGCTTTTCGGTTTCGCGCGAGGCCGTACCGTTGCCGATGGCAATCAGGGATACATTGTGCCGCTCGGCCATGGCCGCAAGAGTGGCAATGGACTCTTCCCAGCGATTTTTCGGGACATGCGGGTAAATGGTCGCCGTCTCCAGCAATTTACCGGTGGCATCGACCACGGCCACCTTGACACCGGTACGCAGGCCGGGATCGAGCCCCATGGTGGCACGCGGGCCGGCCGGTGCGGCCAGCAGCAGATCACGCAGATTGTCGGCAAAGACCCGGATCGCCTCCTCCTCGGCCTTTTCGCGCAACGATGAGAAGAGGTCGACCTCAAGTCGCATGAACAGCTTTACCCGCCAGCACCAGCGTACGGTATCCAGCAGCCACTGATCGGCAGGGCGACCCTGCTGGCTGATGCCGAAGCGGGAGGCAATGGCCTGCTCGCAGAAGCCGGCCTCACGACGATCCTCGGCATCGGCCTCTTCGAGCAACTTCATGCGCAGCACGCCCTCGTTGCGGCCGCGGAACATGGCCAGGGCGCGATGCGAGGGAATCTTGCGCCAGGCCTCGGCATAATCGAAATAGTCGGCGAATTTGGCGCCTTCCTCCTCCTTACCGTCGGCGACATGGCAACGTACGACAGCATGGCGGTGCAGGTGCTCACGCAGGCGGGCGACCAGATCGGCATCCTCGGCGAACTCTTCCATCAGAATCTGTCGCGCGCCGTCGAGGGCGGCTGCTACATCGGCGACGCCGTTGTCTGCATCGATGTAGGCAACGGCTGCCTCCTCAGGCAGCAGGGCAGGGTCGTCCAGCAGGGCGTGAGCCAGCGGCTCCAGGCCTGCTTCGCGGGCTATCTGGGCCTTGGTGCGTCGTTTGGGCTTGTAAGGGAGGTAGAGGTCTTCCAGGCGGGCCATGGTTTCGGCAGCCAGAATCGATTTCTTAAGCTCCGGCGTCAGTTTTTCCTGCTCATCAATACTGGCAAGGATGGCTTCGCGGCGGGTCTCCAGCTCACGCAGATATCGCAGGCGCTCTTCAAGATGGCGCAACTGGGTGTCGTCGAGCCCTCCGGTGGCTTCCTTACGATAACGGGCAACGAAGGGCACGGTGGCACCTTCATCGAGCAGCTGAATCGCTGCTGTAACCTGGTGATCGGAAACGCTCAGTTCCTGAGCAATGCGCCGGGCAATCTGCATGGAGACTCCTGTCATGAGTTTTTCTCATCCGGTTAACAGGCATCACGGACCTGTTTCGGGGAGGGGATCATTATCTCTATCGCCATCGGGCGCAATAGCCGGCTTCACAATAATTAATATATCACTTTAACAATGTTCATTATATATCTATTATATAAGGAGTATCTCTGTCTGTCGTCTCGGATATGCTTCGCATCATACTTTACATAATATTCATTATGCGACGTTATGTATCGGCGGATAAAAGGCGCCCGGAATGTGGGTTCAGGGAATCACCGTCCGCGCATTTTCAGCGATGTAGATGAGCCATCCCATGCAGGATGTCATGAAAGTCGTTCAGAGGCGATTGAGTGAGCCCGTTTGCCGGGACGGTCCGAATCGGAGCGCCATGCGCGTGGCTCCTGCTCAAATGCCGGACATCACCTGATGTCGATTCGCGGCCCGGAATGAAAACGTGACCATGTCACGTTTGTTGTCGGATTCTTATGCTTATGACGACTGTTCAGCCAAGGACGCGCCGCATGGCCGTGTCATGGATGCCGTCACGAAATGATTGATGGCGACTGGCAAGAGTCCGGATAAGCCCTGCCGGAATCATGAATGCCGTGACTTTATCCAGGGCAATGACATCGGCAATCGGAAGGCTGATGCCGGCAGCGGAGATCTCGCCAGCCATACTGCCGGAACGCAGTCGGGCAAATTCGACTCCGTAGGAGCGAACTGAAACCGTGCCGGAACGAATCAGGTAAAGCGAAGGGTTCTCGACCCCCTCCTGAATCAGGTACTCGCCGGTACTGAAGTGCCCGACCGTTGCCTGCTCGATCACAGCCTGAAGGTCAGCATCATCAAGCTCGGAGAAAATCCGATGTGCCTGCAGTTCGACCTCGCTGATCTTCATTGCCACTCCCCTTCTTGAGACGTATGCACGGAAAGCATACTTAAAGTGTGACTATACACACAGAAGCTGTGTCGGTTTTGTGATACAGCGCACAAAAAAGCCCGCAGCAGATGCTACGGGCTTTTCTGTCTGGTACTCCCAAGGGGACTACTTCGGGCATCCTGCCCTCCGCCCTTCGGGCCGTCGCTGCGCGACGTTCCGGTCTGCTCCTGCAGCCCGGTCGAACCGGGGTTCTCGTTCCCCTTCTCGTTATGAAAACAAAAAAGCCCGCAGCAGTTGCTACGGGCTTTTCTGTCTGGTACTCCCAAGGGACTACGTACTTAACCCCCGTCGTTCAGGAATACCAACAAATATCAAGTAGCGTGGGACATTTGTCGATAGTTTGCTAAACATTTGCATATGGAACATATGTCCATATCCCCGGACAGATGTCCCGACATTTGTCTCTATGGGTGTACCAATCATTCAACGCTTTCATCTATCTTGCTTCGATCGATATAAGCTATACATCCTTCGGGCAGCATCTGAGAAATAATCTCGCAGATCAACCGGCTGCAAGACCTCTACGTTGTCTTCAAAACCCAATAGCCACCATCGTAGTTCCGATGTGTCCTGAACCGGGGCTTCAAACAGCCACTCCCCCTCCCCCTGTTCGGTCAGTGACTGATTCGGGTGCAGCGGTCGCTCTTCGAGATGGTAGGCAACATCCCGTGACACCTTTGCCTTCAGGCGAATCTCACCACCTTCGACAAAATCGAGTTCACCGTCAGCATTAAAGTAAGCAAGTACATTTTCTGTCTGCCCTATTCCCTAACCTTGGATTCATTCAAATTCGAGGAGGAAAATGATGAACCTAAAAACCATTCTTTCACTGGCCGCTGCCGCACTGTTGCTAGCGGCCTGTTCGGGGACACCTGGCGAATCGGACATGGCTGATCAGATCGCCGAAAAGATCAATAAGCAAGTCGGTGTTGAGTTCGTTGAAATCGATGATCTCGAAAAAACAAATGGCCGCATGGAGGGCGAAGAGCGCTATATCGCCAGTGTGGAATACGATCTCGAATTCATGAAGGATGATCAAGTCCCAGATCTGCTGTAAATTCATTTTCCGTCAGGTTTGGATTTGT
>CAZCZU010000044.1:0-18893 GCA_964503475.1 uncultured Zetaproteobacteria bacterium
CTTTTACACCATGATTGCAGTGTGGTGGCACCGGGCCGGGCTAAAGAGCCAGCTTCACCCGCCAGCCGCGGGCACGAATCTGCTCGGCGATCGCGGTCATCGTTTCCTCGTCCAGCGGCGAGACCTTCTCCCCTTCCGGCAGCATCGGCGTGCGTGCCACGCCATAGAGAAGCACCCCCTCGATCGGCACAGCATCCGCAGAGAGTCGATCCAGAAAGACGAAGTATGCTTCGATCTCGGCCGGCTCGGGAGCCGCCCCCTGCCAGGCAAACATGCAGGTCTGAATCCAGGTCGGGCAGAGCGATGCCGCCATTGCCACCTGGCGATAGAGCTGATCGGGCGAAAGCGAAACACCGTTGGTGCGCCGGATCGTCTCCTCGCGTACCGAATCGACCTTGATCCACACCTCACCGCTCAGCTCGCGCATACGCTTCAAGCCCGCCTGGACATGCGCCTTGCCCATGTAAGAGCCATTGGTGATCAGGCGCAGCACCACCCCGTCCGGCAAGGCATGCCGCTGCATGCACGCACCGATCACCCCGATGACCGCTTCGAAATCCCGGCAACTGGTCGGCTCCCCATTGCCCGAAATGGCGATATCGCGCAGCACCCGGCACCCCTCCGGCACCCGCTCCCGCATGAAGCGGCCGTGCAGCAGCTCCTCAAGAAAGCTGTCCAGTTCCTGCCGCAACAGCGCAAGATCGATCTCGGGAGCCGAACCGCGAGTCAGCTCCGGCACCTGACAATAGATGCAGCGCCAGTCGCAGGCGTTGTTGGGATTGAGGTTGATACCGACCGAGACACCCTCCGCCCGGCGCGAGATCACCGGGTAGACATAGGTCAGGCCCGCGGCATCGCGGGCATGGTCATGCGTATTCAGGCGAGGACCACTCACCCGGCCGCCACCTCACGCATCGCCGCCGTCAGAATCGACAGATCCGCACTCTCGGTGACAAACGGCGGCATGGCATAGAGTAACCGTCCGAAGGGGCGCAGCCAGACACCGGCTGCAATGAGTTGCTCCTGCACCGGCCCCATGGCCAGCGGCTCCCGCATCTCGATTACACCGATCGCCCCCTTCACGCGCACGTCATGCACGCCTGCCATCTCCCGGCACGGGGCCAGCTCGCGTTCCAGCTGCTCCTCGATTGCCGCCACCCGCTGCTGCCAGGGCGAGGCGAGCAGCAGCTCGATACTGGCACTGGCCACGGCACAGGCGAGCGGATTACCCATGAAGGTGGGGCCATGCATCAGCACTCCCGCACCGTCCGCATGAATACCATCGCAGACACGGGCGCTGGCCAGCGTGGCCGCCAGGGTCATGTAGCCACCGGTCAGCGCCTTGCCGACACACATGATATCGGGCTCGATGCCCGCCTGTTCGCAGGCAAACATGGTACCGGTACGGCCGAAGCCGGTGGCGATCTCGTCACAAATCAGCAGCACACCTGTTTCATCGCACAGCTGGCGTACCCGGCGCAGAAACTCGGGTGCATAAATGCGCATACCACCCGCCCCCTGCACAATGGGCTCGAGGATCACGGCGGCGATCTCGCCCTCATGCTCGCCAAGCAGTGCCTCAAAGGAGGCGATCTGGCTCTCCTCCCACGCCTCGTCGCTGCGCGCGGTGGGCGCCGCGGCAAAGAGCTGTTCCGGCAACATACCGCTGAAGAGGTGGTGCATGCCGTTCACCGGATCGCACACCCCCATCGCACCGAAGGTGTCGCCGTGATAACCGTTACGAATGGTGAGCAGGCACGTACGCTTTGTCTCGCCCTGCGCCTGCCAGTACTGCAGTGCCATCTTGATCGCTACTTCGACGGAGACCGATCCGGAATCGGCCAGAAAGACATGCGCCATCGTTGCAGGGGCAATCTCCAGCAACTGGGCTGAGAGGCGCGCAGCCGGATAGTGGGTCAGGCCGCCAAACATCACATGCGCCATATCGGCAAGCTGGTCGCTAATGGCCGCGTTCAGCTCCGGCACGTTGTAGCCGTGGATGGCGCACCACCAGGAGGCCATGCCGTCGATCACCTCGCGTCCGTCCGCCAGCGTCAGACGCACCCCGTGGGCGGAACGAACGGCATAGGGCAGCAATGCACCGTGCATCGGGGCGTAAGGGTGCCAGACATGGGCCTGCTCAAACCCTTGCCAGTCCTGCTCCAGAGCCTTCATCGCACCCTTCATAATTTAAGTTTCCTCCCGGTGCAGCAGCGCAAGCACCAGACGCTCCATAATCATCGCGTCATCCTCGATCGATGCCCCCTTCACCTGTTTCTCGGCTTCAACCAACTTCGCCAGTGCCCCGGAGAGCTCCGGCCCGCGCCATGCCCGCGTCTCCTGCTGTACCTTTTTCCGCGCCTCACCGAACACCTTTGCCGCCCGCATCGGATCACGCTCGCCCTGGGCCTGGTGCCAGAGATACATCAGAAGCTGCTGCAGGCGCGTGCCAAGCCAGCTGATCATCTGGACGGCGGAGAGCTGCTGTTCGCGGATCAGGTGACGGGTAAGTGTTACGGCATGCGGCTCGCGCATGGCCACGGCATGGCACCACGCCTCCAGATCATCCGGACTGCGTTCGCCGAGCAGATCGCCGACCACATCAAGCCCGATCGTTTCGCCGGCTCCGTTATCGTAAAGACGCAGGCGCTCGATCATCTGGCGCGCGGCCAGGCGCAGACCGGTGAGCCGCTCAACCACCAGCGCCTCGGCCGCCTCGTCGAGCCTCAAGCCGGATGCATTCAGCTCCTGACGCAACCAGCGGTCGAACTGCGAGGCATCGGGCAGGGAGAATTCGCACTGTGCTACCTGTTGCTCGGCCTGGAACTTCTTGTGCAGCGCCTTTTTCCATTCGATACCGGCGGCACAGACAATCAGGCGATTGGGGGCACGCGTCTCGCGCGCCAGTTTCAGCAGGTGTTCCGTCTGTTTGGGGGTCGCCGATTCGGCATTACGCACCAGCGCATGACAGGCCGTGGCGCCGAACAGCCCCTGATTGCGGCTCTCGCTCTCGATCAGCCCCAGCTCGGAGACATCGACTCGCAGGCAGGTCGCACCATCGTCATCGGCGTGCAGCAAGGCATCGGCCGCCTCGAACAGGGCATCGCGATCCTCACCATGGAGATAATAACTGGCATGTTGCGGTGGCAGCAGCTTGGCCGGGTGCAGGCGCATCCGAATGCCCTAAAACCCCGAACGCAGCCGGCTCATGGCGATACGCACCCATTCGCCGCGCAGATCGCGCCGCAGCTGTTGCCGGGACGCCTCGATACTGACCGGACCACCGGAGACATAGACATCGCCACTGACATGGATCGGCCCGCTGTTCCAGATCTGCTCACCATGACGGTAGAGCTGCAGCGTGGCAGAGATCGTCAGCCGGTACTGCACGGCAATACCGGTCGCATCGTATGCGGATGGCGTGAACGCCTCGGCGACACCCTGCAGAAAAAGGCGGGCATGGGTGTCTGATGCCACGACAGCGTCATTGCCCACCAGACGGTAGTTGGTATGGGCCTTGCCGATACTTCGTTTCAGTTCGGGCAATAGTCCTGCCGGGTCGGCACCCTGCATCTGCAGGCTCAGCGTTTGCACATCGGCGGGCACGGCACCACTGCCCTCGCCACTGCCGGCCAGGTGATAACCGCATCCGGCCAGCAGCAATGGCAGCAGCAGAAGCAGACGCGCAAACGGCCTCATCATGCCGGCTTCACCACGATATTGAGCAGGCGCCCTTTCACCAGGATCACCTTGACCACCTGGTTGCCCTCCAGCCACTTGCCGATGGCAGCATCCGCTTTGGCTGCGGCAAAGGCATCGTCCTGCGACACCTCGGGAGCGACCATGATCTCGCCGCGCTTCTTACCGTTCACCTGCACGACCAGCGGCACCTCGTCGCGCACCAGTGCGCTCTCGTCCACCGCAGGCCAGGCCGCGATCACGGCCATGGTGTCCATACCCAGCTTCTCGCCGCATTCGCAGGCGAAGTGCGGCACGAAGGGTGCGAGCATGGTCACCAGCGCCTGCAGTGCCTCACGCAGGGCCGCCTGCCCCGCCTCACCCTTCGCCTCGAAGGTGTAGGCGGCATTGGTCAACTCCATCAGGGCAGCGATGGCCACGTTGAAGGCGAAGCCCTGCTCGAAGGCATCGGTGACACGCCGGATGGTCGCGTGGATCGCCAGGCGGAAGGCCTTCACGGCCGCCGCATCCGCATCGCCCTCTGCAGCCGAATCCAGGCGCTCGAACAGGCGCCAGACACGGTTCAAAAAGCGGCTGGCACCCTCAACACCCGCCTCGTGCCACTCCAGATCCTTATCGGGCGGCGCGGCAAAGAGGGTAAACAGGCGCGCGGTATCGGCGCCGTAGCGCGCAATAATCTCTTTCGGATCAACCGTGTTACCCTTCGATTTGCTCATCTTGGCGCCGTCTTTGAGCACCATGCCCTGGGTCAGCAGGTTGGTGAACGGCTCATCGCCCCCCTCTTCCGAGGAGAACAGGCCGGCATCGCGCATCAGCTTGTGATAGAAGCGGGCATAGAGCAGGTGCAACACGGCATGCTCGACACCGCCGATGTACTGGTCGACCGGCAGCCAGCGTTTGACCGCCGCATTGTCGAGCATCGCCTCCGTATCGCGCGCACTGGTGTAGCGCGCCATATACCAGGAGGACTCCATGAAGGTGTCGAAGGTGTCGGTCTCGCGCGTGGCAGGCTTGCCGCACTGCGGGCAGTCGGCATTGACGAATGCCGCGTGCGTGGCCAGCGGGCTCGTACCGCCCGTCGGCTGCAGATCTTCCGGCAGCACCACCGGCAAGTCCTTCTCCGGCACCGGCACGGCTCCGCAATCCTGGCAATGGATCACCGGGATCGGTGAGCCCCAGTAGCGCTGGCGGGAGACCAGCCAGTCACGCAGACGGTACTGCACCCGCTCGCTGCCCTTACCGGCATCGGCGAGGGCGGCGGTAATCTCTTCCTTGGCCACTTCGGAAGCCATGCCGTCGAACTGGCCGGAGTTGACCAGCACACCCACCTCGGTAAAGGCAGCGGCCTCGACATCCGTGTCGCCCGCATGCGGAGCGATCACCTGCTTGATCGGAAGATTATATTTTTTGGCAAATTCGTGGTCGCGCTCGTCATGGGCCGGCACGCTCATCACGGCACCGGTACCGTAGCCCATCAGCACGAAGTTGGCGGTCCAGACCGGCACTGTAGCACCGGTCACCGGATGGATGGCGTTGATGCCGAGCGGCATACCCTTCTTCTCCATCGTCGCCACATCGGCTTCCTTGGTGGAGATATGCGAGCACTCCTCGATAAAGGCAGCCAGTTCCGCATTACCTTCGGCGCACCTTTTGGCCAGCGGGTGGCCGGCGGCCACGGCCATATAGGTGACGCCCATCAGCGTATCCGGGCGGGTGGTGAAGATCTCCAGTCGCTCATCGGAACCCTCGATACCGAAGCTCACCTCGGCACCGGTGGAGCGGCCGATCCAGTTGCGCTGCATGCCGACCACCTTCTCGGGCCAGCCCGAGAGTTTGTCGAGATCGTTCAGCAGCTCCTCGGCATAATCGGTGATGCGGATAAACCATTGCGCCAGATTCTTGCGCGTCACCTCGGTGTCGCAGCGCCAGCATTTGCCATCCTCGACCTGCTCGTTGGCCAGCACGGTGTGGCACGGATCGCACCAGTTCACCTCCGCCTCCTTGCGGTAGGCGAGCCCCTTCTCCATCAGCTTGGTAAACAGCCACTGCTCCCAGCGGTAGTACTCCGGTTTGCAGGTGGCAATCTCGCGCGCCCAGTCGTAGGAGAGGCCGAGGCGCTTGAGCTGCTTGCGCATCTCATCGATGTTGGCATAGGTCCACTCGGCCGGCGGGCGGCCATGCTTGATAGCGGCATTCTCGGCCGGCAGTCCGAAGGCATCCCAGCCCATCGGGTGCAGCACGTTGAAGCCCTGCATGCGCTTGTAGCGTGCCACGGCATCGCCCAGGCAGTAGTTGCGCACATGGCCCATGTGCAGATTGCCGGAGGGATAGGGGAACATCGCCAGGCAGTAGAAACGCTCCCGCGTATCATCAGGTGCGTCGCTGGCGGCATCGATACCCGCCTCGCTCCACTTCGCCTGCCACTTCTTCTCGATTTCCTGCGCTTCGTAACGTTCCGACACCTAATCACTCCGAGCTCAAAACTTGAGCTGCGGATGATGATGGGGATTGGCACGAATGAAAAGGGGCAGACCCGAACCGGCGGCAAACAGATGGTCTATATTCCGTTAATCGACCTGTCGATACGGGGGCCTATCATGAAACCGCTACGCATTACCATCGTCTGCACTCTGGCTCCGCTGCTACTGACCGGCTGCGAGGGATTGCGGGAACTGGGTGTGAACATCGAAGCCCCCTACGAGAAGCACAACCGGGCCGATCACCATCGCGCGGGACCACCGCCCCACGCCCCGGCCCACGGCTATCGCCACAGGAACAGCGATGGCGTGGCGCTGCGCTTCGACAGCAATCTCGGCGTCTATGTCGTGGTCGATATGCCCAACGTCTATTACTACAACGGCCTCTATCTGCGCCTCTCCGGCGACCGCTGGCAGGCGACATCCAGCCTCAAGCGCACCTGGCACTACGAGCGCGATGACCGCGTCCCTTATCAGCTGCAGAAGAAGCGGGGCCACGGCCACTACAAGGATTCAAAAGGCAAAGGCCACGGCAAGAAGCGACACTGGAAAGACGATGACTAACCTGAGCAATGCATTTGTCTGAATGTCCGCTTCCGTCGGTAACCTGAACGGGTCGATGCAACACTTTAGCTGGAATGATTGGATGGCCTGTTCATCATGAAGCGTTCATCATGAAGCAGGAGCCCCGAATGTTCTGTTCAGAAGCACAAAAAGCCGGGATATAGGATCGCTGGAAGCAGACGTAAAAAGCCGGCCTGCCCGTTTGGCAACAGAACGAATCATCACCTTCCGGCGCATCGTTTCATCTTCGCCATTACGTATTCAAGGCTCGATGGGCTTCTCCGAGGCCACACCGTTACGCCCGGCCTCCTTGGCATAATACATCGCCTGATCGGCGCGATTGACCAGCGCACGTCGGGTATCGCCATCCCGCCAGGCGACAACGCCAAAGCTTGCGGTCACCGTGCCGATGCCATCGATCTTGAGCCCCTCCACCACCTCACGTAGACGCTCGGCCAGCCGGATGCCCTGTTCAAGGTCACTGTGGGTGGCCAGCACCACGAACTCCTCACCACCCCAGCGACCGAAATGGTCGGTATCGCGTAACGACTGATACACCGCTTCGGTGACGGCAACCAGCACACGATCGCCCGCCTCATGACCGTGCCGGTCGTTGATGGCTTTGAAATGGTCGATATCGAACAGCAGGAAAGCGAAATAGCGGCCATAGCGCCTGGCGGCACTCAGCTCGGCATCGATAATCGCCTCCATGCGCAGGCGATTCCAGATCTGGGTCAACGGATCGGTATGCGCCAGCTTCTTCAGGCGTTCATTGGCTATTTTCAGCGCCTGCTGCTCTCGTTTGAGCTGTTCGTTCACCAGCACGATCTCCTGTCGGGAGATCGCCACGGCCAGGTTCTCGGCCACATCAAGCACGGCATCCTGCTCCAGCTCACTCCATTCAAGGCTCTGGCCCTTAACCTCTTCCTCCCATACGGCAAAAGAGCGGCGCGGCGAAATGCTCGGAACACCATTTTCCTCACGAATCAGCTTGTAAGGCTCCCCGGCCCAACGATAGGTGCGCACTTTTTCGGGACGAAACAGAAGCAGGTAGCAACCCGGGCGCCCCAGCGGCAGCGGTATGGCCATCATTCCGCAGGCCACCCCGGGAGGCACCAGACCGGCCAGTTCCGTATGCGAAAGCCGATGGCTCTGCCAGATACCGGTCGTATGCATATGACCGGCATCCAGCCAGTCGCGAACTTTCGCCAACACCTCCGCTTCCGGCACAGCCCCGACAGGAAACTGCCGTTCGCCATCAAGCAATACACAGCCACAGGAGTGGAACAACGCCAGCCACATGGCCGCCTTCTCTCGCAGAATCGATTCCGGTCCGCTCATCTGTCCCTGCATGCCGCCGACCAGCAGCGCACGGCTTCCACGCACCTGTTTAAGGAAAGCGGATTCGGCCTGGACGTTCAGCTTACCCAGACGTTGCGCCGCCAGCTGCACCATGGCATGTGCAGCTTCGCGCAACACCGGAGCCAGGCATCGCGGCTGCCGGGCGTGCCCGGCCAGAATACCCCAGAGTTTTCCCCGGCTATGAATACCGATCGAAAATGAAGCCGCCGTCTCCATATTGGCCATATACATCCGATGCACCGGTGACACGGCTCGCAATACGCCCGGCGAAAGATCCAGAGGGACATCATCACCATCTCCGGCCACCACCAGCGGCACCGATTCAACCGTGGCATCCGGAATCACCCGCACCGGGTTGATGTCGTAAAGGGCTCGCACCTGGGGTGGGATATCACTGGCGGGAAAACTGTGTCCCAGCAAGGCGGGAAGCTTTTCATTTCGGTTTTCGGCCACAACCGTGCCATGCCAGTCGGGATCGAATGCATAGACCTTGATCCTGTCATATCCGGTCAGCACGCGCACAGCCTCACACAACGTGTCGAACAAGACTCCGACCGTCTCCGCCCCGCTCATGCGCAACATCCAGCTATCGACGGTGACCAGCACATCATCCTGAAGATCATGTTGCGATGCCTCGAACTCGCCAACCACATACTCATCGCTGCGATAAAGCGAGACCTGATATTGCCTTACCCTGCCATCGACCTTGCGTGTCGTCCGAAACACCCGCGGCGGTTCCTGCTGTTGGGGCAACTGCTTTCGCATCTGCTTCAACACGTCATCTCCCAGCAGCTTTTCAGGCGTCATCCCCACCGCATCCGCCGAATTCACGCCAAGGTAATCGGCAATGTTCGCGCTGATATGGGTGATCCGTTCCATGAGCGCATCCAGGACCACCAGGCAGCCAGCCGGCTGAATCGCCCCCGGCGTATGGACCGGTTCGCTGGCGCACAGCTCCAGTGCCTGGCGAAACTTCTTATCCTGTTCGATGGTCAACGGATGCACCTCCCTCTCTGCTCATCGTAAAACGTCGATCCAGGCAGTGCCGCAAACGGGCAAAAGTAGCGATCGCCTGTTCGATTGCCCGGTCGGGATACCGGCATTCACCTAGCAATAGCTGCAGGTTTTGCCACTGCCCCTGAGCATGCAGGTAAAAATAGCTCGCCCCGAAATCCGCATCCAGTTGCAGGGTGCGTAGCAGCTGCGGCGCAATCACCCGTCCACCCTGCGTCGCCCCCTCCAGCACATACAGCGTTCCGAGCAAGCGTGCATCCTCTTCGTCAAACTCCCATGGCTCATTCTGGCAAATCCGGGGCCCGGACGACAACGAGAGGTCCCGGCGATCACGTTTCAGCAAAGGCAAGCGTGGCAGATAGCGATAATCCTGCCCCTTCCACGCGGTGCCGGACAATGCTGCGCACAACGCCGGCTCCACCCCTTCGAAAAAATCGATAAAGGCATCCACCACAAGCCCGTAGTCGTCGAGGGTTAATGTCGGGGTCAACAGGGGGCGCAACAGCGGATGCTGTTCGAGCTCATGATGGGCTGCGTGGGTTGCACGACGCAGCGCATGATGAAGCGTAGCGCTATCGGCCCCTCCGCCCCCTGCCCGAGCAGAGCTGCTTTCCGCTACCGGAGACGTTGGCGCTGTCACCTTATCCATCAGACTATCTGCCATCTCGATAGCATATACTTTCTCAGCTATCTGCGAAGCATTGGTGATTCATGGAGCGGAACAACAAAAAGAGCCGGCGCCCATGAGGACATCCGGCTCAAATACGGGAGGCGAAACCGCTAGGCGATCAGGGTCTCACGCATCTTCTTCATGGCGCGTGCTTCAAGCTGGCGCACACGCTCGATGGAGACACCCAGCTCCTCGGAGAGCTCTTTCAGTGTCGCCGGATCCTCCTGCAAATGGCGGCGCTCGACGATGTAGCGGTCGCGCTCGGAGAGACGACTCATGGCACTGTGCAACAGCCCCTGCTGGTGATCCTGCCAGTTGGACTCGGCCACGATCTCTTCCGGCGTAGCATCGGGAGCCGGAAGAGCCTGCACCAGCGCCTGCCCCTCAATCTCGGCATCAAGTGACACATCCCGCTGCAGGTAGGCGTTCGCCGCCTCCTGATATTCGGCACCCGTCAGGCCATACTCAGCCCCCACCTCGTCGGCCTTGTGGCCCTCCATGGCGGCAATCGCATCCTTGGCCCGGCGCAGGCCGGCGAAGATCTTGCGCTGCAGCTTGTTGGTGCCGAGCTTGACGATGCTCCAGGAGCTGAGGATGAAATCGTGGATGGCGGCACGAATCCACCAGGATGCGTAGGTCATCAGGCGGAAGCCGCGATCGGGATCGAAACGTTTCACCGCATGCATCAGGCCCATGGTCCCTTCCTGGATCAGATCCATTTCGGGCAGGCCGTAGTGGCGGTATTCGCGGGCAATGGCGGCGACACCGTAGAGATTGGCCACCACCAGCTGGCGGGCCGCCTCACGGTCCTCATCCTTGCGCCAACGGCGGGCAAGACGCGCCTCCTCCTCGCGATCCATGCGCGGGATGCGCTTCACGTCGCGGTAGAAGAGGGAAAGACTGGACATATCGGCAACGGCAGAAATCAAAGCAGACCTCCTTGCATGGCCGGTAATCGGGTTGAATTAGCACTCGGTTTCATAGAGTGCTAAAAGGATAGTCGCGGCATTGGGGCTGTCAACACCCCGCCGGGGCATTGTGCAGCAACAACTCAGGTCTCAACACTCTCCGGTGATACAAGGCGTGCCGTAGCGATCACGGCACCGAGCGCACCGATGACAGCACCGCCGATCAGCATCGGCAGCAACAGCACGAAGGCGTGCAGCTCCACCGACATGGCAGCCAGCCACTCCGAGGTCGCCAGAATCAGCGGCCACATCAAGAGCCAGGCAAGCAGCCCGGCGCCGGCGCCCAGCAGCGTCCCCTCGAGCACGAAGGGCATGCGCACAAACCACTCCTGCGCCCCCATCAGGCGCATCAGGTGCACCTCGTCCTGACGGGCCAGCAGAATCATGCGCAGCGTATTGGAGATGATCAGAGCCATGGCCAGCCCCAGGAGTGCGGTGACGAACCAGGCCAGACTCTGCAGCTGATCGAGCACATCCTGGGCCCGCATCAGCTTCAGCTCGTCCTCGTTGACCATGCCGCCATGACGCTTGGCGGTATCGCGCAGATCGACGGCCAGGAAGCGGCGTGTCGTATCGTTGATGCGCACCACCAGCGTCTCGGGCAAGCGTCTCAATACCTCGCTGCTCTCAATGCCGGTCTGTGCCAGCCACTGCCCCAGCCACTGGCGCTTCTCGGATTCCGGCACCTCGGATACTTCCGCCACCCCTTTCAGGGAAGCGAGCTCCTGCTGCAGGGCGGCCAGATTCTCTCTCTTTTCGGTCGGCAGGTAAACATGAATGGCCAGCGTCTGCTGCCAGGAACCGACCCACTGCTGGGCGCCCTGCATGCCAAGCCAGACCGCCCCCAAAGCCCAGAGGGCGACGGCAACGATGACCAGAGCCAGGTACTGGTGAATACCGAAGGGCGGAATATTGAAGCCGCCGGGCAGGCGCGGTCGGATCGACTCAGGTACGCCGTTCATGCGTATCTCCTACCAGGGCGCCGGCGTGCAGCTGCACCACCCGCCCCGGATGCGAGGTGAGCAGATGCAGGTCGTGGGTCGCCATGATCACGGTCGTGCCGTTGCGGTTCAGATCGGTGAGCAGGTCGAGAATACGGCGGGCCGTATCTTCATCCAGATTGCCGGTCGGCTCATCGGCGAGAATGACAGGCGGATTGGCCACCATGGCGCGGGCGATGGCGATGCGCTGCTGCTCACCACCCGACAACGCCTCGGGATAAGACCAGAGCCGATCATCCAGGCCGACGAACTCCAGCACCTTGCGCACGCGCGGCACCAGCCGATCCTTGTCCCAGCCCTGCACGCGGAGAGGAAGGGCGACATTCTCGAATACGGTGCGTGAAAAGAGCAGGCGATGATCCTGGAAGATGATGCCGGTGCGCTGGCGAAGGCTGCGAACCCGCGACTCGCCCGCCCCGCGCATATCGGTATCCTGTACAAGAAGCTGGCCGGATGTGGGGCGCAAGCCGCCGTAGAAGAGGCGCATCAGTGTCGATTTTCCGGCACCACTCTCGCCGGTGAGATAGACAAACTCGCCCTGACGGATATCGAGCGTTACGCCCGACAAGGCCACCTTGCCGGTCGGGTAACGCACCATCAGTTGTTGCAGCTGGATCAGCTCTCTCGCCTCCGACATGGCGCTACAGTAGCACAGCCTCCGACATTGTCAGCCGCCGCCTATCCCTCCATGCTGACAAATCGCCCGCAAATCTTCATCATGCCGCCATGGTTGTTACCTGCCCTCATTGTCATGCCAGCTATCGACTGGCCACGACCATCCGCAACGCCGTGCTGGTCTGCCACCGCTGCGGCCAGGAGTTCACCTCCGGCGAAGCCGAGACGGCGAAACCGGGGAACGTCGACCAACAGGCGGAGATGCCGCTCTTCGACTGGCAGCCCGCGACAGGCGAACAGGCAACAGCTGAGGAGCCGGAGACTATTTCCGAACCCCTGATCGATGGCGATGAAGAACTTCCTCACTTCCTGCTCAAGGAGAACCAGATCGTCGGGCAGGAGACAGAGGAGCCTCCTGCCGCCACTGCCGACGCGATGGAAGACGCGACAGAATCCGAAGCCGTCGATGCGGAGGCCTCCCGGCAGGAGCCCGAAACAACCGAAGCGATCATTCCCCAACAGGACAAGGATTTCGAACAGCAGATGCTCGATGCCGCCCTGGAACCTGCCAAAGCAGCCCCCGGAGAAGAGCCGGCCCCCGAAACGGAGGCTCCGATGCCGGATCAGCAAGAGTCGACGAGCGGAGCTGCGGACACGATGGCGCCTCCGACCCGGCGCAAGGCCCGTATCTGGCCCTGGCTGCTCTTCATCCTGCTCTCGGCTGCGGCTGCCGGTGTCTGGTTCAAGCAGGATGCGTGGCTGCAGAACAGCTGGGTACGCAGCACACTGATCAACCTCGGTGTATCGCTGCCCCTGCAAGGCAGCGACTGGCGCATCGATCGCGAAAGCGTGCACAGCCAGTGGCTGACCCGGGATGACAAGAGCCGCATCCTGATTATCGAAGGCAAGGTGAGCAATCTGCTCTTCAGCGAACTGCCGCCACCCACCATCCGGGTGGCACTCTTCGACCTGCCGGGAGCCCGCAAACCCGTGGCTACCCGGGATATGGCCATCACCGAGCCTCCGAGTCTGCCCTCCCTGAAAAAGACGCCATTTACCCGGCCGGCCAACGACCGCCTGCCGATCGCAGGCGAAGGCTCGCGCAGTTTTGTTCTGGTTCTGGAGAAATTGCCTGAAGGCATTCGCGATTTTTCCCTGATACCGATTCCGCCAGCCCCATAAACCGGCAGGCCCAGGAGTCGCGTGTCAGGAGGCGATCTTGTCCGGCAGTTTACGCCCCATGCCCTTGACCATATCGCGTACCTTACGCTGCAAAGGCCCGATCAGGTGGCCCGGCGACTCGATCGAGAAAATCCCGTTTTCCAGATGATGACGAATACCGGCCTCGCCCTCGATCCCCCGGATGAAGCGGGCCGTTTCGTCGTAACCGATCTCGCGGTGCCAGCGATGCGTATCGATGCGGATGGCGGCCGTCGTCTGGCCGCCGCCCGGATGCAGTTCGAAGAAGACCACCGGTCCGCCCTTGGCCACCGAACGCACGGCCAGGCCGATGGCATGATCGCACCAGGTGCGCGTCAGTCCCGCCTCATCCCATTCGTAGATCATGGCGGAATAGAACTCGCGATGGGCGGAGTCGCACAGGGCATAGAAATCGGCAATGGTTGGTTCGTCGCTCATGGCATCAGTGTAGCAAAGCGTCCCGACCAGGCCAGCATGGCATTCACACGCCGCCCCGGGAGAGCACGAATCGGGTCAGCGAGGCGATGCTGTGGAAGTTGTCGCCGTTGATATCATGGCGCTCAATAGCGATCCCGAACTGCTCTTCAAGGAACATCACCACATCGATGATGCCCAGTGAATCGAGAAACCACTCGTCGAGCAGATTGGTCTCTTCAGTCAGTTCGTTGCCCTGTCCCGGAAATTCGCTGGTCAGGAAGGTGTGAAGTCGTCCGGCCACCTCATTCGCATCCAATGCCATCATCCCCTCTCCTTATCTGTTGTCATCCCGACTGTAGCGCGCCGGGCTTCGGCGCGGAACCATCCGGTGCATAGTGAGCCGCCAGTTGTGCCCGGTGCGGCTTGCCCGATTCGGTCTTGGGAATCTCATCCACGACAATCACCCGGCGCGGCATCATGTAGCGCTCCAGCCGTTCCCGGGCCAGGGCATAGAGCGTGCGTTGCGACCAGTTAGTCGCATCTTCGGGCACAACAAAAAACCACACTTCATCGCCGATGATGCCCTTCGGATCGGGCATGCCGAGTACGACATACTCGACCACATCCGGCAATGCCCCCAGCTCCGACTCGACTTCGGCCGGATAGAAACTGAACCCAGCGGAGTGAATCTGATCGTCGCGGCGGCCGATGAAGGTGAGATGCCCATCGGCATCGAGGCGGCCGAAATCACCGGTATGCAGCCAGCCGTTGCGGATACGTTGCCTGTACAGCTCCGCCTTGCGCCAGTAGGCGGGCGCCAGATGCTCGCCCCGGATGGCAATCTCTCCCGTGGCACCGTCCGGTAACGGTTGCCCCTCTTCATCGACAATGGCGATCTCCACGCCTGCGACCGCCTTGCCGACGCTTCCTAATTTGTCGGACAATGCACCAATTTCGCCCAGCGTGGAGCGCGGACTTTCGGAAATACCGTAATGAACAAACAGGCGCGTTGACTCCGGCAACAGCCCGCGCAGCCGCGCCATCTCGTCCGCTAGCAGGCTTGCGCTCCCGGTCTCCAGCGTGCTGCAGCCGGCCAGGGCCGGACGCACCCGCTCAGGCGCCATCTTCAACAGATAGCGCACCAGGGTCGGATGCAGGAACAGGCTGCGAATCTTCTGCTCCACCAGCACATCGAGGATGGCGTGGATGGAGAGCATGCCATCGCTGAAAATGAGATGGCCGCCGCACACAAGCACGGCCATGATGCGCTGCCAGCCATCCGAATGCGAAGCCGGGGCAATCAGCAACTCCCTATCCCCCGGCGCCAGCTCTACGGCATTGGCCAGGTGTTCGGCAATGCGCATCTGCTGACCGTGCGAAATCACCACTCCCTTGGGCTGGCCGGTGGAGCCCGAGGAGTAGAGCAGCATCGCCGCATCCTTCGGCTCGATCCTGACCTGCTCCGGCTCTGCAACCTGCCCATTCTCATCGCCACCCGGCCACTGCAGCAGCGGCACGCCCTCAAGCTCCGGCATCGCCTCCGCCGAAATACAGAGTGCGGGCTCCGCATCCGAAACGATATGACGCAGGCGTTCCCGCCCGGTCGGCAACGTCAGCGGTACCGCGATCAGCCCCAGCGAAAAGCAGGCCAGTGAGGCAAGCACCTGGGCAATTCCGTTGGGAAACAACAGGATCACACGATCGCCTTGGCACATATTCCTGGCCGCCAGGTGCCGGGCGAGCCTTGCCACCTCCGTTGCCACCCCGGCGTAGCCAAGCTCCGTCTCGCCCTCGCTCAGGGCCGGAGCATCGCCGAGGGACTGCCAGCGCTGCTCAAGCGCACCATAGATGCCCGTCTTGTCATTCATGCGTGTCGACTCCCTCATCCTTCACGTACCTACAGGTGAATACCAAAGGCAATCAGAAACAACTTGCACTGATCCCACACCGTCGACCCCTCGGTCGTGCGGTTGAACACGTGGATCAGGGCAAAGAACTGCAGCGTGCAATAAGCGGCCAGCAGGTCGGTCAGCAGCCAGCGGTCGCGCGACCAGGGCTTTCTCTTCCGTTTGTGTTTCAACAGGTACAGTTCCGTGATGGCGATGCCGCCGCCGAGCAGCAGGTAATAGGGCCAGTGACCGGCCACATAGGCCAGCGCCTCCGGCTGCATGCCACGGTAGAAATTGATCTCGACCATGTGGCCCCAGACCATGTTACCCAGCCCCGCCGAGGCAAGCGTGGCCACAACAATGCGCGTTTTTCGATGCCTGCGGAAATAACGGAAGAAAACCGGATAATAAAAAGCGCGCACCAGGAATTCGCGGTAGTGGTAGGTGAAGCGTCCCCAGAAAGCGACCAGGTTGGTGGCCAGCCACGGCTTATCGAAGCTGGGGGCGACATCGTAGCCACACAGGCGCCAGACCCCGACCTTGAAATGGCCGACAGCGGCAAAAAAGATGAACCACTGGAACAGGTTCAGCATCGTCGCTGACAGCACCGATACGGTACTAATCTGCTCGCCTTTCATGTAGTGGCCGATCAGGTTCTGGGTGTTGCCGCCGTAGACCGGTATACCGGCCGACTCGAACAGCGCCACCACCGCATGGCGCAGCCAGTCACCGGCCACAAGATAGCCCAGTGCCAGCAACAGGATATGGGCACCGGCCATGACGATGGCATTCTTGTCGCGGCAGAGGAAGGTTTTGTTCAGGTAGGCGTAGCCCTGGCCGATACAGACCCGGTCCACCCAGTTGGGAATGCCGCCCGGCGAGATGAAGACGGCAAGATACTGCAGGTAGCCAAGCCTCGCCGGCACTGCCCCGTCCTTGAAATCGATATGGTAGAGAATGATGCGTTCCCACTGGAAGAAAAAGAGCAACAGCCCCAGCGGCAGCAGCCATTCGTTATCGGCCGCCATGCCGTTGTAAACCGCGCCGGCGAACAGTACGATGATCGCCGACTGTGCGGCGGCTGCCCGCAGCAGTGCCCCCGTACGCTCGCGCTGCAGCAACGGCCAGGCCAACAGCAGGTAAGCTAACATCGACACCAGCGGCATCACGACCCAGCCGGTGAACGGATCGATACCCCAGCGTTGATCGCTGCTCATGGCCAGCCAGAAGAGGATGCCGGGCAGGGCGGCGAAGATCAGGTTGCGTCGCGGATGGAAGAGCAGGTAGAGGATGGTGTGCGTGCAGAGAAGCAACAGACATGCCCGGGTGCCGTACAAAATCCCGATCGCCAGGGTCGACCAGAACACCAGCGACGGCTGTTTGAAGCGCAACGGCAGGAAATAGGCACAGAGAAAGGCGGCCACAAGAATCAGCAGGTAGCCCAAGCGTTCACTATCGTTGGAAGCAAGCAGACTGGTACGTTCGATGGTTACAAAAGAGCTGACATTGTGATCGCTGTCGAACACGTGAGTCGCAAAAATGCCGGCGCTCTCCGCCACCGACTGCGGCGACGGCAAACCGAAATAGAGATCGACATGGGTAAAGCAGTAGAAGTAGATGGCCAGCAACAGCAGCACGATCCCGACCACACGATAGTCGTGACGATCATTAAGCACTCGATCCGCATCGCTCACGCCACCAGCGACCAGTAGTCCCGACATCCCTTCCCCTCCGGCCGGATCAGGTGCCTATAGCTCCCGCTCAGCCCCCTCGTATTTATTCTGAAATAAGCAGTACCACGGCCTGCGCGGCAATCCCCTCGCCGCGACCGGTGAATCCCAGCCGCTCGGTTGTTGTTGCCTTGATGTTCATCTCCCCGGCATCAATGCCGGCCACCTCCGCCAGCCGCTGGCGCATGGCCCCGATGTAGGGCGCCAGCTTCGGCCGCTGGGCAATCACCGTGGCATCGACATTGCCGATCCGCCAGCCGCGCGATCCAATCTCCTCCATCACCGCCGACAACAGCTTCGTACTGTCGATCCCGGCAAAACGGGGATCGTTGTCGGGGAAATGGTGGCCGATATCGCCAAGCCCTGCCGCTCCGAGCAGCGCATCGCAGATGGCATGGATCAACACATCGGCATCCGAGTGCCCGGCCAGCCCCAGTTCGAACGGAATCTCCACGCCCCCCAGCATCAGCGGCCGCCCTTCGCAAAAGGCGTGCACATCGAAACCCTGCCCTACTCGCATTTTCATCCCTCTCCCTCCAGCACTCCGGCAAGCCAGGCCATATCCGCCGGCGTGGTCACCTTGCGATTCATGGCATCGCCCCGACTGACATAGACCGGAAAGCCGGCCGCTTCCAGTACCGAGGCATCGTCCGTGTGCCGGTGCAGATGCTCGCGCTCTTTTTCCAGCGCCTCAATGAACCAGCTGCGCCGCGCCACCTGCGGCGTCTGCACCGCCACAAGGGAGTCGCGCGCTGGCGTCTCCAGCACGCGATGTCCGGCCCCGACACGCTTGATCGTATCGTGCACCGCTATGCCGGGAATCGCAGCCCCGTGCGCCTCTGCCATGTCGAGCACATCTTTCAGCAGGGCGGCGGAGGGAATCGGCCGTGCCGCATCGTGCACCGCCACCATATCAATCGCATCCGGCATCGCGGCAAGCCCCCGTTGCATGGAGATCGAGCGTTCGGGCCCGCCGCTCACAGGCGGCAGCAATTCGAACGAAAAGGCATGCCCGGCAACGATGCGCGCATAGTACTCATCGCCTTCGGGGATGACCGGCTGTACGGTCCGGATGCGCGGCTCGGCCGCAAGATGTGCCAGGGTATGCAGCAACAGCGGCTTGCCGGCCACCGGCAGATACTGCTTGGGAGTCTCGCTCCCGAATCTGCGGCCGCTACCGGCCGCCAAAAGTAGTACGCCAACATTCATGGGCATCGATTGTGACCTGACCGGAGAACAGGTCAATTCGCCATTTGCGCTATGCCTTTGCCCTGCTCGGGCACAGAT
>CAZCZU010000045.1:0-18701 GCA_964503475.1 uncultured Zetaproteobacteria bacterium
GGGCTTCGGGGTCAGGTCTTGCAATACGACATTTGGTGGTCTACAGGTAAGAAATGGCAAGGCCGTTGAGAGTTGAATATGCCGGCGCGATATATCATGTGACAAGCCGTGGTAATGCACAGTCCGACATCTATCTTGATGATTCGGACAGAGAGGCATTTCTTGAAATTCTTGCGGGTGTTATCGACCGCTTTGGCTGGGTTTGCCATGCGTATTGTCTGATGAGCAATCATTATCACCTGTTGCTTGAAACACCGAAAGGGAATCTGAGCATGGGTATGCGTCAGTTGAATGGTGTTTATACCCAAAGGTTCAACCGGAGGCACCGGCGAGTTGGCCATCTGTTTCAGGGTAGATACAAGTCAAAATCACTATGGATCTGCTTGGCAAGCGCCTGGTTGGGGACAAGGACGGCAACCCTGGCTCCGGAATCCGCGCACACAGCAGCCACAGTACCGTACACAGCGGTCTTACCCGAGCCGACACCTCCCGACAACATCCGGTGCATCGTACCGTGACACATATCCCCGAGGATTTCCTTGATCGCGACTTCCTGCTCATCAGTAAGGGTGAAGGGGAGTGCAGAAACACGCATGCGGATTGCCCAATCATCCAACTTGCCGAGACGAAAGGATGGTACAGCCTTGCGTTTGGAAGCAATCTGTTCAAGAGAGTCTGCGACAAAGTAAGCAGCCGCCCGGTCAAGCCACCGATGGGCGCGAAGCCCGTCCTCGGGAGCTGACGGCAAGTGGGCATCAAGCAGGATCGCCTCAAGAGGCTTGTACAGCGGGCCGGACACCACAGGGATCTTAGTACGCAGCCAATTTGCGGCAACCGGAATAGAGTCGTCCAACAAGGACACCAGACGGTCACGAACAGTCTCAGGCCGGATAACCCTGGCCTTACCTTTATATCTTGGAGAAACCCGGCCAACCCATTCATCAGGAACGATGGTGGGTGCCTTAACCCAGCACTGGTCGTCAAGCCACTGTATTTCACCATACACGGCAAGTTTCTTGCCGGCACAAAGACCTAGCTCACGGCAGTCACCAAAAAGTGTAAATCCAACTAATCCACCGCCGGGCAAAGCCAGGCGACAAACTGCCCGTGGAACGCTATCAAAACGCATCTGCGGATCAGCAGACAGGGAGCCGGAGAAGCATGCGTGAGTCACCGATGGGTTCGGGGTGGATGTGAGGACAGTTCGATAGTCGCCCCATGATTCGGGCAGGTAGAACGCCGCAAGCCAGGGCTCGGTGATACCAAGGGAATTGAGTCTCCCCAAACCGTTATCTTTTTCAGCTTTTACTCGCACGTTCGACCTTCTCTCCTATCTGCTTTTCTCCTCACACGCTTTCGCGCACAGGCCTTCCACAATGGAAAGGTGGTGCTGTTCAAGATGGAGTTGGGGTATCAGATCAGGGTTAACGAATTCCACAGTGTCCGGATCAAGCGCATGCTTCCTTGCCATCGCAAGGACAAACTTTACCGACTCGATCTCGGACGAAGTGAGTGTCTTCAAACCCATATTCAACCGCCTATGCAGCACACCTGCCGCTGGTGGATTCAACAGAGGCCGAGTCAATCCACTGCATCAACCTGTCTTTCGGGAAACGGATTGCGCCATTCACCTGAATATGAGGTGGCGCGATCTTCTTACGCCTCCAACCATAAATCGTATGTTTGGAAACATTTAATATCCGGGCCACATCGGCCACAGTCAGCATTTCAGATTCAGTGGACATCTTCACTACAAGCTCCTTTCTCAATTCAATTTACCGAAGTGTAAAAAAAAACAAGGCCGACAATCCGGCAAATGAAGTGGAAAAAACCATCCTTTCACCATCTAAACGAAAAAACCGGAATATAGCGTCTCGCTCACCATGAGCGACTACGCCTTGCTTTCCTGTCTCGACCGGCCAATAGCGTTCCATCACGTCCTCTCCCGAGTATCCGGAAAGGCGGTGTCAGCCGTTGTGCTCAGCCAGGCGATCTATTGGCAGTTGCGATGCAAGGACGGGAATGATGGCTGGTGGTGGAAAACCGATGAGGACTGGAAAGAAGAAACAGGGTTAGGACAATTCGAGCTAACTTCCGTACTGAAAGACTTAACACTATCCGGTGCTCTTGAATCAACCAGAAAAGGTATGCCGGCCAGGAAACACTACCGCGTCAACATTCCGCGCCTCTCATCCATCATTAGAGACAGTCTTCCCGACTCAGAAAGAGAAACACCATTACCGGAGCTAATGAAACGCCCGGTCGCATATCACCGTATGTTTGTGACCATAACAGGCAGCGTAAAGGCAGCTCTCTTGTTGAGCCAGGCGATGTATTGGCAGGGCAGGGTTCCAGCCGAACGGGAAGGGTGGTGGTGGAAAACCGCGTCTGAGTGGAATGAAGAAATTGGGTTAAGCCGCCGTGAGTTAGAGACAGCCAGGAAGAAGTTGCGAGAATTAGGCATACTGGAAGATCGTCAGGAAATGCTCCCATCGAGAGTCTGGTATAGAGTGAATAAGGCGCGACTGAACGAGCTCATGGAAAGCGAAATCGCCAAAACGCACGGATATTCGTCAGTTATGTGGAAAACGCCATCGGACACTAAGGAAGAAGAGCCAAAACCCGCGAATAATCGTCAGTTCCGTGGAAAACGCCATCGAGTTCCGTGGAAAACGCCATCGCAATATACAGAGACTACTTCTGATACTAAAATAACCCCGCCAACTTCCACGCTCGCACAAGAATCTCTCAACACCGCAATGGGTGGCAGTGCGCCCGCCTCCGGCGAGCGGTTGGATTTGAAATCTCTCTATGGGCTTGAATGTCCGAGCTGGGTGGCTAAATCCATCGGTGAAAACCGAGTCTGCAAACTTTTGAAAAAGCACAACCTGTCTGTCGAGGACGCTCGCAAGGTGCTGGCCGAGTTCGCGGCGGCCAAACTGCAGAACGTGATAGGGGATGAAGCTGGCTACTTCATATCGCTGTGCAAAAGAGCAGGTAAGGGAACCCTCGAACCCTCAGCGAGAGCCGAGGGCTTGTATCGAGACATCAGATTTTAAGGATGTTTGCATTCCAAGGCTCAAGGTTGACATAACAATTTCTTAAACTATTCTGTTTCTTGCATTTTAAAGTTGGAGGGTTCTCATGTCGCATCAGATGCTTGCCAATAAGATATAAGACTGGCTTTCGCCAATAGAGCTTCCGCAAATGATCGGAAAACTCTGCGGATCAGTCTGGAAATGTTCCCCGCATACGCGGGGATGAACCGCCAAACTTGTGAACTCCCCGGCCCTAAAGGACCGGGCTTCTGGCGGCCAGGCCACCGTCATTTTTGATGGACAATCCATTGCGAGACCGGCTGTTGCCTGATCGCGTCTTACGGGGATTAGCGCCCACCCCTGGCCGAAGTACATTTTTATGCGCTCCCGCCAACTCTGTCCCGGAGTGTTTAATGAGTTTGATTGCTCGGTTTCGTATCACCAGTGCTGCATTGTGATCCGCGTTATCGCGGTATCCGCATTTCTGGCGTCGGAAGTCAGATTGGTTTGTCCTGTTTCCAGGGTGAGTGTAGCCGCAACATGCACACTCCTGACTTCTGTTAACATGCGTTATTATCCATAGGAGACTAATCTATGCAAGCATCCTGTGGCAGCGCTCCGCTCGATGTTGTGAAGGAGTACGTCAAAAATCAGAACGCGCCAGCCAGATGATGCGAAGGCCACTAACTCGGAGCTAAAGCACCCGAGGTTGCGTGGCCTTTTGGCTCAAAAAATTCTCTTTAACCAGCTCCCATGCCGTGTACGTCCTGCCAGGCACCGAAGTAGATCTTTGAGCTGGAAGACTATTTACTTCTCGCCGTTCCAGATCGGGTTGCATGGCTTCTTATTGCTCCATATGAGCGGGTGTTCATCCAGAATATCACGCTCCTTCTCGGTCAACTTTTTCCCGGCGCACAATTTCTCCCACACCGAGGCAGGATTGGTGACACCGGATTTGGATGCCGAACCTTTGGAGTCCTGCCTGGACTGGGAGATGGCATACGATCTTGCATATCTGACAGGCGGATAGGGGTTCACCGTTAATACATGTTGGTTCTCAATCGGGATAATGACCTGCCCGCCAGTCAAGCTATAAACAGGCTCATTACCTATGCGAAGCCCGGCATGTTGTGACTGATGCTGTGACGCCCCTTCAACGACCTTGGTTGGGGGAACGTGTTTTGAGCAAGCGGTAGCAAGTAAAGCTGCCGCAATCAAAGGCGTGTATTTCATATTTCCTCCGTTGTTTGCGAAAAGATACAAAAAGCTGACCGGCCACCTCCTGCAAAAGATTCAATAAACAACCTTGTTTTGCTGTATTATCAGAGAAATCGGCGCTTATTGTTGTCCCATGCTTAAACCACTCAAGGCATTAACATCTCTGTGGGGCACAAAAAAAAGCACGAGCGAAAAAGGCAGGAGCGCGATTGTCTATCCGCCAAAGCCAAGCTCATACCCTGCGATTTCTGAAAGTGACGTATGGGAATCGAATGCAGACATTATCCATGATATTTATGCAAACTTCTCTGGTTCACAAAAAGAATGGGATGAACTATGCCTACCTCTGATCAGGGCATACCTCAATTATGTTCATCTTCTGCCGGCAAGCCAGAGGCACCACCACAGACACAAGGGGGGGCTGGCAAGGCATGGACTTGAAGTGGCCTACAAAGCCCTCCGCATCTTTGAGACGCGACTCTATGCCCTCCGGGTAAATCCAGCCCAACGTAAACGTACACAAGCATCATGGCGCATGGCGATTTTCACCGCCGCATTACTGCATGATGTGGGGAAGCCGGCTGCAGATATGGTGGTGACAAACGACAAGGGTGAAGCATGGGATGGGTTTTCCGAACCCTTGAC
This sequence comes from uncultured Zetaproteobacteria bacterium, assembly GCA_964503475.1. Taxonomy (GTDB): domain Bacteria; phylum Pseudomonadota; class Zetaproteobacteria; order Mariprofundales; family Mariprofundaceae; genus CAZCZU01. The sequence continues at coordinate 4,902 of CAZCZU010000045.1, forward strand.
AACCTGGCTCACCCAAAAGCGTGCAAAGTTTTATGACATCACCTGGCGCAAGGACAACCGGCATAAAAGGCATGAGGCGACCGGCGTAGGCATTGCCATGATGATCACCCCTGTCGAAGTAAGACGCTTTATTTCCGAGGCTCCGGTAGAAGATGTTATGACGCCTTTTATGTTGTCCCTGCAATGCAACTCCGGCAGCGAAATTTATGAGGCGGTAGTCAAAGCTGACAAGAAGAGCGTCGAGATGGATATAAAGGAAAACGGAGCTGCGACCGAGACAGGGGAGGCTGAACCTCTAGGCCTGGCGATCAAGTCGGCAATGCGGTGGCTGTATCAGAAAGGAGCATGGAAGCTCAATAAACCGGGCGGCGTTCTCTGGAGTATTGAAGGGAATGTGCTGCTTGTATGGCCCGAAGCAGCAAGAAGCATTGTAAAACAAATGATGGAAGAGAGGGCTGTTGGCATTCCGACCAACCCGGACGTATTGGCTGATGTGCTTGTTCAAACAGGCCTTGCCCGTGAGTTTGGTATTGGCGATACCGGCCCGGGCGATACCGGCCCGGCTCATCCAATTTGGCTGTTTAAGCCATGTTCCATCAAAGGCGACAAACCACTGACAGGACTGTGCCTGGTGGAAGGCGTCCTGTCCCATGATGAATTACCAAGCATCGAGGGCATGATTGTTTCAGATCCAGCCCAGCCAAAGGCTGCCGTAAATGAGGAACCATGCCCTCCGAACATGGAGCAAGAGGCTGAGGCAACCGCACCCGTCAACGAAGATCCGCCTGTACAGCCGGAATCTGACGAAATTGAAGGCTCGCCGGGACAGGAAGCTCAGCCCGTTAGAAAGTCGAAGTCGGACAACCAGAACAGCAAAAAGCCCAACCTGCAGGGAAACACCACGAAGAAGGCAGAAAACAAGATAGAGACCGTCCAGAATCCAAAAGACACAAGCGATGTTGGTGGGAAAGAAGACAAGCAGGAGGGGAAAGCGCAGTCAGCAAAGGATGTTGCGGCAATCATATCGCAAGACAACAAGAAGATTACAGACCGCCTTGGACACCTTGGAGGAATGCTGATGGCTCTGGCCGACGATATTCGGCTTGGTAAGTTACAGTGGGGCGAGCATATCACAGTACATAAGGGGTGCCTGGGCATCGCATATCCGCATGGTGTGGACGGATATGGAGTTGACCCAAACGTGGTTATGAGCCGCCTAGAGAAAAACAGACTGCTTATCAAAGATCCCATCTCACCAAAAAAGAAAGTTCTGTCCATTCCTGGACTGGGTGGAGCGGCAGGAATTGGAAACGGCCTGTTGCTGGATAAAGGACTGACTGATGAATTGCTGGCGTTCGCAGGCGTGAAGGCCGAAGACATCGAACAGGAGAATGCAAAGTCAGACTTGCCGGCCCAGCAACTTTCTTCCGTGAGGCCTCTGAGGCCCAGTCCTGTACGGAAGCCGAAGCGGAAGCGGAAGAAAAAAGCACAAACAACGCATGATCCCGATAAACCAAAGGAGAGCGTGGACGAAGACCAGGCAAGCGCCCCAAAGGAGGCTGATAGGCCAGTGGCAGAAACCAGTGAAAAAACCGGAAAAAACGCTGTCTTTCAAGAGATATTAGCAGAACTAAAAGACGAAGATGTGGTGGTTGAAGAAGACACGATATGGGTCAAACGATCAGCACTCAGAAAGCTGTGGAATAAGAAAAAAGACAAAAATGTGATGGCGCTCATTCGGTCGCATATAAATAACAAATCAATCGACGGTGTGCCATACATAGGAGTTAAGCAGTGAAAGAGATAAATACCTATGAGATACCGTTCCGACCCGCCTTTGAATTCCGGGCAGCATTTGGTTGGCTCTGTGGCGCGGTATGGATTGGGTGGAAAATCAGAAACAATGAGGATCTTTCTTTTGAAATGGCTGTGCCGGCATATCTGTTCCTCGGTATATGTTTGTTCGTTGGTCTGCTCCGGGCAACCAAGGGGTTCAGCGTTTACATGCGGCGGAAGGGGCTTTTGGACGGTGAACTAGAATTTATCACACTCGACAAACTCAAGACCAAAGTGGAGAGCTTTACCAGGAAGAAAAAGATCCAGACCCGTCTTTGGATCGGACTTGGGTTCCTCTGGACAAAAGAGGTTGCTGAACGCGCCTATGATCTAATGATACGTGGCGAAGAGGATATACTTGGGAAGAACGCAAATGCAGAGGGAGCCCTGTGGCTGCATGGTGTGGGCCTTGGGGAAGAGGATGTGTTTCAGGAAGAAGCACACCGGAATGGTCACACTCTCGTTGTAGGCACGACCGGTGCGGGTAAAACACGACTGTTCGACCTGAGCATTGCACAGGATATTTTGCGGGGCGAATGCGTTATCATCATTGACCCGAAAGGTGACAAGGAACTTGCAAACAACGCGAAACGTGTTTGCGAAATGATGGGTACACCCGAACGGTTCGCTTACTTCCATCCAGCCTTTCCCGAAGAGTCGATCAGATTTGACCCGCTGAAAAACTGGAGTCGTTCGACCGAGCTTGCTTCACGTCTCGCCGCACTGATCCCGAGCGAAACCGGCGCAGATCCGTTCCAGGCTTTCGGCTGGATGGCGCTTAACGACGTTGTGCAGGGCATGTTGGCAATCAGCGAACAGCCGAGCCTCAAGAGTATCCGCAAGTATGTAGAAGGTGGCATTGACGACCTCCTGGTGATGGCCCTGCGGAAGCACTTTGAGGACTCGGTGGAAAACTGGGAGTCGCGTGTAGCCCCATCTCTGAGCCGGTTCAAGGGTGACGAGGCCTCCGCTTACATGGAGTTCATTAAAAAGGAGGCGACCGCTCAAGAAAAACCGGGGCATTTGGAAGGGTTGATGCGAACCTATGAGCACAACCGCGAGCACTACCAGAAAATGATTGCATCACTGATGCCGATTCTGTCCATGCTTACCTCGTCACCGTTGGACAAGTTGCTTTCTCCAACGGAAGACACCGAGGGGAGACTGTTGAACAGCACCAGCGCCATCAACAAGGGCATGGTGTTGTATATCGGGCTGGACTCGCTTTCGGACGCCACGGTAGGTAGCGCCATTGGTTCAATTATCCTGTCCGATCTGACTGCGGTGGCAGGTGATAGATACAACTACGGCGTGAACAACAAGCCGGTGAATATCTATGTGGACGAGGCGGCGGAAGTGCTGAATAAGCCGACCATCCAGCTTCTCAACAAGGGTAGGGGAGCCGGCTTTCGCCTTCTGATTGCCACACAGACGATTGCTGATTTCATCGCACGCCTTGGCGACGAATCTATGGCGCGGCAGGTGCTTGGAAACCTCAACAACAAATTCATCTTGCGCGTCATGGATGGTGAGACACAGAAATACCTGTCCGAGAGCCTGCAGACGGTTCGGATCACAACCTTGGAGCAACAGGTGAGAAACGGACTGTCCTCGACCAATGTGGATGCAATGCAGGGAATGGTGGGAGAAACAATAAAACAGGAAGACCTTGATTTAATCCCTCCGCCGATTTTTGGCAAGTTGCCCAACCTGCATTTCTTTGCATCGCTGGCATCGGGGCAGGTGATCAAATCCAGAATCCCTATCGTTACGGAAGGAAAGAGATGATTATTAAAAAGCACAAGGAAGTGTATCAGGCCATCAACTCAATCTGGATGGAACTACCGGAGTGGCTGAGAGAGCGGGAAAAAGAGTGCGAAGGACTACCGTTCTCCGGAGCTGTTGAAGCAGCCTTGGACGACACAAAGAAATGGTACAGCAAACACCCTTTTGGCTCCTGTGAGAACCGAAGCTCGCACGCGCTGGCCGTCTTTCTTGATTCATTGGATATGGAGCTGAGGAAGATAGGTGCGAAAGGAAGTCATGAGTTCGAGCCGGAAGCGGTAAGGAAATCAACCGAAGAATTTTTTGTTGCAAGGGAAGAGTGATATGGAAAAGAAAAAGCGCGGATTGTTTTGGCTCGTAACCGCATTGTTTCTGACAGAACTTGGTATCGTGTTTCTTGCTGTGCCTCATTCGTGGGTGATGACGGTTGGAAGCTACGACCGTGGGTTTGTATATCAATGGTTTGGGGAGGGATTTGAAGAAAAAGTGTTGTCGGATGCTGTGGAATGGTTCAACGCAACATTCACAAACACAGGTATCCAGGAGGCAACCTATGACTTTCTTGTTGGTCAATGGAATGCAACCGGCAAAGTCCAGATAGACGACCGAGGGCTAAAATCACTGACTGAGGACAGGCTTGATACTGTATGGGCTGCCATGTCGGTCGCATTCTACCGTCTAAGCGAGACATCCAAGTGGGTCGTGTACATGGCACCGCTTCTGTTCGCCATACTTATAGATGGTTTTGCCCAGAGGGAAATCAACAAATGGCGATTCTTTATGCCAAGTCCGATGGTTCATTATGCGTCACGCATGGCAATCATTACGGGCTTCTCTCTGATTGTGCTGATCCCGTTTGCACCCATTCCTTTATATGCGCCGCTGCTTCCAGTCCTGATTGCAATAATGGGCGTTTTTGTGTGGGTGGCGGTGACGAACCTGAGCAAGAGGCTGTGACATTGGACAGATAGAGAGCGATCTTGCAAAACATGCAAAAAACCACGGTCTTTTGCATAATGATAAGACACATCATCGTGAATAATCCGCGTCATGGCATCTACTGACAGTGATTATGTAAAAGTCCCGCGTGGAATCGACGACCCGCCAAGGCTCCTGCTATGGCGGGTGGATGAAATGTTGCCGCTCATGGTGGCTTTGTGCGTCGGATTCATGATCGGCCAGCTCCTTTTCTGCCTGATCCTGGGGATCATTGCTGTCCGCTACTACAAAAAGTTCAACAACAATACTGCAGACGGATTGCCTCTGCATTTCTGCTACTGGATCGGGTATGTGAAGGGAAAAGGATACTCGTTCAAAAACCCATTCATCAGGAGGTTCTTTCCGTGAATTTCGAGACTTACAAGAAGTTCATAGGCGATATGTCGTCCGAAAACAATTACCTGCGAACACTGGTGGTGGGGCAGACAATTGCACTTATTCTAGCCTTTATTTTTCTCGGCGGCAAAGAGACGATAATTACTCAGCAACCAAACAATCTGACAAATGAAATCAGCGTATCATCAAATTCGGCGAATCAACCGTATAAAGAGCGGTGGGCGCTGTCTTTTGCTGAGCTGATCGGGAATCTTACACCGGCCAATTTGGACTTTGTAAAATCCGGTATTGAGGGGTATTTCTCTCCCGAACTGTTCCAGCAGGTCAAGGTGGGACTGGAAGAGCAGTCTGAGCTTTTGAAGCACGAACAGGCAACCGTGACATTCACCCCGAAAAGCATCATCTACGAACCCAGCACCGACAAGGTTTACATCAACGGAGACCAGGAAGTGCGGACATTCGGTGTTGAGCCGAAGCGCAAGAATTGGTCGATGGAATTCGGAATCAAGATTGTGAATTACCTGCCTGTGGTGACGTGGTTCGACGCCTACAGCGGCCCACCACGAACGAGTGAGGTGCGGGAAATCGAGAAAAAGAATCAGCGAAATGGAGCAAGCCAATGAAAAGATTAGCGACTGCAACCATGCTGGCGGTGATAGTAGCCACAGGAACCGCAAGTGCGGGCGAGACAGGTAAAACAATCATGCTTGCAGGCATGGAAATCCCAACCCTTCCGGTATCTGTAATGAATACGCCGATAAAGCGAGTATCTGAACCAGGCATGCCAGAGGAAGGGGCAACGGGGGGCACAGCCGACAAGCCTGCACACATCACAGCGAAGCCGGATGTAATTCAGGCGGAATTGCAGTCACGCCATGCAGCATCCAAACCCAAGAATAAGCCTCGCCGCCACGGGCAAGTTAAGTCGTTGCGAAAGAACGATTCGGAAGGCGGGGTGAAATTCAAGGCGAAGCTAGTTGCGAAGATCGCACCTGGAGTCAATGAAATTATCAAAATATCGAAGGCTCACCTGAACCGTATCATCACTCCTTTTGATATTGCGGTGGTGGAAACGGCCAGCGATGCTGAAATTCAGAGCAAGGGATCATCCATCTACATCACTTCAACAACCGACTATCCGGTGACGATGTTTGTTCACGAAAAAGGTGAAGATGACCCTTCCATATCCCTGACTTTGTTACCATCACCCATTCCACCGCGACAGGTCAAACTCGTCTTTGAGGCTGAATCAGGGGCGTTTCCCGTGGCTGGTGCGAAGCGTTGGGAAAACGGACATCCGTATATCAAAACCATCAAGGTCGCCATGACCGAAATAGCCAAGGGTAGGGTTCCTCACGGGTATGGAATTCGCAAATTCAGACGGTGGAAAGACCCATATCCGGAATGTGAAAACAAGAAGCAGGGGATCAGCGTCAAACCCGGACAGACAATCGAAGGGCACTCCGTCATCTATGTTGTTTCATCAGTAAAAAATGTCAGCTCGGGAACCATCGAACTGAGCGAGCAATACTGCTATGAGGACGGAGTTCTGGCCGCCGCATTCTGGCCGTCTGTCGTATTGAAGCCGGGTGAGAAAACCGAACTGTACACGGCTCATCAGCGCCCACAGGCACCTTCATCGCGCCAACGTAAAAGCCTTTTGAATTAAGAGGAAGGACATGGAAAGATTGAAAGAGATTTGGGAAGATTTATCTCCTAACGCAAAACGACACATCTCCATTGGGGTAGGAGTATTCGCACTGGTTGCTCTCATGGCTGTGTTTGTCACAGGCGGAGAACAAATCAACTCGTACCAGAGCGGCAATAACGAAGCAAAGAAGGCTATTACTCCGCTTGTTGGGGATGATATTAAAGGTGTAAGCATTGAGCGCGTCCAAGGTGAAATCGCACGCCTTAATGCAAAGCTGCGAGCATCGGGAGAGGAAGTGAAGGCCTTGCGCCGCGAGTTGAAGGCGCAGGCAGAACGTCAAAAGCAGCAGGGGAGTGCGACTCAGGGAAGGCTCTCCGAAGATCGCATCCAGGCCATGATCGAACAGGCCATCAAGGAGCATGATGCCGTAAAACAGGTGTCGCCCACAAACGATGATGGCGGAGTGAAGGTCACAACAACAAAGGATAATTCACGACCCGAAAGCGTGGATCTATCTCGTAGCACCCGTGAGGGGGATGTGGCTGTGGTTAAAACACCAAGAGCGGACGGCAATCCGTTCGAGCGGGTTCCGCCAGCCCGCTATCGCAACAATGGCACGCAATCGGCATCACCGACAGGCCAACACGGAGGCACAGCAGGTGAGCGCAAAGGCAGCCACAAGCTCGCTATCCGCACCATCGAGCCGACAAAGGAAGATATTGCCAGTATTACAGGACAGGAAACAAAAGTGCCTTACATCCCTATGGGTTCGATTATCACTGGTGTTATGTTGACCGGACTGGATGCGGGAACGGGCCAGCAAGCGCGTAAAAACCCATACCCAGCATTGATTCGTGTCAAGAAGGATGCAGTGCTTCCTAACCGCTTCCAGCAGGACGTTCGTGAATGCTTCATTTTGGCATCAGGATATGGCGAGTTAAGTTCCGAGCGTGTACATCTTCGCTCGGAGGGCATTAGTTGCGTTAAAGACGATGGCACTCCAATCGAGGTGAAGGCGGCTATGTACGCAGTAGGCGAGGACGGGAAAGCTGGCTTGCGTGGGCGATTGGTGAATAAGCAGGGCCAGTTGCTTGCCAAGTCGCTGACTGCGGGTGTGCTATCCGGATTTTCGTCTGTGTTCAACCAGCAGGCCGTGCCGACCATCTCACTTACCCCTGGCACAAACACACCGTTCCAGCAGGCATTTAGCAAGGAGGCTGTGCAGTCCGGCCTGGTACAGGGCACATCGTCTGCATTGGACAGGTTGGCTCAATTCTACATCGACCAGGCAGACCAAATTTTCCCTGTACTTGAAGTGGATGCTCAGCGCCGCGTGACTTTTGTGGTGACGAGCGGATTTGGGCTTGAAGGCATGGGTGGCGCGGGTAGTGCGGCCAATAGTGCGAAAAACGAATGAAACGCCGCTCTTTCGCAGGAACACGCCGTGGAAGCGCTCATAATATGAGGCGCATGAAGACGAAAGTGATTAAGTCTGCCATGTCTGTTGCTCTGGCCTGCATGCTACCATCCTTGGCCCACGCAGATTCATACCCGGAAAGGATGGGTAAAATCAAGATGGACGCCTATATCAACCTGCCGGCACCCGGATCGCTGATCGCGGTCAAGCGTGGCAATGAGATCCTGCTCATGTCTGGCAATGGGCGCTACATGGTGCGCGGGGCAATCTACGATATGTGGAACGGTGGGAAGCGCATCACCAGCATAGACGAGGCAAAAGAGAGTGCCCGGCATATTAAATTCAACAGCATGGGCTTGCATTTGGACGAATTGGCAACAGTGGATGTGGGCGAACAAGGGAAGCCCCAGGTTGTCATATTCATTGATCCCTCGTCAAAGCAATCCATGAATCTAATGAAGCAGTTGAATGACGTACACGGGTACAGTTTCAAAATCATCGTTGTTGGCGCAATCGACAAGCAATCCGCAGCAAAAGCAAAAGGGTTAATGTGCTTGGCAGAAAAGGATGAAGATAAAGCGCGGGACGCCCTGTTGTCGGGCGACCTTTCATTTGTCCAGAACGGTGAGTGCGGCAAGGAAAAGCTGCTTAAAACCCTTATGACAGCAACGATGTTTGGCATCAACCGCCTGCCATTCATTGTTGCTCCCAACGGCGAATATGCGATTGGCACACCCAAGGACATCACCGACTTTTTGGAGAGGAATAAAGAATGAAAATTTTACGAGTCGCTGCATTAACGGCATCACTCTCTCTGTTGGCCAGTTGCGCTAGCATAGGTTATGGAAACGAAGAGTTCGGCTGCAAGGGCATCCCGGCCGGCAAAGAGTGCTCAACCACTGAGGAAGTGTATCAAGCTACCGACGGAGATATGAGCGAATCGCCTTGGAAGAAGGCAGGCAAACTCAGACAGGGCAAGAACAGCAAGACTTCCCCCACTGTGGTTGTGAAGCGAACAAAGATCGTGCTGCCGTCTCACAGTGACCCGATTCCTTTACGGACGCCAGCCCAGGTTATGCGTATCTGGATTGCACCGTGGGAGGACAAGGACGGTGATTTGCACATGGCATCACTCGTTTATTCAGAGATTGAACACCGCCGATGGGTGGTGGGCTCAAAGGTTGGCGATGCAGGACTAGGCCGGGGTGTCTGGCTTAGAAAATAAACGCCAATAAAGGCCGAATTCGGCAAAAAAAGAAGAAGGAGAGAAAACGTGAAAAAGCAATATACCTTGATGGGGCTCACTCTTGCCTTCACAGGCATGATGTTAGTCCCCGACCTGGCGATGGCCGGTGTTGGCGGTACAGCTCTGAACACTGTGTGGACAACGATTGTTGATCTGACACAGGGTACCCTTGGTCGTATCATCACACTGCTTATCGTTGTGGGCGGTATCGCCGCAGCAGTGGTGAAGCAAAGCCTTTGGGCTTTCATTATCGGTTTGTCGGCTGGTATTGGCCTGTATAACGCGCCAACCATTATCAACACACTTGTAGCAGGTGTGCTGTAATGAGAGAGGCGGCCTTAAAGAAAGCAAAGCGTAGCATGGCAGTGGACTTGATCCCTGTCGTGGCCGAAGACAAGGGGTTGTTTTTTACGGCCTCGAACGAGATTGGATTCGGATTTATCGCGGAGCCTCTTTGGGCCGCCGACTCACACACCGCGTCCAGGTTGAACGCGCTGCTCAATCTGGATTGGCCAGAAAACTCCTGCCTGCAAATTTCATTGTGGAATGGGCCGGACATTACTGCCACCTTATCCGAGTATCAGGATCTTCGCCCTGCGGATATGAGGGAAGAATCCAGGGTAAGGTCTAGTTTTCTCCGTAAGGGTACAATGGAGCCGTTGTACGACAACGTGATTGTCCGTAATGCTCAAGTCTTCATTACATACAAAACAAAAATACCGAACAAACTCACTCGCATTCCTCAATCGTTCATTGAGACCACTGAAACCCTGAGAGGCGCGTGCATTGAAACACTGCGAACCGTGGGGTTTGCCGTAAGGGAGATGGGGCCAGACGGATTGATTCGCGCCTATAAGACGATTTTTGGCCGCACTGGCGATGCAGATTGGCGGTACGACGAAACAACCAGATACAATAGCGACGAACTGATCTCGGAGCAGGTGTTTGACTACGACACATGCGTAGAGCTGAACCCATCCTCTATTTTTGTCGGAGAGGATACGGTCAAAGTCCTGTCCGTTAAACGCTTCCCCGAATATGCCTATTTTGGCGATGCCATTTCTTTCATTGGCGACCCGATGGAGGGTGGCCGAGGCATCCAGGAAAACGCGCTTGTAACAGCGAGTATCATCTTTCCCGCTGTGGACAAAACAAAAACTATTATCGAAGGCAAGCGGAGCTACGTCCAGCATCAGGCTTATGGCCCCATGCTGCGTCACATTCCCGAACTTGCCGAACTCAAGGCATCCTTTGATACCCTTCACGAATCATTCAGCGACGGCGACCGTCCGATCCTTGTCTATCTTGGACTAAGCATCTTTACACGAGGCAGGGACAAGGCGCGTGCTGCCGCTGCAGTATCAAACGCAAGGACATTCTGGCGTGAAAACGGATTCCAGTTGGTTGAGGACAGGTTTATTACGTTACCTGCATTCCTCAATCAGCTTCCGTTTGGCGTTGACCTGGATGGCTACAAGGATCTGTACAGGTATAAAACGATGGCCACAAGGCACGTTATCCCGATGCTGCCGCTTTTTTCCGACTGGAAAGGATCTCCTACACCGGCATTGACCTTCCTATCCCGTAAAGGGCAGTTAATGAGCTATTCATTGTACGATTCGGACTCCAATTACAACCTTGTTATTGCAGCACAGTCCGGTTCGGGTAAATCATTCCTGACGAATGAGTTTATCAAGAGTTATATCCGCATGGGCGGACTGGTATGGACGATTGACGTTGGCCGATCATACGAAAAGCTCTGTCATGCGATGGACGGGCAATTTATGGTGTTCACGAAAGAATCAAGCGTATGCCTCAACCCGTTCACCATGATCAAGGACTATGAAGAGGAAGCGGATATTATTGTAGGACTGTTGCAGGCGATGGCGTCTCCGACAGAAAAAATGTCCGACTATCAGACCTCACAGCTCCGCCGTGTGGTCAGCGAGGTATGGTCGGAAAAGAAAAACGATACGACCGTTGATGATATTGCGGCAGCCTTGAAGTCGAACAACGACAACCGCGTTGCAGACATTGGGCATCAGCTATTTGCCTTCACGAAAAAAGGCGAATATGGCCGCTTCTTCGCGGGCCGCAATAATATCAGCTTCTCCAACCCGTTTACGGTGCTTGAATTGGAAGAGCTGAAAGGTAAAAGCCATCTGCAGCAGGTGGTGTTGCTGCAGCTCATCTATCAGATCCAGCAGGAAATGTACCTGGGTGAACGCGACAGGCCGAAATTGGTACTGGTAGATGAAGCATGGGATCTCATGACCCAAGGCGACATTGCCAAGTTCATTGAAACCGGCTACCGCCGATTCCGCAAGTACGGCGGTGCCGCAGTGACCATTACGCAATCCATCAACGACCTGTACGACTCACCGAGCGGGCGTGCTATCGCCGAATCCTCTGCGCATAAGCTGTTGCTAGGCCAGCAAGCGGAAGCTATCGAGCAAATCAAGGAGCAAAAGCGATTGCCTCTGGCCGATCATGGATATGAACTTCTTAAAACAGTGAAGACGATACCAGGTAAGTATTCGGAGATTTTTTTCATGTCGCCATATGGCTCTGGCATTGGCCGCCTCGTCGTAGATAACTTCCATAAACTGCTCTATTCAACCAGCGCGAAGGACATCCATGCACTCAATCAGTACAGAAAACAGGGCAAAACCATCGAGGAAGCGATTTACAGCGTTCTTGAAGATCGCGGGCAGTCGGCAATTTAGAAGGAGATACCATGAGTGAAATAGAAAAAAAAGAAACGCCCTCCAAGGGCAATGGTAACGGAGCGCTAACACTCATTGGCCTGGCCTTGGTTGCCATTATTTCCGCCGGCGCTGTTGGCGGAGTTCTGGCAAAGAGTCTTGGCGACGACACTCAGGCAAAGATCATTGTGCTCCGCCTTGCTGATTATGTAGAAGCAATGAAAGGAGAGGGTAAGCTAACGCCATCTGTTGCGGACGAGAGTATTCTCGCAATGAAAAGGGATGCAAAAGATCTGGCCGCAAAGGGGTATATTGTTCTGAAAGAAAACGCAATCATCGCCGCGCCAGAGGGGAGTGTTCTCAAACCCTGACTGAATTCCACAGCGATACCGGCCATTAGAAGCCCGTGCGCCTTGATTGGCTCGCGGTTTTTTGTGGCTGCAATGCTGGTTGGTGAGAGCACTCTTAAAAGAATGGTAACAGTTGCAGTTTAGTAATAAGGCCAAGGAGTAAGAGGATGGTGAAGCAGAACGCTCTTTTTCCGCAAACACCGCCACCGGATTGCGATCTTCGTATCAACACTGTTGGCTATCTGTTTGACGATAATTGCGAGCCTTTTCTGCGCCTGGTTGGCGGGCGACTGGGCAGTGAAGGTGCAGACGAATGGATACTCAATGCGCTACCGTCGAACTGGCAAAGAGCGCCTGCCGAATGGAAAGAGCGTTACGGCTCTCCGGGCGAACCTGGTTGGCCGGGCGATATTCTATACAGCCTGGATTTCATGTGGGCTGAGACATCGCCTGCATTTTGCTTCCCGTATGATGGCCCGACACAGCTTTCCGCCGAGGAAGTGAAGATATGCGAGGACGTCCTTGAAACAGGGACTGATCTCACCATCGAGCAAATCTACCTGTACGTTGAATGCTTCGGTCTGCGGCCTGGGCAGATATTAAAGGGAAACCAACCTTCCCTGGAGCAATTGTCGATGCTTTTTAACAGTATCGAGCCAAACAATGACCCGTTCGGATATACGATGATTGCCTGCATGATGATGACTGGGATACATCCGGAGGACAAGAAAGTGCTAAATTCTGCCATTAAATATCCAATGCCAGACGGCTGGACAATCATCATCTCGGACAATGGCGACGTGGATTTTGAATAGCCTGCGCGGCGGGAATAGAAAACTCGTCGCCCGCCTCCATGAGCGCATCGCCAATCACAAGAAGGATCGCAACCACAAGCTGTCACGGCATCCAGGCAAACCAGCAAAACATGACAAAAAAGCAGTTCTTTCGCCGGGGAAGTTGGTAAATCTGACAGTAGATTGCCTGCATGGCAATTTCACACTTTCTTCAACTACGCATCAAATTCTTCGCTAAGGGCATCTTGCTCACAGCTCTGTTCACCAGCCCCGGCGTCTGGTTTTTCCAAACCCATTCTATCGGCATAGATACACAAGCCGAAACATGCCTGCCATTCCGTGTTTACCTGTACAGCAAGGTTGGCGACGAACCATTAAAGCCCGGAGACTATGTGAGCTTCCACATGGACGAGAGAGGGTCTCCATTTTTCCACAACGGACAGACTTTCATCAAGAAAGTTGCAGCATCCGCAGGCGATACCATCGAGATCAAGGGTGGGTTTGTGTACATCAACGGCAAGGCTGTGAAAGCAGTCAGTAAACATAACGCGGAAAAGATGCGGAAGCAGATCAAGGATTTCGACAGAAAACTGACATTAAAGGAAGGCGAGTATTGGGCGATGGCATCACATCCCAATTCGTTCGATTCAACCTATTGGGGTGTGTTGAACCAGTCACAAA
>CAZCZU010000046.1:0-17401 GCA_964503475.1 uncultured Zetaproteobacteria bacterium
TCCTTCCTCAGTTCTTGCTGAGTAAAGCATTTACACAGTTCAATTTACAGCCTCTTCAGCAGGGCTACCACCCCTTTCGGACCGACAAGGTGGCCGACACCGACCACGATCAGCGTATTGCCATCCTGTGCGGCCAGTTTTTCAATCCGGGGCAGCCAGTCTCTGTTGCGGGCATCCAGCAGCTTCCTCTTCAGCATCGGGTAGTTGTGGAAGCCCTGTTTGATGAGCCTGTACATCCCCTCGGCATCACCCGCCTTCCACAAAGTCACCATTTGATCCGGGACGTCGGAGCCGTTCACCTTCAGCTCCCCGACGGACTGCTCCAGCAGGTGCACCTGATTCGGACCATCCAGTGCCTTCAGCAGCGAGATCTGGAATTCAGGCCTTTCGAAGTAGAGCATGCGTTTGCCATCCTGCCTGGCCTTGTCCGAAAAGTGCTGATCCAGCCCGAACTCGGGCTTGTTGCCGGCCGCCTGGAAATCGAGCATGGAGATGAGCATGGCGCCGAACCAGGGTTTGAACGGCGTCAATTCGTTCGGGTTATGGCCCAGTCGTTTCAATGCGCTCTGAACCTTGGCGAAAAGCTCGGGAGAGATATGCTCCTTGAGCGTCTTGCCGTCGGTATAGAGTGCCGAAATCAGCAGTTGCCGCTGCAGCTCCTTGGAATGGGTACCGTCGATATCGGTTTCGAGCACCAGTGTGCCGCTGTTGCGGTAGGCATCCTGCATTACCTGGGGTAACGGATACTGTTCCGGGCCCAGCAGGTGTACGGAGCCAAGCAGATAGACCTTCCCGTGCGCACTCTCCAGTACCCAAAGTGGATGACGATCGACGGGTGCTTCAACCTGGGCTGTCTGAGCGGCACAGCCGGCCAGCAACAGTGCCAGCAGCATGCCTGCGGCCATTTTTTTCAACACTGAGAACTCTCTTTTCATTTACCCCTCCCCGGAATCCCGATTTTTTGTAGATTAATCGCATGGATGCAGTAACAACTTGATCGGTATCACATTGGCGGCTTTCTGCGCAGGGCGCGTGACCAGATCAGAAAGCCCGGGGCAAGGAGCAGGGCGTAGTCCGCCAGGTAACACCACTCAGCCGGTCCCGAGTGGCCATACGCCTCGATACCGGACTGCACCTCGAATCAGCGCCAGAAAGGGGATGCCAGGATGGTCGTGATAGCTGCCAATGGCAGGCAGCCGGTAAGGATGGCCAGGGCGATAGCGGCAGCTTTGAGGCGCTTCCGGAAATTCACACCACTCCTGGTCTGTTGGTGAGGAAGAGAATGACAAACAGGATCAGCATAATGGCGACAGAGACGAGCCCTGCACGCACCAGCCAGCGCCTGAATGACCACCCTTTGACGATCAGTACCACGGCGGCGATGAAGAAGAGCAGGGCCCAGATCAGGTAGGGCAGGGTCACGACGATATCCTTGTCGCCGCCGCCAAGGTTGAGCCATCCCTCGGCCAGCATGAAAAAGAGCACCGGGGTGAACAGCAGCGGCAGGGCTGCAAGGGCTGCGTAGAGGAGCTTGGTTCGCATATAGGTTAAAGCCTGTGCAATTTATTCAATCGGTGCGACCGCCCCTGTGGCGATGGCCGCGGCCGCCTTGTGAAGGGTTGCTTTGTGCGCCGCGTTCAAATGCCGGCAGATGCCGTTGCTGCGATGCCTCCTGCAGGTTGCGCAGCACCGTCCGGATATCCGGACGATCCGTTGAAGCCAGTAGTCGGTCGTACATCTCGCCGTTGGCGATTTCCGCCGCGACACCGGCTTCGTAGGCGGCCTGCAGGGAGGGGTAATGATCCACTCTGCCCGGCCACGGGTTGTCCGGGATGGCCAGGTCATATTGTTCGAACAGAGTGCGAAGCGCCTCGATGTGGCGTCCTTCGGCTTCGCGGATATTGATGAAAGGTCGTACCTCGCCAAAATCGTCAATCACCTGATCGTAGGTTGCCCAGGCGCGGTATTCATCGTCCAGGGCCTCATGCAGTGCTGCGATTTCCTGATCGGTTAGTTTGCTCATGTTTCTATCCTCCAAAATGAAAGAGTGAGATGGTACCGATGCCTGCCAGCATCAGGATTAATTGCTGCCATGCGGCCGTGAACGTAGTTCGGCGATGCAGTGTAGGGATCAGGTCTGCCGCCGCGATATAGATGAAGCTGGCGGCAGAGATTGCCAGGATATAGGGCACTGCCAGATGCATTTCGCTCAGCCAGAAGTAGGCCATGATAGCCCCTGGAAGGGTGGCGCTGGCTGACAGGCCGTTGAATAGTATCGCCTTGCCGGGGCTGTAACCGTTGTCGAGCAGGATGGCAAAATCGCCGACTTCCTGCGGAATCTCATGGGCGACGACAGCCAGGGCGGTAGCGATACCCAGTGGTATGGAAACAAGAAATGCGGCTGCGATGACCACGCCATCGACGAAATTGTGGAAGGCATCTCCAATCAGGATCAGTGGACCGGCACTTCCGTGCACCTCACACTCCGCCTCGTGGCAGTGGCGCCAGAGTACAAATTTTTCAAGCATGAAAAAGAACACCATGCCCACCAGTATCGTGGTAGTTATTGCCCGGGCGGGAGCCTGTGCCAGCCCGGCGGGTATCATGCCGAGGAAGGCTGCGCCTAGCAGGGTGCCGGCCGCATAGCTGACAAGATATGGCACCAGTGATCTGCGCCTGTTTTCGGGAAAGAGCAGTATCAGGGCAGCACCGCCAATGGCACCGATGCTGCCCAATACGCTGAATCCAATAATCCACAGTAGCATGAGCCCTGCCTTTGGTGTTTGCTTCGGCCATCGAGTGGATGGCGGCCTGACCAGACATTGTAGACGATATTTTTCACGGGGATGGAGGAACAGACGATGATGGGACGCAGCCACATGGCTATCGGGGCTGCCAGCGGCTTTGCCACTGCCCCCTCGATGGAGACGGCATGGATTGCCGCCGGCGTCGCTGCCTACGGCGCCCTGTGGCCGGATGTGGATACCACCAGTAGCAAGATGGGGCGGGCGCTGATGCCGTTCTCCTGGTTTTTCTCGCTGTTCGTCGAGCATCGCGGTGCCACCCATTCACTGATCGGCACCGGCATCGCCGCCGCCATCGTCTATGGCCTCTGGGTTATCCTGCAGCAGGCCTTCGGTATCTATTTGAATCCGTACATCCCCATCGCCTTCATGGTCGGCTACGCCTCTCACATTCTGGCCGACATGCTGACCAACAGCGGCGTGCAACTGCTCTGGCCGCTGAAGGGGCGCAATCGCATTGCCAATCTCGCTTCGACGGGCGGTGTGATGGAGACGATCGTTGTAGCTACTCTCACCATCGGCATTGTTATCGTTCGATTGGAATGGCTATAAGTGCCAAGCACATGAATTGATTACGAACTACGGATTGAGTTTGCTATAGACCAGATATCCGATCAGAAAAGCCAACATTATAGGGTGGTAGAAAAAGGAGCGGATTCGATCCCCGATACCCAGACGGCGAGCCTTGATTTTGAGCTCGGCTCTGCACGTCTGTTCGGGAACTTCGATGAACAGCGAAAACGTTTGTACCTCACCGTTGTTGAGGGGATCGAGTCTCAGGTCATCGTCAGAGCCTAGGAAGCTTCCACTACGATCGAAGTAATTTACCTCGGTTTCCAGGTTCACGAGTGCTGCATTGGAGATGTTTCTGACCTGAAATTGCAGTTCCGGAGCATAAACAATGTCTCCATCCTCTGTTTTATCTCTAATATCCCTTATGATCAGGGGGGTGAGCTGAATCAGCTTGCTATCATATTGCGTGGCGATGTCATTGGTGTGAATCATTGCAGTCCTTTAGACTTGATATTGTTGAGTACTTACGTGGCGAATTTTCATTTCATGATGAGCGGTACATACCGCACATAAAGCCAAATAATGGGCAAAGTTGATATGAGTGCGGCAGCAGTAAACACGATGACTATTGATCCCATTTCAGGGTGAAACAGGTATATGGCAGCGCCCCCACCAATGAGCGGAGGAATGAAACCAAAAACGGCAGCAATGAATACGGGCCACCATGGAGTGCCCAGAGATGCGCCACAGTTGTCGCATGAGATGGTCTTTGAGGCCCTTAGGAACAGCTTTTGCCAGACAGTAATGGTTGCCCGTCCACATCGAGGGCATTGGCAAGATTTCATAATGACACCCCTCGGTTCAATATGCTTGCTCCTCTAATGCCTCGCTGGGGCCTTCTGACGAGCG
This sequence comes from uncultured Zetaproteobacteria bacterium, assembly GCA_964503475.1. Classification (GTDB taxonomy): domain Bacteria; phylum Pseudomonadota; class Zetaproteobacteria; order Mariprofundales; family Mariprofundaceae; genus CAZCZU01. Next base: position 4,227 of record CAZCZU010000046.1, read on the forward strand.
TGCTGGAACAGCGTAGATGATGCATAGCACTGCTAATGCAGCCGCCAGATGTTTGACGGCGTGGCCGCTGATGCCGTGGGTGATCGAGAAGAGCTGTGGATCGAGAAATTCGAGGACCTTGGCCAGGAAATAGAAGGCGAATGATGCGATCAGCAGCCGATTGTTCAGGTAACGCGATTTGAACATGGCCAGCAGGAACGGGATCAGCAGCACCGGCAGGAACTGCACCAGTACATACGGGCGCAGGTCGCCCCGGCCAAGCGATTCGGTCCACGACCAGTAAAGGGTCGATGCTGCCCCGAAAAACACCAGCGCCCACAGCAGGTAGAGCCTTGGCGTGCGGAACACGCGTTCGTTCAGCAGCAGCGAGAAGAAGGCCATGAAGGCCACAGCCATCGGCAGCCGATCCCACAGCAGCGTCGCGTTGTTCGGCGCATAGTGATAGTAGGCCGAGCCAAGCCCGACCATCATGACACCGACACACAACACCAGATAGCCGTGCGCGCTCTCTGGATGCGCCAGCCTTGGGTAGCGCAGCAGCCCGAGCATGCCGATGGCCAGAAATGGCAGATTGGAAAAGACGTTCCAGAAGTTGCTGATCCCGAACAATTCCCGTGCGTCGGCAAACAGGTGATAGGCGGGATCCTGGGCAATCGGGCCAGTAAACAGCAGTGCTATAACGGCGGCTACCGAGATGCCTACGAGAACTGCACAGCGCTTTTCATGAGATGACATTTTGCCTCCTGGCTCCAGTCGGGTGACCGGAAACAAAGAGTGATGCGATCAGGATCGGTCAACAATCGCACGAATGAGGTAGCTTTGTTTCGGCTTGTCAGAGAGCCAATCAAGCCTGATCCCATTTATGTTGGCCTAAAAAGAATATTTAGCGTTTAGCATCGGAAAGTTGGTCAGTGAGTACGCGCTTGGCGATAGTTAGTCGTTGCGCCCGAGGTGTATTCCGGAGGTCGCCGAAGATTTCTAACGCTCGGCTGTAGGGTTCAAAGTCAGGGTTGAGTGTTGGTGCATGGCAAGCGAGATACCACAATTGTAATACGGAAGCCTCAATTGAGAGCTGGCCAAAATTACTAAGGTTCATCGTTGCCCAGAATGCAACGGACTCAGTTTCTTTTGGGTCAAAGTCGAGTGTCGTGTTCGCATCGGTTTTTGCGTGCTTCAAAAAGTTCTGTGTTTTACGAATGATTTGGAAATACTCACTCGCTGAAATCTTATTGTCTTCTTGAGCAAATTTGTCCCATGACAAGTCAGGATGATCAATCTCTACTAAGTTTGAAATGATTATCGAGGCAGCTCCAACTAAGGTATGCACGGCGATTGGGTCACTGCCATCGAAGAGTAGTCGGATGGCCATATCAAGCTGCCGCCGCGCAGCATCAATCTTGCAAATGTGGATGAGCTCGCTCATTAAGCTGTTAGCAGCAAGAGCTGCTGTTTTCTGATTTGTCGGCGGCAGCCGGAGCAGGAACGCAGTCAAAGGCGCCATAGTGCACCGAACGATCGCCGCTGATGGTGAAGTGGGGTGCAAAGCGAGTCTCCTCCAGCATAGCGGCGGTGTTGCCGCAGACCAGCATCGGCTTGCCGGTGAAGAGGCGGTGGTGGTCATCCAGATCAAAATGATGCGGATGGCCGCTGATGCTGCCCTTGTAGACGGCGACCTGGCCGTAGTCCTCGCAGATATCCTCCAGTGAAGCGAGCTTGAAGGCGCGCACGGTGACAGAGTCGAAGGCGATCATGCCGATCCGGGCCTCGATCTCGGGATTGTCGATGGTGATCGGGGCCTTGCTGGTGATGCGGTAATCCGGGCAGCCGAGCTCGGTCATCAGGCGGCGGAAATCCTCGATGTACAGGGCACCACCCAGGCACTCGCCGTGCAGGACCGGATCGCTGGTCAGATGGGCCGGCACACGGCGGTCGGCGAAGACATCGGAGAAGTAGAGTTCACCGTCGGGCTTCAGCACCCGGAAGATCTCGGCAAAGACATCCCGCTTGGCGGGGGAGAGATTGATCACGCAGTTGGAGACCACTACATCGATGCTTTCATCCTCGATACCGAGTCCCTTAAGGTCTTCGATGAAGCCCTGGCGGAACTCGACGTTTGGCTGGCTGAAACCGAACTTCTTCGTGTGGTAGTCGATGTACTCGGTGGCGACAGCAAGCTGCTCGTCGGTCATGTCCACGCCGATCACCCGGCCCGTCTTGCCGACCAGTTTGGAGAGGATATAGACATCGCGGCCACTGCCGCAGCCGAGGTCGAGCACGGTTTTACCTTCCAGCAGGGGAGGGATCGGCGAGCCGCAGCCGTAGAAGCGGGATACCACTTCGTCGTGCAGGCTGGCCATGATCGCCTTGATCTCGGGGTCGATACCGTCCGGATCGCAGCAGCAGGCGTTGGTCTGCAGGTCGCTCGATTTGCTTAGCACCTTGCCGTAATACTCTTTCAGGTTGTCGTGGGTTGCCGTGGTCATGCTGTTTCATCCTCCGTGGCGGGTTGTGGCGTGGTCGCAATATCGCAACAGTTTTCACTGTTGCCGCGTGTGCGCATCAACGGTTCGATCATGCGCGTAAACAGAAAAGCTGCAAGCAGGCCGCCGCTGATGGGGGCCAGCACATAGATGGTGAGAAAGCCCAGGCCGCGGTCCGGCAGGGCGGCTGTGCCCCAGCCGGCCATGATGGCGAAGAGGCGCGGGGCCAGGTCGCGGGCCGGATTCATCCCGGCCTGGGTGAGCGGTGCGATCACAGCGATGATGACTGCCACCGTCAGGCCGATGAACAGCGGCACCAGACGGTCGTCCGGACGACCCAGGTTGCAACCCTCGGTGAGGCTGAAAATCAGGAAGACCAACGCGAAGGTACCCATCGCTTCGGCCATGAAGGCGGTGAAGCTGCTCACCACCGCCGCATTGCCTGCGCCGGGGTTGGGATAGAATTCGCCGAAGATCATCGCCGTCTGCACCGATGCGGGAGCACCGCGCACGATGCCGTGCAGCGCCTCGTATTGGGCGATGGAGTCGGCAAAGAGCAGGTAGAGCAGAGCGGCTGCGATAAAGGCGCCGCCAAACTGGCCGGCAAGGTAGCCCGGCAGGCGATTCGCCCGCATGCGTCCGGCAGCGACCATGGCGATGCTGACGGCAGGATTGAGGTGGGCGCAGCAGAGATGGCGCGTGGCGTAGATGGCGAGTGTGACGGCTATGCCCCAGACCAGGGCAATCTGCAGTAGCCCGGACAGGGCTCCGAAAAGCACCGTCACGGCTACGGCACCGCAGCCGAAGAAGACGAGCAGGAAAGTGCCGATCATCTCTCCGGTGAAGTCGTGGGCGTTGCGCATGGAATTCTCCCTCGTTTTCCGGAGTAGTCGCAGTCAGTAACGGATTCTTACAAGCGGTTTCGGCTCGGCGCTACGTACGTGGTAGAGTGTGCTGCATGTCCCGATCCTCCATTGTCATCTCCCCCGAACAGATCGAAGCCCATTACGCTGTCCTGAACAGCGTTGGCAACCTTGGTCACGGTTGCGGTTTTTCGCGTCCGGCCTGGTCCGATGCCGAGACGGCTGCCATGCGTCTCATCGAAGCGGCTGCCGAAAAAGGGGGGCTGGCCACGCGCTGGGATGCGGTCGGCAACCTGATTGTCGAGACGCCCGGTGAGTTTGGCGAGTGGATCGAGACCGGCTCGCATATGGATACGGTACCTGGTGGGGGTAATTACGATGGCACGGCCGGAGTGGTGGCCGGGCTTGAGGCGTTGCTGGCCCTGCGTGGGGCTGAATTGAAACGCGGTCTGCGCCTGCGTGTCTGGCGAGGCGAGGAGTCCGCAAGTTTCGGTATCGCTTCGCTGGGAAGCCGTGCCGCCTTCGGGCAACTCACGCCGGAGGTGCTGGAGCGCTGCTATCAGGGCAGAACGCTCACCGAGGCGATGCAGGCGCAGGATGCCTACCCCGAACGTATCCGTAGCGGTATCCCGACCATCGATCAGGCGGAGCGCGATGGCATTGCTGCCTACGTGGAGCTGCATATCGAACAGGGCAACGTACTGGAGAGCGAGGAGCAGGAGATCGGTATCGTGACCGGCATTCGTGGCTCGATCCGGAATCGGGTGACGCTGACCGGTGCTTTCGACCATTCCGGAGCCACTCCGCTGGGTCGCCCTTATCGCCGTGATGTAAATCTGGCCATGGCTTATATGCATGTGCGCCTTGATACCCTGGCAGAACAGACGGTGGCAGCCGGACGCGACCTCGTGCAGACGGTGGGGGTGATCAACAGCGATGCCGATATCAATGCCGCCGAGCCGCGTGTGCACTGCAATGCCGTGGCCAAGGTGAGCGGCTTTGGCTATTTCACGCATGAGGTGCGTAGCACGGATGCGGAAACAGCGCGCGCCTTCATGAACGGGGCAGCCACCATCATCCATGACACCGCCCGTGAGTTCGGGGTTCAGGCGATGATCGAGGAATTTTCCTGCCTCGATGGTGTGCCGGCTCTTGATGAGGAGCTTCAGTCGCTGCTGCTTGAAGCCTGTCACGCAACAGGAGCGAGTGTCCGGCATCTGCCCAGTGGCGCCTGGCACGATGCGGCGGTGCTTTGCGCCGAGTCGCACAGTGATGGTGTTCCGATACCGGTCGGCATGCTGTTCATCCCCTGTCGGGGGGGCATCAGCCATTCGCCCGAGGAGAAGAGCACGCCGGAGCAGATCGCCCGAGGCGCTTCGGTGCTGGCAGGCGCCATGCAGCGGCTTGCGGGCTCCGCCGACTAGTCCAAAAACATCTATGCTAGCGGGAGAGGAGCTGCCCGCTTATGCACGAACCCTCCACCACCGCCGCCCTGGTTGCCGCCACCGTTAGCCTGCTGCTGATCGCCAGCCTGATTCTGGTAGTGAGCAGGCGTATCCGGTTGCCGTTTACCGTCGTGCTGGTCGTGATCGGCATTGTGCTGGCCCTGTTGATCGAGCGCTACCCGCACGAGTTGCATCTGCTGGGTGAGCTTGAGGCTTCGCCGGAACTGATTCTCTACGTCTTCCTGCCGACGCTGATATTCCAGTCCACCTTCAATCTCGATGTGCGCAGCCTGCGCCACAATCTCGCTCCGATCCTGACCCTGGCCGTACCCGGACTGGTGCTCTCCACGGCCCTGATCGGATTGATCCTGTGGCTGACTACGCCGCTGCCGCTCGATGTGGCGCTGTTGCTCGGAGCGATCCTGAGTGCCACAGATCCGGTGGCGGTGATCGCCATCTTCGAGCGTCTGGGAGCGCCGCACCGGCTGATGATCCTGGTGGAGGGGGAGAGCCTGTTTAACGATGCCACCGCCATCGTGCTCTCCCGTATCCTGATCGGTGTGGTGGCAGCCGGCACCATCTCGGGGGGCACGATTGCCGACGGCGTGATCGATTTCTTCGCCCTCTTCGTTGGCGGACTGCTGCTCGGCATCCTGCTGGGCTGGATCACCGGCCTGCTTCTGGGCTTGCTGGAATCCGAGCCGATGGTCGAGATCACCACCACGACAGCATTGGCCTATGTCGCCTTCCTGCTGGCCGAGGATCTGTTGCATGTCAGCGGTGTCATGGCCGTGATGGGGGCGGGGCTGACGCTGGGCGGCTGGGGCCGGGCCAAGATCTCCGCCTCGGTGCGCGTCTATCTGGAACAGTTCATCGATATGCTCGCCTTCATCGCCACAGCCCTGATTTTTCTGATGGTGGGGCTGAAGATTGACCTGGCCGCTCTCTGGGGGTCGCTCGATATGCTGGCCTGGGTGGTGGTGGCCATGCTGGTGGCACGGGCGGTGCTGGTCTTCGGGCTGATGCCGCTGGTGGGGCGGATTCCGGGCTTTGGCCGTATCAACGGTGCTTATCAGGCGGTGATGTTCTGGGGCGGTCTGCGTGGCGCCATTGCGCTGGCCATCGTGCTCAGCCTGCCGGCCTTCGAATATTCGCAACTCTTCGTGACGCTGGTCAGCGGAGCGGTGCTCTTCACCCTGATCGTGCAGGGGCTGACCATCGAGCCGCTGGTGCGCTGGCTCAGGTTGCATGTGCCTTCGCTGGCCGATCGCATGGCGCTGCTGGAGCGGGAGCTGATGGCGCGGCAGCGGGCCAGGGAACGGGTGCCGGAGCTGCAGGCGGGTGGCCTCTTCTCCAGCGCCATTGCCCGGCGCCTGCAGCAGCAGTGTGCCCGCTCGATCGCCGAGGTGCAGGCCTCCCTGACGACCTTGCGGGAGAAAGACCTGCATCGTGACCAGGAGGTGAACCTGCTCTATCTGCACGCCTTTGCCGAGGAGGGGCACAGTTATACGGAGATGTATGGCAAGGGGCATCTTTCGGAAGGGGCCTACCGTGAACTGATGCTGGTGCTGACCATGCAGATCGACTCGGTGCGTCATCAGGGGGAGTTCGTACGTGTGGCGTATGGACGTACCTTCTCGCCGGAGCGGATGCTGTCGCACCTGCTGATCCGGCTGCCGGGCCTGACATGGCTGGGCGAGAAGCTGCAAATGCGGCGTGTGATCCGCAATTACGAGGAGGAGTGGGGGCACTTCCAGGGCAGTGGCCATGTGCTTGCCTACCTGCATGAACTGCAGGAGCTGGAGTCGACCCCTGCCGAGGTGATCCGCAGCGTGGTCGAGACTTACGAACACTGGCATCGCCAGTCCGCCCGTCATCTGGATCGGGTCACCGAACAGTTTCCCGAGTTTGTCGCCTCGATGCAGGAGCGGCTGGGCAGTCGCCTGATCCTGCTGGCCGAGAAGGAGGTGACCGCCGAGCAGGCCGAGCGGGGCATGCTGCCCAGGGGCGTGGCAACCGAGCTGCAAAGCGATATCGCCCGCCGGCTGACAGCCCTGCGCGGCCAGTCGGTGGAAAGGCTCTACGCCGATCCGGCCGAGCTTCTGAAGCGGGTGCCGCTGTTTGCCGAGCTGGCCGGGGCCGAGTTCCTGGTGCTGGCCCGGCATGTAAAGCCGCTCACTCTGGCCGAGGGGGAGGATATCATCCGTCAGGGCGAGACCGGCTATTCACTCTACCTGATTGCCCGTGGGGTGGTGCAGGTGGTACGCGATTTCGAGGGGCAGGCCCAGCGTGTCGGCACGCTGATGGCCGGAGACTATTTCGGCGAGATGGCACTGATGCACCACGAGCCGCGCACGGCGACGGTGCGCACCGTCACCCCCTGCCAGCTCTATGAACTGCACAGCGATACCCTCGCCGATGTGATCGGGCGCCATCCCGAGGTGGGCGAGGCGCTGAAACGGACCGATGCCGAGCGCTGGAGGGAGTTGCAGGCCATGACCATTACCCGCCACGTCGGCTGACAAAGGCGCAGATCACCCCTCTTTTGCCTGCTGCCGGCGTTGGCCGTGCTCACATATTTATCCGTATGCTGCGCGCATCCGCCCTGGCAGCCGACAAAACAGGGGCGATCTGCATCCTTTGTGTGAGGGCCTCTCCGCTGTTCCTGCTGCCGGGGGATGCACAAGGCATAAACCCATAGGGCGAAGGGGTGCATTTGGCAGCGGATATGCTTTAGTTGCAGCTATGTCGCTCATTCCCCTCTATCCCGAACCGGGTGCTTCCGAAAAGCTCGAAGGTCATTATCTGGGCCTGGATCTGCATCGTCAGGCCGGTGACGGCGAGATCATGATCTATGCCAACTTCATCAGCAGTGTCGACGGGCGTATCGCCCTGCGCGATGCCAAGAGCGGTGAACAGAGTGTGCCGAAAGCGATTGCCAACCGGCGCGACTGGCGCCTTTACCAGGAGCTGGCGGCCCAGGCCGATATTGTCATCACCTCGGCGCGCTATTTTCGCCAGCTGGCCAAAGGCCATGCCCAGGATTTGCTGCCGTTGGGGCCGGAGGCGGAGTTTGATGATCTGCGCCGCTGGCGGAAAGGGCAGGGCTTGGCCGATCAGCCGGCCGTGGCGATCCTGAGTCGCTCGCTGGAGATTCCGCCACAGGCGATTGAAGCGATGGCCGGGCGCCGGGTGTTCGTCTTCACCTCTGCCGGTGCCGATGCCGAGCGGATTGAAGCACTGGAACGGGCCGGGGTGCGGGTGATCGAGGCGGGCAGTGACGGGGTCGAGGGCTTGCGGCTGCAGGCAGCACTGGTGGCCGAAGGCTTTCGCAGTGCCTACATGATTGCAGGCCCCGAGGTGCATCGTACGCTGCTGGCGGCGGGTGTGCTCGATCGCCTGTTTCTCACGCTGCATCATACCTTGCTGGGCGGCTCCGATTTTCATACGATCGTCGAAGGGGCGATGGAACGCCCGAGCCGCCTGCTGCTGGTCAATGCCAGCCTGGATACCAAGTCGCCGACCCAGATGTTTTGCCACTACAGGCTGATGTCCGATGGTGCCGAATTTGCCGGCGAATAACACGTTGGCCACCTGCTACCATGATATGAAAGGGGAGAAGAGCATGAATCGATGCGATGGGAGCCGCCTGTGCTGAAGAAGCGGTCATCGTTTATCATTACCGGTATTGCCCTGGCCATCGCCTACTGGCTGCTGGAGGCGATGCTGCACGCATTCCTGTTCGACAAGGGAACGTTGGTCGAGATGCTGTTCCACGGCGATGCCAACGAGATGTGGATGCGGCTGCTGATTTCGGCCGGTTTTGTCGCCTTCGGCTTCTATGCCCAGCATGCCGTGGAGCGCGAACGCCTGCTCAAGGAACAGATGCGGGAGCAGGCTGCCCGGCAGCGGCGTATCATCGATTCCGCCTATGATGCCTATGTCTCCATCGATGCGGATGGCCGTATCAACGGCTGGAACCGCCGGGCCGAAGAGATGTTTGGTTGGCCGGCACCCGAGGTGAGCGGCAGGCGTCTGGAAGAGGTGATTATTCCCGAATCGATGCGTGCGGCCCATGTGAAGGGCATGGAGCGTTACCTGGCCGAAGGGGTGGGCAACTGGCTCTATAAACCGATGAAGACCCGGGCCCTGCATCGCGACGGGCATGAGATTGCGGTGGAGATAGTGCTCGTACCGCTACGCTTCGGCGACGAGCATCAGGAGTTTTTCGCCTTTATTCGCCCGCAATAGAAAACCGACCCGATTCAATCCGGAGAGAGAGATGTCATCCGTTCATATGTACGGTATCGCCAACTGCGATACGATCAAAAAGGCGCGCCGCTGGCTGCAGGAGCAGGGCGTCGACTACACCTTTCACGACTTCAAGAAAGAGGGCGTGGATGAGGAGGCCCTGCGTCGCTGGTGTGCGGCGGCCGGCTGGGAGGTGCTGCTGAACCGGCGCGGGACCACCTGGCGCAAGCTGTCGGATGCGGATAAGGCCGATGTCGATGAGGCGAAGGCGATCCGGTTGCTCATGGCCAACCCCTCGATGATCAAACGACCGGTGCTCGAGTATGATGGCCAGGTGATGGTCGGCTTTAGCGAAGCGGCATACGCCGAGGCTCTGGCGTGAAGCATCATCACGACCGGCTCTTTATCGACGGGCCGGCCGGCAAGCTGCAGGCCCTCTATCAGCCGGGCGAGGCTGGAAAGCCGGCCGTGCTTGTCTGCCATCCGCATCCGCTCTACGGCGGCACCATGCGAAACAAGGTGGTCTACTGGATCGGGCGCAGCTTCGAGGACCGCGGCTGTGCCGTGCTGCGTTTCAATTTCCGCGGTGTCGAGCAGAGCGAGGGTACCTGGGATGAGGGGCGTGGGGAGGCCGACGATGCCCGGGCCGCACTCGACTGGCTGCGCGAGCAGCATCCGCATGGCCCGTTGTGGCTGGCCGGCTTCTCCTTCGGCTGCTTTGCCGGCCTGCAGGCGGCATTTGAGGATACGCGGGTGGAGCGCATGTTCGCCGTGGCGCCGGCCGTGAACCTGTGGGATTTCTCCTTCCTGCAGGGTGAGGCACGGCCGCTGACCGTCGTGCACGGCAGTGCCGACGAATTGGTCCCGTTTACGGCCGTGGAGCAGTGGATTGCGACACAGCCGCAGGCAGCCTTCCATCCGATCGAGGGTGCCGGTCACTTTTTTCCCGAGCACATGGAATCGATGCAGCAGGCCGTACTGGAAGGGACCACCTTCTAGCCCTGTAGCCAGCTTGCGAATCCGGCAAAGACGTCTTCAATAGGGCATGGGTGCCATGCACCTGCAACATGCTGTCTGCCGGAGGAGACGATGACCGATATCGAAGCGCTGCTGGGCCCGGAGGCCCGTGACCTGCTCAGCCACAAGTGCAACACCATCAAGAGCGACCACCTCTATCTGCCCGGTCCCGATTTTGTCGATCGGGTGATGAGCCAGAGCGATCGCAAGCCGGGTGTTTTGCGCGGCATGCAGGCGATCTACGGCCATGGCCGTCTGGCGAATACGGGCTATGTCTCCATCCTGCCGGTCGACCAGGGGGTGGAGCACTCCGGTGGCGCCTCGTTCGCGCCCAATCCGGCCTTTTTCGATCCGGCCGCCATCGTCGATCTGGCTATCGAAGGCGGCTGCAATGCCGTGGCCTCGACCCTCGGCGTGCTGGGCTCGGTGAGCCGTCGTTATGCCCACAAGATTCCCTTTATCGTCAAGCTGAACCACAACGAACTGCTCACCTATCCCAACATCTATGACCAGACGCTGTTCGCCAGTGTCGAGCAGGCCTTCGACATGGGGGCGGTGGCCGTGGGAGCCACCATCTATTTCGGCTCCGAGGAGTCGCGTCGCCAGATCGAGGAGATCAGCGAGGCCTTCGAACGCGCCCATGAGCTGGGCATGGTCTGCATCCTCTGGGCCTACCTGCGTAACTCCGCCTTCAAGCATCAGGGGGTGGATTACCATACCGCCGCCGACCTGACCGGGCAGGCCAACCACCTCGCCGCCACAGTGGGGGCGGACATCATCAAGCAGAAGCAGGCGCAGGGAAATGGCGGCTACAAGGCGATCAATTTCGGCAAGACACATCCGAAGGTCTACGACGAGCTGACTTCGGAGCACCCGATCGATCTGGTGCGCTACCAGGTGGCCAACTGCTACATGGGTCGTATCGGCATGATCAATTCCGGTGGCGCTTCCGGCGACAATGATCTTGCGCAGGCGGTACGCACGGCCGTGATCAACAAGCGGGCCGGCGGCATGGGCCTGATCTCCGGCCGCAAGGCATTCCAGAAGCCGGTCAAGGAGGGCATCGCCCTGCTGCATGCCATCCAGGATGTCTACCGCTCCAAAGACATCACCATTGCTTGATTCTGGCAACCCCTCCATGGCTTGCGGGTGACTGTCGCAATGAATCCAATTGATATCGCTGATCCATCGCTGGCTGAAGCGGGGATCAAACGTATCGACTGGGCCTGGCGCGAGATGCCGGTGCTGCAGGGGCTGGCCAGGCGTTTTGGCGAGACGAAACCGCTCAGTGGCATCCGCATCAGCGGCTGCCTGCATATCACCACCGAGACAGCCAACCTGGCTCGCACGCTTAAGGCGGCCGGGGCGGAGGTGGTACTTTGCGCCAGCAATCCCTTGAGCACCCAGGATGATGTAGCGGCTGCCCTGGTGACGGAGTTCGGTATCCCGGTGCATGCCATCCGCGGCGAATCGAACGAGGTCTACTACCGCCACATCCATGCCGCCCTCGATCATGCCCCCCAGATCACCATGGATGACGGGGCGGATCTGGTCAGCGAAATTCACACGTCGCGCACGGAGCTGGTCGAAGGCGTCCTGGGCGGTACCGAGGAGACCACCACCGGCGTCATCCGTCTGCGTGCCATGGCGGCGGAGGGGGCACTGGCTTACCCGATCATCGCCGTTAACGATGCCATGACCAAGCACCTGTTCGACAACCGCTACGGCACCGGACAGAGCACGCTCGACGGCATCATCCGCGCTACCAATATCCTGATCGCCGGCAAGACAGTGACGGTCGTCGGTTACGGCTGGTGCGGGCGCGGTATCGCCATGCGTGCCAAGGGGCACGGCGCCAATGTCATTGTCACCGAGGTGGAGCCGTTAAGGGCGCTTGAGGCGGCCATGGATGGCTTCCGGGTCATGCCGCTCATCGAGGCAGCCGAGGTTTCCGATTTCATCGTCACGGCCACAGGGGATAAGCATGTGGTGGATAAGGTACACATGGCAGCGATGAAGGATGGCTGTGTGCTGGCCAACTCCGGTCACTTCAATGTCGAGATCAACATTCCGGCTCTCGAATCGATGGCGGTCGAGTGCAAGCGACCACGCCCGTCCGTGGATGAATACCTGCTGAAGGACGGCCGCCGCATCTGCCTGCTGGCCGAGGGGCGTCTGGTCAATCTCGCTGCCGCCGAAGGGCATCCTTCGGCCGTGATGGATATGAGCTTTGCCAATCAGGTGCTCTGTGCCGTGCACCTGGCCGGCCTGAAAGAGAGGCTGGCACTGGATGTGCACCGCGTGCCGGCCGAGATCGACCGCGAGGTGGCAAGCCTGAAGCTTGCGGCAATGGGCCGCGCCATCGACACCCTGACCGAAGAGCAGCAGCAGTACCTCTCGTCCTGGCGGCAGGGGACATAGTCCGCGTGCATTGCCCGTGCCATTCAGTGCGGCTGACTGGCGGGACGATGGGTGAAGAAGTAGAGGCAGGCCGCGATACAGAGTAGCAGGACCGCCGATGCCGAATAGCGGCTCAGCTCCAGGCCCCCCTGGGCCAGCGGCTTGTCGAGGAAGTCGCCGACGACGGCCCCCAGAGGCCGGGTGAGTACAAAGGCAGCCCAGAACAGCAGCGTGCGCGAGATGCGGGTCTGGTAGTAGGCCCAGGCGATGAGTGCCAGCATGGCGCCAAAAATCATGGCCGCTCCCTCATAGCCGAGTCCGGCCGTATCGGCCGTCCAGTCACCCAGGGCGGTGCCCAGCGTCTGCGAGAACATGATAGTGAGCCAGTAGAACATTTCCGACTTCGGCGAGTGCACACTGGCAACAGAAATGGTGCCCAGCGCCCGATACCAGACCAGCAACGATACAAGCAGACCGGTAAGCAGCAGGGCCGTGCCACCGGCATAACCAATGCCCAGCGAGCGGTCGGCGAAATCAGCCAGCGTCGTCCCGACGGTGGTGGTGGCAATGATCGTGAGCCAGTAGATCAGGGGGTGGAATGCCCGGGCGGAAATCTGGGTGGCAACGGCAATGAAGAACAGGACGGAGAATATCCCCGTGCTGACGAGATAGCCGAGATTGAGCGACATGGAGAGCGCATCACCGCCGGTTTCGCCCAG
>CAZCZU010000047.1:0-17279 GCA_964503475.1 uncultured Zetaproteobacteria bacterium
GCCGGCAGAAAGATTTAACGCCTGTGTTGCATCGACCGCTTGAACCGAAGGCCAAAAGCGGACATTCGGGCTAATTCAATTGTTCGAATCGCCTTTTTTGATCATGTTCATTTTAGTGATGTGCCACTCACCAGCCTCTCTCTTAAGATTGGCAAAAACGGTTAGCGAGTGCTTGCTTCCTGATACAGTCACTTCGAAAGCAGCTTCCCCTGATGGACCGCTGTATTTGACCATATATCCTAACCAACCGAGATGAATGCCAGAAATGTGCCCAGTGTAGTCTCGAATTTCCTGGGACTTCTCGACCGCCTGTTTCATAACTGCAAATGGTTCACTCCTAAGAGCAACTTCATGACCAGCGATGAATGCGATAGGTGTCATGATCACAAACGCAATGAGTCCGTACTTAATTTTCTTGTTCATGCGCTGATTATTTTATCGCCCGTGAATAACCAATTTTGGTCGATAACAGTCATAGCATTCCCTCTCCAAGGAAGCATCTTAGCCTAAAAAGCGAACGTCCGCTTTTGGCCGTTCTAAGCCGGTCGCTTGAGGGGCAATTGCACTAGCTTCCGGATTAGTGCAACGACCTGCTGGTTTGAGGGCTATCTGCATTCAGGCAAAGACATGCACCCGGCTGCTGCTCATGGACCGGTTCAGGGTCCGGATGTCGCTGTGGGCGGAGAGGGCTGCGATGGAGAGGTGGGCCGAGCTGCTCTTCCTGAGCGCGCGAAATACGGAGCCCGTATCCAGGTAAGCGATATTGCCGAGTTCGATGGAGTGGTTGAGCGGGGTGTGGCCGCAGAAGATACGGTGAATGCCGCGCACACCTGAAATATCGCCGCTCTTGATGCGCTTCCTGCCCCACAGGGCTGATTTGCTTGTTTTGCTATCGCCGGCGCGAATGGCCTCCTTGAATGCCTCCCATTCCATGCCGCACGGCACCTCGGCGTGAAGGATGCCGATCCTGTAGCCATTCGCCTCTTCGACTTCCATGGCGATCGGCAGGTTTTGATAGGCCTCGACATGGGTCTTGCGTTGCTCCGGCGTGAGCTTTCTCCACCAGCCGCGCCCCTTCATCCGGGTGAACATCTTCAGCCAGGGAGAGTCATGAAAGCCGCATTTGGCGTGGAAGTTGATGATCATCTGCTCGTGGTTGCCGCGCACGGCATAAACCCAGGGCTTGGAGAGAAAGGCGAGCGCCTTGGGTGAATCCGGTCCCCGGTCCACCAGGTCGCCGACCATGAAGAGGCGGTCCTGTGATTTGTCGAATTCGATCTGTTTCAGGGCATGTTTGAGCGTTTTGTAATCCCCGTGAATATCGTCGACCACGTAATCACGGCCTTGGGTATTGCACGAAAGCTCAAGAACAGAAGCAACCATCACGCACCTCCTGTTACGAAATAGCGGGGAGGTCTTTAGCGGGTGATTATTTACCGATGATCAAGCATGCGTCTGTGTGCAATGGCACATCTGTGCACGGACAAATCATTACGGGTCTGCACATGGCCTTTTAGCCGGTGCCTAAATGCAAATGAACGGCAGGAGTTGGGAGAGAGTTTGGGTCGTTCGGGGAACAGGATGAAAGGCATACATTCATTATGTGTACAGCTTTAAGTCGATATTCGGCTTTATAGGCTCTAGTCTTTCGCTATGCACGTTATCCGTTCCTGCTCCGAGGCGGCGAAAGCCACCGATCTTCACGGCGGCGCCATCACCGTCGGCAACTTCGATGGCGTTCACCTGGGCCATGAGCAGGTGCTGGCCGAGACACGCGGTCATGCCCTGGATGTCGGCGGCCCTGCGGTGGCCGTGACCTTCGAGCCGCACCCGCGTGCCGTGCTCTATCCGGAGGAGGCGCCGCGCCGGCTGGGTCGGTTGCATGAGCGCCTGGAACTGCTGGGAAAATCGGGGATCGACGGGACCCTGCTGCTCCATTTCAACAGGGAGATCGCCGAGTGGCCGGCCGATGAGTTCGTGCGCCGGCTGCATAAGTCGTTCCGCTTCAAACATATCCATGTCGGTTACGATTTCGCTTTCGGTCATAACCGGGCCGGTAATGTCGAGGTGCTGCGCAAGCTGGGCGAGGAGCTCGGATTCACGGTGACCGAGGCATCCGCCTTCGAACTGCAGGGGGCGGTGGTCTCCTCCAGCCGTATCCGTTCGGCCATCGAGGCGGCCGATTTCCGCCTGGTCGAGTCGCTGCTCGGTCGCCCCTACACGATCTCGGGTCACATCGGCCATGGCGAGAAGCGGGGACGCGAGATGGGCTTCCCGACCGCCAACATCGATGTAGAGGATCTGGCCCACCCGCCGGTCGGCATCTATGCGGTGACGGCTGAAAGCGACGATGGCCGCACATGGGATGGTGCCGCCTACCTCGGCTATCGCCCGACCTTCAACGGCCGCACGCTGCTGCTGGAGACCCACCTGTTCGACGATTCGCCCGATCTCTACAAGCATCGTCTCACCGTCACCTTCGTGGAGCGGGTACGCGAGGACCGTGCCTTCAAGGGCGCGGAGGACCTGGCGCAGCAGATTGCTGACGACTGCGACAAGGCGCGGGAAATTCTGGCACGGCACCGTAAACAGGGCTGATCCGCAGCATTCGCAAAAAAAGCGTTTGCGGAAAAGACAAAAAGCCTGAAATTCCCTATCCTTCGCGACCGGACAGGTGCAACCCCATGAAACTGAGCTCGCCTGTTCCGTAGGATCGCTGCTGGAATGCAGAGATTCTACGCGGGCTATGGAGTGCCCGCCAAAATTGATAACGGAAGTTATTAATTTTGAGAGCCGGCTCGAAACCGCGTTTTGAGTCGGCGTTCTGATTTCTGGCAGGATGCCAAATAATCAGTATCTCCAAAGATTTCGCGGGAGAATTACCTTGTCGGACCAGAAACAGGACTCATTCGATTATCGCCCCACCGTCTTCCTGCCGAAGACCGATTTTCCGATGCGCGGCGGCCTGCCGACTTCGGAGCCGAAGCGGCTTGAGCAGTGGGATGCGGAAGAGCTCTACGAGCAGATTCGCGCGGCGCGCAAGGGTGCGCCGAAGTTCGTGCTGCACGATGGCCCGCCGTATGCCAACGGCAACATCCATATCGGCCATGCCGTCAACAAGGTGCTGAAGGATATCGTCGTCCGCTCCCGCACGATGATGGGCTTCGATGCACCGTACGTGCCGGGCTGGGATTGCCATGGCCTGCCGATCGAGCTCAAGGTCGAGGAGCAGTTCAAGAAGGCGAAGCGCGGCAAGGATGATGTGTCGCCGGACGAGTTCCGCAAGGCGTGTCGCGACTATGCCAAGGGCCAGATCGATATCCAGCGCGAGGAGTTCCAGCGCCTGGGCGTGATCGGTAACTGGCAGCAGCCGTACGTGACCATGGACTACAAATTCGAGGCGGACACGGTGCGCGAAGTGGGCCGCTTCCTGGCCAACGGCGGCCTCTATAAGGGGGCGAAGCCGGTGCACTGGTGCGTCTCCTGTACCACGGCCCTGGCCGAGGCCGAAGTGGAGTATGAGGATCACACCTCCCACTCGATCTATGTGAAGTTCGCCGCCGGAGAGGACCTGAGCGACGTCGACCCGGCTCTGAGCGGCAAGGTCTCCTCCGTCATCTGGACGACCACCCCGTGGACGATTCCCGCCAACCTGGCCATCTCGATGGGCCCGGATATCGAGTATTCGGCCGTGAAAATCACGGATGCGGGCGAGAACGCCAACCTGGAGACGGGTGAGATCCTGATCCTGGCCGAGGACCTGCGCGTCGGTGTCATGGAAGCCGTCGGTGCAAGCGGTGAGGTTGTGGCCCGCTTCAACGGCACAGCCCTTGAAAACCGCAAGTTCCGCCATCCCTATCTCGATCAGGATGCCCCGATCCTGGTCGGCACGCATGTGACCCTCGATGCCGGTACGGGTGCTGTGCACACCGCTCCCGGCCATGGCCAGGAGGATTACGAGATCGGCCGTACCTATGGCCTCGCGGCCTACAACCCGGTCGATGATGCCGGCCTCTTTGTTGAGGGCACGCCGGTCGTGGCCGGCCACCATGTCTACAAGGCCAATGCCGTGGTGATCGAGTATCTGCAGAACTGCGGTGCCCTGCTGGAGACGAGCGAGATCCGCCACTCCTATCCGCACTGCTGGCGCTGTCACAAGCCGCTGATCTTCCGCGCCACGCCGCAGTGGTTCATCTCGATGGACAACAACGATCTGCGCGACAAGGCGTTGAAGGCGATCAGCGAAACCACCTGGACCCCGGAGTGGGGCGAGAACCGTATCCGCTCGATGGTCGAGCAGCGCCCGGACTGGTGTGTTTCGCGCCAGCGCAGCTGGGGTGTGCCGATCACCATCATTCGTTGCAACAGCTGCCAGTCGCATGCCGTCACCACCCCCGAACTGGTCGAGGGTGTCGCCAGGCAGGTCGAGGAGGGCGGTGCCGACGTCTGGTTCTCGAAAGATATCTCCGCCTTCCTGCCGGCCGATGCCACATGCCCGGATTGCGGCGGCAGCGACTTCGTTAAGGAGACCGACATCCTCGATGTCTGGTTCGATTCCGGCTCCACGCATGCCTGCGTGCTGGAGCATCGCGACGAGCTGGCGACACCGGCCGATCTCTATCTGGAGGGCTCCGATCAGCATCGTGGCTGGTTCCAGTCCTCGCTATTGGAGAGCATAGGTACGCGCGGCGTCGCGCCGTTCAAGGGTGTGCTGACGCACGGCTTCGTGGTCGATAAGAACGGCAACAAGATGTCCAAGTCGAAGGGCAACGTGGTTGCGCCGCAGAAGATCATCCAGCAGATGGGTGCCGATATCCTGCGCCTGTGGATCTCCTCCAGCGACTACTCGGCCGATATCCGTATCTCCGATGAGATTCTCAAGCAGCTGGCCGAATCCTACCGCCGTATCCGCAATACCGTGCGTTTCCTGCTCGGTAACCTGGATGGCTTCGATCCGGCGAAGGATGTCGTGCCGATGGCCGAGCGCCAGCCGCTCGACCAGTGGGCGGCGCATCGTCTTGCCCAGGTGGCACGCAATGTGAACGAGGCCTACGAGGGCTATCAGTTCCACCGCATCCACCAGGAGGTGCACAACTTCTGCTCCGTCGATCTCGGCGGCTTCTACCTGGATGTGGTCAAGGATCGTATCTACTGCGATGTGCCGGAGTCGGGCCGCCGCCGTTCGGCGCGGGCGACGATCTACGAGATCGCCGATACGCTGATCCGCCTGGTGGCACCGGTATTGCCGTTCACGGCCGAAGAGGCGTGGCAGTACCTGCCGGCCTCGGACAGCGGCAGCATCCATCTGCAGGAGTTCGCCAGTGTGAACGATGTGCAGATCGACGAGGCGGCCTGGGAGCGCTTCTTCGCCATCCGCGAGCAGGTGAACACGGCTCTGGATGTGGCCAAGAAGGATAAGGTGGTCGGCTCCTCGATCGCCGCGGCCGTGCATGTGCCGGGCCTTGAAGCAGACCTGGCCGAGCAGCTGGGCGAGAGCTTCGAGCAGCTGCTGCTCGTGGCGCGTGCCACACCGGGCGAGCATCTGCGTGTCGAGGCGCACGCAGGTGTGAAGTGTCCGCGCTGCTGGGTGGTCGGTGAGCCGGCCGATAGCACGGATGCCACGCACAGCGAGCTCTGCCCGCGCTGTTACGAGGTGGTGGAAGCCGCCTGATGACGCGTACTGCTATGCAGGTCGGCCTGCTCATCCTGTTGGTGGCGGCCGACCAGCTGACCAAGTGGTGGATTGCCCAGCAATCGCTGAGCCTGCACATCACCGTTATCGACGGATTCTTCAATATCGTGCATGCGCGCAACTACGGCGTGGCCTTCTCGATGTTCGCCGACTGGGATCACCAGTGGCGTACCGGCATGCTGATCGGCATCACCACCGGTATCGCCATCGCGGTGGCGGCCTGGTGGTGGCATGAGCGGCGCAGGGCTGGCCCCGAGTCGTGGCTGCTGGTGATGATCCTGGCCGGTGCTATCGGCAACATCTGGGATCGCCTGCAGCTCGGTTACGTGGTCGATTTCGTGCAGTGGTATGTGGTGATCGGTGGCCAGGGCTATTACTGGCCCGCCTTCAACATCGCCGACTCCTGTATCTCGGTGGCGGTGGTGCTGCTAGTCTTCTTCAGTTTCTGCAAACAGGACTGACGCCTGAGGAAGGCTCCTACTCCAGCGAGATGATGATCCGCTGGTTCTTCTTGTGTTCCTCAACCTCCAGCAGGTGGCCATGCGCCTCGGGATTCTCAGAAAGCTCGATGATCTCCTCGAAATCGATGCCCTGATCGAGCAGCAGCTCCATCGCCTTCTTCGGAATCAGCTTTGAGGCGATTCTCAGAACACCGCCGGGAATGGTAACTGTCGTGTCGGGTGCCGGGTCATCACCCTTGAATATCCTGATCTTCAAGTCAGCCATGACCATGCACCTCCAATGAGCACCTTCAATTGAAGTGGTACGTTGCCGAAAGGGCAAGGGTAACCGATACAAATATCGGGCTAATGGCCAAAAAAGGACTTGCAAACGTTGATGGCTAGAGGTTCCAAACTGAGTTGAAACAGTACCGCGCTAATTCTTCCGATCTAATTTTAATGTTGAGCTCATTCCAAGCGTTGTCATATTTTGTATTGAAGTCGGATACAAATTGAATCGCCATTGAATAATCAGACTTCTCATAAAGAGGAATTTTATCCTTAAGAGGTTTATCGCCAGCTTTGCCATTAAGGGGGCTACCAAGAGGAATCAGATTGCCAATCAAGCCAATAAAGTCCTCGTTACCAGATGACTGTGCCTGAATATGTTCAAGTGTAATATTGTGAACCTTAAATTCTTTGTTTGGCCGCTTATGATGCTCAATGCCACGAAAGATATATTGAATCAATGACTTGTCTTTAGTATACCCATTTATGTACTTCAAAGTAATGAATGATTTAACAAAAGCTTCCTCTTCAGGAGCTTTGTCCTTTAGACGAACCTTAAGGTCGTTAATAATGGTATTAACACCCTGCTTGGTAGTGGTGGAAGAAATGTCTCTAGCTGCTTTTGAATAAGTGCCATCGATGCCTGAAGCGCGCATTGAGCAAACACCATTAAATAAAAAATGAAACTTCTCAAGAAAAAGAAGGGTAGATTCTAAGTTGTTTAGCTTAATAAGTTTTTTGGAGTAAGCGTTAAATAATGCTATGAGTAAAGGACGATGCTGACTGACACCAAATGTTTTGAAAGATGTCAGTGAGCGGTAGATCTCTTTCTCAGATTGCTGAGGGAAGTCCTCTTCCTGAGGGGCAGAAATCTTTCGGTAGACTTCAGCATCGTTGAGAAGTTTGTCCATAAATGTAGCGGCTACAATTTCACCTTTATTCCACCGGTCTTTAAAATTCTTATAAATGTTTTCTGCGCTTACATATGAGTAGTGAGAAATCCACCAATGTCTAACAAATGTTTCGAAAGTTAACCCTGGCCTAGATGATATTGTAGACCTTAGTTCTTTCCATTTTGTCTTTGCAGAATCATCAGGATGAGTCTTTTTAAGTTCTTTAAATAATTTGTTTTTGATGAGGTCAACAAAGCTCAAGTTCATTCCTCGAGCATTGAGAGTCTCAAATATTGTATATGCTTCATCTTCTTCTTTTACAGTTATGTATATGACTTTTAAGTGAGAAGTTACTTGGGTTCTTATGTGCTTCAATATCTCAGCATGATCATCATCATTGTTGATTGATGCACTTGGAAGGAGTGATTTAAGGGAGCTGATGGAAGTAAACGAATAAATATCTTTATATGCATCAGATAAAGCTTTTTCTTCAGAGGAACTAGGATCGTCATTATTTTTTTCTATATATTGAATGTTAGTTTGAAAGAAAGGTTTTGCGTTTCATTCTGGAGCTTAAAATATTCGTTGCCATCATCGTCTTTACCAGCGATGTAATTCTCATAAATGGCAGTGGCAACAGTGTTTTGACCTAAGTCTTTGAACCTTTGACACAAAGCGGAAAGCAAAATCGTCAAAGTAGTTAGTCGTTGTTGCCCATCAACAATTTGCATGTGATGACTATTTTCTTCGCCGACTAGTACAAGAGCACCAATAAAGTATTCAACATGAGATGCTTCCGCATCATTTGAATAGACAATATTAGAAAGAATATCGTCCCATAGCTCTTTTACTTGTTCTTTGCTCCAAGAATAAGGCCTCTGAAAGCGCGGGACCACATATCGTTTCTTAACCGATAGCAAATCAGAAACAGTTCGAGTATATGCATGCATTTCCATATTGATCCCTCCGCCCAATAGCTAAGAATTTACTAGGCTATTTCAGAGAAACAATATTTTATTAAGACGATTAAGCTTGGCTGTAGTTGACCTGCCAGCGGCGGGCGGTGAGCCAGATGATGGCGACAGCTTCGAGCAGGGCGACGATCACGCCGATACCGACGCTGCTGTCCCACTGCGGCCAGAAGAGCATGGTGAGGCTGCCAAGGCCGAATGCCTTCAAGAGGCTGGGGATCAGGGTGTAGGCCAGCACCAGGTAGAAGATGGCGGAGATATCGGCCCGCTTGCGGTTTCTGGCGAAGTTGAGATAGAGGATGAAGAAGATATCGCGCACCACCAGCAGCGTGGCTGAGGCGATGAACAGCGGCACGTTGACGATATCGCCGGTATAGACCTTTTCACTGCCGGCGATCACCAGCAGCAGGCCCAGTACGACCACCACCGGTAGCGTCACCGCCCAGCAGGGAAGCGTTTCGCCGATCCGTTTCCAGACGCGGTCGGCAAACATGCGACGCAGGCGGCTGACGGTGACCGGATCTTTCGGCTCGGAGAGTGCCATGACATAGAGCAGGCCGGTGGCGATGGAGAAGGCCATCAGCAGGCGACCGTTGATGATCTCATCGACCACAAAGCCATGGTTGCCGATGAAGCCGGCGGCATAGAAGAGCAGCGAGATTACGAATCCGAGCCAGACCAGGATACCGTTGGCCATCTGCAGTTCGGCGCGGGTCTGGCGGTAGACGCCGGTGACGAACCAGGCGCTGAAAAAGGCGATGCTCATCAGGGAGAGGTTAGCCAGCGAGAGCGAGATTCCATACCACTGAGCCGTGGCATGCAGGGCAAAGGCGGGGCTGATGATCTGCACCAGCACGATCACGCTCAGCAGGGCCAGGGCGGTGGACTGGGAGCGGATGATTTTACGATCCTTGCGCACCGAGTGGAGGCTGATCATCAGGGCCAGGGCCTGGCAGAAGATGCCGCCGAGCACGAAGATGAGGATCAGCCGCAGGCGTGCCAGCAGCTCCAGGTCGGAGTAAAAGAGAAAGACGACCAGCGCCATCAGGGCGCCGTACCAGCTGAACAGGGTGGCGCCGAGCAGTTTGCCCCAGGCGAGGCTCCACGGGTCCATGGCCGACATACGCTGGCCATCCCAGGTGCGTTCGCGAATCTCGGCCAGCAGCGATTCGGAGGCCTGGCTGGCGCCCCAGAAGAAGAGCAGGGCACCGGCAATGAACAGGGCGGTGGAGGCGATGGCCGGGGCGGAAGCAGGCGCATTGAAGGTGTGCACCAGGAAGAGGGCACCGGCCAGCACCAGCGGCATGATGATCAGGCGCTGCGGGGTCAGCTCCAGCCAGAGATTGCGGCGCAGTTCCGGGTTGATCACGGCTTCTCCTCCCGTACCTGCTCCAGATAGGCGAGATGCATGTCGCGCTCGACCACGCCGAAGCTGCTGATTGCAAGGCCCGCCTCGATAAGCTTCTGCAGCAGGGCGGCGCGCGCCGCCGCTTCACTGGGGAAACGGAAGTTCGCCTTGCTGCCGTCGATATGCAGCGCCGTGATGCCGTCGATGGCGGCAAGCCGCGATTCGAGGTCGGGGACCGCGGCCGCCAGTTCGAGGGCAATCTCGCACTGCGTATCGGCCGTACTGCCGACCGACTCCTGCGAAACGATGCGTCCCTTCCTGAGGATCAGCATGTCGGTCGAGTAGGCCTCAAGCTCGGTGAGGATGTGCGAGGAGACGATCAGGGTCATCCCCTGCGCCTGCAACTGCAGGAAGAGTTCGGCCAGCGAATGGCGTGCCTCCGGATCAAGGCCCGAGGCGGGCTCATCGAGCAGCAGCAGTTTCGGCTCGTGCACGATCGCCTGGGCGATGGCCAGGCGTTGCCTTAAGCCACGGGAGAGCTCCTTGGCCCGGTTGCCCATGCGATCGAGGATGCCGAGCCGTTCGGCGGCCCGCTCGATGGCGGCAGGGATGTTCGTTTCGTCGATACCATGGGCCGCAGCGTAGAAGCTGAGGCACTGGCGTACCGTCAGCTCTTCGTAGAGGCCGAAAAAGTCGGAGAGGTAGCCCAGCTTGCGATGGGTGGCACGCGGATTACGCAGTACATCGGTATCATCGATATGGATGGTGCCGGCGACCGGCTCATCGAGGGCGGCGATGCAGCGCAGCAGGGTGGTCTTGCCGGCGCCGTTGGGGCCGACCAGGGCCGTGATGCTGCCTTTGGCAATCTCGAACGAGACATCGTCCAGCGCTCGCAGGCCGGAGTATTCGAAGCAGAGGCCCTCGACCCGGATCAACGGGGAGGACTCATATCCGACAGGCGGCGGATGACCGGTTGCGGCACCAGCTCGGCGACATCGCCGCCCATGCTGGCGATCTCGCGGATGAAGCGGGAGGAGACGAAGGTGTAGTCCTCGCGCGCCATGACGAAGGCGGTCTCGATACGTTCGTCCAGGCGCCGGTTCATCGTCGCCATCTGGAACTCATACTCGAAATCGGAGGCGGCGCGCAGGCCGCGCAGAATGGCACCCGCCTGCTGCTCGTGCGCCAGCTCGACCAGCAGGCCCGTAAAGCCGACAGCCTCGACACGCGGTTCATCCCGGAAGGTCTCGTTGACCATGGCCAGGCGCGTTTCGAGATCGAACATCGGTCCCTTGGTCGGATTCTCGGCCACGCCGATGACGATTTTGTCGAAGATCTTCAGGCCGCGTGTCACCACATCGACATGGCCGAGGGTGATCGGATCGAAGGTGCCGGGATAGATGGCGGTATTCTTCACTCATTTACTCCGTGTCGAAGATATAGAGGCAGGTGTCACCGTAACGCCGGCAGGATAGGGGCGTCCACCCTTTTGGCCAAACAGGCTCCGCCCTGGCCGCCTCCTCGATCATCAGGTGACGGGTGGTGATGCCGTGCGCATCCAGCCAGGCGGGAATCTGCTCGGCGATGCCCTTGTCGTAGGGCGGATCGGCAAAGATCAGGTCGAAGGCCTGGCCTTCAAAGCTTTGCAGCGCCTGCGGCAGTTTACCCTTGCGCAGTGTCCACTCTGTCTCGCAAGCGCACATGGCGGCCGCCTTCTTCATGGCGGCAATCGCCTTGCCGTGTTGCTCGATGGAGACGGCCGAGGCCGCACCGCGCGACAGCGCCTCCAGCGCCATGACGCCGGAGCCGGCAAAGAGGTCGAGCACATGATAATCCTCGACGGAGCCGAGAATATTGAAGATCGCCTCCCGTACGCGGGAGGGGGTGGGCCTTAGGCCGGCAATATCGGGAACGGGTAGGTTGCGGCCGCGAAGGTGGCCAGCGGTAATGCGCATGGATTCTGCCTGTCTATCGAGTGTGCGTTAGCAGGCAGAATCCATGCAAGCGCGTGTTACCACTTGCGCTCGAAGGAATCGAGCTTCTTGTTCAGCAGGGCGACGGCATCGCCCTCGACGGCATCCACGGTGTAGCCGAGGTCGATCGAAATGCTCTGCTCGGTCTCCGGCCAGACGCGGGAGAGTTTCCAGCCACGGTTCACATCGTCGGCCCAGGCCTTGGCGGCATCGAGATCGGTGTCCGGCAGCAGCACGGCAAAGCGGCCGTGGTGCATGTCGGCCAGTACGTCGAAGTCGCGCGTTTTGGCCTTCAGGGCCTGACCGGCATCGCGGGCACACGCCTCGGCAAACCACTGCGCCTGGCCGCGGGACAGCGACACAAAGTTGCCGATGCCGAAAACAACCAGCGACAGCGGCTGGCCGGATGCCTTGCAGCGCGCCGCTTCCTGAGCCAGGCGCTCGCGGAAGTAGTTGGCGGTGAACAGTTCGGTGACCGGGTTACGGAAGAAGTAGCTCTCCAGGCGCTCGGTACGCATCAGGGCGGTGTTGACGCGCGCAATCAGCTGCTGCGGTGTCACCGGCTTGGTGATGTAGTCGTCCACGCCCTGTTCCAGGCCCTTGATCTGGTCGTCCAGCTCGTCGAGCACGCTCAGGAAGACGAACGGGGTCAGGTTGAAGCGCTTCTCCTTGCGAACTTCGCGGTAGAAGGCCCAGCCATCCATGTTCGGCATCATGATGTCGGTGAGGATCAGGTCGACATGGCGACTGCGGGTGATCTCGAGTGCGGCAGCACCGTCCTCGGCCTCCAGCACGCGGAAGCCGCCCTGCTGCAGAAAGTGGCTGGTGATATCCCGGCTGGAGCCGGAGTCTTCAACGACGAGTACGGTTTTCATTGGTGGTTATCTCCCCTTCCCGTTGGTCCGGCCTGGACAAGGTTCCACTGATCCGGATTCAGATAGTCTACCGCTGCCTTGCGAACATCGGCAAGCGTGACGGATTGCACCTTGGACGTCCAGACCTGCAGGTAGTCGAGCGGCAGGTTGTAAAAGCCGATCATGCCGATCAGGCCGACCCGCTCGCGGTTGGAATCCATCCGTTGGGCAAAGCTGCCGATCAGGTTGTCCTTGCTGGCCTTAAGCTGTTTGGCATTGATGTCGCCCTTGGCCATGCGGGCCATGATCTTGCGTACCAGGGCAGCGGCCTTGTCCGCCTGGTCGGCACGCGTCTGCAGCACGATGCTGAACGGACCCGGCGCCTGAAGCGGCACAAAGTAGGAGTAGACGCCGTAAACGAGGCCACGCTTCTCGCGCACCTCCTGCATCAGCACCGAACCGAAACCGCCGCCGCCGAGCACATGATTCATGACGAAGAGCGGGAAGAAGTCCGGGTCATGGCGGTCGATGCCCTGGCGCACGAACTGTACCAGCGTCTGGCTCGTGGGCATGTTCACCCGCACCGTTTTGCCGGCGACCGGTTTGGCCGCGGCCAGCGGTTTGCCCTGTTTCGGAGTGCCATGCCAGCTGCCGAAGCGTTTTTTAAGCAGCGGCAAGAGCTCCTGCATGGTGATGTCGCCGCTCACGGCCAGAACCGCCCCTTCCGGTTTGCACTGGGCTTTATAGAGCCCCTTCAGGTCGGAAAGGTGAATCTTCGGCAGCGAATCGACCGAGCCATCGGTCAGGTGGCCGTAGGGGTGTCCTTTGTAGAGCAGCCTTACCACCGCCTCGGAGGCACGGGTGCGCGGTTCCTCCTCCGCCTTGCGGGCCGCGGCAATGCTGTCCTCCTTCAGGGTGGCGAAGCGCTTCTTGTCCCAGCCGGGGGCCAGCAGCATCTCGCTCATGGCATCCAGGCCGGCCGGCAGCGCCTCTTTGAGCACCATCAGGCTGACATTGAGCTTATCCTTGTCGGCATCGGCGCCGAGCTTGATCGCTTTGGCATCGAGCAGGCTGCCCCAGGCCTTGTAGTCGTGGCGATTCGTGTGATCGCCGAGCATGGCGGCGAGCAGGGAGGCGGTGCCGCCGTGCCCTTGCGGATCGTAGCGGCTGCCGGCAGCCATGGAGAGCTGCATGGCCACCATCGGCACGTTGTGCGCCTCGGTCAGCAGGATGCGCAGGCCGTTATCGAGCCGTGCCTCCTGAATGAGAGGAATGGCCGAGGCCTGGGCGGGGATCAGCGTCAGTGCGAAAACGAACAGCAGCGTCCAGCGGTACAGATTTTTCATCGGGAAACCTCCGGTTGCAGAATGCCCGTGGTTGAGCGGTCTCGTATCAGCCAGCGCTTGAAGACGTGTTGTACATCTTCAGCGGTCACATTGCGCACGGCCTTGAGCCAGTCATCGCGGTGGTTGGCACCGATGCCGACCGTCTCCATGCGTCCGATCTGCTTGGCACGCAGGTAGAGCGAATCCTGGGCGAACACCTGCTGGGCGATCAGGTTGCGCTTGGCGGCGGCCAGGCGCTTGGCACTCACCTTCTTGGCCGCCATGCCGTCCATCAGTTTCCAGAAGGCCTTTTCATAGGCCGCCTCGGTCTGCTTCGGACCCAGCACGCCATAGGCATACCAGAGATCCAGCCCCATGCTGTAGGGGTCGTAGCCGGCCGCGGTGGCGAAGGCGCGCCGCTGCTCGTCGACCAGCTGCTGCTGCAAGAGGGCCGAGTGGCCACCGGCCAGGATATAGGTGGCCACGGCCAGGGCAGCCGCATCGCGGTCGTTCTTACCCGGCTTCCAGGCCGGAACCGGCATCACCATGGCCATCATCGGCAGCTTGGCCGGCAGTTTGACCACCACCCGCTTCGGTCCAAACGGCTCCGGCTCCACCGGGTTGAAGCGTGGCGTGACCGGGCGCGCCTTCATGTGCCCGAAGGTGCGGGCCACGACCCGCTTCACATGGTTGAAATCGACATCGCCGACAATAACGACGGTGGCATTGCCGGGAATGTAGTGCTTGGCATAGAAGTCGCGCACATCCGTGATATCGAGGTGCTTGAGATCCTGCATCCAGCCGATCACCGGGTTGCGGTAGGGATGCAGGCGCAGGGCGGCGGCCGAGAGCTCCTCGAACATGTGGCTGTTCGGGTCATCCTCGGTGCGCATGCGGCGCTCTTCCATGATCACCTTGATCTCGCGGCCGAACTCCTTGGCATCGAGGTTCAGGTGGGCGAAGCGCTCCGCCTCCATGCCGAGTACCTCGTCGACCTTGCTGGCGGGCACCGTCTCGAAATAGGCGGTGAAATCGGTGCTGGTGAAGGCGTTGTCGTTGCCGCCCATGGCCGAGATGCGTTTGGAGAATTCGCCCGGTTTCAGCTTTTTGGAGCCCTTGAACATCATGTGCTCGAAGACATGCGCCAGGCCCGTCTTGCCGGGCACCTCGTCGCGGCCGCCGACCTTAAGCCAGACCTGGACCATGGCCACCGGCGAGGAGTGATCCTCCTCGACGATCAGTTTGGCCCCGTTTTTAAATGTCGCTTCCTGGAGCGGGGCGGCATGCGCGGCTGCGGGTAACAGCAGGGCAAGTGCCAGCAGGGTGTGTTGGATTCTCATGGGATAGGGTGACCTCCGAATCATGCTTGCGTCGTACGTGTCATATGTCAGGGATGATGCCGAGGCACCGTCCCGAAACGCGGTTTCGGGATGGCTCACAGAATGGACGTTTGTCTCGGCCATTGTGTGAGCCATCCGTGGCCCGCAGCTCGATGGTATGGACGTAAGGGAACCGGGGCGTAGCGCAGGCTCTCTGCTATGCTCTAATTCGGTTGCGTCCATGCCGCCGATGCGTAGCGTTCCGCATCTTTCCCATCTTTGCAATCCCGGAGCATCCCATGGCATCCATTACCCGCGCACTGATCAGCGTATCCGACAAGACCGGCGTGGCCGCGTTCGCCCGCGCCCTGGCCGATAAAGGCGTCGAAATTCTCTCCACCGGCGGCACGGCCAAACTGCTGCGCGACGAGAACATCCCGGTACGCGACGTATCCGATTACACCGGCTTCCCCGAAATGATGGACGGTCGCATCAAGACCCTGCACCCGAAGGTGCACGGCGGCATCCTGGCTCGCCGCGACAACGAAGGCGATCTCTCGGCCATGGAAGAGCACGGCATCGGCCGCATCGACCTGGTGGCCGTGAACCTCTACCCGTTCCGCGAGACGGTGGCCAAAGAGGATTGCACCATCGAGGATGCGATCGAGAACATCGATATCGGCGGCCCGTGCATGATCCGCGCCTCGGCCAAGAACCACGCCTTTGTCACCGTCGTGGTCGATCCGGCCGATTATACGCTGGTGCTGGAGCAGCTGGATGCGAACAAGGGCGATGTCGGCGATTCGCTGCGTCGCGCCCTGGCCGTGAAGGCCTTTGCCCACACCGCCGCTTATGATGGCGCCATCGCCAACCACTTCTCCAGCCTGCAGCCGGACGGCGGCAAGCGCGAGTTCCCGGATATCCTGACCCGCCAGTTCCTGCGCGCCGCCGACCTGCGCTATGGTGAGAACCCGCACCAGAACGGCGTCTTCTATGCTGACACCGAGGACACCGGTGTATCGCTGGCCGACTGCCACCAGCTGCAGGGCAAGGAGCTCTCCTACAATAACATCGCCGATGCCGATGCGGCCTTCGCCTGTGTGCGCGACTTTGCCGAGAACGCGGCCGTGATCGTCAAGCATGCCAACCCGTGCGGCGTGGCCGTGGGCGGCACCCAGGCCGAGGCATACGAGCGCGCCCGCGCTGCCGATGCCGTATCGGCTTTCGGTGGCATCGCCGCCTTCAACCGCGAGCTGGACGAATCTACAGCGAAACTGATCGCCGAAACCTTCATGGAGGTGGTGATTGCTCCTGGTTTTAGTGATGGCGCCAAAAAGGCGCTGGAGGGCAAGAAAAACCTGCGCCTGCTGGTTGCCCCTTCGGCTGAGCCGGTCAGCGGTGGCTGGGAGTTCAAGCGTGTGAACGGCGGCCTGCTGGTGCAGGAGCGCGATGCGCACATCCTCGATCGCAATGCCTGCAAGGTGGTCACCAAGCGCGCACCGAGCGAGAAGGAGTGGGCCGACATGCTGTTTGCCTGGTCCGTGGCCAAGCATGTGAAGTCCAACGCCATCGTCTTCGCCAAGGGTGACGTGACCCTGGGTGTCGGTGCCGGCCAGATGAACCGGGTGAACTCCACCCGCATCGCCGCCCACCACGGTGGTGATGCCATCAACGGTTCGGCCGTGGCTTCCGATGCCTTCTTCCCGTTCCGCGACGGTGTCGATGCGCTGGCCGAGGCGGGTGCGACCGCAGTGATCCAGCCGGGTGGCTCGGTACGCGACGAAGAGGTGATCGCCGCTGCCGACGAGCACGATCTGGCGATGATCTTCACCGGCATCCGCCACTTCCGCCACTGATCCCAGGCGGATCATCGGCCTGAAACGAAAAGAGCCCGCTCATCGAGCGGGCTCTTTTGCGTTGAATGAGCTTAATTAGAACAGTATGCGGTTATTTGGCCAGTCATAGAGCCATATCTTGTTCCATTGGGTTTGGGATTCCGTTTGTAAGCTTCGAAAGGTTTCATCTATCAGGTCAGGAAGGGGTGAGGGACTGGTTACACCATCGTAGTAAACAAGAAGATCGATGGGGGCTCCATTTGTCTTGTACGTTTTGTTGTTCTTACGCTCGATAGCTGTTCTTAGCATTTCCCTGTCATCGTAACTCATCGCCTGGCCGA
>CAZCZU010000048.1:0-16882 GCA_964503475.1 uncultured Zetaproteobacteria bacterium
TGGAGTGACCCCCATTTTAGGTGTCCGTTAAAGCCGGGCTAGTTCATTGTGTCCCTGGAATTTTGGAATAGTCTTGTTATGTGCTATTTCATTAATGAATTCCTTATTGTCAGCGATGATTTTATCTAAAACGTGACTGACATCGTCATTTACACTCGCATTGTCACAATGCGTGTATTCGCGTTTGTCTTTCAACATCAACTCAACAAGAGCATAGAGGGCTGCAAGCATGCGAATTACTTGGCGCCAGAAATTGGGGTCGTTGCCAAATTTGACTTGTTCATTATTAACGATGTCGTTTATATTTTTTACGAGTAGCCTCATCTTCCTGAGTCCATTCCTTTCTCCATATGATAAGGCGTCGAGGGGATGAGAGAGCAAGCCGTCTATCGTTATGATTTCCAAGGGCTCAAGGACAATAATACGTGTTCTGCCATTCACGCATCCGGCAAAATTATTGTATGCATCAGCAATTGGTTTTTTTAAAAGTTCTGTTAGGTCCTGAAGCTCAATATAAAAATTACGTGTGGCTTCTTTCCTTTCTGAGTGGCGTCGAAATTTATCAGCATAGGGGCCAGCTATGATGCCAAGAATTACACCAAGCAAAGTTGTGAAGCTCCCAACAATTATATCCATTGGTACGTCATCTCCTTAAGGTACATAACGGCCGAGTTGAGCGAGTGCGGAGCGCAACTCGGCCGTTCGGCCGTGCGCAGCACGGGCGAACGCTCAAGCTGTGGGGCCGGAGCGTAGCGGAGGTCCCACACGAGCGATTTGTTAGGCATTTTTGCCCTCAAATATGGGCTTCAAACGATATTGCGCTAACGACTCAAGCAGGCCAAGCGCAAATGAATCACCATTGTCCTCGATAAGGAATTCAATTCGGGACATATTGTTCTTGATCCAGCTCTGAATGTTCAGTTTTGAAAGCGCGTCGATTTCCTGATGCTTGGCTGAGGGGTATTGCCTTTTGAAACGCTCTTTGTGTTTCATTATTGATTTCGGCATTGTACTTGGGGTGGTCTCATCCAAGTTATAATGATGGGAGTTCCATCTTGCTTTGCTTTTTGCACCAGCCTTTCCAACTTTGAAGCAACAGCTTTCATTCACGAATACATAAACGCCACACATTCCCCTTTGAAGTGTGGTTGGGTTGTGGTCTTGGCCTTTTTGCATGAATGTTGCTGATACGCTCATATCAGTTAAGCGCTCAAATTCTGCTTTGATGGTATCGGCAATTTCCTGGCTCATATTCGTGATATACCTAACGCCAACCATAAGCCGCGCAGCATTTTTGCGTCGGCTTGATGGGATTGTTAGGGTTTATGTTGCTATTCATCGCAAACAACACTTTTTATATTTCTTGCCGCTACCGCATGGGCAAGGATCATTTCTACCTATTTTCTTCCCGGCGATGGCAGGCCTATTCTTTGGGAGGTTATGCTTTGGAATAGGTGGCGCTGTGGTTCCCTCTACCATACTTGCGCCCATCACAAGGACACCGTCGTCGCTTGTATTTTCCCTGTGACATTCATAATCAGGTTTTAGCGTTTTTAGCACTTCATGTGCGATTTGCCTCATTGTTGCAGGTACTTGGTCAGACGATGGTGTTTGTTTTCCATCAGCTGTTACATCAAACCAACCAAGTGAGTTGTTCTTCCGAAGTTCGGAATATTTTCTATCGAGTTTCTTGTCAACATGGGCACCGCCTTCCTTATTAGCAAGTGATAATACGATATCCTTTCGGCTAAACTCATTTCTATTTTTGTCTACAAAGACAATGCCATTCCACCATAACTCAAAGCTTGCCGTTCTTGTAAACGGGCCATCATCCAAAATAGGCAAAACCTTAGATGCACGATTTCCAAGGCTCATTTGAACCAAACTAGAGTGTGTCATTTTATTGTTTTCATCAAATGGAATAGATGTATCAACAAAATCAACATTCTTTTGTCCGAGCAAAGTCAATAATGACGTGGATTTTGTTGTGTCATGCACTAATACCCTGACGGACACAGCGAGTCTTTTGATTTCACTTTCAAAGCCATTATCAAACGAGGTTGCTGAACTTTCGATGAACTCAAGTTGCTCCTTTAAATGTTCCTGAAGTTCCTGGCTTGTGAGTTCTGTCATTTTAATAACCCTAACGACTAAGCTGTGGGGCGCGAGCTGCAATGCGGCGATGCGTCCCACACGAGCGCATTGTTATACGCTGGTATCATTGTTCTTTGCCTCTAATCCAGTTTCCGCCTTTTGCCATAAAGTAGACAGTATTCTCGCTAATCAGAGCCATACGAAAATAAGGAGCCTCAGATGAAGTGGTGCCAGGATACTCAATCCAGAATTTCGCCATTTTATCGATCTCGGAATTACTGGGCCACCATTTAGCCTTTGGTAGGTATAACACGTTTTCCATATTAGTTGATGGTTTGTCGATTCTATGCATGTTTTGGTAATTAAGTATTGCCTTTTTACCAGAAGAATCCGTCTGAAATCTAAAATACGTAGGGCAGTGCATGCATTCGACTTTCTTTACAAGTATACCCTTAGCAATTGTGTCATCTGGATAAACAAACGTGACGAATAGGCTCTTGGCATTTTCAGTACAACCAGCGAAGAGCATAAAGACTGACACTAATACAATATGTATCCATGCTTTCATAGCGTATAACTTCTTAATATACGCACGTATCTTTTTCGGGTGATTTCATCGGATTCCTCCCCCCATGAAACGTTTATTTGAACGTAGGCGACAGATTGCTGTATGTCAATTGTCTGAAATTAAAGTGTTTTTTGCATCGGTATATTGAAGTACCCCTGTTATGTATTGGTATATATAGCAGGAGATATTGATATACCCTTGTTATGTATAAGCGAGTTGGAGGCTGTTATTGCGAACGATCGTTCGCTATGTTTCGGGCATGGGCAAAAACATCGACCACCTCCATTTGCAGCAGCTGCGCGATTACTACCGCGCACACCACCAGATTCCCGCCTACAGCCTGCTGGGCGATCTGCTCGCGATACGTTCCAAGGCCAGCGTGGCCGCTCTCTGTAAGCGCCTGGAGGCGGCCGGCTACCTGCGGCGCAGCGAAGGGCAGCGCTGGGTGCCGACGGCCCGCTTTTTCGAGCGCGATGTGGTGGGGCGGGCACCGGCTGGCTTTGCCAGCCCTGCGGCCGAGCTGCTGGGCGATGCCATCACCATCGACGAGTATCTGGTCGAGAACCCTTCCGGCACCGTGCTGGTGCGGGTGCAGGGCGATTCGATGATCGAGGCCGGTATCCACGATCGCGATATGCTGGTGGTGGAGCGCAAGGGCGATACCGCTACCGGAAAAATCGTCGTGGCCATTGTCGATGGCGAGTTCACCGTCAAACGGCTGCAGAAGGATGGTAGGGGTTTCTACCTGCAGCCGGCCAACCCCGCCTATCCCGATATCCGGCCCGAAGAGGGGCTGGAGATCTTCGGCGTGGTGGTCGGCCAGTTCCGCAAGTTTTCATGACGCACAGCAAGGGCTGGCCGCAGGCCATTGCCCATATCGATGCCGATGCCTTCTATGCCTCCTGCGAGGCGGTGCGTCACCCGGAGTTGAAGGGGCGGCCGCTTTGCGTGCTCTCCAGCCAGGATGCCTTTGTGGTGGCCAAGTGTTACCGGGCCAAGGCGCTGGGCATCAAAACGGCGATGTTCGTTTCCGAGGCCAGGCGCCTTGCCCCAGATGCCGTCTTCCTGCCGCCCGATTTTCGTTTCTACGGCCAGCTCTCGGGCAAGCTGTTCGCCATATTGAATCGCTACAGTCCGGAGGTGGAGCAGTACTCGATCGACGAGGGCTTTATCGATCTCGGTGGCATGGCGGAACTGTGGCAGGGGAACTGGCGTGCCCTTGCCGATGCGATCCGGGAAGCGGTCTGGCGCGAGGTGGGTATCAGCGTATCGGTCGGCATTGCGAGCACCAAACTGCTGGCCAAGCTGGCTTCCGAATCAAACAAGCCGGATGGCAGCACCGTGATTCCGCCGGCCCGGAGTGCCCGTTTTCTCAGCTCTATCCCGGTGGCCGAGATTCCCGGCGTGGGGCGCAATCGCGCTGTGCTGTTGCAGCAGCACGGCATTGCCACGGCCGGTCTGTTTGCCGCAAGTGATGTGGCTGTCATCGATCGGCTGCTGGGGCGGCATGGGCGGGTGATGCATGCGGAGCTGAACGGCCGTATCGCCTGGCCGCTGCAGGCGGAAGCGCCGCTGCCGGGCAGTGTGTCGCGTACCGCCTCGATGGGGCAGATGAGCGGCGATGAACGGCGTATCGCGGCGCATCTGTCGCACCACACCATGCGTCTGGTCTCCGAGCTGGTGGCCAGGCGCCTGCTGGCCGGGCGCCTGCAGGTGTTCCTGACCCTGAAATCGTTCGAGCAGGCGAAGCTGTCGCTGCCGCTGCCGCACCCCAGCGACAGCCTGAGGCGTATCTCGCATACCGTGCAGCAGGCTTTCCGGCAGCTCTATCGCCAGGGGGAGGTGTATCGGGCCTGCGGGGTGACGGCGAGCGGCATCACGCTGCGTGAGGGGGCGGTGCAGCAGAGCCTGTTCGGCAGCGTCCACCGCGAGGATGAACGGCAGCAGGGGCTGATGCAGGCCGTCAATGCCATCAACCGTCGCTTCGGCAACCACAGCATTACGACGGCATCGGAAGGGCAGCTTGTGCGCAAGGGGAATCCGGAGGTGCGGTTTCGTTATCCGGTGTTTGTGGCCAAATAGGCAGGATGTCCGCTTTACCCCATCACGGACGATGCATACACTGGCAGCGCCTTGCAGACAGGCAGCCATCAGTGACAATCCCGGGAGTGGTATCGTGTCGAAACAAGCGGATGAGAGCGTGATCGAAAAAATCCGGAGCACCCATGAAAATATCATGGTGACGATCGGTTTTCTGGTCGGCTGCGTCCTTGCAGGCTACTTCTTCACCTTCTCCATGTTCACCGATCAGGGGCGTTCGGGCCTGCTCTGGTTCCAGGGCATCTCAACGATCCTGATGGTGGTGCTGCTCTACAAGCTCAAGCATGTCGCCTTCTTTTTCACCCGTCTCTGGCTGGGGCGCAAAGAGGCGTACAGGGAAGCATTCAGCTCCCTCTCCGTTGCCGACCTGGCCCGAAAGTAGCCCTTTCAGCTCTTCTGCCCAGGCAGGCACTCGATGCTGTGGGACTGGCAGATGTAGCAGTAGGGCGTCGGGTAGAGGTCCGGATTGATCTCATCATCCCAGTCGATGCAGTCACCCTCCGTGGTTAGTTGCGCATAGGCGATAGCGCGCCCGCGGGCGAGCAGCCAGTCGCTGTCGTTACCGCTTATCTTGGCGATGGGTAACCAGGCGGTTCGGGTTTCATTCATCCCCTGGCGTTGCAGGAGGCGCAGATGAAACGTGTTTGCGGCACGGCTCAGTACCATACGGAACAGCTCGTGCTTGATTAATGAAATACCTTCGACTTCAGCAATCGGCTGCCGGGAAAGGCGCCGGTTGCGCATGACTAGAGAGCTCATGGCCTCCTCCCAGATGTTGATTTCTCCCCGTGAATTTCATCTATTTAGATGATGGCAGTTTTGTTGTCAAATTGACGACTGGGCGGGGTAAACGTGACGCCGGACATGATCTTGGCTGTCGACATGGCTAGTCTGCCACCCTCTATTGAAAGGAAGCGTGATGACCACACCGTTACCGGCCACTATCCAGTTTCTCGATCTGTTCGGCACCGCCGTTTTTGCGCTGACCGGTGCCCTGCGTGCCATTTCGCACAAGCTCGATCTGATGGGAGCGGTGGTGCTGGCCGTGGTGACGGCACTGGGCGGCGGCATGATGCGCGATGCCCTGATCGGCCGCCATCCGCCGGCCGCCTTTGCCGACCAGAGTTACCTGTTGATCGCCATTGCCGCAGGTGCGTTCACCTTCTTCTGGGGACGCCGGCTGGATGAGCGCGAGGGGTGGCTGATCACCTTCGATGCCATCGGCCTGGGTGTCTTCACGCTGGTCGGGGCATGGATCGCCGATCGGGCTGGGCTGGGCGCGGTGGGTATCGTTTTCATCGCCATACTGACCGGCACCGGCGGCGGCGTGTTGCGTGCCATGCTGGTGGCTGAGGTGCCCTTCATCCTGCGCAAGGAGATCTATGCATCGGCGAGCCTCGCGGGCGCCTTGCTCTACCTGTTGCTTGATAGCCAGGGGGTTTACGGTATGACGGTCTTCTGGTCGGTGATCGGGCTGACGACGGCCATTCGCCTGCTCTCCTGGCGCTATAACATTCACCTGCCGCAGTCGTAAGGCGCAGGTCAACTGACAAAATCCGTATAACAAGGACAGTGAATACGTATGTGGTTCAAGAATATCCATTTTTACCGTTTTGAAGAGCCGTTCGCCATGAATGGCCAGCAGTTGCACGAGGCGCTGGCGAAGCGGCAGGCGCGCGCCTGCGGCCAGATGGAGCAGGCCTGCGAGGGGTGGGCGAAGCCGCTCGGCCATGCCGGGCAGCTGCTGGTGCACGAGACGGACGATACGCTGATGATCTGCAAGCGGCGCGAGGACAAGATTCTCCCGGCCTCGATGGTGCGCGAGAAGGTCGAGGAGCGTGTGCTGACCATCGAGCAGGAGGCGGGGCGTCCGGTCGGACGCAAGGAGAAGGGCGAGATCAAGGACCAGGTGCTGCAGGAGCTGTTGCCGCGTGCCCTGGTGCGGGCCAGCCATGCCTACGCCTGCATCGATCGCCGTGACGGCTGGTTGATCGTCAATGCCGCCAGCGCCAAGCAGGCGGACGAGATGATCGCCCTGCTGGCCAAGACGCTGGGGGCGCTGAATGTGGTGCGGCCGCAGACCAATGTCTCGCCCGAGAGCGCCATGACCCACTGGCTGATGCATGACGAGGCATTGCCGCCCCATTTCACGCTCGAGGATGAGTGCGAGCTGGTCGGAAGCGGTGAGGGGAGCAGTGTCATCCGCTGTCGCCATGTCGAGATCACCTCGGATGAGGTGCGGGCCCATGTCGCTAACGGTAAGCGGGTCGGCAAGCTGGCCATGAACTGGGATGGGCATCTCTCCTTCGTGTTGCACGACGATCTCTCCGTTCGTCGCCTTGTCTTCGACAGCGAGGTGCTCGATGCGGCTGCGGATGGTGCCGATGATGCGCAGGCCCGCTTCGATGCCGATCAGGCCATCATGATGGCCGAGTTGCGCCAGTTCCTGCCGCAGCTGCTGGCACTGCTGGCCGGCGATGAGGCATAAGGGCCGGTGATTTCCGTAACAGGCGTCCGGCGCTAGGGTTCGATCCATGGCCATTTATGCGATCGGTGATATCCAGGGCAGCTACGAGCCGCTGATGCGGTTGCTGGACGATGTGCGCTTCGATCCTGACCAAGACTCTCTCTGGTGTGTCGGCGACCTGGTCAATCGTGGTCCGCAGTCGCTGGAAGTGCTGCGTTTTCTTAAAAACCTGGGCAGTGCCTGCCGCTGTGTGCTCGGCAACCATGACCTGCACCTGCTGGGCATGGCCGCACGTGGCAAGAGCGGGGGTGATCATTCGCTGGCCGAGGTGATGGCCGCACCCGATCGCGATGAACTGATCGACTGGCTGCGCCGGCAGCCCATCCTTTTTCACGATGAGGATTCCGGCTGGTGCATGGTACATGCCGGCCTGCATCCGGGCTGGACCCTGGCCGAGGCGAAGCGGCGTGCCGAGGCTGTGCATACGCTGCTTCGGGGGCCGGAGTGGGGGGCATTCTGCAGCCAAATGGAACAGCGCTTTCCCGAGCGGGAGCCGGAGGCGGGCGATCCGGAAGCGACAGTGTTTGATGCTGCGGTGATCACGCGTGTGCGCTACTGCACCCAGGATGGGAAGATGTGCTGGAGTGTGCGCAGCGGTGAGCCGACAAGCCCGGCGGAGAAGGCGTGGTTTGCCCATGATGAGCTTGCCTGGCGCGGTGATTGCCGGGTGGTTTACGGTCACTGGGCGGCCAAAGGGCTGGTGGTGGATCAGTCGCATGTGCTGGGCCTCGACTCCGGCTGTGTCTGGGGTGGGGCACTAACCGCGGCACGCCTGGATGGCGAGATGCCGCAGCTCACTTCGGTGGCCTGCGAGGGGTATCGCAAGATCGGTTCCTGATGATTTTTGTACACGATGGCTTATTTCTTGCTAATGTAACTAATGGTATTTAATAGCCTTTTAACGACATGGCGGCAGTATGCCGCCTCTTTTTTAGTCATGAGCCCGCTTGGGGCTTGGGGGAGATAGTTCATGTTTACGCTCTATTACAAGCACGCTGCCAAAGCCAAGGACGACCTCCTTTCCGGCCTGACCGTGGCGCTGGCGCTGGTGCCGGAGGCGGTGGCCTTTGCCTTTGTCGCCGGCGTCCATCCGCTGACCGGTCTTTATGCGGCTTTCATGATGGGGCTGGTGACCTCGCTGATCGGTGGCCGCCCCGGCATGATCTCGGGCGCGACCGGTGCCCTGGCCGTGGTGATGGTGGCTTTGGTGGCCGAGCACGGGGTGGAGTATCTCTTTGCCACGGTCGTGCTGATGGGCATCCTGCAGGTGCTGTTCGGCCTCTTTAAGCTCGGCAAGTTCATCCGTATCGTCCCCTATCCGGTGATGCTCGGCTTTGTGAACGGCCTGGCCATCGTCATCTTCCTGGCCCAGTTGCCGCAGTTCCAGTTCCAGGCCGCCGACGGCAGCATGCAGTGGCTTACCGGTGGTTCGCTGTACATGATGCTGGGGCTGGTCGCCATGACCATGGCGATCATGTTCTTCCTGCCCAGGCTGACCCGTGCCGTACCGGCCGGCCTTGCCGCCATTGCCACCGTGTCGTTGATTGTCATTTTCGGCCACCTCGATACCAAGACCGTGGGCGATATCTCCAGCATCGGCGGTTCGCTGCCGCCGTTCCATATCCCCGAGGTGCCGTGGAACCTTGAGACGCTGCGCATCATTCTGCCCTATTCGATCATTCTGGCCGCGATCGGCCTGATGGAGTCGCTGCTGACCATGACCGTGATCGACGAGATGACCGAGACGCGCGGCCAGGGCAACCGGGTCTCCATCGGTCAGGGTGTGGCCAATGTCGTGACCGGCCTGTTCAGCGGCATGGGTGGCTGCGCCATGATCGGCCAGAGTATGATCAATATCTCCTCCGGCGGCCTGCGTAATCTCTCCGGCATTGCCGCAGCCCTGTTCCTGCTCAGCTTTATTCTCTTTGCCTCGCCCCTGATCGAGATGATCCCGGTAGCGGCCCTGGTGGGGCTGATGTTCATGGTGGTGCTGGGCACCTTCGAGTGGGGCAGTTTCCGCCTGCTCAAGCGTATCCCACCCTCCGAATCCTTTGTCGGCATCCTGGTTGCCGTGGTGACGGTCTTCACCGATCTCGCCATCGCCGTGGTGGTCGGTGTGATCGCCAGTGCCCTGATGTTTGCCTGGAAGCAGGCCGGGCACATCTATGTGTTGCCGCGTGATGAAGCGGATGGCAGCCGTACCTACCTTGTGCACGGGCCGCTTTTCTTCGCTTCGGTGCATCGCTTTGGCGATTTGTTCGATCCGAAGAACGATCCGGATGAGGTGGTGGTCGATTTTGCCAACTCGCGCGTAGCCGATCACTCGGCCATCGAGGCGATCGACAAGCTGGCCGACAAGTACACCCAGGCCGGCAAGCACCTGCATCTGCGCCACCTGAGCCAGGAGTGTCGTGATCTGCTGGAGAAGGCCGGAGATCTGGTTGAGGTCAATATCAGCGAGGATCCGCACTACCACGTGGCGGATGATCGTCTGGCTGGTTAGGCTAGTTTTTCATAAGCCATTAAAAAAAATCTGACATTTTCCGGTGTTTTTCCTTTCCGGCCTGAGAATGGTTGCTGGACATGCTTTTTTGTAATTGTCACTGTTTATGTGACTGCGCTGATGTCGGCTCGGAGGGAAGAGACGAATGAAAAGACGATTTTTCTTGGTGTTTTTGTCGCTTTTGATTCTTGTAGGCTGTTCCAAACCTGACCTGGCGTCAGAGCCCCCCGTTTATTTTCAGCTTTCCGCTGTCATTGAATTGAATGGTGAGGAATATCCCCTTCATTACAGTTGGGAAGTAAGGCATGTCGCCAACTGGAATGAGGGGCAGGGTTGGCACATGGACTGGGAGTCATCGAAAGAAAGTTTTGTGCGAACACTTGATGGCAAGTTTTGCGTTATAATTTGGTTACCAACTGGGCATAAGGCGGACAACTTTCATCCGAATTTGGCCTTGGTCGAACTTGATGATCTTCGGAATTTAAGGTTTTACCCTGAAATGGGCCTCCATGAAAAAAAGGATAGTATGCTTCAATTGACCCACTTTGAATTGAAGCGGGCCTCCCAGCCCTTTCGTCCAAACCCAATGCTCAGTGAGGAAAAGAACCTCAAAAAAGAGATTGATAAGCGTCATTACGGTTATCTTTACGGAAGGGTATTCACCAAAGATGAGTGGAGTCGTTCGGAGAGATTGAAACGACTTCTAGGTGATGTTAAGAAGAAGGTTCCTCTCGGTCGATTCAGATCCGGCAGCCAGAAGTATCAGGAAATCCGAAAAGCGTTTAGAGAGTTTAATAGCAGGTCTGTGGCACTTAGAAAGAAGGTTGGCAGGACTATTGGTTTTAAACCTTACGGCGATAGCTGGATACCCGTCGATAGCGGTGTGTTATGGTATCGGCAGGGGCTGGAAGAGCAATCGGGTCCAGTCTGGGTACGATATGGTTCATTCCGTTTTGACCAGAGCGAAAATGAACTGCTGTTTGATGGCGAAACGGAAGAGTTGATTTTTGTTTCAAGGTTTGGCGATGGTGCCCTTAAATGATGCGTCAGGCCGGCAAATGCCGGCCTTTTTTGTGTCAGCGTGCATCGCTACTCGATGGCGTTGACGCGGGCGGCCATGATGAAATCGTTTTCGTGCAGGCCGCCGATCTTGTGGGTGTAGTAGATGACACTGCAGAAACCCCAGCCGTAGGTGATCTCCGGATGATGGTTCTGCTCCTCGGAGATTTCGCCCACCTTGACGGCGAACTGCTGGGCCTCGATAAAGTTTTTAAAGGTGAAGGAGCGGCGCAGCTTGGTCGCCTCCTCGATCAGCTCCCAACCGGGCACCTGCGACAGCATCGCCTCGGCCGCCTCATGGGTCAGTGGCGGTACGCCGCCCTGACAGGGGACGCACTTGCGTTCGAAAAGTTGGGCTTCCTTGCTCATAACTGCCTCCCGGAAACAGTAAGTCTAGCAGAGATCAGCGGCTAGCGGGCGGGTCGACCTTGTCCTGCAGCAGCTTGTATTCGATGGCATCGACCAGGGCCATATATCCGGCATCGATCATGCTGGTGGAGACGCCCACGGTCCCCCATTTGTGCACGCCGTCGGTGCACTCGATCAGAACCCGTACGGCAGCGCGTGTCGCCTCGCGGGTGGAGAGGACGCGCACCTTGAAATCGTTCAGGCGCATGTCGGCAAGGGTCGGGTAGAAGTCGCAGAGGGCCGCACGCAGGGCGCGATCCATGGCGTTGATCGGGCCATTGCCGAGCCGGGCCGTATGGGCCCGTTCACTGCCGACCCGGATGCGTACGCTTGCCTCCGATTGCGGCTCGGCTTCGTGATCGCGTTTTTCGTCGATGACCCGGAAGCCTTCGAGGTCGAAATAGTGCCTGAAGCGCTTCATCGCTTTCAGGATCAGGAGCTGAAAGCTCGCTTCCGCCCCTTCGAAGGCGTAGCCCTGATGCTCCAGTGCCTTGATATGCTCCACCACCCTGGCCACGGCCGGGTCATCCGGATCGAGCGCTTCGCCCAGAGCCATTTCGGCCGTTTTGAAGATGACGTTGCTGCGGCCGGCCTGGTCGGAGACGAGCACCCGCTGTTCGTTGCCGACCAGCTTCGGGTCGATGTGTTCGTAGAGACTGCTCTTCTTGCGTATGGCCGAGACATGGATGCCGCCCTTGTGGGCGAAGGCGTTGAGCCCGACAAAGGGCTGGTGGCGCCACGGCAGGCGATTGGCCATCTCGTTGACGAATTCGGAGAGGGGCTTCAGGTCGCGCAGCTGTTCCGGTTTGATGCCGCAGTCGATGCCCATCTTCAGTTGCAGCACCGGCAGGATCGAGACGAGGTTGGCATTGCCGCAACGCTCGCCGATACCGTTGATGGTGCCCTGCACATGGCGGGCGCCGACACGCACGGCAGCAATGGAGTTGGCGACGCCCATCTCGCAGTCGTTGTGGGCATGGATGCCGATGCTGGTGTCGGGGAAGTGCTCGATCACCTGGCGGGTGACGTCGGCAATCAGGTAGGGGATGTTGCCGCCATTGGTATCGCAGAGAACCAGGGCATCGGCACCGGCACTGGCGGCCGCCTCCAGTACCTTCAACGCATAGTCGCGATCCACCTGCCAGCCGTCGAAGAGATGCTCGGCATCGAAAAAGACCTTCGGCATGCGCGCCTTCAGCCAGCGAATCGATTCGTGCACCAGTTCGAGGTTTTGCGCCTGCTCGATACCGAGTGCCTGGCTGACATGCAGCTCCGAGCTTTTGCCGAAGATGCAGACGGCATCGGCGCCGCTGTCGGCGAGCTGCTGCAGAATGCGATCCTCCGCTACCGGGTGCCCCGGCCGGGCCGTGGAGCCGAAGGCGACCAGGCCGCTGTGTTGCCAGCGCCGTTTGCGCAGTCCCGCGAAGAGGGCGTCGTCCTTGGGGTTGGCACCGGGCCAGCCCCCTTCGATCCAGCGGATGCCGAACTCCTGCAGACGTTCGGCAATGCGGATTTTATCATCGACGGAGAAGTGGATATCGGCGGTCTGGCTGCCGTCGCGCAGCGTGGTATCGAACAGTTCGACCGGGGTCGGATCGCTTGCGGTCATCATGCCCTTATTGGTCGCCGGTATGACCCTTGCTGTCAAGCGAAATGGCGCTGCCAAGCAGCTTGGCCAGCACCTTCTTCTCCTGCTCGCCGTTCCAGATGCATACCTCGTGCGCGGCATGCCAGCCATCGTTGAACAGCCAGTGCCAGCCATCGTCGCGCAGTTCGATGTCCGGCAGGGCTGCTTCACCGGACTTGGTGCGGTTCAGGGCCGCCGCCAGTCGCAATATGGCGGCCAGCGACTTGATCGTGGCCATGTCGCGCTCATGCATGCCGGTCAGCATCGGGTGATCACTGCCGGGTTTTCCTTTGCGGTGGAAGCGGATCAGGGCGGCCAGCATCTGCTGCTGGCGGAAGGAGATGCCGGTCATGTCGGCATGCGCCACCATGTAGGCGCCATGCAGATGCATGCGCTTGTGGGTGATGCAGAGGCCGATTTCATGCAGCTGCACGGCGGCGTGCAGCAGCTCGTAGGACTCTTCATCGAGCCCCAGCTGTTCGGCATAGGCCTCGAACAGGAGGTCGGCCGTGGCCATGACGCGTTCGATCTGGGCCGTATCGAGCGAAAAACGGCGCACCAGCGCCTCCACCGAGGCACGCATCGGTTGCTGCGGCACGCGGCCGTGCGACTCCACACGATCGAAGACGATCCCTTCGCGCAGGGCACTCTGGCATACCTCCAGCTCATCGAGACTCAGCGCGGTCATCACCTCCATCAGAATGATGGCTCCGGCCACCAGGGTATCGCGGCGCT
Source organism: uncultured Zetaproteobacteria bacterium (assembly GCA_964503475.1). Taxonomy (GTDB): domain Bacteria; phylum Pseudomonadota; class Zetaproteobacteria; order Mariprofundales; family Mariprofundaceae; genus CAZCZU01. Next base: position 13,622 of record CAZCZU010000048.1, read on the forward strand.
CGTTCTCGATCCCTTCCAGGCTGTCGCGATCACGCACCGCATCGATTAGTTGCGGCAGCATCTGTTCCAGCGTCGTCAATTTCAGCCGGTCGGGGTTTTCACTCTGTTCCCAGTTGACGGCCAGGCGCGCCAGAGCCCGGATGGTGCCGGAGGTGCCGATCGCCTTGGGAGCGGGCCAGGCGGCGAAGGCGCTGGTCACCGACTGGATCTTGCTGGATGCAGCATGGATGCAGGCATCGAGGTCGCGCGACTTGTATTTGCCGCTGTCGAAAAACTGGCGGGCATAGCGGCGGGCACCCATATCGAGGCTTTCGGCCGCCAGCAGGCCATTGGCATGGCCGATCATCACCTCGATACTGCCGCCGCCGATATCGATCACACAGGCCGGCTCCTCGCCGATGTGCCCCTCCGAGCGTACGCCCTGGAAGACGAGGCGTGCCTCCTCCTGGCCGCTGATGACCTCGATGCGCAGACCCAGTTCGCCGAAGATGCGGGCGATGATGGCATCGCGGTTGGCCGCATCGCGCATGGCGCTGGTGGCGATGCAGTGCAGGCTGGCATTGTAGGAGTCGGCCAGCTGCTTGAACTGGCGCAGGCTGTCGCTCATGCGTTCGATGGCGGCCTCGTCCAGACGTCCGCGTTTGTCGATGCCGTCGCCGAGACGTACCCAGTGCTTCAGCCGGTCGATGACCCGGAAACTGCCCTGTTCATTGATATGGGCGATGATCATGTGGAACGAGTTGGTACCCATATCGACAGCGGCGACATGGTCGGAAGCGGCCGAGAGGAAGCGGGCAAGGAACGAGGCATTGAGCATGATCGCTACTATAGGGTGCTCGTCGTCGCATTTGAATCGCCGGATGGCGGGGTGCTTTTCGTCGTCCTGATTTCGTATAGTCTGGCCAGTACGAAGAGCTATTCTCGGGTACGGGAGGATCGGAATGCGAGCAGTATTGATGCAGGGCGTAGGTGGCCCGGAGGTGTTGCAGCCGGCCGAAGTGGAGAAACCAAAGCTTGCGGGCGAGCATGAGATGCTGGTGCGTGTCATGGCCGCGGGCGTCAATCCGATCGATACCAAGCTGCGTTCGCGCGGGCTTTATCTGCATCCGGGACTGCCGGCTATTCTCGGTTGCGACGGAGCCGGCGTGGTCGAGGCCGTGGGCGAGGGAGTCACCCGCTTTGCGCCCGGCGATGCCATCTACTACTGCTATGGCGGCCTTGGGCAGCCAAGCGGCAACTATGCCGAATACACTATTGTCGATGAGGCCTATGCGGCGCTGAAGCCGGCCGGCCTCTCCTTTCTGGATGCGGCCGCCGCTCCGCTGGTGCTGATCACCGCCTGGGAGGCGCTGTTCGACCGTGCCGTCATGCGCGAGGGGAGCCGTGCCTTCATCCACGCCGGAGCCGGCGGTGTGGGGCATGTCGCCATCCAGCTGGCCAAGCTCGCGGGTGCTGCGGTGGCGACCTCGGTGAGCAGTGATGAGAAGGCGGCCTTTGTCTCCGAACTGGGGGCGGATCATGTGATTCGTTACCGGGATGTGGATGTGGCCGAGGCGCTGCTGGAATGGACGGACGGTGCGGGTGTCGATGTCGCCTTCGATACCGTGGGTGGTCCGGCCTTCATGCAGCTGGTGCCGGCCATGGCCCATTACGGTGATCTGGTCAGTATCCTGCAGGTGCCCGAAGACACCGATTTCAAGGCGCTGCGCATGAAAAATGTGCGTGTCAGCCAGGAGCTGATGCTCACCCCGATGCTGTACGATCTGAAAAACGAGGCGGCCCACCAGGGCACGATCCTGGAGCAGTGCGCCCAGTTCTTCGATGAGAACCAGCTGAGTATCTATGTCTCCGATGTATTGCCGCTGGAAGAGGCGGCCGAAGCACACCGTCGCATTGAAGCGGGGCATACCACCGGCAAGTTCGTGCTGGATATTTCAGGAGAGAACGAATGAGCAAGATTATCGTTGAACGCAACCCGGATGCGGCTCGGCTGGCCGAGCTGGGGGTGGAGGCGTGGCCGATCTGGGAGAAGGAGGCCTCCGACTTCCCGTGGTTCTACGATGCCGAGGAGACCTGCTACCTGCTGGAGGGCGAGGTGCTCATCACACCGGCCGGAGATGATGATGTCCATATCCAGGCGGGTGATCTGGTGACTTTTCCGGAGGGTCTCGCCTGTTACTGGTCGATCAGCAAGCCGGTTCGCAAGCACTACCGTTTCGACTGATTACATGGTTGTGCCCTGGCACGGATGCAGACGGGCCACTATATAAGTAAGGAGAATCAGGGAGGATGCTCTTGCTGACCGGGATCTTGGAACGTATTCATATCACGGAAAAAACGCTGTGGCCGTAACATCGGGGCAGCTGGAAAAGCGCAGGCCGGTCAGTAGCCTGCGGGTAAAGCTTCTGCTGCCTGTTCTGGTGGTACTGACGCTGGTTGTGGTGGCTGCCTACTGGATTGTTCGCCATGAGATCGAACACAGCGTGTTGGAGCTCTCTCGCGATGAACTGGCGCTGTTTAGTGACAGTACACGCCTGTCGCTGGTCAACCTGATGCGTCAGGGGGCCGATGATTCTGTTTTGCAGCATGCACTCGAACAATTGCGTCGCAGCAACCCTACCATTGGCGAACTCCGGCTGTTGCATGGTCCGGCAGTGACGCGTCAGTTCGGATTGCACAGCGATGAGGTTCCCTCTTCATTGCTGGAGAAACAGGTGTTGGCTTCCGGTGAGGCGGCTCTTGAGAGTTGTCCGGAATGCGATGTTCCACAGTTACGATTTGTTTACCCCATTCGGGCTGAGAAGTCCTGCCTGGGGTGCCATCAGGCACGAGAGGGCGAGACGCTGGGGCTGTTCAGCGGCTCGATGGATATGAGTCATATTCAGGCCCATATTCGCAGAAGTGATCGGGTGGTCTTTTATGTGGCCACCACAGCCGCTCTGGTGGTCTTTGCCTGGCTTGCCTGGCAGTTGAATATGCTGGTTTTCCGGCGCGTTGATCGCCTGAAAGAGGTGGCCGGTCGCCTGGCGGCCGGCGATCTGGATGTGCGGGTCGATGAGAGCCGGAACGATGAACTGGGGCACCTTTTTCAGGCATTCAACAATATGGCTGATCGCCTGCAACGGGCGATGGAGAATCTCGACAAGGATCTGCAGGATCAGACCGAGCAGCTTGGCCACATGCTGACCACCAATCAGTTGCTCACTTCCTCGCAGGCGATTGAACATATTCTCAACGAGTTTATTCAAACCATGACCGAGT
>CAZCZU010000049.1:0-16327 GCA_964503475.1 uncultured Zetaproteobacteria bacterium
CCGCGACCTCCGGCGTGACAGGCCGGCATTCTAACCAACTGAACTACCGCTCCGTATGACCCTGCGAACACTTGCACGAACGCAGGGCTTAGATGGTGGGCGAAACAGGGATCGAACCTGTGACCTACGGTTTGTAAGACCGTTGCTCTCCCAGCTGAGCTATTCGCCCGGGCAAAAAACAGGGGCTCTTTTGACCAAGCCCCCGTTCGAAGACGTGGCGAAGAATAACGATCCTTCGCCGCGTTGCAAGCTTATTTTACAGCGTCCTTCAGAGCCTTGCCTGCCTTGAATTTCGGAGCCTTGGACGGACCTACATTGATGGTCTCGCCGGTACGCGGATTGCGTGCCGTACGCGCTGCGCGCTCGGCAACGGCGAAGGTGCCGAAACCTACCAGGCTGACCGAATCGCCGCCCTTCAGAGCGCCGGTGATACCACCCAGAACAGCTTCCACAGCGGCTGTCGCTGCGGTCTTGCTCAGATCGGCTTCAGCCGCCACATGATTTACCAGATCTGCTTTGTTCATTTTTCCTCCCGCTGCTGCGTTAGATGAAGTGCAATATAAAATCGCCACCCCACCATCTGTCAACTGATTTAAGTCACAAAATTTGATTAATGTGCCGTTGAGGACCGGTCATCCAGATAGATGTCGATTACAGCCTCTGGCACAAACTCTGTGGCCATACTCATACCCGTCGGCAGGCGCGTCAAGGCATGTTTCAGCACATAGTCCATATGCGCTATTGGATGAATGGTCAGTCCCTCAAGGATATTATCCGGAATCTCCTTGAGGTCTTTTTCATTCTCCTCCGGAATCAACACTTCCTTCAACCCACCACGCTGGGCAGCCAGCAACTTCTCTTTCAGGCCACCAATGGCCAGCGCCTTGCCACGCAGGGTAATCTCACCGGTCATACAGACATCACGACGCACCGGGATGCCGGTCAGGGCCGAGATAATCGAGGTTGCCATGGCCAGGCCCGCAGACGGACCATCCTTGGGGATCGCCCCTTCCGGCACATGCACGTGGATATCCACCTTCTGATGAAAATCCGGCTTCAATCCCAGGCGGGCTGCACGCGAACGCACATAGGTAAGTGCCGCCTGGATCGACTCCTGCATCACATCGCCCAGCTGCCCGGTGACGGTCAGCTTGCCCTTGCCGGGCATCAGGGCGGTCTCGATCTGCAACAGTTCGCCGCCCACCTCGGTCCAGGCAAGACCGGTAACCACACCGATCTGATCCTCGCTTTCGGCAATGCCGAAACGGTACTGGTGTACACCCAGGTAAGACTCGACATCCGCCTTTGCCACCTTGATGGCAGTCGTCGCCTTTTCCGCCACCCGCTTCTTGGCCACCTTGCGGCAGAGATTGGCCAGTGTGCGGTCAAGACTGCGCACACCCGCCTCACGGGTGTAGTGACGGATCACTTCCAGCAGAGCGGCATCCTCCATCTCCATGTCCTTCGCACGCAGGCCATGATTCTTCATCTGCTTCGGCAGCAGATAGCGACGGGCAATGGCCAGCTTCTCCTGCTCGGTGTAGCCGGAGATACGAATCACCTCCATGCGATCAAGCAGAGGCCCCGGGATGTTGAGGCTGTTGGCCGTGGTAATGAACATCACCTCGGAGAGGTCGTAGTCCACCTCCATATAATGATCGTTAAAGGTGTGGTTCTGTTCGGGATCGAGTACCTCGAGCAGAGCCGAGGAGGGATCGCCCCGGAAATCGGCGCCCAGCTTGTCGATCTCGTCGAGCAGAATCAGCGGGTTTTTCACTCCCGCCTTCTTCATCGACTGGATCACCTTGCCCGGCATCGAGCCGATATAGGTGCGGCGATGACCGCGAATCTCGGCCTCGTCGCGCACGCCACCCAGACTCATGCGCACAAACTTGCGATTGGTCGCACGCGCGATCGAACGGCCCAGCGAGGTCTTGCCGACACCCGGAGGGCCGACAAAACAGAGGATCGGTCCCTTCATGCGACGCACCAGCTTCAAGACTGCCAGATGCTCAAGGATACGCTCTTTCACCTTCTCCAGGCCGAAGTGATCCTCTTCCAGCACCTTCTCGGCCACAGCCAGGTCGCGGCGCACGCGCGTGCTCTTCTTCCACGGCACCTCGAGCAGCCACTCTAGGTAGTTGCGCACCACGGTCGCCTCGGCACTCATCGGCGGCATCATTTTCAGGCGTTTGAGCTCTGCCTCCGCCTTCTCTTTGGCTTCGGCAGAGAGACCGACCGTCTCGATCTGCTTGGCCAGTTCGTCGACGTCGTTCTGGGCATCGTCCTCGCCCAGCTCCTTCTGGATCGCCTTCATCTGCTCGGAGAGGTAATACTCGCGCTGGCTCTTCTCCATCTGGCGCTTCACACGCGTACGAATGCGCTTGTCGACCTGCAGGATCTCCATCTCCTCTTCCATGAAGACATAGAGACGCTCCAGACGTTCGATGACACTCTGCGTCTCCAGCAGGCCCTGCTTATCCTCAAGCTTCAGGTTCAGGTGTGAAGCGATGGTATCGGCCAGTTTGTCGGATTCCTCGACGGCCGAAACGGAGACAAGCACCTCCGGCGGCGTCTTCTTGTTCAGCTTGACGTAGGCCTCGAACTGCTGTTCGACCGAGCGGGCTACGGCCTCGCGCTCACGACCATCCTCGTCCTTCTCCGGCATCAACGAATAACGGCCGCGCAGGCAGCCTTCATGCTCGCCGATATCATCGACCAGAATACGCGCCCCGCCCTCGACCAGTACCTTGATGGTGCCATCCGGCAGTTTCAGCAGCTGCAGGATATTGCCGATCGTGCCGACGCGATAGAGATCGCCGGCCGCAGGATCATCCTGCTCCGCCTCTTTCTGGGCCAGCAGCAGAATCTGCTTGCCGCCCTGCATCACCTCATTAAGTGCTGCGACACTCTTCTCGCGCCCGACAAACAGCGGTACGATCATGTGCGGAAATACGACAATGTCGCGAAGCGGCAATACCGGCAGCAGGCCCTCGTTATCAGGCGCCTCGTTCGAGGCCTCCTCTTTCACCCATTCAGCCAAGATTGTTCTCCTTTAGGAAGCGCAAATCGCGCCAGCGACGCGCAGACAGCATCAGGCTGCGGCATGATCCTCTTCGGAACGGAAGACCAGGACCGGCTTGGCATGCTGATCCACGACATCGCGATTGATGACGCATTTTTCGACATTACCCAGCGTCGGGATGTCGTACATGACGTCGAGCATCACACCTTCCATGATGGCGCGCAGACCACGCGCACCCGTTTTACGCTTGATCGCCTTGTCGGCTACGGCATCAAGTGCATCTTCGGTAAAGGTAAGCTCCACGCCGTCATAGTCGAGCAGCGCCTGGTACTGCTTGACCAGGGCATTCTTCGGTTCAACCAGAATCTCGAGCAGCGCCGGCTTGTCCAGCTCCTCGAGCGTGGCTACGGCCGGCAGACGCCCGACCAGCTCGGGAATCAGGCCGAACTGGATCAAATCCTCCGGCTCCACCTGCTTGAGGATGGTGCCGATATCGCTCTCGTCCTCGGCCTGCACCGTCGCACCAAAACCGATGGAGCGGGACTTGCCGCGCGCCTCGATCACCTTCTCCAGGCCGGCAAAAGCGCCGCCGAGTACGAAGAGAATATTGGTGGTGTCCACCTGCAGGAACTCCTGCTGCGGATGCTTGCGTCCGCCCTGCGGCGGCACGCTGGCCACGGTACCCTCGATCAGCTTGAGCAGTGCCTGCTGCACACCTTCGCCCGACACATCGCGGGTGATCGACGGCGAATCGGCCTTACGCGACAGCTTGTCCACCTCGTCGATGTAGACAATACCGCGCTGGGCCTTGTCGACATCGTAGTCGGCCGCCTGCAGCAGCTTGAGGATGATATTCTCGACATCCTCGCCGACATAGCCGGCCTCGGTCAGCGTCGTGGCATCGGCCATGACGAACGGTACATCGAACACCTTGGCCAGCGTCTGGGCCAGCAGCGTCTTGCCGCTACCGGTCGGCCCCAGCAGCAGCACATTGCTCTTGGCGATTTCGACATCGCTCTTCTCGTTGTGGGCGATTCGTTTGTAGTGATTGTATACAGCCACGGAGAGCAGGCGCTTGGGCGGCTCCTGGCCGATGACATAGGCGTCGAGAAACTCCTTGATCTCGGCCGGCTTCGGCAGGCCCTCGCGGGTCTTCTCCTCACCCTGCTCCTGGCTGCCGAGCTCCTCGACAATGATCTCATTGCAGAGTTCGATACACTCGTCGCAGATAAAGACGGTGGGACCGGCAATCAGCTTTTTGACGTCATGCTGACTCTTGCCGCAAAAGGAACAATAGAGTGTCGAATCACCACCACCGCTCTGAGAACTCATGCTTACCTCCGCACCATCCGGGAACTATCGCCCCGGACGTAAAACCGGACTATTTGTCCTTCTCATCCTTACGGGAGATGAGTACCTCGTCCACCAAACCGTAGGCTTTGGCCTCTTCAGCGGTCAAGAAGTAATCGCGCTCCACATCATCGGCGATCTTCTCTACCGGCTGGCCGGTATGCTGCGCCATCATCTCGTTCATCCGCTCTTTCAGCTTGATGATCTCGCGGGCGTGAATCTCGATATCGGTCGCCTGGCCCTGAAAACCGCCCAGCGGCTGATGAATCATGACACGGGCATTCGGCAGCGCATAACGCTTGCCGGGCGCGCCCGCAGCCAGCAGATGCGCGCCCATGCTGGCCGCCTGGCCCATGCAGAGGGTGGATACATCGCAGCGGATGTACTGCATGGTGTCGTAGATCGCCATACCGGCCGTCACCAGCCCGCCCGGGCTGTTGATGTAGAGGTAGATATCCTTGTCCGGACCCTCCGCTTCCAGGAACAGCAGCTGTGCCGTCACCAGATTGGCGGAGTGGTCGTCCACCTGACCGTTCAGGAAGATAATACGCTCCTTGAGCAGCCGTGAGTAGATGTCGTAGGAACGCTCGCCGCGCGAGGTACGCTCCACCACCATCGGAACAAGATTCATAAACCCTCCTTGGGAAAACGGCGCCTCTGCCATGTTCTCCATCAGCCCTGCGAGGCTGCGTCCTGCTCTTCCTGCCAGGCGGAGAGGGCTTTCGTCACCTTCTTCGTCTTGGCCTGCGATACAATATATTCAACGCACTTGCGTTCAATCAAGTTTTCGCGCACCGAGCCCAGCTGCTCCGGCTGGCTCTTGACCCAGGCCACGAACTGCTGGCGCTGTTCGGCCGGGTACTGCTCAGACATACGCTCGATCTGGGCATTCACCTCGGCATCGTCCGCCTCGACCTTGGCATCGTCGCGAACCGACTGCAGCAAAACCGACAATTTCAGGCCACGCTCAGAGCGTGCACGCACCTCTTGCTTGAACGCCTCGTCGTTGAACATGTCATCCGTCGGGTCGATACCCTGCTGACGCAAGTTCTGTGCCACGCGCTTGGCCGTCTCACGCGCATCCGCCTCGACCAGTTGCTCCGGCAGAGTCACCTCATTGGCTTCCAGCAGTGCATCCAGGGCCGCATCGCGGGTGCTCTGGAAGCCGCCCTCGGCAGCCTCCTGCTCCAGACGCTGCTTCACATCAGCACGCATGGTAGCGGCATCGTCGAAACCGAGCATCTTGGCCAGTTCGTCCTCGCCCTCGGCGTTCACGGCCTTGCCGACCGATTTCACCACGGTCTCGAATTTCGCTTCCTTGCCGGCCAGATGCTTGGCCTGGTACTCCTCGGGGAAGGTGACCTCGACGGTGCACTCCTCGCCGGCCTTCTTGCCGATCAGCTGATCCTCGAAGCCCGGAATAAAGCGGCCCTCGCCCAGCACCAGCGGCACATCCTCGCCACGACCGCCCTCGAAAGCCTCGCCGTCGATAAAGCCGACAAAGTCGATGTGGAGCTGGTCGCCCTTCTCGGCCGCACGGCCCTCCTCGATCTCATAGCGCACCTGCGAGGCCTGCAGACGGTCGATCACCGACTGGACATCGCTCTCTTCGACCGTCACCTCGGTCTCGTCGAACTTCAGCTTCTTCAGATCCTTCACCTCGACCGTCGGCCAGGTAACCACCTTCAGCGTAAAGGCGAAGTGGCCGGCCGGCTGAATGGCCGGGAGATCGAGCTGCGGCTGCACGGCCGGCGTCAGGCCGGACGCTTCAATCGCGGCGACGTAGTGCTCCTGCAGCAGCTGGGAGACGGTATCTTCATGCAGCTTGGGACCGAACTGCTTGGTCACCATATCCATCGGCGTCTTGCCCGGACGAAAACCCGGCAGTTTGGCCTGGCGAGCAAGCTTGTTGACCTGATCCGCATAGATACGATCGTACTCGGATTGCGGCAGGCTCACCTGCACTTCGTGTTCGTGGTCACCCAGCTTTTTGACTTCGGTCTTGATCATGGAATTTGCCTCCGATTCATTCTTCTCGCAGCGGGCGCCTGGCGCCGTCGTGCGCAAGTAAGTGGTACGAGGGGGGGGAGTCGAACCCCCACACCAAAGGTACTGGAACCTAAATCCAGCGCGTCTACCAGTTCCGCCACCCTCGCAGATAGCCGCGACCCGTCCGGGTCGCCAAAGCAAAAAAGGGAGCAAGGCGATGCCTTACTCCCTCTTAAAAGTGGTGGGCCGTGAAGGGCTCGAACCTTCGACCCGCTGATTAAGAGTCAGCTGCTCTACCAACTGAGCTAACGGCCCCACTGCGGACGCATGATATAAATCCGCGTCCATTTTTCAACTCACTAACTGGGGTGGACGATGGGACTCGAACCCACGACCACCTGGATCACAACCAGGGGCTCTACCAACTGAGCTACATCCACCATACCTAAGCATCGCATATGGCGCGCCTGGCAGGACTCGAACCTGCAACCTACGGATTAGAAGTCCGTTGCTCTATCCGGTTGAGCTACAGGCGCCTGCACAAGCATGCTACCTAAGTCCGACTGGTCGGGGCGGAGGGATTCGAACCCCCGGCCCTCTGGTCCCAAACCAGATGCGCTACCAGGCTGCGCTACGCCCCGCCTCGTCCGACCCGTGCGTCTTTCAACTCACGGAAGGCGCCGCAACATAGGGTGCACACCCTGCTTCGTCAATCCCCAATCGCCTTCCGGCTGTCGGGATGACCAGACAGGCGGCGCAGGCTAGCATGCCCGCCACCGAAATACAGCGAGGTATACAACTATGTCCGGGATCAAGATGCGGGGAACCACCATCTGCTGCGTACGCAAGGGAAACAAGGTCTCCATTGCCGGCGATGGCCAGGTCACCCTGGGCGACACCGTGGTCAAGCATGGCGCCCGCAAGGTGCGCAGCATCCGCGACGGCAAGATCCTGACCGGTTTTGCCGGCTCCACCGCCGATGCCATGAACCTGTTCGAGCTGTTCGAAGCCAAGCTGGACGAACACGGCGCCAACCTGACCCGTGCCGCCGTGGCGCTGGCCAAGGAGTGGCGCACCGACCGTTACCTGCGCAAGCTGGAGGCGATGATGATCGTGGCCGACCATGAACGCAGCCTGATCATCTCGGGACTCGGCGATGTGCTGGAGCCGGACGAAGGCGTGGCCGCCATCGGTTCCGGCGGCGCCTATGCCAAGGCGGCCGCCACGGCACTCGTGCGCCACAGCCCCCTCTCGGCCAGCGAAATCGCCGTCGAGGCAATGATTGTCGCCTCGGACATCTGCGTTTACACCAACTCCTCGTTCACCGTCGAATCCCTGGAGTACTGAGCATGAGCCACACCATGACCCCGCGTGAGATCGTATCGGAGCTCGATCGCTACATTATCGGCCAGCAGGACGCCAAGCGCGCCGTGGCCATCGCCCTGCGCAACCGCTGGCGGCGCCAGCAGCTGCAATCACCACTGCGCGAAGAGGTGACCCCGAAAAACATCCTGATGATCGGCCCGACCGGTGTCGGCAAAACGGAGATCGCCCGTCGCCTGGCCAGGCTTGCCAAGGCGCCGCTGGTCAAGGTCGAGGCGACCAAGTACACCGAGGTCGGTTATGTCGGCCGCGATGTCGAATCAATCGTGCGCGACCTGCTCGATACCGCCATCAACATGGTGCAGGAGGAGCATCGCAACAAGGTGCAGCACCGGGCCGAGGAGGCCGCCGAAGAGCATCTGCTCGACATCCTGATCCCCAATTCGGGCAACGATGAGAGCCAGCGCGAAACACGTGAGAAGATGCGTCACAAGCTGCGCCTGGGCGAGCTGGACGAGCGTCAGGTGGAGATCGACATCGATGAGCAGCCGAATATGCCGCCGATGCAGATCCTCTCCAATCAGCCGGGCGAGGAGATCGATCTCAAGGGCATGTTCGGCGGCCTGATGGGTGGCCAGAAAAAGCGCAAGCGCATGACTGTGCGCGAAGCGATGGAGGCACTGAAACAGCAGGAGGCCGACAACCTGCTCGACATGGACCGCGTCAAGGAGGAGGCGATCGAACGCACCGAGAATGGCGGCATCGTTTTCCTCGACGAGATGGACAAGATCACCCACCGAGATGGCAAGGATGGCGATGTCTCCCGCGAAGGAGTGCAGCGCGATCTGCTGCCGCTGGTCGAGGGCACCAGTGTCTCCACCCGCCACGGCACCGTGAATACGGATCACATCCTCTTCATCGCCTCGGGCGCCTTCCATCTGGCCCGGCCATCGGACCTGATTCCGGAGCTGCAGGGGCGCTTCCCGATCCGGGTCAATCTCTCCGCTCTCGGTGAAGATGAGTTCCGCCGCATTCTGGTGGAGCCGGAAGCCTCGCTGACCAAACAGTATACCGCCCTGCTGGGCACCGAAGGTGTGACGGTGGAATTTGCCGATGATGGCATCGCCGAGCTGGCCCGCATCGCCGTGCAGGTGAACGAGAAAACCGAGAACATCGGTGCCCGCCGCCTGCACACGCTGCTGGAGCGTGTGCTCGATGCGATCAGCTTCGAGGCACCGGATCGCAGCAGCAAGACGCTGACTGTCGATGCGGCCTACGTGCAGGAGCAGCTGGGCGAAATCAGCCAGAGCGAGGATCTGTCGCGCTATATCCTGTAGTCATAACGCAGCACGAAAAAAGCCGGGGCCATCGATGCCCCGGCTTGTTTTATGCGCTTACCGGATTACCCCAGCGCCCTGCAAAGAAGTTCTCGGCCAGCGGCAGGCGCTGGCGCTTCCCCTGCTCCATGTCGTGAAACACCGCATCAAGCACATCGACTCCGGCCTGATAGCCCACGGCAATCACGGCCATCGGGATCGCCTGCTGCGGCAGAGCACAGGCATCCCGGATACTTTCCACATCGAAGCCGCCCATCTGGTGCGTGGCCAGCCCCATGGCATGCGCCTGCAGGCTCAGGCTCAGCACCGCCGCCCCGGTGTCATATTCGGCCCAGCGGTTGGCCTCGCTGTTATGACGAAACTGCGGCCAGGCACAGGCCAGCACCAGCAGCGGCGCATGGGCGGCCCAAAGGCGATTCTTCTCGGCCAGGCAAGCGAACATCGCCTGCCATGCCGATTCATCCCTGCCCCTGTCGGCAACCACAAATCGCCAGGGCTGATCACCAAAACAGCTCGGCGCCCAGCGGGCCGCCTCGAGCATGGCAATCAGCTGTGCATGACTCACCGATTTTTCCCTGTCGAAGGCACGCGGACTCCAGCGTCCGCTGATCAGTTCGTGAATCTGCTCTGAAGTCTCGGCCTGTTTGTGTGGCATCGTCACTCTCCTGTTAATCGACAAAGGGGCCGTGCTGGTGAATCGGCTCACCATGCGGGGCGCCGAAACAACACATCAGGCGACTTGCCTCCATCGCCTCGATACGTAGGCCTCCTCTCTGCTCGACAAATGCGGCACTGCCGGCCGGAAGATGCTCTTCCTGTACCTGCAAATTGCCGCTGACGGCGTAAATCAGCCCCTGGAACCCTTCCGGCACCGTCCGTTCAAAACAGGCTCCTTTCTCCAGTTCGATATCGAGATATTCGACCCCCGTACGCAACAGCAGCGGTGAGCCTTCGCCGACGATGGTGCGCATTGTCCCGCCCTCGATCGAAGTCACCGGAAATTCGGCGGCATCGACCTGCTGGTAGGCGGGATCGAGCGTCTTCAGCTGCTTGGGCAGGTTGATCCACAGCTGAATCCCATTGGCCCCATCCCGATCCGGCATCTCGGAGTGCACCAGGCCGCGCCCGGCCGTAAAACGCTGGGCACCGCCCCCGCGTACCACCGACCGGTTACCCAGGTTATCGGCATGCTGCATACCGCCCTCGAACAGGTAGGTAATGGCCTCGAAGCCGCGATGCGGATGATCGGGAAAACCGTTGCCCGGACCGATATCGAAATGGTCCCAGAGCACGAAAGGATCGAAGTTGCGCATACCATGGATCGGCATCAGCCGCTTCACCGTCACCCCATCTCCTTCCGGCACCGTCAATGCCGGCATACGAATCAAACCCGGCTTCATGGCCACCTCCTTTGCAGGTAAAGCTACAATGAACGAAAAAGGCCCCGCCGAAGCGGGGCCCGATCCGTTACTCGCGCACACCCTCGATCGACAGGTAGAGCTCGACGTTCTCTGCTGCCGCCCCGAGCATGCTTCCCTTGGCGAAGTTGTAATCGGAGAGATGCAGTGTTGTGGTACCCTCGAAACCACGACGGAAACCGCCCCACGGGTCCGGACCTGCACCGATCTGATTGACATCGATAGCAATATTCTTGGTCACGCCATGCAGGGTCAGCTTGCCTTTCAACACGCCCTTGCCGTTGCCCTTATCTTCATAAGAAGTACTGACGAAGGTTGCCTTCGGATAGTTCGCCACATCGAAGAAGTCGGCACTGCGCAGGTGCTTGTCGCGCTTGGCGTGGTTGGTGTCGATACTGGCCGTATCGATGGTCACGTTGACCTTGTTGTTGGCCGGATTCTTCTCATCATAGGTGAAGCTGCCGTCGAAGGTGTTAAAGCCGCCCAGCTCCCAGCTATAGCCCAGATGCTTGACCTTGAACTGGATGAAGGCGTGCTGCCCCTTGATGTCGATGGCGTAGTGCTCCGCCGCCTGGGCCGGCAGGGCTGCCGCCATGGCCAGAAGCAGGCCGGCAAACACAAATTTAAGTCGCTGTTTCATATACTCTCCTCTCACGTTGATCATCAAGTATCGGAATGACACTCTTTTCAATCACCGACCAGCATGCGACGCAGTGTCGCATCCCGGTCGATAAAGTGGTGTTTCAGTGCCGCTGCGGCATGCAGTCCTGCCAGCAGTACCAGTGCCCAGGCGCTGTATAGATGGAATGCGCCGACCAGGTCGACCTGATGGCTCTCCAGCGTAAGCAGTGCCGGTACCGTAAACCAGCCGAAGACCTCGAATCCCTTCCCTTCGGCCGTCGGGATCAGGTAACCGCTGACCATCACGAGCAGCATCAGCAGGTAGTGCGTACGGTATACGGTGATGGCGACAAGCCGCTCCCACGCGCGGCCGAGCAGTTGCGGCCTCGTATTGGCCAGTCGCCAGGCGAAGCGGACAGCCAACAGCATCAGCATCAGCATGCCGATACTCTGGTGGATGTAAGGGCCGCGCTGATACCAGGCGTCGTAATAGCCGAGACTGGTCATATAGAGGCCAAGTCCGAAGAGGCCGAAGATAGCGATCGCCATCAGCCAGTGGATCAGGATCGCGGGCCAGCCGTAGCCCTGTTCGCTGTTGCGTAACTTCATGGCGAGGGATGATGTTAGCGATAACGATTCATAAAAAGCGCATATATTCGATTGATATGATCTAATTTATGAATCATGATGGCGATATGACCCTGGATCAGTTACGCGTCTTCTGTGCCGTGGTCGAGCATGGCGGCTTCCGCAGTGCGGCCGATGCGCTCTATCGCAGCCAGTCGGCGATCAGTATCGCCGTGCGCAATCTCGAGGAAGAGCTGGGGCTGGCCCTGTTCGATCGCGAGGCCTACCGCCCGCAACTCACCGAGGCGGGCAAGGCACTGCACCGGCGGGCACTGACAATCCTGGAGCAAAGCGCCGATTTCAGTTCCCTGGCCGAGCATCTGGCCCGCGGTGAGGAGCCGCAGATCCGGCTGGCGGTGAGCGGCATCGTGCCGGTAGAGCCGCTGCTGCAGGCGCTCAATCGCCTGACCATTATGGCCCCCGCCACCCACATCGCCCTGCAGATCGAAAATCTGAGCGGCACCATGGAGCGGCTGAACGACGACGATGCCGACATCGCCCTGGCCGACAGCTTCGACGACCCGACCGCCTACGAATATGTGGAGCTGACCCGGGTCTCGATGGTCGCCGTGGTGCATCCCGATGCCCCGGCAGCCGGCCGGCCATCCGAGGCAACGCTCGACGACGTCGCCAACGCCACCCTGATCATCGTGCGCGACACCAGCATCCACTCCCCACGCCTGAGCAAGGGCATCGTCGAGGGGACACCGCAGTGGACGGTGAACGACTTCATGATGAAACGCAGCATCATCCGCTCCGGCGGCGGCTGGGGCAGGCTGCCGCTGCATCTGGTCGAAACGGATATCAGGGAAGAAAAACTGGTGATGCTCGACTCATCCGACTTCCAGCCGGTCGACGTACCGATCTACATGGTGCGCAAACGCGCCCGCCCCATCGGCCCGGTGGAGAGCATGCTCTGGCAGCAACTGCAGAGCATTCAATGGCATCGACAGAGTGAAGTTTAAAAGCCCCTGGCACCAACCCTGTTTAATAGACATGCAATAATCACCACAGCTAAGAGCGAGGCGACATCATAGACAACAGGATAAAAGCTAATGCAGCAGAACTGATAAAGGTTATGAAGGCGAACTTAACAACGACTTTCCCAACGGGTGATATTTCATTTTTTAGCGCTGGGTCCCAAGGCATCATGCTGCCATGTCCACCATGAGATATTCCGACAATCAACATGGCAACAAATGAAATGACCATCAATATGCTCGCAATACCTATGATCATGTCAGTCCAAAACATAAAACCCCTACGATGATGGCTTGAAACAACCCTCTCAACTAGCAGCGCACAATGCCAAAGTATCTCTATCTTTTGGAAAGCGCAGCTGCTTCTTTTTTCGGAATGGGCTTTCCTATCACTTCAGCGACACCGCCTGACATTGCCCGCTTCAATCCCAGCGCAACGCCCTCTTTGAGTAACGCCAGGTTGTTTGCCTCCAGCTTGTTCAAGTCTCCGCCGAGTTGATACATCTTGGTCGCAACGGGAATACCCGACCAGACAACCTTTCGCTGTTCGAGGTCGATGATTCTCATGAACGCCCCCGAACCAACGATAACGCTGCCAAAACCAATTGCATTCCCGAATGCGCCTGCAGACAACACTTCGAAAAGATATTTCACATTATGATCCATCAGCTCCTGCCTGATGGTTTCAAAGCCAGTGTATTCAGGATATTTATCCAGATACTCAACAACCGGGGTGTTGGCATGATCACCTGAGACATAAGGCTCAAAATCTTTACGCAGCTGGGAGTAGTAATATTGCTTCAGGGTATTTTGTGCCACGACATCTGTTAATTTGACAGCATGGATCGACTCACGACTGAGTTGCTCATTCACCACAGACAGCAATTCATCATCCGGCTGCCAGATACCGCTAAAGTCCTTGGAAGAGGAGCGATTCTCTACCCACAACACCCGATAGAGCACCTCGGAGTAATAGACCGTCTTCTTTGCCATGAAATAACTGCTTGCAACCTTTGCAGACATAAACTTGCTTTTGTCATCTTGTTGCAAAACGACGGAGGTATTTGCAGGGGTAGCACACCCTTGTAGTGCAATAGCCAAAACAAAACCGACGACAACATAGACTTTCTTCATATCCCTATTTCCCCTCTGGCTTCGGCTTTTGGATAGCTTGCAGTACTCCCTGCTGATCAAAAATACAAATCAGTGCCGGCTTGAAATCGAGTTGAATATCCGGTCCAACGTCGATCATGTTCCCATAGTTACTGTCTATGGGGATAGGAATGGCAATATGCCGAAAATCTTCCCGGTCGGAATAATACCAGTACTCCTTCCCATCGAATGATTTGACCTTTTTGGGCAATCCCAACTGGGCAACGGCATCATCTTTGCTGCTATGCCCAATGGTCAGCGACTGTTCTTCAATGCGTTCCGTACGATCAAGTGATGAGCAACTGACTAATGCCAGCACGATAAAAACCAGAAACAGTTTTTGCATCTCCCCTCCGTCTTGGCCTGATCACTTGCCAAGCATCGCCTATCTACCCACGACCATGTGGCAGATCAAGTGCCAGCTCCGGCCCTTTCGGGACGATGCGGATCGGATTGATGGAGGCGTGGCTGTAGTAGTAGTGCTGCTTGATGTGATCGAAATGCACCGTCCCGGCAATGCCGGGATACTGGTAGAGCTCGCGCAGGTAGCCCCACAGGTTCGGGTAATCGACGATGCGCTTCATGTTGCACTTGAAGTGGCCGTAGTAGACGGCATCGAAGCGGATCAGGGTGGTGAAGAGGCGCCAGTCCGCCTCGGTGATTTTTTCTCCAACCAGATAGCGTTGGCGACCTAACCGCTCCTCCAGCCTGTCCAGCATGGCAAACAGGGCATCGTAGGCCTCTTCATAGGCTGCCTGGCTGCTGGCGAAGCCGCACTTGTAGACGCCATTGTTCACGTAGTCATATACGTCGGCATTGATGGCATCGATCTCTTCGCGCAACTCGGCCGGGTAATAATCGTCATCGTTTCCGGTCAGCGCATCGAAGGCGCTGTTGAACATGCGGATGATCTCGGAGGATTCATTGGAGACGATGGTTTCCCGCTGTTTGTCCCACAGGGTCGGCACCACGACACGACCGGTGTAATCCGGATCGGCTTTGCAGTAAAGCTCATGCAGGTAGGAGCAGTCGTAGAGAGGTTCGCAGCTGTCGAACTCCCAGCCATTGGCCAGCATGTGCGGATGCACGACGGTCACATCGATCAGCGCCTCCAGCCCCTTGAGCTTGCGGAAGACCAGGGTGCGATGAGCCCAGGGGCAGGCGTAGGAGACGTAGAGGTGGTAGCGACCGGCTTCAGCAGCAAAACCACCTTCGCCACTCGGGCCTGCAGCACCGTCCGCCGTGATCCAGTTGCGGAACTTCGATGGCTGGCGCTTGAACTTGCCGTTTTCGGTCGGGAAGTGCGACTGATCGCGCCACTCCCCGTCAACCAGTATCCCCATGCTGCGACTCCTCCGCCGGCGACTGCGCTTCGGGCAGGCGCGCCAGCTCCTCATCGGTGAAGAACTTGTATCCGCTGATCATGCTGGAGGCAAGGCCGCGTCGCTCGACGATGTCGTGCAGGGCCAGGGCCGAGAGATGGGCACCGATGAAGGCGGCGATCAGCAGGGCCGTGATACCGTGCAGCGTCATCAGCCATTCGGGCGGCCAGCCGCCGGCTTCGGCCGCGTGGCCGGTATGGGCATAGGCCTGCGTGGAGGCATCACCCAGCAGATACATCACGGCACCCGTGCAGACCTGCAACAGCGCCAGGGCGAAGAAGCCGGTATAGGCGATGCCGGCGAAAGGGTTGTGCGCGTAGTAGAGCGGGCACTCTCCCTTAAAGCCGCCGAGATAGTAGCGCACGGTCGCCACGGCCAGCCGGAACTGGGCCTTCGTGTGCGGCACCACATCCCGCCAGTGGCCCGACCCCTCGCCCGTCAGCAGGTAGGCGATGCGGATCAACAGCGAGGCCGCCACCATGAATCCGATGGCGGCATGCACATCGATCAGCTGGTCCACCCGTGCATCGGGCACGTGCAACCATTCACTCAGGGCGATGACACTGCCGATCGCCAGCAACAGCAGAATGCCGATGGCATTGATCCAGTGGGTGAGGCGGACAATACCGGCCCAGACCGGTACCGCCCGATAGGTGTTGGTTGGAGCAGACATCAGTCGACCGTTTTCAGCTTCGCCACCCCGATACCCAGCAGCAGCATCGAGGTGATGATGGAGACGGCGCCGATGATGGTCAGCGGCCCGGCAAAACCGAAGCCGGCCCCGGCCAGATAGAGCATGCCGGAGTGGAACAGGGCCCCGACGATCAACAGCACCGACACCGTCTTGGCGATCCAGGCATCGAGATGCAGGCGGCAGAGCAGATAGCCCAGGGCAATATTGAGAAAGCTCTCCAGATTACCGTGGGCGTGGGCTGCCTTCAGCGTCGCGTGCTGGGCCGACTGCATCCACTGCTGCAACTGATCGGGCGGCAGCTTGAACTTGCTGGCCAGGTAGAGACCCAGCCCCAGCGTCGTAAGAAAATAGAAAAATCCGAACACCATGTTTTTCTTGCCGGTCATGACAATCTCCTGCTGCACAGGCAACTGCCGTGCATGCCGCGAC
>CAZCZU010000050.1:0-6798 GCA_964503475.1 uncultured Zetaproteobacteria bacterium
TCACATCCCAATTCGTTCGATTCAACCTATTGGGGTGTGTTGAACCAGTCACAAATCATCGGCAAAGCCTTTCCAATCTATTGATTACCAGGGGTAGGCATGGAAAACGAGCGTGTAATCAAGCTGAACAATATCGAGAGGCAAATTTCGTTGTACAGGGATATGGCAATAAAAACGCTGGTGGCATCTATCCTCGCCGAAGGCGTGTTTATGGGGTTTGCATGTACGGTAGGGCAACCGCCATTGCGAGTGACTTTGGGCATGGTCGCAATCATCACGTCGTTATGGGTGGTCAACTCGGCGCATGCGGAAATGGCAAACCGCTACCAGTCGCTTTATGAGGCCGCAGCGAAGGGGAGAGAGGCAAAAGCATCACTGTACGTTAAGCGCCCCGCATCAGCCAATGTGGCAGCCATGTGGAATCGTGCGGAAACAACCTTTTTCATTGTCTCAATCATTTCATTGGTGTTGTTGTCGTATGATTTTTAGAACACTGAGCGCATCACTCATTGGCGCACTGTGCGTTGGAGCAGCGTCAGCTTCCCCGGATTCCACAGCGGATATTCTCGGGGACACCTCATGGATGAATAAAACCTATGAGGTCATGGATAAGGCTGAAAAGGCTCCGCCGCCGGCATGGCTGAGAGCGCCTACACCCTCCGAGAGCAACAAAAAAGAGGCTGCAAGGTTCCTGGAGCAAGCCGCGAAAATTGCAGATCAGTCGCTCACCCCCAACAGGCATGGACAGCAACCAAAGAAGAAACCTGTGCCGGACAAACAGATAGTCGTCTGCATCACCCTTTCGTCCGAGTTCGACATTAAATCAACCCTCGAATACCTGTCCTCATACAAGGACGACAAAGAGATTCGGTTGGCATTGGCCGGATTACCAGAGGGATGCCGGACGTTCGGGTGCGCGATTCGGAAGTTCCATGAACTCGGCATGGGAAACGATTATCCGTCTGTGACACTCGATCCAATGGTGTTCCGAAGACACAACGTAAAGGTCGCGCCAACAATGCTGTATCTGAAAAAAGGAAGGGAGATAGCAAAAGTGGAAGGCATCATGAACCCGGAATGGATTAGAAACCAGGTAGAAAAGGGAACCACGGGAGATCTTGGCGTGCGCGGCCCTGTGGTGGACATTGAGGAAAAGAACCTGATGGATGAGATCAAGGATCGCCTGGCAGACGTAGATACTCAGAAAAAGGTGGAAACGGCCAAAGATGATTACTGGGCGCACAAGAAGTTTGTGGACCTGCCTCAAGCGACCGAGAACGCCACTTACATATTCACACCTATGGTGAAGGCAAAGAAGGATATACGCGATGTGAGCGGCAGGGTTTTGGTGAAGGCCGGACAGGCCGAAAATCCACTTAATCGGATGACATTTACGCGGGCTATCATCGTGTATAATCCGGCGAACCCAGGAGAGCGGGAAGCTGCAAAAATGTTGCGGCATAAGTTCCTCCTGGATCACAAGGTACCGATCTATGTCATTACCCGACCGCTGGAGCGGAGCTTTTCGTCCGTCTCTGACGAACAAGCCGCAGTGGGAAGCAGGGTTTACCTGCTGACAGAAGTTCTCGCACGTCGCATGAACATTAAAAAAACAGTCACCACAGTAGTAGCGAAAGGCAACAGGTTCGTTGTCCGAGAATATGATGTGAGGCAAATCACTGAAAAAAATGCAATCACTCACCAACCGACGAGGCGAAAAAGTGAGCATAATTCACGCGCTAGACTGGAGGAACGGATGTGAATGCAAACAACTTGGAAGAATTGCTCACAACAACAGCGATAATGAATGTATGCCAAACATACAGCGGGGAGTGGTTCGACCCGTGCCTGCCATTCATAGATGTTATCAAGCCAAAGGACATCGCGCACGCACTAGCCAATTCGCCAAAGTTCATGGGGCATCTGCCAATGCACTATTCCTATGCACAGCACTGCGTTTATATGGCGGACATTCTATCGTCCAAAGACGACGCAGCAATGGCATTGGTGTATCACGTTGGCAAGGCATACATGGGTAGCCTGGAGCCACAGCTTGCCCGGCAGATAAAGATAATTACCAAGATAGAAAATAGATGGCGCGAACTTACCATCTCAAAATTTGGGATTAAGGGCAATATAGAGCGGGTGATGTTAGCAGATTCGATGGTGGGGGCGGCTGAACGGAATCAATTGCAGCGGTGGGACAGAAACTCGATTCCACAGAGTCTATACAATGTTGAGCATGCTCCGATCAAAATCAAACCGTGGAAAGCAAAAGTGGCGCAACATAAATTTCTGGACAGGTGGCTCAGCCTGATATGAGTGGATCACGAAATAGTCAGAGCTTGCATTTGTCGAAAGAGGAGTACGATGTAAGGCATGACAAAGCAGGGACATTTCAAAACAGGAGTGGGCGTAGCCCTGAGCGGCGCAGCCTTAATGGTCTGGCTGGGCGGAACTCAGACCCAGGCTATCGTTGTCGCACTGTCCGCAATCGCATCTTCGTCCCTGCCAGACAATCTGGAAATCAAGTGGTGGAGGCGGGGAGAGCGAAACTCCGTAATTCCACATCGAACCCTGACACACTGGCTGTCGGCATGGCTGATGGCGGATGCGTTCATGGTGTACGCCATGCTGCAGGGGAGGGTGATTCTTCATCCAACCGCAGACCTGTTTATGCTCGGTGCAAGCATTGGGGCGACAGGACACATTCTCATGGATCTCACAACCCCGATGGGAGTTCCGGTTGGGGTAAATCCATTCAGACGGCGCTCGCTTATGCTGCTTCGCTCAGGGGCAACGCTATCGGAATCGGTGGCAGGGGTAGTAACCTTCGTAGCCGGTTTATCTGCGCTCTTTCTGGTTTTGCATTAAGCATCGTCCTTGTGCTTGCGGCTCCTGCATCTGCACGGGCCGATGTGGCATGTCCTTCATACGACATTTTTTCGGCTGTGCTTACCGACGTGTGCTGGGACTGCATGTTTCCTATTGTGATTGCCGGCTTGGCAATGGGCGGGGGTAGCAAGCCTGCGGGTGCTGCGGCAAATAAGGTCGTATGCCAATGCGATACAGGCAACGGCCTGCAGGCCGGATTCGGATTCGGATTTTCGATGTGGGAGCCAGCCCGCCTTGTGGAAGTTGTACGCAGGCCATACTGCTTCCCGTTACTTGGTGGTTCAATCATCAATGCAGGAGGCGGAAGTATCGGAGCAGACGGGCGCATGATGGGTGGGCTGTCGTCTGACTCGAACGAGAATGATTCATCAGATAAGGTTTTCTACCATTATCATTACTTTGCGTTCCCTCTGACAGTAATTCTTGACCTCTTCTCCGGTTGTGTCGCAGATGGGTATATGGATTTTGACTTGATGTACATTTCCGAACTCGATCCGACATGGAATGACGATGAGTTGGCGTTCTTTACGAATCCGGAGGTGGTCATGGTAGCCAATCCGGTCGCACAAGCAGCCTGTATTGGTGATGCAGTCGCCTCCAATGCGGGCCTTCCCTCCGACGTTATGTACTGGTGTGCAGGTTCATGGGGCGGGCTGTACCCATTCTCGGGCAATATAATAACGAATGCTTCACCTCCGCGTGATACGAGTCTGATTGTGGCAAGGGCATTGGCTGCCCTTCATCGTCGCGGCCTCGCATGGAAAACAATGGGCGATGCCGCAATGTGCGGGGGGTATATTTTTCCGACGCTTCCCAAAGCGCAATACAAACTTGAACAAATGTATCCACTGGCCGAAGCAAACGGGAATCACTGGATAGGACAGTCATCTTTCGTATGGGGAGAATGGCGAAACATACCCGGAGTCGGCGAGGACTTCGTGCATATGGTCTGGAGGTGGAAAGATTGTTGCGTTCCGTTCTTCTAAAATCTGCATTACGCGCTATTGCGTGCTTGATCGCCTTCTCAATGATGCTGGAGCCGCCTGTATGGGCCGCACAGCCTGTCAATTCAGCAGCCGGGCAGGCCTTTGGGCAATCAATTATGCCGGGTGCTGGAGGCGTTCCTACCGACCTTGGCGGTGGTTCATATTCACTGCCCGGTACGGGTGGTGTCACTATTGGTGCTTCCGATCTGATTCCCAGCAACGGCCAAGCCAGCACACTGCAGAATGCCTATGGCAATAACGCTGCGGTTATATCGAACGCAAACAGTTCGGCAACAGCGGCGAGCACCGATCCGTCAGCATGGGGTGAGGCATATCGAACCCTTGGTGGAAGTGTCACTTCATCATCCCACCCAAATCTAGCCAACGACCCGATCTTCAATGGAACGGATCAGGCGCTTACCAGTGTGTTTGATGGCACCTTTAATGGTTGCACCCAAACACAGGTTTCCAACAGCGCAACGGTCAATCATGTACCTGATATTCGCCATTGTGTGAAGCCAAGGACAACGCATGAGATTTGTACAATTGATCATCCTGCAGCGACAGCTCTCCCGTCAACTGCCCAATGCGACCCGGCCACTTTCCAATCATATACTGTAACATGGACGGCAAATGCGTATGCTCCACCAAATTGTTCGTTCGGGGCGTCCGGAATCGTTCAACAGGTTCCACATAAGATCACCGTATCATGTACATCTAATAAAAAGCTGAGATACGACATTACAGCTAACAGCAACATCTACTCTAGTGTTTTATTGGGTTACTTGATTGGCTCATACCGAGACATTTATTTAGGGTACTATGACAACTGCAATCCGGCGACAGGGCAATGTATATCTCATCCGGCGAGTGGGACAACACCCCTCGGGAGTTTTGGCATTGGCGGACATTTTTTCACCCAGAATACGACCAATCCAGCGCGTCCAACCTTTACTTTCGAGTTGCTAACAAGCACCTACAGCAACCTTTATTTTTTCTATTTTAATTCTCGTTGCCGGCAACAGACTAGACGGGACTACTATGTTACAGGCACAGCCTCTATGGGAAGGGTGACAGATACGCTCAACAACAGAATAACTGACAGTCAATGGTCGCCGGCCAGTTGCATTGCAATTGCCAAGGGTATTGACCAGGGCACGGTTCATGGCTCATACACCTGCACAATGAATCCGGCAGGCCAGAACGGTTGCTATACGATAGGCGCGAGTCAAGTCTGCCCGTCTGACTTGAATGCTCCGCCTGTGAATGTGCCTGCAACCTGCGGTACCGTCACAGTGGACTATTACCCTTCCGTGACGACACAGGATACATGTACGCAGTACGAGACAAACCCGGACTGCTCCTTTGTGTCCTCAGCCGCTATTCCGGGCTCGGAATTCACACCGGGCGGTGCGCCGGGTGCTTATGATGTCACCTATGACTGCGGCTATAATGTTACCGTACCGGCTCCGCCATCAAATGTGACGGTGAGTTGTCCCGGAATGGTGGACTGCGCAGACGGCTCGTGCATTACTACGAATCCCGAAAGCAATCCGAATTTCGGTCAGGCTGCCAGCTACCTGCAATCCGCTGCGACATTGCAACAGGACGGACAGTGCGATCCAGTCACAGGAACCTGCACTGTATTTCCGGGCACCGATCTGTTCTGCAAGGATTGGGAGATTTTCAACAACACAATAAAAAATTGTTGTGCGCAAAGTGTGCCCGTGCCCGATATGACCTCGTACATTAACATGGTTCGCAAAATGAACGCGATGGAAAATGCCGTGATGATGATTAACAAAGGTTCGGGCATGTTTGGAGCGTGGGCAAAGATCAACAATGCCATAGCAAACCAATGGGACTCTCTTGGCAACACCGTGTCTCAGGCGTTTGATACAATTACTCAGCCGATCACGAACGCATGGGAATCAATCGCGGGTACAAGCAGTACAAACGTGGCAGCAAACGGGGCAGGGCAAATCACAGACGCAGCGGCGCAAGGATTCATGGATCAAATGATGGCTGCAATTACGCAGAAAACAGCCGAGTTTGTGAAGAACACGTTTGGCAATGGAGCGGTGGATTTGCTGTTTGCACCTGCAGCGGGCGGCGGTACAGCATCGGGAGCATTGGCGGCAGGGCAACAGGTAGTTCCTAATCCGGCTATTACCGCCACCCTTGACTGGATTATGCTTGCCTACACGATCTATCAACTTGCCGTCATTCTGATCAACCTGATTTTCAAGTGTGACGACCCTCAGTTTGAGTACCTGATGAAGAAACAGCTAAAAACGTGCCATGTGGTAGGAATGGCATGTGCCAACTATGTATGCGTTATTCCCAACCCGTTCGGCGGGTGCATACTTGGGTATTGCGGACGATATGAAGAGCACGGATGCTGCTTTAATTCGCCTCTCTCTCGAATCATTCAGGAACAGGTAAGACCACAGCTCGGCATGGGGTGGGGCGCTACGCTAACACCAAACTGCTCCGGACTGAGCCTTACACAACTGCAAAATGTGAACTGGGCCAATGTGGATTTGAGTGAATGGGAAGCAATCCTGGTTCAGACGGGAAACTGGCCGACCAATGGCACACTGACGACCAGTTCCGTGACGGGTGCGGGGTCTAACTTTGACGTAGGCGGCCAGCCTGCCGGAGCCACCATCGGTACAAGGCAGGATTTGAAAACGCGGACACAAAACCGACTAAATACAAATGACACAAACCAGATTCGCAATAGCGTGAATCAAGGAATGTGGGGAGTGGTGAGATAAGAAAGAGGGATGCAAACGCACCACTCTCATTCTTATTGCGGCATTATAAACTTATTGCGGCATTATAAACTCAAGTCGCTTGCCCTGATGGTACACGAAGGGTTTGCGGTAAACCGCTTTATTTCCTTTGGCGGTGA
>CAZCZU010000050.1:6898-15321 GCA_964503475.1 uncultured Zetaproteobacteria bacterium
CCCTGATGGTACACGAAGGGTTTGCGGTAAACCGCTTTATTTCCTTTGGCGGTGACTGTGCCTGTGTAAAAGTAAATCCATTCCGGCAGCTTACTGGATGCTTCCTGCCATATTTTTTCCTGGTCTATCTTTAGACAACTATCACTCAGTGTAGCAGGATGAGCAAAATACCACGCCTCCCCCTCTCCGAGCCATTGAGGCTTCAATGATTCCAAGACTCTCCTTGGCATGTCCACCGTGAGTACCGCCGCCTCAACAGGTTTGTGATCAAGAACACTGATAAATTCACATTTGTTATCAGACTCAAGATAATCATACCAACCGTGTGTTACTTTTTTATGGGCCGATACATCGACACCGTAACCAGCCATCGCTTTAGAATAGGCAGAATAAATGATCTCGGCAAACTTTTGACCAGCCTCGTCTTCGTTCGACGCCATATCTTTCGGCATCCATGCAATTATTTTTGGATGGCGAACCTCGGAGTCTGCAGGACCGGAAAGCAACGAGGAAGCAACATCAACCCCTATACTTGTCGTGGAAATCGCAGATCCCAGTGCGCTTCGCGCCGCCATGCCTGCGGCTCCATTGGCTACGGCATAGGCTAACGTGCCGGATGACTTATACACGGGTTCGGAATCTTTCAGGAATCTCTCAGCCGTGCTCGGCCCAAGAGCAGCCGACATGACATTCAATGCTTCGGATTTATTCTGGTCATATACGGCCACATGTTTGCCGGAGCAGCCGGTGAGCGCGATAGCGAATAGGGCTGCCGTACTGAACAAGAGCTTGAAATTCATATAAACACTCCTTCTTTGCAAAGTACGGGTATCATATCAACTCTGGAAAAAATGCAAGCCTGAGCAAAGAAATTTGGTCAAGAAATCCTGTACAAATTGATCAACAGTCACTTTAACACGGCACAATCAACGATGTGGTCACGGAGATCGTCGCCCTTGATTTTGGCGCGGCTATCATTGGAGTAATACAGGCAACGCTCGAATCCTTGAGCTTCATTGTAAATCATCTTCCAATATGCGGCAGGGTAGGCAATACCTGATTTACGGAGTCTTTTAGGACGTTCGCCATACTCAACACCATTGATCACCGTCACTGTGCCCAACTTAGACGCCATAAGCCGTTCGTACTTCTCAGCCTTGATCCATGTCTTGCGATTGATCCACCTGTACTGAGGGATGATGTTTGCCATTGAATAGACCGAATGGAGCGCCTGTCTGGAATAATCGAATGATGCGTCAGGGGCAAGGTGCCCACGGTCGGCATGGAACTCGTTATGAGTATAGTCGGCTGGATACGTCCGATATTGAGCCGGGATAGCCGTGTCCGGATAAAACCGAGGGCGCTTCTTGATATTGCCGGCATTCACCTTGTCACCATCCAGCCGGTATCCGACATAACGAGCGCCTTTGGCATTATAATCATAGCAAATTTCATAATAGCCCTTATCCAACACCTGATCGCAATTCCGGTCGTTAATGTAATCGCGGATCTCAACACCATAAGCAGACATAGAGAAAAGCAGAATTACCAAGAGGAGGGCAGTGAACTTCATACGAGACTCCTTGTTCCGTTGTTGCACAAATCATATCAAACAGGTGAAAAACACAAGAGTCCAGCCGGTGAGGTTGGCAAAAAGACGAGAAAACACCCTTGTTTCACCGAAACGGCGCATATCTCCATCTGCATAATCGAGGCGATGAAAAAGCCCTCTCTTATGACACTGCTACTGGCAATTGCAGCCACAGCCATTTCAACACCACCTGCGTCCTACGCGGACACTGGGGCAACGCGCTCGGGAGAAAAAGCTATCGAACGAGGGGTGGCTTCCGATCAATCCTTCTTTGGACGGCATCGAGAGGGCTGGTTTTTCTACAACGAAAAGATTGATCCAGAAAAGAAGAAGGAAAAGAAGCTGGAGCCCAGACCTGAGCAGCAGGCCAGGCAGGAACCTCCAAAAGAAGAGATGACCCCGGAAAAGAGATACAGCGGGCCTCCACCGTTGTCGGCGGCCTGGTTAAAAGTGAATCTGCCAAAATATCTCAACGCTGCCCTGGACAATCCAAGCCCGGAAAATGTGCGGACATACCTTCTGCTGCAGAAATTGTCTCTGGACAAATCCACGAAGTTTAGCGAAATGGCCCAGCGGGTCAGCCTGACAGATCCAATGTTGGATGAGGTAACGCGCCGCCCGCTGGCTACATCCGGCACTCACATTGCAGGGGCCATTGCACGGAAAAAATCAGAGGCGTTGCTGACGGATATGGCGAAGAGCATGGGCCTGTTTGTTTATTACTCGAGGAACTGCCCATATTGCGGCCTGACAGGGGCGCTGGTGAGCGCATACAAGCGTCTTTATGGATTTACTGTGCTTCCTATCTCACTGGATGGATCGGCCCCGCCAGAGGGGTTCCCGCTGGATAGCGGCTGGCGTGTAAACAACGGACAGGCAGAGAAAATGAAGGTGGCTGCATCACCGGCAATTTATCTCGTCAATGTCGAGAAAAACGATTTTATCAGTGTAGCGCAGGGCTCATCCATTTCGATGGAAGAAATGAAGCAGCGCGTGTTACTTGCGGCCCTGCAAAAACATTGGATCACCGACGACCAGTACAAGAGCGCCCTGCCCAACAACAATGTACCTCTCCTGACAGACAGCGGGGGAGAGTGGGTGGCAACAGATCCTCACGGGTTCGTCAATCAATCAGAAATAGTGAAATTGTTTGAAGGTGGTATGGTGGAATGAGCACTCTTAAGATGTGGCGTATAGCCGGGAGTATAGCCGGGATCTTGGCAGGAGCGATGATGCTTGCTCCGACAATGGCAAGTGCCAATTTGCAACAGCAGATGAATTCCATGTTTGGCTCATTGGTCAATACCACAAGTCCACAGGCATACAAAGGACAGCGAATGGGCGCGTTCTTTGGCGGCAGTGCCTACGTCCGAAACAAGATCGTAAACACAAACATCATCGGTTTCGTTCCTCCCCACATCTCGGCTGGTTGTGGCGGCATAGATATGTTCGCCGGCTCATTCTCATTCATCAATGCGTCCCAGTTTCAGAATTTGTTACGTTCGATTGCAAGCAACGCGGCGGGCTACTTTTTCCAGATCGCATTACAGGCCATGTGCCCGACATGTATGGAAGAAATGTCCAAGCTGCAAAAGGCAGTGCAAGGATTAAACTCGCTGGCTGGCAACTCCTGCATGCTGGGCAAGGCAATGGTGGATTCCGCTGCAATGGCGGTCATTCCGGGTGACGTGGCACAGAATTCAGTCCTTGGCAGGGTGCGTGATGCTGCAGCCAAGGATGCAGCGGCAAATACCCCCGCCTTTCAGGATGCGTTTGACTCGTTGTGGCCGCTGGATAACACAAACACGGAGAACAAGATCTCGGCCACCGATCCGAACTTTTTGAAGAACAATGGCTATATCGGGAATGTAGCATGGATGCTGATGAAGGACTCCGCCGTGGGCTCATGGATGTCATTCGGTGATCAGGATATGGAAGAAACAATCATGTCGTTGACCGGCACATTTGTCGCCTATGATGCAAATACAACCGTAGCATCGCCGGGCGGTACCGATAAGTCTCTATCGTCCAAGGTGTACGACCCGATTTTGTCGCCGGAAGATCTGGTATATGGAAACAAAAACAGGGTTGAAATTTATCGCTGTGGAGCCGACCCGGACTGCATGATGCCGACAAAAACAGCGGTCACAAACTTTAAGGATTTCACCACCCGCATCACTGAAATTCTGGTGGGCAACGGAACATCGCCGGGCATCGTTATGAAATTCGCAAACCCGACAGGACAAGCATATACCCCAACCGAAACGGCATTTATCGAAAATACCCCGGCACCTATTGTTGCCATGATTCGCAGCCTCGCTCAGCAAGGGGAATTCACGGCAAAGATGTTTGCAGAGAGCCTTGCCCCGTGGATTGCCCGCGAAATGGCGTACCGATTCGCCAGCGAAATGATTAGGGCAATGCGTGTAGCGGCGAATCAGGCGAAGCCGGAAATGGAAGATAATGTAAAAGCATACAATACAATACTTGGCGATGTGGCGAGCAAACTGTTTGAGATGAAGAAGAGTGAGCAGGACACAGATACCAGGTTCCTGCGTGCGCTACAAACTTTCCAGAATGTAAGGCTACAGACTCTTGGTGAAGAGAGGATGGCAACCAGAATGCGGCCCGATGCTAATGCGGCCAGCCATTAAATTAAGGGGCGTAAGCGTATGACATTCGATTTTTATAGCATCGGCGATTCCGCGTTTCTGGAGCAAATTCTCAACGCCATTGCGGCACTGTCTGGCACAGGCGATATGAAAATGGTTGCGATGATAGGCATGTTGTTTGGCGTGCTTCTGGTCGCTTTTGAGGCAGTGGTCAATAACCAGAACATAAACTGGATGAAGGCTATTATTGGATGGGTGGTTTACCTACTCATATTTGGCAACACTGCAACGGTAGCAATCAATGACCAGTACACAGGTCAAGTGCGACTTGTTGCAAATGTGCCTTTCGGTATCGCCGCAACCGGTTCCTGGGTGTCGGCCATCGGCATCACTCTGACGGAAAAGTTTGAGCAGGAGTTTTCGCTGCCGCGAATGACATCCGACGGGTTTGCATCGGCGGTTAAACAGTTGCTGTCAGTGCGCGATTTGGAACTCATGGGGGATGCCGCCAACGGTGGTGCTGCAGGCGTAGATTATCAACGTACCCTGTATAACTATCTGCGTGACTGTACGCTGGTCGGTATAGATATGGGCCTTATAGATAAAATAGAGTTTCTCCATACAGACGATGCGCTTACAGCCATGTTGTTTGACAACAACATATACGGCACAAAAACATTTCTGCCCGGCGACGCACTACCCGGAGGGACATTCAAGGGATGCCTGGATGCACATGCGGATATAAAGAAAGCAATGAATGATGCTGCTTTCGACACAGCACTCTCCGGACTCATGGCTCAGCGCATGGGTCTGTCATCGACGGGGCCGGCGAATGCCTACGGAGTGTTGCAAAACGATCTGGATGCACTTGTTGGCGTAGGCAAAGATGCCCGGCTGTATGTGCGGAACGCTCTGATCAAGAACCTTGTTCCGAAAGCGGATGTAGGCAAGGCGATTACAGACGGGGACATTGCTGCGGCAACCCTGATTACCCAAGCGACAGAACAGCTCCGGGTACAGCATGCAGCAGAGGGCTCGATGTTTATGCGTGTTGTTCATCCGCTTATGACTTTCATGGAAGGATTCGTGTTCGCAATTTCACCAATTGTAATGTTCCTTGTAGCAAACGGATCAATGGGAATCGGCCTGGCCGGAAAATATCTGATGCTGCTGCTTTGGGTTCAGCTATGGATGCCTGTCATGGCAATTGTGAATCTGTATCTCAATATGACGGTGCAAGGGAAGATGGCGATATTGTCAACGGGTGCAAATCTTAGCCCGACCTCAATTATGGGGCAGATCCAGGCGCATGCGACAATGGCCGACTGGCTCGGAACCGCCGGCATGCTGGCAGCAGCTACACCGGCTTTTGCCATGATGCTGATTTATGGATCGTCGGTCGCGGCAACACATCTGGCAGGCAGGTTGTCCAGCACGGACACCATAGATGAAAAACAGGTGGCTCCGGATCTTATGAAGAATCAGGGCGTGCTGAATATGCAGTCAAGCTACGGCCATAACCTGACTACAGGATTGCTGCAAACCGGAGCGGAAGCGGTAAATCCGTCCGTTGACCTTAAAGCTGGCATGCAAAGCACTGTACAGTCAGCTCAAAGCAATGTTGAAGCTGCAACAAACCAACTCCAAACCGTTGCCTCCCATTCAACAGGCGTAACGGATAGCCAGGGTCACAGCGTCTCTGTCGCCGAGTCTCTTGTATCGGGTACGGCCAGCCAATATGCGACATCGGCGCAATATGCCAAAACAATGGCGATGAAAGATATGGAGGGTACAAGCTGGAGTCAGGATAAAAGGGATGACGTGGCGACCAAAGTTGGGCTAGGCATGGCTTCTGGCAAAGGCTATGTTGCCTCGTTAGAGGGGGCTATTGGAAGTACCTTTGGCACAACGGATAGTGAATCGGCCAGGCAGGCGCTTGAGAATGCAAGAAGCACAGAGAAGAGCGAGAATGTGTCCGCAACATTTACAGACAAGCTCACTCACGATCTCAAAGATGAGGAAGTCAGGAGCGCGATGCACAACGTGTCCGAGTCAGACATGGAGCAATACAGTCGTGCTGCATCCAACCTTTCGACGGCACAGAAACAATACTCCAGAGCATCAGCAGCTATGCAGACCTATGGGCAGCGTGGAACGTACAAGTGGACTGACATGGGCAATAAGGTCACCGAAGCGACGGCCCAAGAGTTGAAGCAGCAGGCGCTATCTGCCGGTGTTGGCGCACAGGCGGAACGATATGCCGACAGAATGTTATCTCAATTTGGAGGTAATAAGGATCGTGCAATGGCCGTCGGTGCCCAAAGAGCCCTGTATGACAAGGCTCTCGCAACCCACGATGTCGGCTTGATGAACAGAACCATCGGAAATTTTGATAAGCTGGGTGTAAACGACAATATAGATCAATATCAGGGATTCAATCCTGGTCAATTCGCCGGAGTAGGTCAGAACGCAAATGGCCCTGTTCCGACAGGAAAACTTGAGAAGCAGGATGCAGCCGGGTTTATGAAGAAAAATGCTCCGGTTGACGGCGAAGGCGCTGTGGACGCACACAATGCTCAACATCAGGCATTGACCAATGAGCAGGGCGGTGCTTGGCTGGGTCAGCAACGCATGAATAACTCTGATCAGCTCATCAATAAGATGAGAGCCAGGCAGGATAACATGTCAACCGCTGAGGAAGTGCATAACGGTTTAATGTTAGCAAAAGAAAGCTTTGATCATGCGTTACGCACTTCCTCCACAAGAGTTGAGGGAACTGTTGCGGGAATAACGGCTTTTGGCTCCGTCATGCTTGATGCGGCAGGGAGAGCTCTTGATGGTGAAAAGGTGGATGTCAACCAGGTGCTCACTGATGGTTTTGCTGCGTTCATGAGAGAGGGGGCAGGCACGATAAATGAGAAAATGGAGGCAATTCACCAGGGCTTTTACGAAGTTGGAAAGAACCAATATGGTCTAACAGACGCCCAGGCGAAGCTGTATGCCGACTCTGCAATGAGCCCTGTCATGGCAGGATTGAGTGACAAGGGATGGAATGATGTATTGCAGCCAATTATGGGCAAGTATGATTCGCAGGTGGACAGCGATCAGCAAGCGGTAGCCAATGAGATTGGCGGTGTGTTCCGTAATACTGACGGAACCACAGACACATCGCGTTCTGTTCCAGCCACTGAGGCTATCGAGGAGCAAATCAAACTTGCGGCAACCACAGGTGATTCAAGCAGGCTTGGCATGGTTCAGAACTGGAATGGTATCGTTGGTTTAGGGAAGTGAAGTGGGAAGCATATAGATAAAAGTTGATCACACTTCCCAACTGTCTATGATTCTGCTTCATGGGCAGGCATGAGTAAAGTGAGTGGCATGGCTTATAATGAAATGAGCTATCTGGATAAGCTGGATGCTCTCCAGGATGTGTACGGCATGTCGTCCTCGCTGGCGGAAGCCATCGGTGTATCCCGAAGGTCACTTCCCAACTGGCGTGACAGGCCGGAGTCGATCAAGCCTGCGTATCGTTTGAACATTGATATTCTGTACTGCAAGCATTTCCTGATCCCGGAGTGGGATAAACAGAGAGACGCTCTCCCATCTGTATTGTTGCCGGATGATATGTCCAGGCAGCCCGCATTGTGGATGCCGCTCTTGCGCCGATTGAGTTTTGGCACAATTGAAATCGAGAGCCACATGTCGAAGTCGGACTTTGAACGCGCCATCGACACGGCAAAATTGCCTGGAAACATGAGCAGGGAGACCTTTTATGAAGCGTTCAACACCTTCGTTACCCTGCAATGGCTCTGGCAAAAAATTGTTGTCCACGGTGAACCGTTCCACATCGCCGATGAAAGCATAAAAGGACTGCACACGGATTTTATGCGCGGTTTGCGCGATGATGCCGGTTTTTATTCAACGAACATTCGCGTGATGGGACGGCTGGAGAATGTGCATACCACTTTGCCGGAAGACATACCCGAAGAGGTCAACCGCTGGGTGTTCAAATGCGGGAAGGCGGCAACACTGGACGAGATTGCCAGGGCGCATGCCTGGTTTATTGCGATTCACCCCTTTGGGGATGGTAATGGCCGGGTTGGGCGGGCACTGGTCATGGCACAATGTCTGAATGCCGGCCTGATGCCGCCGTTGCTGAACAGCCGCAATCAGGCCGTCTATTATGCCGCAATGGAGCATGCGATGGTGCATGGCCGACA
>CAZCZU010000051.1:0-15056 GCA_964503475.1 uncultured Zetaproteobacteria bacterium
GGGGATGATGGCATGGCAAGGCCGAAAAGCAAGGTGAGCCGGGCGTGCAGGTTGGGCATTGACGGATGCGAAACCAGTCCTAAAATGCGGCCCATCTCGACGGCGCTTTAGCTCAGCTGGTTAGAGCAGCGGAATCATAATCCGCGTGTCCGGGGTTCAAGTCCCTGAAGCGCCACCAAACATTTGCTTATATAGCAACAAAAAGGGGGCCGTATGGCCCCCTTTTCTTTTGGTGTTAATGGGTCTTGTTTGGGTTAAATGGGGTTTTGATTGCCCCAACTGTGCCCCAAATAAATCCCTGTGTTCGCCTCAAATTCCATGCTTTTGATCAAGCTGTGCGATTAGGGACTCCGCATTCGCTCGTGTCTGCCCATCCATCCATGCTCTGCGGGTATGATTTTGCTCTGATAGAGAGAGGTTACCCCAGCTCTCTTTATCACCGATGCCAAAAAAGTCAGACAGTTCACACTCGGCTTCTTCAATGGTGATCGGCTTGGGAAATGCAGCCATTAATCCTTCGACTTCATCAACCCGGCCTTCCATATCGAGTTTGGATGCGTCGTATGCAAGGTAGGCAGCCTGTTCCAGTAGGCAGGAGATCATATCATCAAGTTTAAGGATGCCGGGGGCAGCTCCGCTTTGAAATAGGGATTCAATCACTCTAACGGCCGCCTTCAGCTTGTGACCAAGTTGGCTGTTGGCGACGAGGGTTTTAGCCTTTATATCAAAGGGTGCAGTATCACTAAACTGCTTTAGACAATTGTTAAGGTGTGAAGCTGAATTGCAGCATTCCGAAATGTGTAGGGTGATCTCAGGATGGCTATGGTCGCGGTGTCTTTTGTAGTCACCTTCAAATGCAGTCCAGAGCATGATGTTGTCAGGGCCCTTATCAAAAAGTCTCCGGGCTTCGGTCGCAATATCAGGATCTACACCTGTGATTCGATTCTCGATCCGCTGAAAATGCAGGTAGCTCGCATTGATGGCCGTGCTGCCATCCCTCCATCGGGGAGGGTATTGTGGCTCAACCGTTTTTTTCAGGATGGCATCAAACTCCGGAATATTTGAGCTCAGGAAGTGATACCAGAGCCTGGTTCGGTAACGATTTGCCGGTGTGGATTTCATAGTTGTTAATATAGCATAAAAGATTGAATTTAAAGATTGTTCTTCTACTTGCCATGTCCATGGGGTTTCCCAAGTGAATGAAGTGCATGCGCAATTTGCACACATTTCGACACATGAGATCACGGGAAGAGATGCTGATCACGCAGGCCGAGCTAGCCGAGTGGCTACAGGTCAGTGAGTGGACTATATGGGCGATGCGTCGTCGTGGAGAGCTGCCTGCT
This sequence comes from uncultured Zetaproteobacteria bacterium, assembly GCA_964503475.1. Taxonomy (GTDB): domain Bacteria; phylum Pseudomonadota; class Zetaproteobacteria; order Mariprofundales; family Mariprofundaceae; genus CAZCZU01. The sequence continues at coordinate 1,344 of CAZCZU010000051.1, forward strand.
GCGGTGCGTGTCGGACGGATGCTTCGATGGCGCATAGGTACTCTGGAAAAATGGCTGCGAGACAATGAGAGGCCGGCATCTGAGTTTGATGCTGTTTTCTGCGAGCGGGCGCAAAAGTGCAGCCAGGGCCGAAACAAAAGCAAGAAGAGAACAGGAAAGCCGAGGGGTAGACCGACGAAGCGCGAGCAGGTGGAAGGCAAGTCGTGATCATTAGGACCAGACGCCGTTCCAACTTCACCATCTTGCCGAATGAGGTGCTGCAGAATCATCGTTTGAGTTGGGAGGCGAGGGGGATGCTGGCATACCTGGTATCTCTCCCCGAGGGGTGGCTGCTGAGGATTACGGAGCTGTCGAAGCGAAGCCCTGCCGGATACAGTAAAAACCGAAGGATTCTTGATGAGCTTATTGCTGCCGGCCACATCCACAGAAGTCAGGAGCGAAACCCTGATGGCACCTTCGGCGAGTGGGTTTACGATGTGTATGACTTGCCGCAATCACCGGATTCGGGTTTTCCGTATCCGGTGATTCCGAATGCAGGTGGCGCGAAGCTAGAAAGGAATTCAGAGAGAAAAGAACCACTCAAAAAGGAGACCGTCGCTTCCAGCGACGGGGAAAGGTGTGGACGTGGTTCCCGGAAATCGAATGCGAAGGAAACGCAGGAAGAGATCGAGAATACGATCGGGTTTCGGTTTCCTGAATCGGTTTCTGAGCTAGGTAAGCCGGGGCGGGTCGGGGCAATACTTTTTCGTTACAAACTCAGTTCAGCCCAGGCGAGGTTGGCGCTGGCTGAGTTCGATGACTTCGTGACATCCGTGGAGGTGGATGATGCTTGGGCCCTGCTGGTGGAGATTGCTCGACAGGCAGGAGAGGGAAAACTGAAGGTGTCTGCTGGCGGAGAAAAGAGGCTGCCCCAGTGGATCTGATCACCCTGGACCTCGGGCGCCTGGCCTGTGAATTTCAGTGGATGGGTCCCTCCGGCCTCCCATCCACTGAAATTCACAGGCCATGTTTTGCGATGCCAGATGTGCCCTCGGCGGGCGGGCTCGGGGCCTCGCTGCGCGAGGGTCGCCCGCCCTTGAGTGCCCATGCCTGCGGCATGCATCGCGGTTGCGCTGGTGCGCGCACAGACGGCTCCGTCTGCGACTGCGCCGTCTGTGCGCCGGAGTCGGAGTGCAGCGTATGAGCAGTAATGCCAGGGAGTTGGCAGTCGTGCTGCAGTCCATCGTGCATCAGCTGAGAGGCACCACCGATATGCACCAGCAGATGCATGAGTCCAGAGTGCTGGCATCGGTGCTGGTGCAGGCTATACAGCGCCATTCTGCAGCCGATATCGCCAGCTGGATTCGCTGGCGAATGCGTACCTCTGAGCGTTCAGACCGCAGGCCTGTAAGCGGTATCAACGAAGAGGCCTTGAACGCTCAACTTGCCGACGTACGCCGGGTGCGGGGAATGGCAAAGCGAAAAAAACGCCACCAGTCTCAGTTGGATCCGTACAGGGCTGAGTTGATGGCGTTGCGAAGTTCCGGAGCAAGCTGGAATGATTTGCGAGACTGGCTGCGGCGGTATGCGCGCCTGAAGGTGAATCGATCGACGATCATCCGTCGGATGAATCAGTGGATGGAAGATGGCCAAGCTTAGCGCAGCGGATCAGGCAGTGCGAGTGATGTCGAAACTCGATCGTACTGGCTGGAGCAAGGCCGATCAGAAGGCTGCCGACACGATCGGCTACCGATCCCAGGTAACATTGCAGCAACGGACGGGAGAACTGGCCAGAGCCGCCGAGCGTATATTCCAGCGGGAATCGATCTCGAAAATCAAAGATATCAATGAAGCGATGGCCAGAAGAGAGGTTGAGAATCTTGTTTCCTGTGGCTTAAGCAGCTCAACCGTTCATGGATATGCGAGGGCACTGTCCGATGCGCATCAGTTTCTCCACGGCCAATCTGTCGATTTTGGCAATATGTTACCTGCCCGAAGCACGGATGCCCCGCAGACGGGGCGGGCATATACAACGGATCAAATTCGTGAGATCACAAGCCATCAATCGGCTGAGTTCGCACTGATGACTGAGATCGCACATGCAGTGGGTCTGCGTGCAAGCGAGCTGACCACATTAAGGCCTGCGCTTGAATACCCAGCGCGAATCGCAGAAGAGCGGTTCTCTCAGCTTGTCGAGCAGCGTTGGATGGGGCGTGAAGGGATTCCATATGCAGTGACAGGTAAAGGCGGCTTGCAGCGGGAAGTACACATTCCGCCGGAGCTGTCCCAGCGTCTTGAAGCATTTCGATTAGATGTTCCTCGGGATATTCATGCCAGTCGTGGCGATGATGGCAGGAGTTTCGAGCAGCATTATGACCTGCCGTCCGGAGAGAAGTGGTCACAGGATTTTTCTTCTAAAAGTAACGAGCTGTTCGGTTGGTCGAATGGTGCTCACGGATTAAGGCACAGTTTTGCTCAGGAGAGGGTCAAAGAGCTCCAGTCAAAAGGTCTGACCTGGGATCAGGCTCGATTAACCACGAGTCAGGAGCTGGGTCACTTCCGGCTTGGCGAAACTGATACTTATCTACGTTGAAGGGAGAATAACATGCAGAAATTAGCGGTTGAGATCGATGCCGATAGAGCCAGAAAGAATTTTGTGAATCGGTGTACCAAAGGGTTATGGTCAGAAGCCACGGGAGAACTTGTCGGAATGATGACGACGCTTACAAACGGATACGCAGCTGATGGCGATGGCCCATGTTTTAATGACAATGACATCCAAACATTGCAGTGGCTTCTCTCGATCATTGGCTCTTGCCCGGAGTGGAGGCTAGAGGTCATGCGGATTTTTAACGAAGCCAGTATTCCGGTAAATGTGTCCGGTCTGTCAAAGTGAAGGGACAAAGATTAGTACATTTGTGCGATTGAGGAAGATGCCTGTACCAATATAAATTTGGTGTAGAGACAGGTGTGCCCCACAGCCTGTCTAACGATTGGTAATTGCCAATGGGGAGAAATGGAAATGCGAAAAGTTAAGATCCTTATGGCAGCAGTTTCTTTGCTGCTACTTACTGTTTCATCAGCCATTGCTGCCGAGGCTCCAGCTGGCGGGTGTGAAAAAGCTTTCGAGTACAAGTTTATGCAAGGCATGTTTAGTACCGAGATTAAAAAGGTACTAAACGATATGGGACGTGAAGGCTGGGAAATTATCAATGTGAACTCTGATTCAAAAGGGTTTATGAATTTCATCGCACTCAAACGGGCTTACTGCAAATAGGCTGAGCCCTCCAGGTTTGGAAACCCGATCTTGATCGGGTTTGATAGATGCCCCCTCTGATATTTCAGCAGGGGGTATTTTTTTGCGCGTTGAGTTGGTGCTCTTCCGACCTGGTCGGAACCCCCACAGGCTGCCCGAACGGGCACGAGCTACCGGTTGCCCGGATTTAAGCCGATGAGCTCGACTGGGCTTTTGCCTTGCTGGTCAGAATATGGCGCCGTATCGCCACAAGCCGATCAACTGTTTCCCGTTTGGATAACCATCATTGCTGATGCCTGATTGTGTCAGCGGCAACTGACTTCGGGATGCCTGGCTCGCCCAGGCTAGGGTGGTGTTTCCAGATGCTTCATTGTTAGGCCTCCATTCGTTTTAAAATGAAAACGGGGAGGCGCACCACACCCCCGAAACGGAGTGGGGCGAGCGCTCCCCGTTTCGGGATATTCTCTGAACCTGCCGAGCTGTCGCTCATGCCAGGGTGGGCTATTGCCCTGCGTATTGTTCTAATTTAGTCGCGTCGAAACTTATATGCAACTATATGATTTATATATACTTATTGGTATATATTCACCACTTGCTCTTGATGTCAGGGCTCTGCCTGTGTTAAGATGAATGGGCTTGCTGGAACACCCGGCTCTTCAAGAGAGATACAGCAAGTCACTTCACCAGTGGGAGCCGGCCTCTCTCCTGAAACCTCCACGCTGGGGTTTGTAAACACACAGCACATTAGAAATCCTTGTTGAGGGTTTGCTCCAAGGCAAGCCGGGCGCTTCTTCGGAGGTGCCTGGCTTGCCGCCTTCATGACGCGTAAAGCGGCAGAGAGGTGTCTGCCATGGCAGTCACATGTGCAACCAGAGTCGCCTACCGGCCCCTGTCTCAAATACGGATGGAAAGAGATGTCCGGCTGGCCCGGCGATCAAGGCGTGAGAAAAGAAGGACGTTTCTTGGCAAGATTCTTCGGAAGGCAAACCTTCTGTTGGCGTTGCTGGGGCTGGTCATGCTCTATTTGCTGGCTACTTCCTTGAAGTGGCTTTCATTTGGTTTCTACTTCTATTTTTTTGGCTGGTGGACCATTTTGTTCGGCGATTGGTTCGAATGAAAGACCTGTGCCTGATCGCACGTTTGAGCTATTGATAATCGCCCATTGATCCGCAAGCTCTTTCGTCTAAGTTTATCGAGATCAAACTTGGGAAGAGGGGAGCATCGATGCAGTGGATTGCACCGTCCGAGAAGGACGCGGCTCAGGATACGCTGGAGAAGCGACTGTGGGATGCGGCCGATCAGTTTCGGGCCAATTCAGGGCTAACTTCGGCGCAGTATTCGGCACCCGTACTGGGTCTGATCTTCCTGCGATTTGCCGAGTCCCGCTTCGATAACAGGCGAGCCGAGCTTGAGGCGGCCGGTGCCTCGTCGCGGCGCGGTACATCGCGTGTGGATGATCCGGCGGCCTATCATGCCGCAGGGGTGATGTATCTGCCCGAGACGGCCCGATTCGCGCATCTGCTCAATATGCCGGAAGGCGAGAATATCGGGCAGGCAATCAACGAGGCGATGGCGGCCATCGAGCGGGATAATCCGCAGCTTGCCGGCGTGTTGCCGCGCTCCTACCAGCTTTTCACCAGTACCCTGCTGAAAGAGATCCTGAAGAAGATCTCCGAGATACCGGTGAGCCTGGAGTTTGATGCCTTCGGTCGCATCTACGAATATTTTCTCGGCGAGTTTGCCCGCACCGAGGGGCAGAAGGGCGGCGAGTTCTACACGCCATCCTCGATCGTGCGCCTGCTGGTCGAGGTGCTGGAGCCGTTCCACGGCAAGGTGCTCGATCCGGCCTGTGGCTCCGGTGGCATGTTTGTGCAGTCGGCCCGCTTTGTCTCCGAGCATCACAAATCCGCTGCCGATGAGCTCTTCATCCATGGCGTGGAGAAGACGGATGAGACCGGCCGACTGGCCCGCATGAACCTCGCCATCCATGGCCTGGAGGGCGATATCCGCCACGGCGGCCATATCAACTCCTATTACGACGATCCGCACAGTGCTGTAGGCAGCTTCGATTTCGTGCTCGCCAATCCTCCGTTTAATGTGAATGCCGTGGACAAGGAGCGGCTGGAGAGCGAAGTGGGCGCCGGTCGCCGTTTCCCCTTTGGTCTGCCGCGCACGGATAATGCTAATTACCTCTGGATTCAGCTTTTCTACTCCAGCTTGAATGAAAAGGGTCGTGCAGGCTTCGTTATGGCCAACTCTGCTTCCGATGCCAGGGCCTCGGAGATGGAGCTACGCAGGCAACTGATCGAAGCGAAAGCGGTGGATGTGATGGTCGCTGTCGGGCCGAACATGTTCTACACCGTCACGCTGCCCTGCACGCTCTGGTTCCTCGATAAGGGCAAGAGGGGCACGGATCGCGAAGACAAGGTGCTCTTCATCGATGCCCGCCACATCTACCGCCAGATTGACCGTGCCCATCGGGATTGGACGGAAGGGCAGCTCGGCTTCATTGCCAACATCGTCCGCCTCTATCGCGGCGAGGAGATCGATCTGATCACCGGCGACGGTGAGGCCGAAGCGAAACTGAAAGAGGTGTTCGGCGATACACCTGCCTATCAGGATATCCCCGGCCTCTGTAAGGCCGCCACGCTCGAAGAGGTCGAAGCCCAGGGCTGGAGCCTAAATCCCGGTCGTTACGTCGGTGTCACTCCAGGCGAAGAGATCAGCGATGAGGATTTCAAAGAGAAGCTGGAAGCCCTCAACGAAGAACTGGAAGTGCTCAATGCCGAGGCACGAGAGTTGGAAGCGACCATTGCAGCCAATGTGGTGGAGTTGCTGGAAGCATGAACGTGGCAACTCCAATGAAGCTTGATCAGCTAGGGTTTGTAGGGCGTGGTAAATCAAAACATCGACCAAGAAATGACCCCTCGCTGTACGGAGGTCAATATCCTTTTTTTCAAACCGGCGATGTAAAAGCGGCTAATTTTCATCTGACCCAATTTAATCAGACATACAATGAAAGAGGGTTGGCCCAAAGCAAGCTCTGGGAGCCTGGGACATTGTGTATCACGATTGCTGCAAACATCGCGGACACAGCAATTCTGGGTATCCAAGGGTGTTTTCCGGATAGCGTAGTAGGTTTTGTGCCTGATGAGGAGAAGGCGGACGTTCGGTTCATAAAGTATTACATCGATACTATTAAGCTTCAGATGCAAGGGGTGTCGAGAGGGACTACGCAAGACAATTTAAGCTTGGATAAACTTTTAACCTTTGATTTCCAAATTCCTCCACTTCCCACCCAAAAACGAATTGCGGGGATATTGTCGGCTTATGATGAGCTGATCGAAAACAACCAGCGGCGGATCAGGATTCTGGAAGAGATGGCGCGCAGCCTCTACCGCGAATGGTTTGTCCATTTCCGCTATCCCGGCCATGAGAAAGTTCCCCTCGTCGATTCCCCCCTCGGCCCCATTCCAGAAGGGTGGGAGGTGAAAAAGCTTTCTAGCGCAGCAGAAGTGAACCGGGCACAAATAAGTGCTCGGACTGCACCAGCAGAACTGCACTATATTGATATATCATCAGTAAGCCCCGGTTGGATTGAAAAGGTTCGCACCTGTGCATTTTCAGAAGCACCTAGTCGGGCTCGTCGAATAGTTCAGCATGGCGATATTATTTGGTCATGTGTTCGTCCGAATCGACGTTCGCATGCAGTGGTGATGCATCCCCAGTCAAATACTATTGCATCCACTGGTTTCGCCGTGCTTACTGCAACGATTGTTCCATATACCTTCCTGTATTTTGTTACGACCTCTGATGATTTTGTCGGGTATCTTACGAACAATGCTACTGGTGCTGCATACCCTGCAGTTGCCGCCAAAACTTTTGAGGAAGCGGAGATAATTATTCCTCAACAATCGTTACTTAAACCGTTTGGTGATATCTCAAGTAAGATGTTTGAGCAGATTAGCACTCTAAAACGCCAAGCTGAAAACCTCCGTAAGACACAATCGTTGCTTTTGCCGAAGTTACTTTCCGGACAGGTGTCTCTTGATGCATACGAATCAGGAGATGCCCAATGAGTCCTTCATCCTCCGAAATCAAGAAACACAAACTTACTGTCTTCTTGATTAAGGAGGAGTATGAGGAGATTGCGGACTTTCTGAGTATTGATGGCTTTGAACAGGTTGATGCTTTTGAAGAGGGAAAATGGCAAGGGGCATTGATCTATAAAGGAGGTTTTCAGAGTACTCCATCCTGGGTTTCGATCTTTGACGAATTGCCTGGATTTGACCCCTCCGGAATAAAGAACCAGAGCTCCAAAGCGTTGTACGTTTTGAGATGTGAAGGGAGGTGGTTCTGTTTTACGTTTGGTTATGCCAGGCACTTAATTGATGAGCATGCCTATGAAAGGAACTTTGGCTTAATAGTGACGCTTAATCTCAGTGACCCTGAGGCAGTGAAATCCATCGATAAGACTAATATCAGTCACATATCTCTTCACTCCAGAGAGCAGGCAACACGGGCCATCGAGTTAGGTGGCTTTGAATTCGACAACGACATAGACCTGCTGAAGTCCATTACCGCTAAATCGTCTGTATCAGGCGTTGAGGAGCAGGAAACGCTATCTGGTCGTGATTCGGTCTCCATCTACACGAGAGCATTGGTGGAGGACTTTCATGATATAGCCGAACGCTTATATGAGGCGTTTACAGATACCAAATACAAAGAGCTGTATCCCTGGATCGACAAAATTTCTGAAGAGAGAGACAAGACGGTTGTTGAGCAACTGGATAAGTTGCTCGCAGAGAGAATTGTTAACGGTGAGCTGGTAAATATCTGGCTGGCTATTCCGGAGGTGGTGGATTGGGAAGAGATTAGGGGGTTTGCCTATAAGTACAGGCAGGAGAGGCCCGATAGAGATGGCCCCGTTCTGTACACCGACCTGGATGTCCACGAATGGGTAAGTGTAAAGAATCTCGGTGATGAGTTGTCGGCACAGCAGCTCAAGAGCAAGAGGATTCACGTCTACTGGCAGGATGGGAGAACCTCTAGCTGGAGCGTTTATCGCTGCTTAAATGCTGAGCTGGATCTCGATGGAAAGAAATACATTCTCAATGATAGTGCCTGGTACAATATCCAAACAGATTTTGTTTCTGAAGTGGGCCAGTTCTTTTCCAGTATTCCCGAGGCGGCATTTTCTTTGCCGCCATTTGATAATATGAATGAGCCTGAGTACTTAGAGCATGTCTCAAGTCAGCTACCTGAATACGCATTGATGGACCGAAAAAACATCATGATTGGTGGAGGCCGTAGCAAAGTTGAGTTCTGCGATTTGTATTCGCTGGGGAAAGACATCATTCATGTGAAGCGCTATGGGGGATCGCCAGTTTTAAGTCATCTTTTTTCGCAGGCCGTTGTATCCGGAGAGTGTTTCCTCCATGAAGAAGATTTCCGGACCCAGCTGAACGAGAAATTGCCTGATAGCCACAAGCTTACGGATGCTTCTGAGCGACCAGCTGCTTCGCATTACAATGTGTGTATAGCAATAATGAGCAAAGAGCAAGGAGACTTGGAGCTTCCGTTTTTCAGTAAGGTTAGCTTCAAGCATGCCGTGAGGGCATTGCAGAACCTTGGGTATAATGTCTTTAAGCTGAAGATTGATCGGTGGAATGAAGAAAGTGACGCATAACGTGTATAGAAATGGTAAGTGAGATCTATTTTCAGTTGTGTGTAGGTTGGCACCAATGAATATCGACGATTTGTTGGATGCTCCCGAAGGCAAGACGCTGGAGTTCAAGCGGGATTTGTCTTCGCCGAAGCCGGTCCTGCGGTCGCTGGTGGCGTTCGCTAATACGGCCGGAGGCACGCTGATTATCGGCCGGGCAGATGATGGCAGCATTGTCGGGGTGGAGGATGTGTTGGCCCAGGAAGAGCGGCTGGCAAACCTGATCGCGGATAGCATCGAGCCGGCCATGATGCCGGAGATCGAGGCGATTACCGTTGAGGGCAATTCGCTGCTGCTGGTGCGTGTGGCCCATTGGCCGGGGCCTTTCTATCTGAAGGAGAAGGGGCCCGTGGCGGGCGTCTATGTGCGACTCGCCTCGACCAACCGCAAGGCCGATGCCGCCATGCTCGAAGAGCTGAATCGATAGCAGCAAAATCACTCATTCGATCAATTGCCCTGCGCCGGCAGTTCCGAGTCCGATCTGGATAATCTGGCTGTTCGGCGCTGGTTTGCCGGCAAAGATCGCATGATGGATGCGACAGCGCTCGAATCGCTGGGCGTTCTGGTGCGCCATGGCAGTGGCCGTGTAGCTTCCAATGGCGGCCTGATTCTTTTCGGTGAAGAAGAGGCGCGGCAGCGCTTCTTTCCCGATGCGCGTATCTCCTGCGCGCGCTTTCGCGGAATTGATAAGAGCGAGTTTCTTGATCGCCAGGATATGGATGGCTTGCTCGATGCAGTGATGGCTGTCTCCAAATTCATTGCCCGCAATACCCGGCTGGCATCCCGTATCGAAGATATGCAGCGCGAGGATCTCCCTGAATATCCGAGCGTGGCGATTCGTGAGGTGCTGGTGAATGCCGTAGCCCATGCCGACTATGCCACTACCGGTATGCGCATCTTTGTCTCCATCTTTTCCGATCGGCTGGAGATCCAGAGCCCCGGTATGTTCCCGTTCGGTATGACCATGGATGATTTCAAGGCCGGCGTCAGCCGTATCCGCAATCGTGTGGTCTGCCGGGTGCTGCATGAGGTCGGCCTGATGGAGCAGTGGGGCAGCGGTTACCAGCGTATTGTTAACAGCTGCAGCGAGGGCGGCTATCCGGAACCGGAGTGGCAGGAGCTTGGCCACTGCATCCGGGTGACGTTCAGGCCACACCCTTCGATAGCCCACGGTGATAGGGTAAATGATAGGGTAAATGATAGGGTATCTGATACCGTATTTGGTGCCGTAACCGATACCGTATCCGGGCTGGATTTGAATGAGCGCCAGCGTTGGATTATCGAACAGCTTTTAGCAGGGATAAAGATCAAGGCTGAAGACGTTGTGCAGAAATGGAGCGTGGGAGAAGCAACCGTCAGGCGAGATTTGGCGGGTTTGAGGAATCATGGCCTGATCGAGTTTGTCGGAGCGCCAAAGACGGGCCACTACCGCATCAAGTCTTCGGAGGCGGAGTAGCAGTGTCTCCCGGCAGCTACAGCGAAGACGGCCTGGTTGAACAGCCAGCTATCCGGCTCTTTGCGGAGCTGGGCTGGGAGACGATCAACGCCAGTGATGAGGTGCCGGGTCTTGATGGCACCCTGGGCCGCGATGCCAAAGGGGATGTGATCCTTGCGGGGCGTTTGCGGCCACTGATGCAACGCCTCAACCCCGGCTTTCCCGACAGTGCCATCGATGCCGCTCTGGATGAGCTGAGCCGTGATCGCTCGGCCATGCCGATGGCGGCGGCCAACCGCGAGCTGTGGATGCTGATGCGCGAGGGCGTGAAGGTGTCGATCCCGGACACGGAAAAGGGCGGCATGAAAGAGGAGCGTGTTCGGCTGATCGACTGGTCGGATGCCGGCAACAACGACTTCCTGCTGGTCAGCCAGATGACCATTACCGGGCCGCTCTATACCTGCCGGCCGGATCTGATCGGCTTTGTGAATGGTATCCCTCTGGTGGTGATCGAGCTGAAAAAGCCGGGTGTGTCGGCCCGCAATGCCTTTGAAGATAACCTGACGAGCTACAAGCACGCCCAGAACGGCATTCCGCAGCTTTTCTGGAGCAATGCCCTGCTGATCGCTTCCAACGGCTCTGAGAGCCGCGTGGGCTCTCTGACGGCGGATTGGGAACGCTTCTTCGAGTGGAAGCGCGTTGAGCGCGAGGATGAACCGCGCCGGGTATCGCTGGAGGTGATGCTGCGTGGCCTTTGCGAGCCGACTCGACTGCTCGACATGGTGGAGAACTTCACCCTCTTCTCCGAGCACAAGCAGGGGCTGACCAAGATCATCGGCCAGAACCACCAGTTCATCGGTGTGAACAACGCCATTGGATCGACCCTGCAGGCGAGAGAGGAGGGGCATGGGCGTGGCGGTGTCTTCTGGCAGACCCAGGGCTCGGGCAAGAGCTTTTCGATGGTCTTCTTCGCCCAGAAGATTCTGCGCAAGCATCCCGGCAACTGGACCTTCGTGATTGTCACCGACCGGGTGGAGCTGGATAAGCAGATTGCCGGCACCTTCGCCGCCTGCGGGGCGGTGGGCGATGCCAACGCCTCGCACGCCTCATCCGGTGCGCATCTGCGTGAGCTGCTTGGCGGCAACAACCGCTATGTTTTCACCCTGATCCAGAAGTTCCAGAGCGATGAGATGCTCTGTGATCGCAGGGATGTGATCGTCTTGACCGATGAGGCACATCGCAGCCAGTACGACACCCTGGCCATGAACATGCGTGCAGCACTTCCCAATGCCACCTTTGTCGCCTTTACCGGTACGCCGCTGATTGCCGGCGAGGAGCGCACCCGCGAGGTGTTTGGTGACTACGTCTCGATCTACGACTTCCAGCAGTCGATCGAGGACGGGACGACGGTGCCGCTCTACTACGAGAACCGTACGCCGGTGCTGCATCTCGATAATCCCGACTTCAATGATGATATCTACGAACTGATCGAAGAGGCCGACCTGGATGAGCAGGGGGAGAAGCGGCTGGATCGGGAGCTTGGACGACAATACCACCTGATCACGCGTGATGAGCGGCTGGATACGGTGGCTCGGGATATCGTCAGCCATTTTCTCGGGCGTGGTTTCCAGGGCAAAGCCATGGTTGTCTCCATAGATAAGGCCACGGCGCTGCGTATGTATGAGAAGGTCCGCAAAATATGGAGTGATTGGACTTTCAATACGCTCCGAGAGCTGGCGGACTATCGGGATTGCCCGGACGACCCGGCAACCGGGCCTGCCAAAGAGCGGCTGGAGATCCTCAAAAGTACAGACATGGCGGTGATCGTCTCGCCTGGCCAGAACGAGATCGAGCAGATGGCTACGCTGGGCATCGATATCGTGCCGCATCGCAAGCGCATGGCCGAAGAGAAGCTGGACGAGAAGTTTAAGGATCCGAGCGATCCGCTGCGGCTGGTGTTTGTCTGCGCCATGTGGTTGACCGGCTTTGATGCTCCCAGTATTTCGACGGTTTATCTCGACAAGCCAATGCGCAATCACACCCTGATGCAGACCATCGCCCGGGCCAACCGCGTCTATCCGGACAAGCAGAGCGGCCTGATCGTCGACTATGCCAATGTCTTTGCTTCGCTGGAGAAGGCCCTGGCCATCTACGGCAAGGGTGGGAGCGGTGAGATGCCGGTCCGCGATAAGCAGGAACTGGCCGATGAGCTGGCTGCCACGCTGGGAGCGCTGGATGGCTTCTGCAGCCGGCACGGCGTGAGCCTGGCCGATGTGGAGCAGACGCCGACGGCCAACTTTGCCCGTATCGCTGCGATCGAGGCGGCGGCCGATCGGCTGATGAACCCGGAGGAGGTGAAGCGCAGCTTCCTGACACAGGCCGCACTGGTCAGAAGCCTGTATAGCGCCGTGAAGCCTCTTCCTCTGGTGAGCAATTTTGCGCAGCGCTGTGGCTGTGTGGCGGCCATTGCCGACCAGGTGAAAAACACCACCGAGCCGCCCGATATTTCGCATGTCATGCAGGGGATTCAGCGGCTACTGGATGAGTCGATCGGTTCTGATCCCTTCATGATTCGCGAGCCAACGCATCCGGGTGAGGGAAAGATCGACCTTTCCAAAATCGATTTCGAGGCCCTGAAAAGTCGCTTTGACGATAAGAAACCCACCAACACAGACCTTGAGCGCCTGAAAGCGGCTGTGCGTGTCCAGCTGGAGCGGATGGTGCGGGTGAATAAGACACGCACCGACTACCTGGAGAAGTTCCGTGACCTGATCGATGCCTACAACGCCGGCAGCCGCAATATCGAGGATGTATTCAGAGAGCTTCTGGCCCTGTCGAAGGTGCTGACCGAAGAGCAGACCCGCCATGTGCGAGAGCATCTGTCGGAAGAGGAGCTGACCATTTTCGACATCCTCACCCGGCCGGCCCCGCAGCTTTCGACGGAAGAGCGTGAGCAGGTCAAGAAGGTGGCGCATGCGCTGCTTGAGAAGCTGCGTGGTGTGCTGGTGATCGGTTGGCGGCAGCGAGTGACCTCAAGGGCCAAGGTACGCATGGCGATTGAGGATGTGCTCGATGAAGGGCTGCCATTGCCTTACGGCAAAGACGATTACGAGAACAAATGCTCGGCCGTTTTCGAGCATGTCTATGAGAGCTATCAGGGTGATGGCAGGAGTGTGTTTTCAGAAGTTGCCTGATTGCATTTGGTGAAGGAGGGGAGAGTGCAGAATATCGACTATTTCAATGAGTACGCGATTCAGGTCTTGAATAAATTGTATGAAAGATTTCCATGCGCTGTTGAGCTGGAAATGGATGATATTC
>CAZCZU010000052.1:0-14926 GCA_964503475.1 uncultured Zetaproteobacteria bacterium
TGCCGGGTGACAACATTGCGATGGACGTTGAGCTGATCACGCCGATCGCGATGGACAAGGAACTTCGCTTCGCAATCCGTGAGGGCGGCCGCACTGTTGGTGCCGGCGTCGTCACCGAGATCATTAAGTAAGGGGGCTGATAGTGGCAGCTCAAAGCATTCGTATTCGCCTGAAGGCCTTTGATCACCGCATCCTCGACAAGAGTGCCGAGGATATTGTGGAGACGGCCAAGCGCACGGGCGCAGAGGTTCGCGGACCAATTCCGATCCCGACCCGTATCCGCAAGTACTGCGTGATTCGTTCGCCGCACAAATACAAGGATTCGCGTGAGCAGTTCGAGATCCGCACGCACAAGCGCCTGCTGGACATCGAAAAGCCGACCCCGCAGACGGTTGACGCGCTGATGAAGCTCGACCTGCCGTCCGGTGTGGACGTCGAGATCAAGCTGTAACGGGAGATAGTCATGAGTGGATTGATCGCCCGTAAAGCGGGCATGACGCAGATTTTCGCCGAGGATGGCGCGGCCGTACCGGTCACCGTTCTCAACATTGAGCCGTGCAAGGTAATTGCACGTCGTACCTCCGAGAAGGATGGCTACGATGCCATTCAGATCGGTTTCGGTGCACCGAAAAAAGTAATGAGCCGTGCCGAGCAGGGCCATTTCGCCAAGCAGGGCCAGGACGCCATGGGTGGCCTGAAAGAGTTCCGTATTGCTGCTGATGCAGCCTACGAGCTGGGCCAGGACCTGACTGCAGAGTTGTTTGAAGTTGGCCAGAAGATTGACGTTTCCGGCACCTCCAAGGGCCGCGGCTTTGCCGGTGTCATGAAGCGTTACAACTTTGGTGGCGGCCGTGCGACACATGGTGCCGAGAAGACGCATCGCCAGATGGGTTCGACCGGTCAGTGTCAGGATCCGGGCCGCGTATTCCCGGGCAAGAAGATGCCGGGTCACTATGGTGCAGCACGTGTCACCGTTCAGGGCCTGGAAGTTGTCCGCATCGATGCGGAAGCGAATCGTATTCTGGTTAAGGGCGCTGTGCCGGGTTCCAAGAACGGCCTGGTCGAGCTGCGCCCGGCAGTAAAGGGAGCGTAAGATGGCAGAGATCAATATCGTTGATCAGGCCAACAAGGTTGTCGGCAAGCGCGAGCTGAACGACGCCGTTTTCGGTCTGGAGACTGATGCCGGCCTGGTACACCGTGTCTATACCGCTCTGGCATCCGCGCAGCGTGCCGGCACCCGTGGTGTCAAGGGTCGCTCCGATGTCTCCGGTGGTGGCAAGAAACCGTGGAAGCAGAAGGGTACCGGTCGTGCCCGTCAGGGTTCCACCCGTGCAACCCAGTGGCGCCATGGTGGCGTGCCTCATGGTCCGAAGGCGGTTGAGTACAGCACGCGCATCAACAAGAAGGAGCGTCGCAAGGCTCTGCGTCATGTGCTCTCCGATGCACTGCGCGACGGTCGCCTGATTGTACTGGACAAGCTGGAGCTGTCCGGGATCAAGACCAAGGATTTCGTCGGCGTCGCGAACGCCCTGTCGGTGAATTCCGGCCTGTTCGTAATCGGCGACAGCAACAAGACGGTTGAGCTGTCGGGTCGCAATGTACCGCATACCAAGGTTGTGCTGGACGGCCAGATCAACCTGCACGATCTGCTCAAGTACGAGCATGTGGTTGTTACGGCAGCTGCACTGGACAAGATCGAAGGGAGCCTGGCATGAGTGCAACTTTCAAACACATGAATACCCTGCGCCAGCCGGTGATTACTGAGAAGAGCTACACCGCGACCGGTGCAGCCAACCAGTACACCTTCCGCGTTTCACGCGAGGCCACGAAGCAGGAGATCAAGGATGCCGTCAAGGCGATCTTCGAAGTGGATGTCGAGAAGGTGCAGGTGATCAACGTGCCGGGCAAAGAGAAGCGTCGCGGCTGGCACATCGGTCGCCGTCCGGGCTATCGCAAGGCGATTGTTCGCCTGGCTGAGGGCCAGACTATCGAACCGTCGGAAGAGGCATAAACCATGGCACTGAAAGTATTTAAACCGATGACCAATGGCGCCCGCGGCCGCGTGGCTGTGATTGACGCTGAACTGCACAAGGGTGCGCCCGAGAAGAGCCTGACCGAAGGTCTGACCAAATCGGGTGGCCGCAACAACAATGGCCGCGTTACTGCGGGTCACCGTGGCGGCGGTCACAAGCGCCTCTACCGCAAGGTCGACTTTAAGCGTGACAATCACGGCGTTGACGGTAAAGTTGCGCGCGTCGAATACGACCCCAACCGTACCGCACATATCGCGCTGGTTGTTTTCTCCAATGGCGACAAGCGCTACATCCTCGCTCCGCAGGGTCTGCGTCCGGGTGATGTGGTGATGTCGGGTGTGGATGCCGAGATTCGTCCGGGTAATGCACTGCCGCTGTCGAAGATTCGTATCGGTACCATGCTTCATAACGTTGAGCTGAAGCCGGGCAAGGGTGGCCAGATGGCCCGCAGTGCCGGCGCCGGCATCCAGCTGATGGGTAAGGAAGGCGATCGTGCCGTACTCAAGCTGCCGTCCGGTGAATTCCGCCGAGTGGATGTGCGCTGCATGGCCAGTATCGGTGTGATCGGCAATGCCGACCACTCCAATGCCAAGGTTGGCAAGGCCGGCCGTTCGCGCTGGCTGGGTGTTCGCCCGAATGTGCGCGGTGTGGCCATGAACCCGGTCGACCATCCGCACGGTGGTGGTGAAGGTCGTACGTCCGGTGGTCGCCATCCGGTGACGCCGTGGGGTGTACCGACCAAGGGTCACAAGACCCGTAAGAAGAACAAGGCGTCGAATCGCGACATTATTCGCCGCCGCGGTCAGAAGTGAGGTAAGAGATGGCACGTTCGTTGAAGAAAGGTCCGTACATCCAGGACTCCCTTCAGAAGAAGGTTACGGCTGCAGTCGAAGGCAACCAGAAGGGTGTAATCAAGACCTGGTCGCGTCGTTCGACCATCTCGCCGGAGTTCGTTGGATTGAACCTGGCTGTTCACAATGGCAACAAGTTTGTGCCGGTATTTGTGACCGAGAATATGGTCGGTCACAAGCTGGGCGAGTTTGCGCCGACCCGCACCTACTACGGTCACGGTGCGGACAAGAAGGCGAAGAAGAGGTAATTGGCTATGTCCGAAGTACGCGCATTGGCTAAAGACGCGCAGATCAGCGCGCAGAAGGCCCGCCTGATGGCCAACGAAATCCGTGGCCTGAACGTGGATCGTGCACTGGCCGTGCTGGCTCTCTCTCCGAAGAAGTCTGCACGCCTCTTTGAGAAGGTGCTGAAATCTGCTGTGGCGAATGCCGAGCAGAACAACGGTCTGGATGTGGATACGCTGTTTGTGTCCACCGTCAAGGTCGACGAGGGCGCAACGTTGAAGCGTTTCCGTCCGAAAGGCATGGGTCGCATGCGTAAGCGTTTTCACCGCCGCAGTCACCTTACAGTGGCTGTGAGCGAGCGCGGTTAAAGGAGTTCTTGGAATGGGTCAGAAAGTAAATCCGATCGGCTTCCGTGTTGGCATCAATCGCGGCTGGGAGTCTGTATGGTACGCCGACAAGAACTTCGGTTCCACGCTGCGCCAGGACATCCAGATGCGTCGCTACGTCAAGGATCGTATGAAGCATGCGGGTGTTTCCCGCATCATCATCGAGCGTCCTGCCGGCGTTGTGAAGGTCACGGTACACACGGCTCGTCCGGGTGTGGTGATCGGCAAGAAGGGTGCCGAGATCGAGGCACTGCGTCGCGATCTGAACAAAATGTTCGGCCAGGAAGTGCAGGTCTACATCGTTGAGATCCGCCGTCCGGAGGCTGAGGCACAGTTGGTGGCTGAGAATATCGCCTTCCAGCTGGAGCGTCGTGTGGCTTTCCGTCGCGCCATGAAGCGCGCTGTACAGGGTGCGATGCGCATGGGCGCCAAGGGCGTGCGTGTGAATTGCTCCGGTCGCCTGGGTGGCGCGGATATTGCACGTGCCGAATGGTACCGCGAAGGTCGTGTGCCGCTGCACACGCTGCGTGCCGATGTTGATTATGGTTTTGCGGAAGCCAAGACCACTTATGGAATTATTGGCGTGAAGGTCTGGGTCTTCAACGGCGAGAAGCTGGGTGAAGTCGAGGCTGAAAGCGCGGCACGGGGTTGATGAGTCATGTTGCAACCGAAGAAGATTCGTTGGCGTAAGCATCACAAGGAGCTGCAGCGTCTGCGTGGCAAAAGCCCGCGCGGTGCAAGTCTGAACTTTGGCGAGTTCGGCCTGAAGGCGATGGAGCCGGGCCGTATTACGGCGCGTCAGATCGAGGCGGCTCGTATTGCGATGACCCGTCACATCAAGCGTCAGGGCCGTATCTGGATCCGTATGTTCCCGGATCTGCCGGTCTCGAAGAAGCCTGCCGAAGTACGTATGGGCTCCGGTAAGGGTTCGCCGGAATACTGGGTAGCAGCTGTGAAGGCTGGCCGTATTCTGTATGAAATGGATGGTGTTAGCGAAGAGCTTGCTCGTGGCGCTTTGTCGCGTGCTGCTGCCAAGCTGCCGATCCGTACCAAGATCGTTGTGCGTGGAGTTGGCCGATGAAAGCGAAAGAGCTGCGTGATATGAAAGACGCAGACCTGAAGGTACGCCTGGAAGAGCTGGCGGCCGAAGGTATGAAGTTGCGTTTCCAGAAAGCAACCATGCAATTGACCAATACCGCCCGGGTGGGGCAGGTGCGCCAGGAAATTGCGCGCATCAAGACCATTCTGGCCGAGCGCGGTTAAGGGGTAGTAGAAGATGTCCGAAGCCAAGAGCAACAAGCGTACGCTGGAAGGTGTTGTTGTCAGCAACAAGGGTGAGAAGACCGTTGTTGTCGAGGTGGAGCGTAAGTTCCTGCACCCGCGTTACCGCAAGACCGTGCGTTCGCACAAGAAATACATGGCGCATGACGCGGAAAATGCCTGCAATATCGGCGATACCGTGATCATTGTTGAGTCGAAGCCGATCTCCCGCAACAAGTGCTGGGTGATGGAGTCGATCATCAACCGCGCCGAGCAACTGTAAGCGAGGTCATGCAATGATTCAGAACGAAACCGTATTGCAGGTGGCCGACAACTCCGGTGCACGCAAAGTGGCTTGCATCAAGGTGCTGGGCGGTTCCAAGCGTCGTTATGCCCGTGTGGGCGACGTGATCGTCGTGGCAGTCAAAGAGGCTGCCCCGGGCGGAAAGGTGAAGAAGGGCGAGGTTCAGCGCGCTGTTGTTGTTCGTACCGCCAAGGAGTTCCGTCGCACGGATGGCAGTTCCATCCGTTTTGACGAGAACGCCGCTGTGCTGCTCTCCAAGAATAATGAGCCGATCGGCACCCGTATCTTCGGACCGGTTACTCGTGAGCTGCGCAGCAAGGGTTATATGAAGATTATTTCCCTGGCTCCGGAAGTACTGTAGTCAGGTTGGGTGAGGAAGTTATGGCGACTCGTATTAAGTCCCGCATTCGCCGCGATGACGAAGTTCTCGTTATTGCAGGTCGTGACAAAGGTGCCCGTGGCAAGGTGATCCGTGTTCTGTCGGAGGACGGCCGTGTGCTGGTCTCCAAGGTGAACATGATCAAGCGTCACACCCGTCCGACGCCTTCGTCCAGCGGCGGCATCATCGAAAAGGAAGCGCCGGTTGCGATTTCCAACGTGCAGTACTTCTGCCCGAACTGCAAAACCGGTGTTCGTCTGGGCGCTAAGACGCTCGACGATGGTCGTAAGGTTCGCACCTGCTGCAAATGCGGCGAAGTGCTGGATCGCTAGGAGTTAGACTGATGGCACGTCTGAAAGAAGATTACAAGAGCCGGGTTGCCGGTGCACTGCGCGAGCAGTTCGGGTATGCAAACCCGATGGAGACTCCGCAGATCACCAAGATCGTCGTCAACATGGGTGTCGGCGAGGCTTCCCAGAACGCCAAGGTGCTGGATGGCGCACTTGCTGATATGACTGCGATTACCGGCCAGAAGCCGGTGACCACGCGAGCCCGCAAGTCGATCGCTAACTTCAAGCTGCGTGATGGCATGCCGGTAGGCTGCCGTGTCACGTTGCGTGGTGAAGTGATGTGGGAGTTCCTGGATCGCCTGGTCAACATCGCCCTGCCGCGTATCCGCGACTTCAAGGGTGTATCGCCGAAGTCGTTCGATGGCCGTGGTAACTACACGCTGGGCCTGAAAGAGCAGATCATCTTCCCGGAGATCGACTACGATAAGGTCGACCGCGTACGTGGTATGGATATCACCATCTGCACGACCGCCAAAACCAATGATGAGGGACGCGCACTGTTGAAAGAGCTCAACATGCCGTTCCGCAATTAAGGAGCAGTCATGGCAACGAAAGCCCTGATAGCGAAGTCCAATCGCAAGCCGAAGTTCAAGGTCCGCGCTTACACGCGCTGCCAGCTGTGCGGTCGCCCGCATTCGGTTTACCGCAAGCTCGGTATGTGCCGTATTTGTCTGCGTAAGCACGCCCTGGCCGGTGAGATCCCGGGCATGGTCAAGTCGAGCTGGTAGGAGAGTAGAGCAATGATGAATGATCGTATCGCCGACATGCTGACCCGCATCCGCAACGCGCAGATGGCCGGCATTGAAAAGCTCGAGCTGCCGGCCAGCAACGCACTGCTGGCTATCGCCGAGATCCTCAAAGAGGAGGGTTTCCTGGCAGCCGTGAAGGCTTACAACTTCAAGGGACACCGCTATCTTCGTCTGACCCTGCGTTATGACGACGAGGGCAAGGCCGTGATTCAGGAAATCAAGCGTGTTTCCAAGCCGGGTCGCCGCGTTTACAGCAATGCTGAAGAGCTGCCGCGTGTACGCAACGGCTACGGCATCGCTGTGGTCAGCACCTCCAAGGGTGTGATAACCGACAAGAAGGCACGTGCAGAACACATCGGTGGCGAAGTGCTCTGCACCGTATTTTGAGGTAGACGATTATGTCACGTATTGGAAAGCAGCCGATTACCGTGCCGGGTGGTGTCGAAATCACCATCGCGGCCGACAGCGTCAAGGTCAAAGGCTCGAAAGGCGAGATGGTTGCACCGTTGTTCGACGGCATCACCGTTTCCCAGGAGGGCGACCAGCTGCAGGTCAACTGCGCTGATCTGGACGACAAGAAGACCAAGTCCAACTTCGGCCTGGTTCGTGCCCTGCTGGCAAACAACATCACGGGTGTGAGCAAGGGTTTCGAGAAGGTTCTGGAGCTGCGTGGTGTCGGTTACCGTGCCCAGGCCCAGGGTTCCAAGCTGAACCTTTCGCTTGGATTCTCGCATCCGATCGAGTACGCCGTACCGGCAGGTGTTGAGGCAAAGGTCGAGCAGAACAAGATCACCATCAGCGGTTTCGACAAGCAGAAGGTTGGTCAGGTTGCCGCTGAGATTCGCGCTTTCCGTCCGCCTGAGCCGTACAAGGGCAAGGGTGTACGCTATGTCGACGAATATGTTGCCATGAAGGAAGGCAAGAAGGCTTAACGGCCTTCTCAAGTTTGAGCAGGAGATAATTGCATGTCTGCAAAACGCTATGAGAATAATGCCGCGATTCGCCGCTCCCGCCGCGTTCGTGCGCGTGTTAAGGCTTCCGGCCGCCTGCGCCTGAGCGTCTTCCGCTCGGCGCGCCACATCTATGCCCAGATCATCGACGATGCTGCGGGCAAGACCCTGGTCGCTGCTTCCAGCCTCGACGGTGATATCACCGCCAAGGGTGGCAACTGCACCTCGGCCGAAGCTGTGGGCAAGCTGTTGGGTGAGCGTGCGCAGGCCGCTGGTATCAACGAGGTCGCGTTTGACCGTGGCTCGTTCCCGTACCATGGCCGCGTGAAGGCACTGGCTGAAGGTGCCCGTGCCAGCGGACTGAAGTTCTAGGAGACGATCGATGATCAATGCAGAAGAACTGGAGCTGACTGAAAAGCTCGTACATATCAATCGCGTAGCCAAGGTTGTGGCCGGCGGTCGTCGTTTCGGCTTCTCCGCCCTGATGGTTGTCGGTGATGGCAACGGCCATGTCGGTTTCGGCCACGCCAAGGCCAAAGAGGTTCCGGAAGCGATCCGCAAGGCGACCGAAATCGCCCGTAAGAACCTGATCAGCGTTCCGCGCAAGGATGGAACCATCCATTATCAGGTGATGGGTATTCAGGACTCCTCGCGTGTCATGCTGAAGCCGGCCAGTGAAGGTACCGGTGTAATCGCAGGTTCCGCGGTGCGTGCCGTACTCGAGGCTGCCGGCATCCGCGACATCCTGACCAAGAGTCTGGGTTCGCGTAACCCGCTGAATACGGTTCGTGCCACCTTTAACGGCCTGAAGTTGCTTGAGAGCCCGGAGCAGATTTCTGCTCGTCGCGGCAAAGCGGCCTGATTGAATCGGCAAAACAGGAGCGAGTGTCATGGCTAAGAAGGATGTGATCCAGGTTCGCCAGATCAAGAGCGGCATCGGATTTTCGAAGGATCAGAAAGCAACGCTGCGCGGCCTGGGTTTCCGCCGCCTGAACCAGGTGGTAGAGCTCGAGGATACGCCGGCGATTCGCGGCATGGTGAACAAGGTGCGTCATCTGGTACGCATCGAGT
This sequence comes from uncultured Zetaproteobacteria bacterium, assembly GCA_964503475.1. GTDB lineage: Bacteria > Pseudomonadota > Zetaproteobacteria > Mariprofundales > Mariprofundaceae > CAZCZU01. The sequence goes on from CAZCZU010000052.1 coordinate 8,559, forward strand.
CCGCTGCTTAATCGGAAGGGAGATCGACTGATATGAAACTCAATACGATTCAGGCAACTGAAGGTTCCCGTCGCGATCGCAAGCGTCTGGGTTGTGGCGTTGGCTCCGGCCAGGGCAAGACCGGAGGCCGCGGCCATAAAGGTCAGAAGTCCCGTAGTGGCGGTAAGGTCATGCGCGGTTTTGAAGGCGGCCAGATGCCGCTGATCCGTCGCGTACCGAAGCGCGGCTTCACCTCACCGAACAAGAAGAGCTTCCAGCTGGTCAATGTCGGTCAGCTCGAGAACTTCGATGCGGGCAGCAGTGTTGACGCAGCAGCTCTGTATGCAGCCGGCCTGATCCGCAATGCCGTGGATCCGGTGAAGCTGCTGGCACAGGGCGAGCTCTCCAAGAAGCTGACCATCAACGTAGCCGCAGCTTCCGCTGCTGCCACGGGCAAGGTCGAAGCGGCTGGTGGCTCGGTTGCCATCAAGCAGGACGAGGCTGAGTAAGTATGCAGCAGGTCGGGCATCTGGGAGGACTGACTGACGTCGGTAAGATCCCTGAACTGAAAGCACGCATCCTCTTTACGCTGGGCATGCTGATTGTCTACCGTATCGGGGCGCATATTCCGGTTCCGGGCATCGATGCCCAGGTGCTGGCCCAGTTTTTCCAGCAGGCGCAGGGAAGTCTTCTCGGCATGTTCGACATGTTCTCGGGTGGTGCTCTCTCGCGTCTGACCATATTCGCGCTTGGTATCATGCCGTACATCTCCGCAGCGATTATCCTGCAGCTGATGACGGTCGTGTCTCCGAAGCTCGAACAGTTGAAGAAAGAGGGTGAAGCGGGTCGTCGCAAGATCACCCAGTACACCCGATACGGTACGTTGGTACTGGCTCTGTTCCAGGCGATCGGTATGTCGATCGGACTGGAATCGTTCTCGGTCAACGGTCAGCCGGTGGTAGTGGATCCGGGCCTGGCATTTCGTGTGATGACGGTGATTACGCTGGTGACCGGTACCATGTTCCTGATGTGGCTTGGCGAACAGATCACCGAGCGCGGTATCGGCAACGGTATCTCGCTGATCATTTTCTCGGGTATTGTGGCAGGACTGCCGAATGCGATCGGCTCGACTCTTGAGCTGGCTCGTACCGGTGAGTTCCAGCCGATCACCGTGATCATGATCCTGGCCATGGCCATTGTCGTGACAGGCCTGGTGGTCTGGTTCGAGCGTGCGCAACGTCGCATTCCGATTCAGTACGCCAAGCGTCAGGTTGGAAACAAGCTCTATGGTGGAAAGGCTTCGTTCCTGCCGCTGAAAGTGAACACCGCCGGTGTGATTCCGCCGATCTTTGCATCGAGTCTGATTCTGCTGCCGGCGACGTTTGCCCAGTTTACCAAGGGCGTTGAAGGTTTCTCCTGGCTGGGTGATATCTCGGCGATCCTGTCGCCGGGACAGTGGCTCTACATGACCCTGTTTACGGCCCTGATTGTATTTTTCTGCTTCTTCTACACGGCCATTGTCTTCAACCCGAAGGATACGGCCGACAATCTGAAGAAGCATGGCGGCTTCATTCCGGGTATTCGCCCGGGACAGAAGACGGCCGAGTATGTCGACTCCGTGCTCACCCGTATTACGGTTGTTGGTGCGATTTACGTCACGCTGGTCTGTCTGCTGCCGGAGCTGCTGATCAGTAAGCTTGGCGTACCGTTTTACTTTGGCGGTACCAGTCTGCTGATCGTGGTGGTCGTTACGATGGATACGATGGCCCAGGTGCAGTCGCATCTGCTGTCGCATCAGTATGAAGGTCTGATGAAGCAGGCTCGCCTGAAGTCCGGCCGCTGATGAACATTGTACTGTTTGGCCCGCCGGGCGTCGGCAAGGGCACCCAGGGCGTGAAGCTGGCTGAGGAGCTCTCCATTGCCCAGTTTGCCATGGGCGACCTTTTGCGTGCGGCCGTCAAAGAGGGCACGCCGCTTGGATTGAAGGCCAAGGCGTTCATGGACGCCGGCAAGCTGGTCCCCGACGAAGTCGTGATCGGCATGATCGAGGCGCGTATCAGCGATGCTGATGCGGCCAACGGTTTCCTGCTCGACGGCTTCCCGCGCAATGTTGCGCAGGCGGAAGCACTGGATGCGATGCTGGATCGCCATGACCTGAAAATCGATCGTGTGGTCCAGATGGATGCCGATGAATCGATGCTCCTGGAGCGTCTGAGCGGTCGATTGATATGCAGGGCTTGCGGTTTTGGATTTCATCGGCATTATTCGCCCCCCCGCGAAGAAGGGCGCTGCGACCGTTGTGGTGGCGAGCTCTACCAGCGCGACGACGATCGCGAGGATGTGATCGCTCACCGCCTGTCGGTGTATCGCGAACAGACCCAGCCATTGCTGGAGTACTACGCGAAGTCGCCTGCATTTCGTCGTGTGGACGCTTCCGGGGAGCTCGACGCGGTATACACCGAGTTGAAAGAAGCGGTGGAAGGCTAAGGAATGGCGAAAGAAGATATTATCGAGATGATAGGGGAAGTGGTTGAAAAGCTTCCTAATGCGATGTTCAAGGTGCGCCTTGAAAACAAGCATGAACTGTTGTGCACAATCTCCGGCAAGATGCGTAAGTACTACATTCGCATTCTGCCGGGTGACAAGGTCACGGTGGAGATTTCGCCGTATGACCTGAATCGTGGTCGCATCAGCTACCGCGAGAAATGATGTTTGCGGCCACGGCTGCATAATTGTGACGGAGGAAGATCTGTGAAGGTCCGTGCGTCTGTAAAGAAAATGTGTAACAAGTGCCGTGTAATCCGGCGCAAGGGCGTGGTGCGCATCATTTGCGATAATCCGCGTCACAAGCAGCGTCAGGGTTAAGGGTCAGGAGGCTTTAAGTGGCTCGTATTGCCGGTGTAAATATTCCGACTCAGAAGCGCGTTGAAATCGCGCTGACGTATATCTTTGGCATTGGCCAGACCAGCTCGCGCAAGATTCTTGCCGCAGCCGGCGTCGATCCGAATATGCGCGTCAAGGATCTGAGCGAAGATCAGGTCACCAAGATTCGTGGTGTCATTGATACGGACTTCCGCGTCGAGGGTGACCTCCGTCGTGAAGTAACGATGAACATCAAGCGTCTGACTGACCTGGGCTGCTACCGTGGTCTGCGTCATCGCCGCGGCCTGCCGGTCCGTGGTCAAAGCTCGAAGACCAATGCACGTACCCGTAAGGGTCCGCGTCGCACGGTCGCCGGCAAGAAGAAGTAAGGTAGAGGTTTAGCATGGCTGCACCAAAGACCGCTAAGAAGCGCGCACGTAAGAACATTGCCAACGCAGTGGCTCATATCAGCGCGACTTTTAACAACACGATCATCACGTTCACCGATGAGTCCGGCAACGCAATCAGCTGGGCGACCAGCGGTGGTTCCGGTTTCCGTGGTTCGCGAAAGAGCACCCCGTTTGCTGCCCAGGTGGCTGCCGAAGAGGCTGCCCGCAAGGCGATGGACCATGGCGTGAAGAACGTATCCGTCCTGATCAAGGGTCCGGGTTCCGGTCGTGAGTCCGCTCTGCGTGCGATTGCCGCAATCGGCCTGAACGTCACCGCTATCCGTGACGTTACCCCCATCCCGCATAATGGCTGCCGTCCTCCGAAACGGCGCCGCGTTTAAGTCAGGAGTTTATTGAAATGGCGCGTTATCTCGAAGCCAAATGTCGTCTTTGCCGTCGCGAAGGCGAGAAGCTGTACCTGAAAGGAAGCAAGTGTCACTCTGACAAGTGCCCGATCGAGCGTCGTCCGTACCCGCCGGGTGCGCACGGCCAGAGCCGTCGTCAGAAGATCTCCGACTACGGTATGCAGCTGCGTGAGAAGCAGAAGGTCAAGCGTATCTATGGCCTGCAGGAGAAGCAGTTCCTGCGCTACTTCAAGGTTGCCGACCGTATTCCGGGTGTGACCGGTCTGAACCTTCTCCACCTGCTGGAGTCGCGTCTGGACAACGTGGTCTACCGCATGGGCCTGGCTGCTTCCCGCACCGAGGCACGTCAGCTGGTTCGCCATAAGCTGGTCACCGTCGACGGTCGTATCGCGAACATCCCTTCCTTCCGCGTGAAGGTCGGTGCGCGAATCGCTCTGGTCGACGCTGCCAAGGAGCACCTGCGTGTGAAGGGTGCTGTTGAGGCTGCCGGTCAGCGTGGTCTGCCGGAATGGCTCGACATGGATCTGACCACCCTGCAGGGTGTCTTCCGCGAGCTGCCTGTCCGCGAACAGCTGGATCCGAACATTCGCGAGCAGCTGATCGTCGAGCTGTACTCCAAGTAAGGTTGAGGTTGACTGTATGGAACTGATTAAGCCGCGTACCATTACGGTTGAAGAGATTGTTGCGGGTCGCTCCGCCAAGATCGTGTTCGAGCCTCTCGAGCGCGGTTACGGCACCACGATCGGTAACAGCCTGCGACGCATGCTGCTCTCTTCGCTGGCCGGTTCCGCCATCACCTCGGTGAAGTTCGACGGTGTCATGCACGAGTTCGACACCATCAAGGGTGTACGCGAAGATGTCATGGACATCATGCTGACACTGAAAGAACTGGACCTGAAGATGGATGGCGATTCTGCCACCACCGTGACGATGGACGTCAAGGGCCCGGCAGTGGTCACCGCTGGCGACCTGAACTGTCCGACTGGTGTGACCATCCTGAACCCGGAGCTGGTTCTGGCTCACCTGAACGAGGATGCGATCCTGCGTTTCGAGGCGATTGTTGAGAAGGGTCGTGGCTACGATCCGGCTAACGAGCGCAACGAAGAGGAGCGCCCGGTCGGCTTCCTGCTGCTGGATGCTTCCTACTCGCCGATCCGTCGTGTGGCCACCCGTGTTGAGAATGCACGTGTAAGCCAGAAGACCAACTACGACAAACTGATCATGGAAGTGGACACCAACGGTTCCGTCTCGCCGGAAGAGGCGATCGGCCAGGCTGCCCGCATTATTCAGGATCAGCTGGTTGTATTTGCCGATTTTGAGGCTCTCGAGACCGAGGGCGCAGCCGAAGAGGAGAACGCCGGCATTGAGGATATCCTCTCCCAGCCGATCGATCACCTCGACCTGTCGGTCCGTTCGATGAACTGCCTGAAGAGCGACGACATTTTCCGTGTCGGCGATCTGGTGCAGCGCACCGAGCAGGAGATGCTGCGTACGCCGAACTTCGGCCGCAAGTCGCTGAACGAGATCAAGGAAGTGCTGGAAGGCATGGGTCTGGGTCTCGGTATGAAACTGGACAACTGGCCGCCGGAGGATTCCTCCGACTCCGCCGAAGCGTAATAGAAGAGGTATTTCACGATGAGACATCGTAAGCACAGCAACTCTCTGGGCCTGACGACCGGCCACCGCCGCGCCGTACTGGCTAACCTGGCGACCGCACTGCTGACCCACGGCCGTATCGAGACGACGCAGGCCAAGGCTCGCGCTGTACGTCCGTACGTCGAGAAGCTGATCACCCTGGGAAAGAAGGGCGACCTGCACTCCCGCCGTCAGGCACTGAGCAAGCTCAGCCATAAGGCTGGTCGTGATATCGTTGATCGTCTGTTCAACGACATCGCTCCGGCTTTCGCTACCCGCAATGGTGGTTATACCCGTACGATCAAGACCCGCTTCCGCGTTGGCGATGTGGCTCCGATGGCCATCATCGAGCTGGTCGATCAGGCTGTAGCAGCCGCTCCGGCTGAAGAGCCGAAGGCAGAGGCCAAGGAAGCTGCACCGAAGAAGGCAGAGGCCAAGAAAGAAGAGGCCAAGCCGGAAGCTGACGAGGCTGCAGCAGAAGAGTAAAATCTTCCTGCACTAAGCAATCCAAAGGGCGCCCAATCGGGCGCCCTTTTTTGTGTCATAAGCATAGGCTTAGTGGTGCGCCGGTGACGTCAGTTGAGATAGTCTTTGAGAGGTTCCAGTAGCTTCTCGTAGTGGCGCCATCGTTTCACCGATCGTTGATGGATAGGCTTTCGGACCTGATGGAGACTGGCGGTAGCTACTGCACCATCAGCATGATGTGCAGAGAGGCAGCGCTCATCCCATTCGAGCTCACAGGCATCAACTAGGCGGCGCAGTTCCCGTTCCGGGCTGGTTACCAGAGCTTCGTAAGATGCTTCGATCAGAGTTTCCCCTGGCAGGATTCGCTTCCAGTGGTGCATTAGCTTGCGGTAGCGGGTGTATTGACGGCCTATCTCAGCAAGGTCGAATGCATATGGGACGCTTTCGACAAAATCCTGCTGATACATCGACAGGCACGTAGCCATAGGATCGCGCACCATATGAATGATGCGGGCATTCGGAATTGCGTACGCGATCAGGCCGACATAGAGATAATTGGAGACTGTAAATTCAACTGTGTAAATGCTTAACTCGGCAAGAACTGAGAAAGGAG
>CAZCZU010000053.1:0-14627 GCA_964503475.1 uncultured Zetaproteobacteria bacterium
TGCGATGCCGTTAGAGGTGCGGGGCGGACCATCCCATTAGTTTACTAAATACACTTAACTATCATTTTCGAGTCTTACTTCATAGGCTTGAGGTTGGCATGGGCGATCCATTGCCAGCCGTCATCGCCCTTTACGAACACGCTGAGCCGGGGAGCCGGCTTTTTATGCAGGCGTTCGCCTTTGATGGTTTCTGCTACGGAGACGAAGTAGGTAGCGACAATCACCGGACCGTTTCTCGTGATCCTGATGTCGCTCAGCGTGTAGGGGCCAAGCTTCAGCCCCTTGATCAGGGTCAACTCCTGGGCACGATCATTGGCGCCGTACTGGTGCACGGCCTGGAAGCCATGAGCCATGCTCTTTTCAAGGTGTGCCATGTCCGTCGTTTTCATATCAACCCAGACCTGACGCAACAGCTTTTCACCCAAGACCTGATCGGTGGTCGCGTTCTCCCCCGCCTGCGCAGGCAGGATGGTAAAACCAGATACCAGCAGGCTTATCAGTAGCAGTTTCAATGCACGCATAGCGATCTCCCTTGCCGCCAGCCATTGGCATCAGCGGCCCAGTCGTTTCTCCACTTCCAGGATGCGCTGGGTGGTCTTGAGTACCGAGTCGGGATTGAGGCTCATCGAGTCGATACCGAGCTCGACGAGGTACTCGGCGATCTCGGGGTAATCCGAAGGTGCCTGGCCGCAGATACCGGAGTGGCGCTTGTTGCGCTTCGCCCCTTCCACGGCCTGCCTGATCATCTCCAGCACACCCGGATCGCGCTCGTCGAAGTCGTGGGCCACGATCTGGGAATCGCGATCCACACCCAGTACCAACTGGGTCAGGTCGTTGGAACCGATCGAGAAGCCGTCGAAGATCTCGGCAAAGGCATCGATGGAGACGACATTGTTGGGGATCTCGCACATGACGTAGATCTCCAGGCCGTTGTCGCCGCGTTTCAGGCCATGCCAGGCCATCACCTCCAGCACCTTCTTGCCCTCCTCCACCCGGCGGCAGAACGGGATCATCAGGCGCATATTGGTCAGCCCCATCTCCTCGCGCACCCGCTTCATGGCCAGGCACTCCAGCCGGAATGCTTCGGCAAACGACGGGTGGGCATAGCGGGAAGCGCCGCGGAAGCCGATCATCGGATTCTCTTCGTCCATCTCGAAGACGCGGCCGCCCAGCAGGCTGGCGTACTCGTTACTCTTGAAATCGGACATACGCACGATCACCGGCTTCGGATAGAAGGCGGCGGCGATGGTGCCCACCCCTTCGGAGAGATTCTGCACGAAGAAGGTCTCGGCATCCGGGTAGTGGCGCAGCAGCGCCTCGATCTGCTTGCGCTCATCCGCACTCTCCAGCTTCTCCGGATGCAGCAGCGCCATCGGGTGCGCCTTGATGTGCTCGTTGATGATGAACTCCATGCGCGCCAGGCCCACGCCATCGTTGGGCAATTGCGCCGTATGGAAGGCGAGCTCCGGGTTGCCCAGGTTGAGCATGATCTTGGTCTTCGGACGAGCCATGCCCGAGACATCGGTAGTCTCGAGATCGAACTCCAGTTGCCCGGCATAGACGCGACCGATATCGCCCTCGGCACAGCTCACCGTCACTTCGGTTCCACTCTGCAGTGCCTCGGTGGCCCCTTCGGCGCCGACCACGGCCGGGATACCCAGTTCACGCGCGATGATGGCCGCGTGGCAGGTGCGCCCACCCCGATTGGTGACCACGGCTGCCGCCGTCTTCAGTACCGGCTCCCAGTCCGGGGTGGTGGTATCGGCCACCAGCACCTCGCCGGGATTGAAATCGGAAAGGTTGTGCACATCGGTGATGACGCGTGCCTTGCCTGCCGCGATCTTGCCGCCGACGGCGCGGCCGGTGGCCAGCACATCGCTCTTCTCCCTTAGGGTGTACTCCTCAAGCATGGTGGCGGTCTTCTGCGAGGCGACCGTCTCCGGACGCGCCTGTACCAGATAGAGTTTCCCATCCAGGCCATCCTTGGCCCACTCCAGATCCATCGGGCGCGCCTGACCGGCGCGTTTGGAGTAGTGATCCTCGATCTTGATGGCGTAATCGGCCAGCTCCAGCACCTCCTCATCACTGAGGCAGTATTTGCGCCGCTCCGCCTCGGGCGTGGCCAGGTTGCGGGTGGAGGCGCCGCCGGTCTTGCTGCTGGAGTAGACCATCTTCACCTGCTTCTCGCCGATCTGGCGACGCAACACGGCGCGGTGCCCCTCGCGGAAGGTGGGCTTGTGTACATAGAACTCGTCCGGATCGACCAGCCCCTGCACCACATTCTCGCCCAGTCCCCAGGCGCCGGTGATGAAGACGACATCACGGAAACCGGACTCGGTATCGAGCGTGAACATCACGCCACTGGAGGCGAGATCGGAGCGCACCATCTTCATCACCCCGATAGAGAGGGCGACCTGGAAATGATCGAAGCCCTGATCGATACGGTAGGAGATGGCACGGTCGGTAAACAGGGAGGCGAAACAGCGACGGCAGGCATCGATCAGCGAGGCCTCGCCGCTGACGTTCAGGTAGGTCTCCTGCTGGCCGGCAAAGCTGGCGGTGGGCAGATCCTCGGCCGTGGCCGAGCTGCGTACGGCAACACTGAGGTCATCACCATACTCCTCGCGTAATTGTCGCCAGGCGACACGAATCTCCGCCTCCAGCCCCGCCGGCATGGGGCAATCGTAGATCAGGTCACGCGCCTCCGCCCCCCGTTTGGCCAGGCCGCGCACGTCGGCCTTGTCCACATCATCCATGATGGCATGCAGCTTCTCCCAGGCATCGCCTGCCGTGAGCATGTCGCGGTAGGCCTCGGCGGTAACGGCGAAGCCATTGGGCACCATGACACCGACGGGCGCCAGCTCGCGGTACATTTCGCCCAATGATGCATTCTTGCCGCCCACCAGCGGTACATCCTCCAGCGTCATCTCATCGAACCAGCGAATGTATTTTGCCTGTTCAGCCATCATGCCCTCCGTTGCTCTAAATCAATCAATCTGTCTGTCAGTGTAGAAGCGGCTGCCTGCCATCGCCAGTCGCTTCCCTAACAAATCCTCGGTAACAATTCTCCGGCCGGCAGCACCAACATGCGCTCGCCGCCATAGGCCCCCTCCAGAATCAGATCCTGCTGCCGGGTGAAACGGCCGATATGTGCCGCAGCCGTATCGAAATCCTGCAGCACCTCAAGAGTCCGTTCGGCTTCACGCTCCGGCACCACGGCCAGCATCCGCCCCTCGCAGGCCAGATGCATGGGTTCCAGCCCCAGGATTTCGGCCGCACTCTGCACACCGGCATCGACCGGCACGGCCGTCTCGTCGATGCGTACCCCGACTCCGGCCGTCGAAGCCAGCTCGCTCACCGCCGCCGCCAGGCCACCGCGCGTCAGATCACGCAGACAGCGGATATCGATACCGGCATCGAACAGGGCTGCAACCTGCGGCCAGAGCAATCCCAGATCGCTTTCAAGCCCCTCGATGGCAAACGCCTCACGCGCCGCCATCACCGCCATGCCGTGACGGCCGATATCACCGGAGACAAGCAGTACATCCCCCACCGCAATCCGGTGCGGGCCAATCTCACTCCCGACCCGACAGATACCGATGCCGCTGCAACTGATGTAGAGGCCATCGGCAGCCCCGCGTTCGACCACCTTGGTATCGCCGGTGGCAATCACCGCCCCGGCCGCTTTGCTCGCTGCCGCCATCGAATCAATCACCCGCCTCAGTGTCGCAAGCGGCAGCCCCTCCTCCAGCACGAAGCTGGCCGAGAGGCTGTGCGGGGCCGCCCCGCACATGGCCAGGTCGTTGAGGGTACCGATCACCGAGAGCGCACCGATATCACCACCGGGGAAAAAGAGCGGCCGGATCACATGCATATCGGTGGTGAAGGCAAGGCGCCCTTCCCCGACATCGAACATCGCTCCGTCGTGGCGCTGATCCAGCAGCGGGTTGGCAAAGGCTGGGTAGAACAGCTGTTCCAGAAGACGCTGGCTCGCGACCCCGCCGCCGCCATGGGCGAGGGTCACGCACTCGCTGCTGTCGGAAGGCAACGGGCATTCGCTCATGCGGCACGCCTGCGATACTGGTAGTAGGCGGCACAGGCCCCTTCCGAGGATACCATCGGGGCACCCAGCGGCTGCTCGGGGGTACACTCACGGCCAAAGGCCGGGCAGTCGACAGGCTGCAGCTTGCCGGACATCACCTCGGCACTGCGGCAGGCCGTGCATTCGGGCCTCACTGTGTCATCCATGGCAAAACGCTGTTCGGCATCCCATGCGGCATAGGCATCACGAATGGCGAGCGAGGCATCGGCGATCGGCCCCAGCCCCCGCCAGGCACGATCGCACGGCTCAAACACCGCCTCCACCATGGCGCGGGCGCTGCGATTGCCATCGCGCTGCACCATGCGGGCATAAAGATTCTCCACCTCGTGTCTGCCCGCCTCCAGCTGGCGTACGCAGGCGTGGATACCGGCCATGATATCAACCGGCTCGAAGCCGGTGACGGCGATCGGCACCCGATAATCGGCCGCCAGCGCCTCGTATTCGCGGTAGCCCTGCACGGTGCAGACATGGCCGGCCGCCAGAAAGCCCTGCACCCGGCAATCGGGATCATCAAGAATGGCGCGCATGGCCGGCGGCACGCGCACCAGCGCGCAGAGCATGGAGAGATTGGCAATCTGCTGCGCCCTGGCCGCCTGCAGCACCCAGGCAAAGGTGGGGGCCGTGGTCTCGAAGCCGACGGCAAAGAGCACCACCTCACGTTCAGGATTCTCCACCGCCAGCCGCACCGCATCGGCCGGGCTGTAGATGATGCGCACATCCGCCCCCTGCCCACGCGCCTCGGCCAGGCTGATGGCGCTGCCGGGCACGCGCAGCATGTCGCCGAAGCTGAGCAGCATGACATCCGGCCTCTGTGCCATCTCGATGGCACGATCGATCATGCCTTGCGGGGTGACACAGACCGGACAGCCGGGGCCATGGATCAGGCGCACCCCGTCCGGCAGCAGCGCATCGAGACGATGGCGCACGATGGCATGCGTCTGGCCGCCGCACACCTCCATGATGGCCCAGGGGCGCGTCGCCTCCCTGCGAATCGCCTGCGCCAGCGCCGTAACCCGGCCGGCATCGCGGAAAGGAGCGTTGGCTGCGCTCACGCCTCCTCCTCCAGACTGTCGAGTTCACGCAGGATCGCTTCCGCCTCTTCTCGATGGACCGTGCCGATGGCGAAGCCCGCATGCACCAGCACGAAATCGCCAATACCGGCCTCCGGCACCAGGGCCAGCTGCACGGCGCGTTCCACGGCACCGAAACGTACCCGGCCGTTGCGCATCAGGGCATCCGTCTCATCGATGGCGACCACCTCGCCCGGTACGGCCAGACACATCAGCGTCCCCCCGTAGCCGTATCGCGCATGGCAAACAGCTGCCCGACGGCCAGTGCTCCGTCGTTGGGCGGCAGCCGGCGCGGCCGGTAAACGGTGAATCCGGCTGCACGCAGCTGTCGGGTGGTCTCGGCAAGCAGGTGGGCATTCTGGAAACAGCCTCCGGAGAGCACGACATCGTTCAGGCCGGCGCGACGGGCCACGGCCACGGCCATGGCCGCCAGCGTCTTGTGGAAACGGGCCGCAACGATACGACCGGCGATGCCCCGACGACGGGCCTGCTTGATCGCTGCCAGCATCAGGCGCCAGTCGATCTGCAGGGGTTCGCCTCTGTTCAATTCGAAGGGGTACGGCTTCACGCGTTCCAGCATAGCAGGATCGACCATGGCTTCCAGACGCATGGCCGCCTCCCCTTCATAGGTGGGATGCAGGCCATAGCCCAGCAGGGCGGCAACGGCATCGAACAGCCGCCCCATGCTGCTGCAGTCGGCTGTGCCCATTCCCCCCTCCAGCAGCGGCCGCAGCAGCGCCAGCTCCGACGGGGCCAAGTCGAGCCAGGCATGCAGCTCCTCATCATCGAATACCGCATCGCCGCGCACGGCATGCAGCAGGCCCAGTGCCAGGCGCGCGGGCCTGCGCATCGCCGCCTCGCCGCCCGGCAGCGAAAACGGGCGCAGCGTGGCAAGCCGGGCATATCCGGCCGCATCGACCCGCAGACACTCGCTGCCGCGTATCTCATCACCCTCGCCCCAGCCGGTGCCATCCCAGGCAAAGCCCAGCAAGGGACCCGTGAGCCCATGCTCGCCCATCACTGCCCGTACATGGGCGTGGTGATGCTGGATCTTCGTCACAGGCAATCCCCGCCGCTCCGCCTCACGCGCCGAGGCCCAGTCGGGATGGGCATCGCAGGCCAGCCGCTCGGGGGCGATATCGAACAGGCGCGACATCGAACGCAGCTCCTTACGGTAGCGATAGCGGCTGGCCACCCCGTCGAGCCCCTCGGCGATCAGTGGGCCGACATGAACATGCCCGCCCTGGCCGATGGCCAGCGATGCCTTCATATGCCCGCCCATGGCCAGTACCGGCTGCTGCACCGCTTCCGCCGCCAGGGTCAGTGGCAGGCGGCCGCGCCCCAGCCGCAGCCACAGGGGCGCTCCCAGCACCACGCGGACCACGCTGTCCTCCAGCGGGCGGACAATGGCGCGATCGTGCAACAGCAGGCAATCGGCGATATCGAAAAGCTGCGCATAGGCCTGGCGGTTGTGGTGGCAGATCGGTGCACCGCTCAGATTGCCGCTCGTCGCCACCAGCGGTGTGCCGACACCTTCGATGAGCAGGCTGTGCAGCGGCGTGTAGGGGAGCATGGCCCCCAGCGTATTCAGCCCCGGGGCCAGGGATTCGGGCAAACTCGACGCCTCGCGGCGCTCCAGCAGCACGATCGGTGCGGTTGCACTCTGCAACAGGGTCGACTCCACCCGGGTGACGTGACAGTGGCGACGAATGGCAGCGACACTGGCGAACATGACGGCCAGGGGCTTACCGGGACGCCGCTTGCGCGTCCGAAGCCTGGCAATGGCCGAGGTATCGTCGGCGCGGCAGAGCAGATGAAAACCGCCCACCCCTTTGACAGCCACGATCTCGCCCCCCTTCAACCGCTCAACAGCTCTCATCACGGCTTCATCGGTATCGTGGAGCTCCATGCCTCCGGCATCCACGCCCCACAGGCGCGGACCGCAGGCAGGACAGGAGATGCCCTGGGCATGGAAACGGCGATCGCCGGCATCTTCGTATTCGCCTTGGCACTCCGGACACATGCCAAAGCGACGCATGCTGGTATTGGCACGATCAAAGGGGCCTCTGGTCAGCATGGAGAGGCGCGGACCACAGCTGTTGCAGGTGATAAAAGGATAACGGTGGCGACGATCGGCCGGATCATTGAGCTCCCTGATGCAGCTCGCGCACAGGGCCGTGTCGGGAATCAGGGCATGGCCATGGCAAAGGTCGCTGCTCTCGCGAATGACAAAACCGCGCTCTTGCTGCACGGGCAGCGCTTCGCGTCCGATTCTGCCGATCATGGAACCGGCCGGAGCCTCATGGCGCAGGGCGGCGATCAGTGCTTCCAGCTGCGTCCCTTCGCCCTCCAGTTCGGCCGTGACCCCGCCGCCATCATTGTACACCCAGCCATCAACGCCACGCGCCACCGCCTGGCGGTAGAGAAAGGGGCGGAAGCCTACCCCCTGGACCGCGCCTTCAACGCGAATCCGCAGCCGTTGCCGGGGCATCCTCGACCTCCAGATCGAGCAGAACGACATCCGCCGCCCGCGGATCGTTCACATCCTCACCCATGGTTACCTGCAGCTCGGCACCGTCGAGCACCGTGCCTTTGGCATCCTCATCGAGATGCTCCTGAAAATGTTCCGGTGTGAAATGGCTCAGCGCCCCCAGATAAACATGCAGGCGGGTGACGCGCACGGCACCGTTCTCGGCACAGACGGCAGCCGCCTTCTGCACCAGTTTGTCCATCAGGTGTTTCTCATGCATCAGCCATCTCCTCGTATCCCTCGATCATGCCGCACTCTTTTCGCGAAGCAATGCCAGCTCCTCATCCAGCAGTGCCTCCGCTTCCGCCAGGCGCTCATCAAACCCGTCACTGGGCTCATCGCCCATACCAAAGCGGTAACCGGCGATGCCGATCAGGGTCAGGTGCGGCGGCAGCATCCCCATGCTACGCGCCATGGCCACGGCCTGGGCCACCCCCAACCCGTGGCTGGAGTAGCTCATCTCCTCGGGCAGCTCTTCCGTCAGCAGGTCCAGCTTCAACACCGGCGGATCATCCGGCCCCGCCTCGAAGGCATCGATAATCACCACCGGATCACCCGCGAACTGCTCGATCATGGCCAGGGCATCGGCCGGCATGGTGGTGAGCAGACAGCCTTCCGGCCGGGCGTCGCTGAGGCGTTCGGCCAGCACCAGCCCTGCCGTATCGTCGCCGCGCATGGGCGAACCGACCGCCAGAATGCGGATACTCATCGGCGGTTCACATGCAGCTTCAGGAAATGGGTGGCACAGGAGATGCAGGGGTCGTAGTTGCGGATCGCCTGCTCGCAGTGCCACTGCAACCGCTCGTCATCCAGGGCCACGTGCTGTTCCGTGAACAGTCTGAGATCGGCCTCGATCTGGCCCTGGTTCTGCGAGGTGGGCGGCACAATCTTGGCCTTCCGGATCATGCCCGCATCATCCAGCTCATAGCGATGGTAGAGGATGCCGCGCGGCGCCTCGGTGCAGGCACAACCGCTGCCGGCCGCAGCCTCCCCCTCGACGAACGACGGACCGGCGGCATCGTAACCCTCGATCAGGCGAATCGCCTCCTCGACACAGTAGAGCAACTCAATGGAACGGATAACGATGCTCTTGAAGGGGTTGCGTACCTCGCCCGTCACCCCGACCTCCGCGGCCAGTTCGCGGCAGGCGGGTGAAAGCTTGTCGAAATTGAGTGCGAAGCGGGCCAGCGGACCGGTCATATAGCTGCCATGCCCTATATGGCGCGCGTGCAGGGCATGCGAGTGCGGCTCCTGGAACTCCTCGAAGTGGTTCTCATACGCCGCGACAGGAATATCGAGGCCACGGTTGGAGTGGATGCGTGTGCCCGCTTCAATGGCATAGCTGTCGGGATGATCGAGCGCCACCAACTCGTAGTCCTGCTCAAACGCGGGGAAATCAAAGCCGGCCACCCAGCGCACCGTATCGATGGCATCCGCCTTTGCCTGCTCCAGCTTCGGCAGCAGCGCCTGCAGCGCCTCGTTGGCCGGATTGCTGTAGAAACCGCCGACGCGCACATTGACCGGATGCACGGCGCGTCCGCCCACAGCGGTCATCAGCTCGTTGCCCAGCCCCTTCATGCGCATACCCATCTGCAGGCGCGCGGGATCGGATGCGGCCAGCTCCACCGAACTCTGCAGGCCGAGGAAATCGGGCGCATGCAGGAAGTAGACATGCAGGGCATGACTCTGGATCCACTCCCCGCAATAGAGCAGGCGGCGCAGCCGGCGTACCGTGTCATTCACGGTAAGATTCAGCGCATCCTCCATGGCCGCACTGGAGCTCATCTGGTAGGCCACCGGGCAGATGCCGCAGATGCGGGCCGTGATATCGGGCGCCTCGCGATACTCGCGTCCGACCATGAAGCCCTCGAAGAAACGCGGCGGCTCGTAAA
Organism: uncultured Zetaproteobacteria bacterium; assembly: GCA_964503475.1. Classification (GTDB taxonomy): domain Bacteria; phylum Pseudomonadota; class Zetaproteobacteria; order Mariprofundales; family Mariprofundaceae; genus CAZCZU01. The sequence goes on from CAZCZU010000053.1 coordinate 9,595, forward strand.
TCTTCAGCTTCACATCGGCCACCTTGCCATCCTGGATATCGATCCACATCGCCCCCTCACCCTCGACCCGGGCCAGGTAATCGACCTTGATGGTGCGCCGTTTGCTCATCGACTCTTCTCCTCTTCATCCCTGAAGGCCTGCACATTGAAGGTGGAGAGCAGCCGCTCCCAGCGCTCGCCATCCACCCCGAGGCGCCCCAGCACCTCGGCGTGCGAAGCGTAATTGGCCCCCGGCATTGGCCCGAAGCAACCGTAGCAGCCGCGCTTCACACCGGGGCAGAGGGCGTTGCAGCCGGCCAGCGTCACCGGCCCCAGGCACGGCGTGCCGTGCTCGACCAGCACGCAGGCCTGATGCTTGCGCTTGCACTCGGTGCAGACACTGTGCTGCGGCAGCTGCGGGCGACGACCCGCCAGCAGCGCCTCGATCGCCTCCAGCAGCTGCACGGGGCTGATCGGGCAGCCGTGCAGCTCGTGGTCCACCTTCACATAGTGCGAGGCCGGACGGCACTCCGGCAGCGTATTGAGAAATTCGGGGCTCGGGTAAACAGCGGCGGCAAAGGCATCGACACTGCCGAAGTTGCGCAGCGCCTGGATGCCGCCGGCCGTGGCGCAGGCACCGATCGTAATCAGCAGCTTCGACTCCTGGCGTACCTTCAGAATCAATTCCGCTTCATGCGGGGTGCTGACCGAGCCCTCGACCAGCGAGATATCATACGGCCCCGGATCGTAGTGGCGCGAGGCCTCCGGGAAGTAGGCGATCTCGATATCGCCCAGCAGGGCCACCAGCTTCTCATCCAGATCGAGCAGGGTGAGCTGGCAGCCATCGCAGGAGGAGAACTTCCACACCGCCAGTTTCAGGCGTTCACTCATCGCTACACCCCCGCCACGGAGAGCCACGGGCCGATCTCGGCGTGCGAGAAGACCGGGCCATCCTTGCAGACGAATTTCGGCCCCAGCTGGCAGTGACCGCAACGGCCGACGGCGCAGTGCATGTTGCGCTCCATCGATACCTGCACATCCGCCTCGCTGACCCCGGCATGCAGCAGCTCGCGCACGCAGAATCGCATCATGATCTCGGGGCCGCAAAGAAAGGCGACCGTATTGGCCGGATCGTAATCGGCAAAGCGCATGATCTCGGTGACCACACCGACATGGCCGAACCAGCCCGGTTTGGCGCGATCGACCGTCACCTCGACCATCAGGTCGAGATGCGAACGCATCTGCTGCAACTCATCGGGATAGAGCAGCTCGGCCGGGTTGCGTGCCCCGATCAGCAGGTTGACGCGCCCGAAGGCAGCCCGCTCGGCCATCACCGCCCGCCACAAGGGGCGCACCGGCGCCACACCGAGGCCACCGCCGATGATGATCACATCCTTTCCTCTGGCTGCATCCAGCGGCCAGCCGCGACCGAAGGGGCCACGCACCCCGACCGTAGCGTTCTCCTTCAACGCAGCCAGCCCCCGGCTCACAGCACCGACCGAGCGTACGGTATGCATCAGCATACCCTCCTCATCCAGGCCGCTGAGCGAGATCGGCACCTCGCCGACGCCGGGCAGCGAGAGCATGTTGAACTGCCCCGGCGCACCGGTGAAGCTCCCTCGCTCCAGCCATAGTGTGGCCGTGTCCGCCGTCTCCTGACGGCAGCGCAGCACACGCACCGGCTTCGGGGTCAGCGTATCAGTCGACACCGGGAATCCTGTAGAGATCCATCAACTGCATGCGCGCCGCCTGTAGCCGGCGTACCAGCAGCTCCGAAACGTGACGCATCAAATGGTAGCCGAGGTCATGGTCGGCCTCGCACTTGCCGCGCAGGCAGCGGGCATCCAGGGCAATGGCCCGCACCGCGGTGCGGGCACGGCCATCGAAAAGCCAGCGGTAGGGCGGTGTCAGCCAGGAGACACCGAGCACATCGCCCTCGGAGAGGGTCTGCAGGGTGATCGGCTCATGGCTGCGCGCCACGATATCGAGCGCCACCGAACCCTCGCGGATCAGGTAGAACCAGGCCGCATCATCCCCCTCGCGGAAGATCATCTCATCCGCGTCAAAGCGCACATTTTTGGCACAACCGGTGAGCAGGTCGATGTAGTTGTCGTCCAGGCCGCCGCAGAACGGGTGTGCGGCCAGAATCCCCCTAAGACTCTCCATGGCTCCCCTCCTCGTGTGGTTTCGCGAACAGTTGCTCGGCCTCGCGGCGTATATCGATGGCGGCCGGACAGGCCGAAATGCAGCGGCCGCAGCCGACACAGCCGCTGCTGCCGAACTGCTCGTTCCAGGTGACCAGCTTGTGCATCAGCCACTGGCGATAACGGCTGCTGATTGAATCGCGCACCACGCCGCCGTGGATATAGGAGTGCTGGCAATCGAAGCAGGAGGACCAACGCCGCTCCGCTCCCGCCGCACCCGAAGCGACACCGCCGACCGGCGTCGAATCGAAGCAGAAGCAGGTGGGGCAGACCATGGTGCAGTTGGTGCAGGAGAGGCAGCGATCCGCCACCTTCTGCCAATGCGCCTCGCTGTAGTGGGCAGGCTCGGCCTGCTGCGGCACATCAGCAGCAGCCTCCCAGGCGGCATCACGCGCCACCGCCGCCAGGGTATCGGCCGCATGCCGCTCATCATCGTGTGATGCAGCGGCCAACGCGAGCGCAGCCAGCATCTCCCGGCCACGCCGGCTGTCGGCACGGGCCAGAAAACGGTGCCCGGCGGCATCAAAGATCTCGAACAGTACGATATCGGCCCCCTGCTTCACGTCGGGACCGCTCTGCATACCGGCGCAGAAACAGGTGGATGCGGCTTCAGCGCATTCGACCGCGATCAGAAAGGCATCCTTGCGGCGGGCCAGGTAATGGGCATCGACATTGTCCTCCCCCATAAAGGTGCGATCCAGCACCTGCAATCCGGCAATATCGCAGGCACGCATGCCGATCATGGCCAGGGGCTTGCCATCGTGAAGCACGGGCTCGGGCCCGTCTTCGCCCAGGCTCCACAGGCGCTCGGATGAGGGGAAGACGAACTGTTTCCAGCCATCGAGCAGTGAGAAGTAGCCGAAAAAGCCCGCGCCCGCCTCCTGTCGCCAGCGCACCGATGCCGGCTCGACCGAAGCTCGCCAGCCCAGAGGCAGGTCGGCCACGCCATCGATCTCTCCCAGTTGCACCCCGTCACCGGTCGCGTGCGGTCCGACCAGGCGATAGCCCTCTGCCGCCAGCTGCTGCAGCAGGCGATCGAGGTCGGCGGGCAGCATCACTTGCATGGTCAATTAAGCCGGAAGAACCATCAAGACCAGGCCGGCCACGGCAATGCCGGCACCGCCGGCCCGCAACCAGCGGGAGGCATCGGCGACACGCCCGAGCATCAGGCCGGCACCATGCAGCAGGGCCGTCGCGGCCAGAAACCCGGTGAGAAAAAGGAACGGCGAGGCACCGGCAGGCATCTCGATGCCATGTGCCAGGCCGTGGAAGGCACCGAACAGGGCCACCAGCCCGGCCGCGATAGCGGCATGAGTACGCACCTCAAGTGCGATCAGCAGGCCAAGAAAGAGCAGTGAGGCAGCGATGCCGGCCTCGGTCGACACCGGCAGCGACACCATCAACAGGCCCGGCAACAGACACCCGGCCCCGGCCGCCGCCAGAAAGAGTGCCGGCACACGCCACTGCCATGCTCCGCCGGCCCGTGCCGCCCAGACACCGACGGCAAGCATGGCCAGCAGATGATCCAGACCGCTGAAGGGGTGCAGGAAGCCGGCACTCAGGCCCGGTGTTGCACCACCGTGAAACGGATGCGCCGATGCGCTCAGGGGCAGCAGCAGCGCGACGACGCATCCCTGCCAGAACAAACCCATACTTCTTTTCGTCATCATCTGCCTCCCTGAACCAACATCGATGTGAATGTAACGATTACTGCAAACGAAGCCACTCGCAAGAACCGATCGGAGAAATCTGCCCATCCCGCTATTTATAGACCACGCAGCACCTCATCCCAAGCTACCCCTCGCCGTGTCACAGTCGATCGCCATCATGTTTTTCCAGCACGCGCCGGAATGCCGTCACGACTCCCGGATCAAACTGGCTGCCGGCTCCGACCTGCAACTGGGCCCATGCCTCATCAATACTCATGCCTTGCCGGTAAGGGCGATCGGAAGTCATGGCATCGAAGGCATCGGCCACACCCATGATTCGGGCACTCAGGGGAATCGCCCCGCTCTTCAGCCCCTCCGGATAACCCGACCCGTCATATTGTTCGTGATGGTATTTCACTGCCGGAATCAATGGGGCAAAACCGCGCATGCGCATCAGAATATCGGCACCATCGGCAGAGTGCCGCTTAAGCTGCTCGTACTCTTCAGGGGCCAGGCTTCCCTCTTTGTTGAGGATGGCCCCCGGCGTCCCGATTTTACCGATATCGTGCAAAAGCCCGGCCCGATAAAGCCCCTGCTGCTCTTCACTGCTCAGCTGCATCTCCTCGCCAATGGCCCGAGCATACTCGGCCACACGCTGGGCATGGCTCGCCGTCCATGGCGACTTCTTATCCACCACCTCGGCCATGGCAAAGACCGCCTCCTCGATCTGCTGCGTCAGATGCTCGTTCAGGCGGGCATTGGCGATAATGGCAGCCAGTTCATGGGTCATGGCTCTGGCGTAGTGCAGCTTCTGATCGGTGATCGGTTCCCGCTCTTCGGCCCGCTCTTCATTAAGCAGTACCATACCCAGTCGCTGCCCCTGATAGACAATCGGCAGACAAAGTACCCATTGGGTTCCATTGAAAAAGAGCAGCTCCCGCTCCGCCTCAGACATCGGGCTCCCCAAACGCAGTGCCTGCGACTCCTCGTACTGCAGCAGGTTGAAAAGAAGCGGACACTCTCCGCCATCGCAGCCCTCGCGCCGTGATTCGGATGATAATTCACGCGCAGGGTGGGAAGCTGCCAGTTGCAGATAACGATCTTCGTGCTGCAGCCGCAAAATGCGGCCATAGGTCACCTTGACCGACTCGGTCATGGTTTGAATAAACTCGTTGAGAATATGTTCAATCGCCTGCGAGGA
>CAZCZU010000054.1:0-14567 GCA_964503475.1 uncultured Zetaproteobacteria bacterium
CTTGCCGGTCATGACAATCTCCTGCTGCACAGGCAACTGCCGTGCATGCCGCGACATCGGCCCGTGCGGGAATATGCATGCCCCTCCATTATTAGCAGGCTTTGCCGACACACCAAAGTTGCCGGCCTCTTTGGCGACCTGCCCCATCGCATCTATACTGGTTGTTACCGCATTCCAAACTGAAGGGGGCAATGCATATGGGAAACAACTGGGTACTGGTTGCCAACGGCAGTCACGCACGCCTGTTCAATCTGAAAGGCAAGAAGATCGACCTGATCAATGAATACACGCACCCGGAAAGCCGTCAGAAGAGCGGCGAAATCGCCTCGGACCGACCGGAGCAGTACCTGAGCCACAACTCGGGCGTTGCCCACGGCTCCTACGCCGACTCCACCGATCCGAAAGAGCATGAGATCGAGCGCTTCGCCCACGAGCTGGCCGAACACCTCGATTGCGAACGCAAGAAAAACCGCTACAGCCGCCTGGCGCTGGTCGCCCCGCCGCAGTTTCACGGCATGCTGAACAAGTACATGAATCCGAACGTCAACAGCCTGGTCGTCGCCCGGGTCGACAAGGATTATACGAAGGTGGCCGAGGACAAACTGCTGGAGATGATCGAAAAACAGCAGCACATCAGCCAACTGGTCTGACCCTTCCTCAGGGGGACAAAAAAAGGCGGCCATCCGGCCGCCTTTTTTCTTTGGCAGAAGGCTACAATCCTCAGCCTGCGATCATACCGGCACCGACCGTGTTATTGCTGAAGCTGTCGATAAAAACGAAGCTTCCGGTGGCGTGGTTCTCGGCATAGTTATCGTAGTTCAGCGGCCGCTGCAGCTTCAGACGCACCCGGCCAATGTCGTTCATGGCCAGTTCGGTAGCCTCGCTGTCCTTATCCAGTGTATTGATGTCGGTATGCGACACGATCTCGCTGACGATGGCCTTGACGGTATTGGTACCCAGCTTGATCAGGTACTTGCCGCGCTCCTTGAGCGGCTCCTCACCAATCCAGCAGACATTGGCCTCGAACTCACGCTCATCGGTGGGCAGCGCATCGGAATGCACCAGCATATCGCCACGCGAGATGTCGATGTTGTCGTTCAGGGTCAGGGTCACGCTCTGCGGCGCGAAGGCCTCGTCGAGGTTGCCGTCGAAGGTGACGATCTCTTTCACAGTCGACTTCAGGCCGGACGGCAGCACGGTGATCTCATCGCCCACCTTGACGGTACCGGAGACAATGGTACCCATGAAACCGCGATAGTCGGGCAGTTCGGCCGTCTGCGGCCGGTTGACCAGCTGCACCGGGAATCGGAACGGCAGCTGATCGACGTTGTTGTTTACATCCAGCGACTCGAGCGTCTCCAGCAGCGTCTCGCCCTCGTACCACGGCATGTTATCGCCGCGCACGGCCACCATATCGCCATTGAGGGCCGAAATCGGTACGCAGTGCAGGTCATTAATCCCCTGCCTGGCGCAGAAGCCTTCCAGCTCCGCCTTGATGCCCTCGAAGGTGGCCTGATCGAAATCGACCAGATCCATCTTGTTGATCGCCACGATCAGGTGCGGGATACCGAGCAGACCGAGGATATGGGTATGGCGCCGGGTCTGGGTCAGGATGCCGTTGCGGGCATCGACCAGGATAATGGCGGCACTGGCTGTCGATGAGCCGGTCACCATGTTGCGGGTGTACTGCTCATGTCCGGGGCAGTCGGCCATGATGAACTTGCGCTTCGGCGTGGCGAAGTAGCGGTAGGCGACATCGATGGTGATGCCCTGCTCGCGCTCGGCCGCCAGACCGTCGGTCAGCATGGCCAGATCGATCTCGGAGGCCGAGGCAACACTCTCCTCGCCCTTCTTTTTGCGCACGGCCAGCAGCTGGTCCTCGAAAGCGCCCTTGGTATCGACCAGCAGACGCCCGATCAGGGTCGACTTGCCATCGTCCACGCTGCCCACCGTCACCAGCCGCAGCAGCTCGATCTCTTCACCCAGCTTGAAATTAAAATCCGTCATCACCTATCTCCAAAACCTTTTCCAAAGCTCCCCTTCCACCCGGAACGGTCTTCAGCGTTTTTAGCAAAATCCCCTGCCCGCCCATGGAGGGGCGGCGAACCGGCCCTGCCGGTTCGTGAGGCTGCAGAAGGCCCTCGGCGTATCCAACAAGCCTCCCCTGCCCACCCAGGAGGGGTGGCGAACCGGCTCCGCCGGTTCGTAAGGCAGCAGGAAACCGCGTTTTCTGCTGCCGGCCAAGGCAAAGGCCATGGAAGGCCTTTGCCGTATGTTTAAAAATACCCTTCTTTCTTCTTGTCTTCCATGCTGTTGGAGCCATGGTCGATAATGCGCGTCTCGCGCTCCGACCGACGGGCCGCCGCAGCTTCGGCCACCACTTCATCGATCGTCGTGGCAGAAGAGCGTACCGCACCGGTACAGGGGCTACAGCCCAGCGTGCGGAAACGGCTCATCACCGATACCGGCTCCTCACCCTCATTCAGCATGGCGCCATCCTCGGCCGGAATCAGCAGCGGCCCACGCTCCACCATCATGCGCTCCTTGGCATAGTAGAGCGGCACGATGGGGATATTCTCCTCGCGGATGTAGAGCCAGATATCCATCTCGGTCCAGTTGGAGAGCGGGAAGACACGTACGGATTCACCCTCATGGATGCGACCGTTGTAGATATTCCACAGTTCCGGACGCTGGTTCTTCGGATCCCACTGGCCGAACTCGTCACGCATCGAGAAGACGCGCTCCTTGGCACGCGAGCGCTCTTCGTCACGGCGGGCACCGCCGAAGGCTGCGTCGTAACCGCCCTCCTCCAGCGCTTCCAGAAGCCCCTGGGTTTTCAGGGCACCGCAGCAGCGGGCGACACCGAAATCCTTCGGGTTCATACCGCGCGCGATCGCCTCCTCGTTGCGATGCACGATCAGCTCCGCACCAACCTCTTTGGCATACCAGTCGCGGAACTCGTACATCTCCTTGAACTTGTATCCGGTGTCGACATGCAGCAGCGGAAACGGCAGCGGGGCCGGATAAAAGGCCTTGCGTGCCAGATGCAGCATCACACTCGAATCCTTGCCGATCGAGTAGAGCATCACCGGGTTGCGAAACTCGGCCACCACCTCACGGATGATGTGGATCGACTCCGCCTCCAGTGCTTTCAGCTGCGTCAGTTTATGTTCGGACATTCCTTCCTCCGTTCCTAAGAAAGATTCTCCAATTCCGGAAAATCCATGCAGACCATGGATGGCCTGCCAAAATCAATGACGTCGGTCGTTGATTTTGTGAGCAAGGGCAAAATCGTACGTTTGCGCTTGCATACTGAAAAAATGCAGGGATGCATTTCTTTCAGCTCTCAATAAGGTCACTTGCGAATCTTCACCATGTAGTTGCCGTCGCCCTGCTCCTCGATGCCGAAGACGGTAAATCCCTGCTCCTCGGCCGAGCGCGGTACGTTCTGCAACGGCTCCCCCTCCTTGAGCAGCACATCGAGCTCTTCGCCGGCATCGATCTTGGCCAGCGCCAGCTTCACCTTCACGAAGGTCATCGGACAGTGTTCCTTGGTGATGTCGATAAAGTGCGACATGGATGACTCCAATCAAATAAAAATAATGTGCGCGTCTTCCGACTCGTTGAGAAAAGTTGCCACACCGGCCACATCCTCCACCTCGTCGACCAGGTCATCCCGATCGATACCCAGCACATGCATGGCCATCTCGCAGGCGACCAGGCGCACGCCCAGGGCGTTGGCCGCCTCGATCAGCTCCGGCAGCGTCGCCACATTGCAGGCCTTCATCATACCGGTCATCAGCTTCGGGCTTGCCCCCATGAAGTTCAGGCGGCTGAGCGGCAGGTTATTGCGCCCGCCCATCAGAAAGTTGAAGAGGCGGGTGAGCAGATTCTTGCCAATCCAGGCGCGCCCCTGCTTCTTTTTCAGCACGTTCAGGCCAAAGAAGGTGAAGAAGATGGTCACTTCCCGGTTGGTCGCCGCTGCACCGGTGGCGATGGTAAAGGCTGCCAGCACCTTGTCAAAATCGCCACTGAAACAGACGATCGATACCTTTTTGTGTTCTCCAGTCATACATTTACCTCGTTTAAGCTCCGGGGCACTATCAGATGCCTTCGCCCTGCTCGCCTTCGCCGCGCCCGCTGTCGATCGACATCACGTGCAGGCCGCACTCGGCCAGCGTCTCCTCGTTCTCCCACCACCAGCGTCCGGCACGCGGATCCTCTCCGACGGCAATGGCACGGGTGCATGGCTCACAGCCGATCGAGACAAAATGCTGATCGTGCAGGACATTGTAAGGCACATCGAATTCGCGGATATAGGCCCGCACATCGGATTCAGTCCAGTGACGTAGCGGATTATATTTCACCAGCCCGTAAACCGGATCTTCCTCGACCTCGGCGATCTCGGAACGATTTTTGGCCTGATCGCGTCGCCGGCCAGTGATCCATGCCTCCATCCCTTCCAGAGCCCGGCGCAGCGGACGCACCTTGCGCACCTCACAGCAGCGTTTGCGATTCTCCGGCGAACGGTAGAAGAGATTGACTCCCTGCTCGCGAACCATCTCCTCGACCTCGCGACAGTCGGGAAAGACTACCTTCACCTTGATGCCGTAACGCTCTTCGACCGCCTCGATCACGTCGTAGGTCGCCTGCGGCAGACGCCCTGTATCAAGCGTCAAGACCGGGATACCAAGATTATGACGGGCGATCAGGTCGATCAGCACCGACCCTTCCGCAGCCATACTTGAGGGGTAGACCAGCTTATCACCGTGCTTTTCCCTGGCCTTACCCAGCAGGGCCAGGGCCTCATCAATCAGCTCTTTCACCAGACAGCTCCAATATTCAGATGCGGCCACCACCAGCGGGTGACCATCGTAAACAGCAGGATGGCCGAGGCCATCAATATCATGCCGAGACGGATCATGCGGCCCAGCGTCACGTAGCCGGTACCGAAGACCATGGCATTGGCCGGCGTACCCATCGGCAGCATAAAAGCGAAGCCGGAGACGATGCCGACCCCAAGCGCAACCAGTACCGGATCGACATGGCCGGTTCCGGCCATGGCCAGCGCAATCGGCAGGATAATGGCCACGGCCGCCGTGTTGCTGATCGACTCAGTCAGCAGCAGCGTCAACACCGCCAGCCCGATCAACAGCAACCAGCCAGTGGCCGCTTCCGGCCAGAAGCTGGTGGCCAGCCATGCAGCAGCCCCGCTTTTCTCCAGTGCCTTGGCCACGGCAATGGCCCCGCCGTACATCAGTACCACGCCCCAATCGACATGCGACTGGATATCGCGCCAGGCCACAATACGCAGCGCGAATATCGCCACCACGGCCAGCAGAGCAATGGCAGCCAGACCCGCCGCCTCACCCAGGAAAATCCACGCCACCATCGTCACCAGCATCAAGAGCGCCATCATGCGTCCGGCAATGGTCAGCTGCCCCAGCTCCAGTTGCCGTGCAGCAATACGCTCGCGAGCACCGGCCATATCGACACTGTTGGCCGGCGTCGTCACCAGCAAAATCGTGGCTGCAACAGCCAGCATTCCCAGCACCATGGGCGCCGCCGCCAGCGTCCACTCCACAAAGGAGAAACCGCTACCGGTCGTCTCTTCGACAATCGCCATCGCCAGGGGACCGCGCGCACCGCCCAGCAGTGTCATGACGCCACCGATAATCGCCCCCCAGGCCAGAGCCAGAAAAAGCGATGCGCCAAACCGATGTCCTTTCGGCAGGTCGAGACCACGCACGATGGCCCAGACCAATGGCAGCAGCACGGCTGCCACGGCATGCTCAGGCATGAAACAGGCCATCACGGCCGGCAGCAACAGCATCGCCAGAAGCAGTTGGCGCGGACTGTTGCCAAAGCGACGGAACACCGCCAGCGCAAGATGCTCGGAGAGACCCGACTTCATGATTCCGGCCGCCAGAATGAAAGCGCCGAGAATGAAGAAGACAGCCTGATTACCGAACATGGCGTAAATCTCGCCGGCCGGCAGTACACCGAGCATCGGCAGCAGGGCCATGCCCAGAATCGAGGTTACGGCCAGCGGCAACAGCTGCGTCACCCACAACACCAGGCAGAGACCGAAGATCACCAGCGCATGCCACCCCTGCACACCCAGCCCGGTCGGTGGTGCCTGCAAGGTTGCCCCCCAGGCAGCCAGCGCCAGCAAAGTCAGTGCAACGAACGGTGTCGCCCGGTAGGCCATCAGCACATGAATCGGCCGATCGTCCATCTCACTGCGCACCGTCTCCCCCCGGGCCACATTGCGTACCCGCAGGAAGCGACGCAATCCGTCCAACCAGCCGTGCACACGCCGGCCCAGCGATGAGCCGGTGACACGTTCGTGCAACATCGTCTCATGGCCAACCAGTGCTCCGCTCTCCATCGGCGTCAGTGCACGTCCCATATCCCGCAGGCGATGGGTGGGGATTCCCGATCCCGCCAGCATCTCATACTGGGTCAGCAACGCCTGCTCCACATCGTCGAGCGGCGGCAGTGGCGTTTCGGCCAGCGGCGTACCCGGCAACGGCCGGAACGGCAACAGCAACGGTACCACTCCCGCCTGCACCAGTCGCTCCATACCGGCGATGGTCGACTCCAGGGGCTCAAGCCCGACGATCAGGTGGCTGACCACCGTCCCGCCACGAAACACCTTGCGGGCATGTTCCAGGGCCTTCCAGATCGCCTCCTGGCCACCCTCCGCTGCCTTCCCGGGGCAGACCTCGGCAAAGCGCTCCGAATCGGCCACCTCCAGGTTGCAGACGAAGATGTCCAGCCCCGCGCCGTACAACTCGTTGATCACCGAGACATCGGTAGGCGCCACCGTCTCCAGGGCAATCTGGCGATGTCCCAGATGTTTGCGCAGCAGGGCAATCAGCGGAATCAGGCGCGCGAGCCCCGCATCCGCCCCTGGTGCAAACCCGTTGTAGAGGTAGACCGTGTCCACCTCACGCTCCTCCAGGGCTGCGCGCACCACCTCGACCAGCTCCAGCGGATCGCGCATTGGCGGCTCCGCCTCATTGAGCATCGAGTCGTACTGGCAGTAGGCGCAGGCCTGTCCCGGCCGGGCAAAAAAGCCACAGCCCATAAACGGATGCAGGATCAGCAGCTTGTCGTGCAAGGCCGAGAAACTGCCCATGCGCGCGCCGCTGCGCGTCTGCTTCCGGTAAAAAACAGGTGTGCGAATCAGCTCAACCGGCTGCACCTCACCACCGCAATGCAGCTCCGCCCGACCATCCGTCACCTGCAGCGCGAAGCCGCTCTCCTCGGTGTAGGGCTGGCCGACCGGCACGGTACAGAACTGACCACTGGGCAACCTGAGGTCGACCACCGTCTCCACCGCATTGGCCTGCGCCACAAAACGCGAGGCATGGGGCAATCCGTCCGGCAACGCGAGACCCCGGCTGACCAGCGCCAGCTTGGTACGCCCCGGATTGGCGAACGGATGCAGATCCGTTGTCATCAGATCGCAGACACCTTCTCGACCCGGATTCGCCACTGCGCATCCGAGACCTGCTCCTTCTCAAGCACCTTCTGCCCCTGCTCCTCGAGCGAGAGCGGCACATTGGCGATCGGCTCGCCGTCGTCGAGAATCACGTCAAGCAGACTGCCCACCGGCATGGTGGAGAGTTTGATCTTGGTCTTCACGAAGTTCATCGGGCAGGCGACACCGGTGAGATCGAGCAACGTCACATCACTCGATGTCGCCTCCGCTGAAGAGGCCTCTGACTGCACTGCTGCGTCAGCAGCTGCCTCTTCGGGAACCGCGGCAAAGCGCTTCTCGGCCAGCACCAGCCAGGTGCTCAACACATCGCGCAGGGCCGTTACGCCCGGGGCCGGATCGGCGATATCGATATTCATCAGTGCCTGCTGTACCCGGTTGAAGCCATCACGCACTTCGGCATCACCGCCGGCATGGGCAGAGAGCAGACCGAACACCTCGGCATCGTTCTCCGGCGCCTCGCCATACGGCACCAGGAATGCACGGGCCGTCGAGATGGCCGAGCGTTTCAGGCTTGCCGCCGCATCGGCCCAGAACATGGCATCGATGTGGGCGCGGGCCAGCAGCAGCTCGTACTCCGCCTCCGAGATCAGGGCATCGGTCATCGAGAGTACCGCACCGGCACACTCGCCCTTCTTGTTGCCCTTGGTACTGAAGGCCTCGTTCTCGCTCCAGTCGTAGATCAGCCCCTCAACCTCGCCCGCCTGGCCCGCAAACGGCGCCAGAATGGCGTTCAGGCCTTCCTTGCCGATGCGCTCAGCCCAGTCGTGGACACTCTCATCACCGTTGCGCTCCGACTTGTAGGCCTCAAGCACGGCAATGCCCGCTTCCGGCGCCCTCTTGGCCGGCACGGCATCGGTGGCAAAGGCAAAGGCCTCGCCCGCACGACCGGAACCACCGACATGCAGCTGGTAGTGCGGCACCGCCTGGCCATCGATCTTCTTGGCCAGGCCATGGAAGCCGAGATCGGCGATATGGTGACGGCCGCAGGAGTGCTGGCAGCCGGAGGCTTTCACGCAGACACCGGCCAGGGCCGGGTCCTTCTTCAGATCGGCCATCAGTGGCTGCAATGCCTCGGCCAGGCCACGGCTGGAGGTGATGCCGAGGCGGCAGGTCTCGGTACCCGGGCAGGCGACGATATCCGAGATGCCACGGGCAAACTCGGTCTGCAGACCGGCGGCGTTCAATGCCTTGAGCACGTCATCAACCAGGGCTGCATCCACATCGGTAATGGCAAAGCCCTGCTCGGTGGATACGCGCAGGCCGCCATTGGCGGCACGCGCCGCATTGGCTACGGCCCGGCACTGCGATGGGGTAAGGTCACCGCGGAAAAGGTTGATCAGCACCGTACGCTTGCCATCCGGCTGCTCGATGATGCCGGAATCGGAGTGCGGCAGGCTGCCCGTCGGTGTGCGCCAGTTGGCCTCGGGGAAACCGGCATCGTCCGCATGCGTCTTCTCGATCACGGCACGCTGGCGACGGTACTCTTCGATGAAGCCCTCTTCGCCCAGCTTCTGCAGCACATACTTCATGCGCGCACGGGCACGGCGCTTGCGGTCGGAGAACTTGAAGTGGATACGCATCAGGGCCTCGCCCACCAGCAGGATCTCGTTTTCGGGCACAAACTCCTCGATGCAGACGGCTGCAACCGGCTGGGTGGAGAGGCCACCGGCGGCCCATACCTGGAAGCCCTTCGCTCCATCCTGCTCTGTGGCAATGAAGCCGATGTCGTGCATGCCGGAGAGGCCACAATCGGTGGCACAGCCGGAGAAGGTGACCTTGAACTTGCGCGGAAACTGTTGCGCCAGCGGATGGCGCAGGAAGAACTCGGCAAAGCGGCGGGCATGCACCGTCACATCGGCATGCTCGGCCGGGCACTTGCCGGTCAGGAAACAGGTCGTGACATTGCGCACCGTATTGCCGCACGCCTCACGCGTGGTCAATCCCGCCGCATCCAGCTTGCGCAGGAACGGCAAGGTATCTTCCAGCTTCACAAAGTTGGCCTGGATATCCTGACGGGTGGTGACATGCGCTACCTTGTGCGGCGCCTCGCTCAGCGTGCCGTCGGTCGGCAGCGCACCGGCATAGGATTCGACACAGTCGGCGATCACGTCGAGCTGATCCGGGCTCAAAAGGCCGCCCGGCAACTTGACGCGCACCATCTGCACGCCTTCCTGGCGCTGGCCGTAGACACCCATCTGCAGGCGAAACGGCGTGAACCGCTCCTCGGGCATACGCCCGCCCAGAAAGGCCTTCAGACCCGCTTCGTATTCGTCGACATCGCCCGTCTGGGCGAACTGAAATTCACTCATGTTTCAAACTCCGTTCGTACGGGGGCCTAAGGAAGTGCTGATTCACTCAGTTCTTCCGCACAGGCCATGGAAGGCCTGCCAAAATTAACGACACAAGTCGTTGCTTTTGTAAGCAAAGGCGAAACCGCGCTTTGCCTTTGCGTACTGATTATTGCCAGGATGGCAATCAATCAGCATCTCCTTAGATACCCCCGCCTGTTTGAGGCCTGCAGACTGCCGGGCACCCCCATGCCCCGTCGAATCGCGCATCTCGCCATCCGAATCGCCTGCCGGCCTGTTCGCTCAACCCTGCTCCGAAAAAGATCGCTTCATTCAGCGTTTTCCCGCGGGCCATGGAAGGCCCGCCAAAACCGGGCATATCAGTGCCAGGTTTTGTGAGCAAAGGCGAATTGACGCGTGCCTTCCGGGCACTTGCCCTTCGGGCGGCTTGCAGCCGTCCAAACGGCTCCTGCCTTTTTGTCGCGTTTTGCCTTTGCGTACTGATTTTTGGCAGGAAGCCAATAAATCAGCTCCTAAAAGCTAGCTGTGGCCCAGCTGCAGTTCGCAGGCCTGCTCGTAGGTCACCAGGTCGGTGACGGTCGGATTCGGTCCACACAGCGGGCAGGCCGGATCCTTGCGCAGCTTCAGCTTCTTCCACTCCATGCGCAGCGCATCGAAGGTCATCAGGCGGCCGGAGAGCGACTCACCGATGCCCAGAAGCTCCTTGACCGCCTCGACCGCCTGGATGGTGCCCACGGCACCGGCCAGGGCACCGAGGATGCCGGCCTCCGAGCAGCTCGGTACCAGACCCGCCGGCGGCGGCTCCGGATAGAGGCAGCGGTAGCATGGACCTTCCGCATC
Organism: uncultured Zetaproteobacteria bacterium; assembly: GCA_964503475.1. Taxonomy (GTDB): domain Bacteria; phylum Pseudomonadota; class Zetaproteobacteria; order Mariprofundales; family Mariprofundaceae; genus CAZCZU01. Next base: position 10,660 of record CAZCZU010000054.1, read on the forward strand.
CTGATGCGGCTTGAAGGTGGCCACCTGACCGTCGAAGCGGAACATGGCACCGGAGATCAGCGGCTTCTTCTCGAAGAAGCAGGCATCGTTGACCAGGAAACGGGTCGGGAAGTTGTCGCAGCCGTCGATGACCAGGTCGTAGTCGCGGATAATGTCGCGGATGTTGTCCTCGTCGACACGGTAGTTGTAGGTCTTCACCTGCACGTCCGGGTTCAGGGCCTGCATCGTCTCGCGGGCACTCTCCACCTTCGGCATGCCGACACGATCCTGGTTATGGATGATCTGGCGCTGCAGGTTGGACATATCGACCACGTCGGCATCGCAAATACCGATGGTGCCGACACCGGCCGCAGCCAGGTAGTAGGCCACCGGCGAACCGAGGCCGCCGGCACCGATCATGAACACCTTGGACTCGAGCAGCTTGCTCTGGCCCTCGGCACCCACCTCCGGCAAAATAATGTGGCGCGAATAACGCTCAATCTGCTCTTCGGTAAAATCGATCATGCTTTCTCCGTGAGATGCGGGACGTGAGGTGTGAGGTGTGAGGTGTGAGGCATCATGCTCTTCACTTCACATCTCACCCCTCACTCCATTATTAAATTTCGATATCTTTAAACAGGTCGGTGGACATGTAGCGCTCGGCCATCGACGGTACGATGACGACAATGCGCTTGCCCTTCATTTCCGGTTTCGCAGCGATGCGCAGCGCTGCCGTCACGGCCGCACCGGAGGAGATACCGCCCGGAATCCCCTCTTCATCGGCCAGGCGACGGGCCATGGCGAAGGCCTCATCGTTGCTCACCTGCTCGACACCATCAAGGATATCGACATTGAGGTTCTTGGGGATAAAGCCGGCACCGATGCCCTGGATCTTGTGCGGGCCCGGATCGCCACCGGAGATGACCGGCGATGCGGTCGGCTCGACAGCAAAGGCCTTGAACTCCGGGTTACGCGCTTTCAGCACCTCGGTCACACCGGTGATGGTGCCGCCGGTGCCGACGCCGGCGACGATGGCGTCGACCTGGCCGTCGGTATCGGCCCAGATCTCCTCGGCCGTGGTCTGGCGATGAATCTCCGGGTTGGCCGGATTCTCGAACTGCTGCGGCAGGAAGGCGCCCTCGGTGGTCGCAGCCAGCTCGGTGGCGCGCTCGATGGCTCCCTTCATGCCCTTCTCGGCCGGGGTCAGTACCAGCTCGGCACCGAGCAGCTTGAGCAGCTTGCGGCGCTCCAGGCTCATCGATTCCGGCATGGTCAGGATACAACGATAGCCCTTGCTGCGGGCCACAAAGGCCAGTGCGATTCCGGTGTTGCCACTGGTCGGCTCGATGATGACCCCGCCCGGCTTCAGCCGGCCGTCGGCTTCCGCCGCCTCGATCATCGCCTTGCCGATACGGTCCTTCACCGAGTTCAGCGGATTGAAGAACTCCAGCTTGGCCACCACTTCGGCTTCCAGCCCTTCGGTGACCCGGTTCAGACGAACCAGCGGGGTATCGCCGATGGTCTCGGCCGCATTCGCATAAATGGTCATATCGCTATCCTCCATGCCTGTTCATGATCCATCGTGGCCCATGAACAGCGGGTTAAGTGTTTGCCGCCCCGGCAACGACTGCCGGATCAGCGTTCCCGAATCAGGCATAATGCGTGCCAGATTCGGGAAATCAGGGATCACCCTTCGATGACGTCCTGTTCGATCGGTCCAACATGCACGCCACGGGCCTCCAGCCATTTGACCGAGGCCTCGACCACGTCCGGCTCGCCCTCGATCTCCAGGCCGACCAGGCCCATGTTCTCGCGCACCTCGGCGGTGCGGATATTGGTGACCACCTCGAACTCGTGACCCAGCTTCCAGATCAGTGGTTCGCGCACATTGTTCTGATCGAATGTCAGATAAACTCTCAGCTTCATATCTTCTCCTGGAAAATAAAAATGTTTGTTCGAGAGCAAGGCTTGGCAAAGCCGAGACGCGCAGCGTATTCCCAATACGTGAGCATCACAGGCTTTGCCGTAACGCCGCTATCGGACAAACAGCTTATTTTCCGCCGGCGATGGCCGGAACGATGGAGACCTGATCCCCATCCTTCAGGGCCGTATTGCGGCCTTCCAGGAAACGCACATCCTCGTCATTCAGGTAGACATTCACGAAGCGGCGGATCTCGCCGGCATCATCACACAGGCGCTCTTTCAGGCCCGGGTGAGCCGCTTCCAGATTATCGACCAGTTCGCCGATGGTTGCACCCTCGACGGTTACTTCGTCGGCGCCATTGGTCAGCTTACGCAGCGGGGTGGGAATACGTACGGTTACACTCATTTCTAACTCCTGTCGTTCTGTCAGTTTCTATTAAAATCAAACGCTTTTAACGCCGTCGGCTGCTGCCAGCGTGTCAAAATCCTTCAGGCTGGCATCGATGATGCGCGGCTTATCGATCGCGTTAACCACGGCCTCCTGGGTCTTCAGGCCATTGCCGGTAATGCAGAGCACGATGGACTCGTCGCGCGGCAACTTGCCCGATTCGATCATCTTCCTGGCACAGCCCAGTGTCACGCCGCCGGCGGTCTCGGCGAAGATGCCCTCGGTCTCGGCCAGCAGCTTCATCGCCGCGACCACTTCCTCATCGCTCACATCCTCGGACCAGCCGCCCGACTCCTTGATCACTCGGTTGGCGTAGAAGCCGTCGGCCGGATTACCGATAGCCAGCGACTTGGCGATGGTGTCGGCATGCACCGGATGAATCATATCGGTACCGTCTTTCACCGACTTGGAGATCGGCGAACAGCCGGTGGCCTGGGCGCCGTAAACGGCGGTGCCGTTGTCCTCGATCAGGCCCAGCTTGATAAACTCCTTGATCGACTTGTCGACCTTGGTGCACAGCGAACCGGAAGCCATCGGCACAACCACGTGCTTCGGCGCCTTCCAGCCCAGCTGCTCCATCATCTCGTAGCCGAGCGACTTGGAGCCTTCGGCGTAGAACGGGCGTACATTGACGTTGACGAAGGCCCAGCCGTACTTGCCGGCCACTTCCGAGCAGAGACGGTTCACATCGTCGTACTTGCCCTTGATACCGATAATCTTGGTACCGAAGATGCCGGCACCCAGCACCTTGCCCTGCTCCAGGTCATGCGGGATGAAGACGTAGGACTCAAGGCCTGCTGCCGCGGCATTGGCAGCCACGGAACCGGCCAGGTTACCGGTGGAGGCACAGGCCACGGTCTTGAAGCCGAACTCGACCGCCTTGGAGAGGGCGACGGAGACCACGCGATCCTTGAAGGAGAGGGTCGGGTAGCAAACCGAGTCGTTCTTGATGTAGAGCTCTTTGACGCCCAGCACCTTTTCGAGATTCTTCGCACGCACCAGCGGCGTAAAGCCGTTCTGGGCGCCCACGGTCGGCTCGCCGTCGATCGGCAGCAGCTCCTTGTAGCGCCACATCGTCTGCGGGCGCGACTCGATCAGTTCGCGGGTAAACTTGCCCTGCAGCTTGTCGTAGTCGTAGACCACTTCCAGCGGGCCAAAGCAGAATTCGCAGACATGGGTCGGCTGGATATCGTATTCCTGACCGCATTCGCGACATTTGAGCGCACGTACAATGCTTTCCGTCATCGGTTCAAAACTCCCGTTTCCAATTTCCGGCCGACCAGAAAGCAAAAAACCCCCGCCTGCGATGCAAGCGAGGGTTGTTTTCAACAGGATCCGACACGCGGTGCGGCATCCGTGGATTCACAACCCGCACTTCATCGTCCCCCTAAGGGGCAGGCATTGGCACCAGTCGCGTCCGATCAAATGATCTTCTGCCGGTTGCCGCGGTTTCATTGGGCCTGTAACCCTCCACCGCTCTGGATAAAGCCGGATCAAACAATTTGTATGGCGGCGATTTATACCGACCGGATCGGGCAATTGCAAGCCATTTAAGCTC
>CAZCZU010000055.1:0-14180 GCA_964503475.1 uncultured Zetaproteobacteria bacterium
ATCTAACTTCTTAATATACGCACGTATCTTTTTCGGGTGATTTCATCGGATTTCTCCCTCCTCGAACCAGTTATTTGAACGTAGGCGAAGAATATGTGCGTGTCAATTGACTGAAATTACAGTGCTTTTTTGCATCGGTATATTGAAATACCCCTGTTATGTATTGATATATATAACAGGGATAATCTATATACCATGCCATGGATAAGATCCTTGCGGTTTGCGAGCAGTATCGGCAATTCCTTCTGAACCGGAAGTTTGCGACAGAGCGAACAGCCGGATTCATGCAGAATTGGGTGGAGAAGTTCCTGCGTTTTGCTCTCGACTATCGGGGTGAATCATTTGAACAGGTACTGACCCGTTTCGAGGCGATGTTGGAGGCCATGGGTGCGTATGAACCCTGGCAGCTCAAGCAGGCCAATGATGCTGTTACCATCTACCATCACCATTTCCGTCATCAGGAACAGGGAGGCAAGGTTGTAGCAGATGCGGGCAACCGCGATCAGCTCCTGTCGAAGGTGCGGGAGTGGATGCGTATCAAGCACTACTCGAAGCGTACTGAAAAATCGTATCAGCACTGGATCAGCCGTTTTATTCGCTATGCGGAAGCACATGGCGGCAATCTGTCGCTCAGCCAGTTCAGTAGCTTCATCTCCTATCTGGCGACGACTGGCAAGGTAAGCGCATCGACCCAGAACCAGGCATTCAATGCCCTGTTGCTGTTCTATCGGGATATTCTGCATGTCGATACCAACAACCTGCCCAGGTCGGTTCGGGCGCGGCAGGGAACGCGTTATCCGACCGTGCTATCCGTTGACGAGGTGCGGAGAATATTTGCGGCTTCCGAAGCGGAATATGGCCTGATGATCCAATTGCTGTATGGCAGCGGCATGCGCCTGAACGAACTGCTCCGGTTGCGGGTGCAGGACATCGATTTCGACCACCGTATGATCGCTGTTCACGCAGCCAAGGGAGACAAGGATCGCACGACCCTGTTGCCGGAGTCGCTGGTCGCGCCGCTGCAAGAACATTTGCAGAGGGTGAAGGCACTGCACGAGCAGGATTTGAAGGAGGGCTTCGGGGCGGTGTGGTTGCCGGGCGCGCTGGCGCGGAAATATCCCAACGCGGCCACGGAGTGGCGGTGGCAGTTTGCCTTTCCATCGGCGCAACTGTCGCGCGATCCCGAGGCCGGTGTGCTGCGCCGGCATCATATCTATGACAAGACCCTGCAGGGGGCGATGAAGCGGGCGGTCAGCCGGGCCGGAATCCAGAAGCGGGCATCGCTGCATACGCTGCGTCACAGCTTTGCCACCCATCTGCTGATGCAGGGAACCGATATCAGGGAGATTCAGGAATTGCTCGGGCATAAGAAGCTTGAGACGACGATGATCTATACCCATGTCGTGCGTGAGTTGAAGACGAACGCCCGGTCGCCGCTGGATATGCTTGCGGATGAACAATAGGTCGCATCGCGGCCGGTTTGGCGATATTTTGCGCCGTTCGGTGTGGCTGCAATGTGGCTGTGCCGTTTCTAGAACAACAGTCTGGGCTGAGCCGACGAACAGGGGGAAGCATGGCCAAGTGGAGCGTTGAGGATTCGAGCGCACTGTACCGGGTGGATGCCTGGGGCAAGGGCTATTTCGAGGTGGGCGATAATGGTCACCTGCAGGTCTGCCTTGACGAGAACCGCATCGATTTGAAAACGCTCTGTGATGAGTTGGGTGAGCGCGGTCTGACGGCACCGCTGCTGCTGCGCTTCTCCGATATCCTGCGCGGCCGCATGCAGAAGCTGCACTCCTCCTTTGCCAAGGCGCGCGAGGCGGCCAATTACCAGGGGCGCTACTACGGCGTCTATCCGATCAAGGTGAACCAGCAGTGCCAGACGATCGAGGAGATCGTCGAGTTTGGTAGCGAGTTCAACTGGGGGCTGGAGGCGGGCTCGAAGCCCGAGCTGCATGCCACCCTGGCCATGCTCGAGGATGTCGAAGGGCTGATTGTCTGTAATGGTTACAAGGATCGCGAATTCATCTATCTCGCTCTGCTGGGTCAGAAGATGGGTAAGCGGGTCTTTATCGTGGTCGAGAAGCCGAGTGAGCTGGAGCTGATCATCGAGCTGGCCAAGCAGGTGGATGTAGAGCCGCTGATTGGTCTGCGTTGTCGACTGGCGGCGACCAGCGAAGGTCAGTGGAAGGAGTCGGGCGGCGATGCCTCCAAGTTCGGCCTCTCTCCCCAGGAGATTCTGGCGGCGGTGAATCGCCTGAAAGCGTGCGACATGCTCGATAGCCTGAAGCTTCTGCACTTCCATATCGGCAGCCAGGTGCCGCGTATTCGCCATATCAAGACTGCTCTGCAGGAGGTGGGGCGCTTCTATGTCGAGCTGCGCAAGCTGGGAGCGCCGGTCGAGTATATCGACGTCGGCGGTGGTCTTGGTGTCGATTACGACGGTAGCTTCTCCGGCCGCGATTCAAGTGTCGACTACTCAATCGGCGAGTACGCCAGCGATATCGTCTGGCAGCTCGCCTCGATCTGCGATGATGAGGAGCTGCCGCATCCGAACATCATCTCCGAATCCGGCCGCTCGCTGGTGGCGCACCACTCGGTGCTGATTATCAATGTGCTGGGGACCAGTCGCCGTACCGAACAGGGCGAGCTGATCGATCCGGGCGAGGATGCCCCGATGCAGCTTCGGCAGCTCTACGACACCTATGCCTCGCTGGACGATATTGTGCCGCGTGAGGCATTCCACGATGCGCAGGCGCAGCGGGAGGATGTGCACCGGCTCTTCTCGCTCGGCCACTGCAGCCTGGAGCAGCGTGCGCTCGCCGATGCCTGCTACTGGCGCATTATCGATCGCCTGATGCCGAAGGCGGAGGAGGATCCGTCGCTGGAGCAGGCGATGGAGGCGCTGCGCCCGCTGATGGCGGATCGCTATTTCTGCAACTTCTCGGTCTTCCAGTCGCTGCCCGATGCCTGGGCGATCAACCAGATCTTCCCCGTTGCCCCGATCCACCGCCTGGACGAGGAGCCGACACGTTCGGCGATTCTCGTCGATGTGACCTGCGATTCGGATGGCAAGCTGACCCGATTCCCGGGCGAGGACGGGGTGCAGCGCATGCTGCCGCTGCATGCCATGAACAATGGCGATGATTATCTGCTCGGTATCTTCCTGGTCGGTGCCTATCAGGAGATTCTCGGCGATCTGCACAACCTGTTCGGCGACACCCACACCGTGCATGTGCGCATGGATGGCGACCAGGTCAACTTCGAGCAGGTGGTCGAGGGCGAGACGGTGGCCGAGGTGCTCGATTATGTGCAGTTTCACGAGAAGGTGCTGATGGATCGCATGCGCAGGCAGTTGCAGGAGGCGCGTACCGCCAAACGACTGACGGCGCGCGAGGCCAATGCCTTCCTGCGCTTCTATCAGGAGGGGCTGCGCGGCTACACCTATCTGGAGGAGCACCTGCCTCCGGCCTAGTGTTAACAGACCCTGGGGAGAGGCTGATTATTGGCTTCCTGCCAATAATCAGCCGAGCAAGGGCAAAACGCGGTTTCGCCTTGCTTTTGACGGGCTGTCCGTAGCCCGCAAGGAGGTGCTGAATGCATCAGTACCTCCTTTATCGTTTATGCCGGTGCTTCGGTTTTTCTCTCCTGCTGCAGGCATGGGGCATGGAAGAGGTGGCCGTGCCACATGCCCGGTAGTGTGTGGCGTGCCACCAGCAGCCAGAAGAAGGCGAGCTGCAGGATCAGCAGGGCGGCAAAGGCGGTGAGCATGCCGCTGCCGGTCTGCTGCGCCAGCTCCAGCGTGGCGGCGGCAAAGACGCCGACCGGGAAGGTGAAGCCCCACCAGCCCATGTTGAATGGCAGCCCCTCACGCATATAGCGCAACGTAATCAGCCAGGCCATCACCCACCACCAGATGCCGTAGCCCCAGAGCAGGCCACCGGCAATCAGCCCGAAATGGTCGGCAAAGAGGGCCGCGCCAGCCAGTGGTGTGCCGGCAAAGGCGTCCGGAGCCGCCTTGCCGAGCAGTAGCAGGGCAAGCGCGCCGGTGCCGATCGGGCCGAGTGAGAGCCAGGCGGAAACGGCCATGGCACGGGGTGGCAGGCTGTGGCAGGCAAGACGCAGAAACAGGATCACCAGGATGCCCATGGCCAGCGGTACGGAGAGCGACCAGAGCAGATAGCTGCAACCGATCACCGTGCGTGCCGCCGCCGCATCGAGGTGCGGGGCGAGCAGGCCGCCGCAGCTGGCGGTCACCTCGGCTGCCACGATGGGCAGCAGCCAGACCGCCGTCATCCCCTCCAGGGCATGGCGCTGACGGGTGAACATCTGGTAGGGGACGAGCAGGCCGCAGAAGGCGGCGAGCCCCGCATCCAGCCACCACAGGCCATGCGCCAGCGGCAGCATCGAGGCGGGGCCAAAGCGCAGCATGCCATCGATAATCGGCACCAACCCCATCGGAATGGCACCGAGAAACATCGACTGCACCGGGTGGGCCAGCAGCGGTGCGATCGAATCGCGGTGGCGCAGCAGGCGCCCGGCGAAGAGCAGTGAAAAGAGGATGAAGAGCAGCGTATCGGCCTGCCACAGGCTGCGGGCAAACAGTTGCTGGCCGCTAAAGGGGTAGGGGAAGGCCGCCAGCATCAGGCTCAAGATGCCGGTCCCCATGGTGACAGTGAACCAGTTGGGGGTGAAGTGGCGCATCAGGCTGTCGCCCTGGATCTTCTGCAGTGGTGGTTGGAACATGCACGCCATCCTGCCCGCTCGCAATATAAATAAATAATGATGGATAGTGATTTCATTCATCAATATCAGTGATATATTGTCGCGATGCGTCTGAATCCCGAGCAGCTGTTGAGTTTCGTGGCCCTGATCGAGCAGGGCAGCGTCGGTGCGGCGGCCGGGGTACGCAACCTGACCCAGCCGGCCATCTCCAATCAGCTCAAGCGCCTGCAGGAGACGGTGGGTGAGCCGCTCTACCGCCGCAGCGGTCGCGGCGTGGCACCAACGCCTGCCGGTGAGGCCTTTTACCGTTATGCCCTGGAGGTGCGCCAGGCACTCGGGCGTGCCGAGGCTTTTGCCGGGGCACTCTCAGGCGTAACGGCCGGAAGGGTGCGCATCGCCGCCAGCCAGACCCTGGCCGGCTCGCTACTGCCGCGTGCTTTGGCCGCCTTTCGTACGGCCTATCCCGATATCGAGGTGTTTGTCGACAGCGGCAACAGCCGCCAGGTGTTCGCCGCCATGCCCGAGCGCAATCTTGGTCTGGTCGAAAGCCCGTTGCCGGCCGAACCGCCGGCCTGCTGCCGCATCGAGCCATTGGGCTTCGACGAGATCGTGGCCGTGATGCCGGCTCAGCATCCACTGGCTGCAAAGGCTTCGCTATCGCTTGCGGAACTGGCTGCCCAATCGCTGGTCTGGCGCGAGGCGGGTTCCGGCACGCGCGAGGTGCTGGAGCAGGCACTGCATGCCGAGGGGCTGCATCCGGAGGTGCATCTATGCCTGGGCGGGGTGGCTGCGATACTGGAGGCTGTGCGCCAGGGGCTGGGTATCGGTGTGATGTCCCGTCTGAGTCTGGCCCATGAATCGGGCGAACTGGTGGCAAGATCGCTGCAGCCCGCCCTGCGGCGGCCGCTTTCGCTGCTGTTGCCCGGAGACGCCTCCGCAGCAGCGACCGCCCTGGCCGACTTTCTGCTGCAGCAGTTGCGCGACCAGCTTGGCGGAGTGGCTTAAGCGCCGCTTATCCGAACCAGGGCCGCCATGCTTCGCCGCCGTAAGCCATGTCGGCCAGGGCCATGACAGGCAGGATCACCAGCAGCAGGCGGAAAAGAATCAGGCTTAAGCGTTGCCATATGTCGAAACCCGTGTTTGTCATGACGTCTGATGCGGCACAGCATCGCCGCTTTGCGATGACACGATGATGACGTGGCGCCATGATCGAAATTCATCGGCCCAGGCCCTAGCATCGGGGGATGAACAAGCGAGCGATGCAGGGGCGTGGAGCGACGATCAATGGCGAAGGGCGCTTTGCTTCCGAGACGCGCGAGCGTGTCGACGATGGCTGGTGGCAGGAGGAAGAGCCGGCTGCACGCACCGAGCTTCTGGTGGATGCGGCTAAAAAGGTCATCAACTTCAACCGGTCCCCCGACGTGCCGTTCGACCGTTCGATCAACCCGTATCGCGGTTGCGAGCACGGCTGCTCCTACTGCTTCGCCCGTCCTGGCCACAGCTACCTGGATCTCTCCCCGGGGCTCGATTTCGAGACGAAGATTTTCCACAAGCCCGAGGCGCCGGCGTTGCTGCGTCGCGAGCTGTCGCATCCCGGCTACCGGCCGGCACCGGTGGCCCTCGGCATCAATACCGATGGCTGGCAGCCGGTCGAGAAACAGCTGCAACTGAGCCGCCGTATTCTGGCCGTGCTGGCTGAATTCAATCATCCTGTTTCGATTGTCACCAAGTCGGCCCTGATTGTGCGCGATCTCGATCTGCTCAGCCCGATGGCAGCAAAAGGACTGGTATCGGTCGCCTTTTCATTGCCCACACTCGATCGTGAACTTGCCCGACGCATGGAGCCGCGGGCCGCCACGCCGGCCAGGCGGCTGGCTGCGATGCGGGCGCTGCATGAGGCAGGGGTGCCGGTCGGTGTGCTGGTGGCCCCGATCATCCCGCACCTGAACGATCACGAACTGGAGGGGTGCCTGGGTGAGGCTCGGGCACATGGCGCGATCTGGGGCGGGCATGTGCTGCTGCGCCTGCCATATGAGCTCAAGGAGGTGTTCCCGGCCTGGCTGGAGGCCAACTATCCCGAGCGGGCTGCGGCTGTGTTGCGGCAGGTGAGTGAGATGCGGGGCGGGGAGCTTTACCAGTCCGGATTCGACAGCCGTATGACCGGCCGTGGGGTGATGGCCGAGCTGCTGGCCAGCCGTTGCCGCAAGGCGTGCAGGCGGCTGGGGTTGAACGAGGCGGAGTTCCGGCTACGCAGTGATCTCTTTAAGGTGCCGGGTAGAGGGGAGCAGGCATCGCTGTTTTGAGTGTGGCTCTGCCAGTATTCGCGTTGATTATTAATCTGGCTTCTTGTTCTATTCTTGCTTGCCCACCAATGGGCAGGAGAGCCCATTGGGACGGCCAGGGGTGGCGCCCGACGGGTGAGAACCAGGGATGGTTCGAATCAGGAAAGAACCAAAGAAGGGCACCCCGGGAACCAGCCTGCCCTGTCGGGAACCGGTTTTGCATCTCTAAAATCGGCCGCGACTTCGCTGCTCTTCTCCGATTTTAAAGATGCAAAACCGGCAGACTGCTAGCGGGGAAGGAAATTCCACTGATGGCGACAGCCATTGATTAGCATTTTTTCTTCAGACGAGCAGGCGGCGCTTGGCGAGGTGTGCTGCCACGACAAATCCGACAACGGCATAGAGGGCCAGCACAGCCAGGTGCAGCAGCGGCTGAGTGAGTGGCAGCTCGGTCATCAAGGGGCGCATCAGGGCCACGGCGTGGGTAAGGGGCAGAATCTGGGCGATCCACTGGGCTGCCTGCGGCAGCGTGTCGATCGGGTAGAAGACACCGCAGAAGAGGAACATCGGCGTCACAAACAGGGTGAAGTAGAAGAGAAAGAAGTCGTAGCTGGGCGAGATGACGCAGACCACCATGGCAATCGCGGCGAAGCAGAGACCGGTGAGGAAGACCACCGGCAGGGCAAGCCAGGCGGTATCCCAGCTCTGAATGCCGCCCAGGATGCCTGCGACCACGAAGATGGCCGTGCCCGAGATCAGACTCTTGGTGGCCGCCCAGACAGTCTCGCCGGCCACCACCTCCGGCACCGTGATCGGGGTGGCGATCATGCCGGCCCAGGTCTGCTGCTGGGTCATGCGCGTGAAGGCGGAGTAGAGCGCCTCGAAGGTGGCGGTGTTCATCGCACTTGAGCAGAGGATGCCGCTGGCCAGGAAGGCCATGTAGGGGATGCCGCTCATGTTGCCGATATAGAGCCCCAGCCCGTAGCCGAGCCCCAGCAGGTAGAGGAAGGAATCGCCGAAATTACCCACCAGCGAGGCAATGGCCAGCTTGCGCCAGACAAGGAAGTTGCGCCGCCAGACGGCGAGAACGTGGGCGGGCTTGAGCATCAGTCGCGCATCTCCCTTCCGGTCAGGCGCAGGAATACATCCTCCAGATTGGCCGGGCGATGAATGAAGCGGGCATCGCTATGCTCGGCGCACTTGGCCAGCAGGGGCGCGGCATGGTCGGTATAGCAGTACCACATATCGCCCACCTGCTCGATGTGCATCCCCTCCTTCCCGGCCAGTTCGCGGATATCGGCATCGGGGATGGAGCCGGCCAGCGCCACCACCTCGGGCTCGACATGTTCACGGATCAGTTGCCGGGGGCTGCCCTGGGCCAGCAGTTTACCGTGGTCGATGACCACGATGTCGTCGCACAGCTGTTCGGCCTCATCCATGTAGTGGGTGGTCAGGAGCAGCGTCTTGCCCTGTCGCTTCAGGCGGCGCAATCGCTCCCAGATCACGTGCCTGGCCTGCGGATCGAGCCCGGTGGTTGGTTCGTCCAGTACCACCAGCTCGGGATCGTTGATCAGGGCGCGGGCGATCATCAGGCGCCGGCGCATGCCGCCGGAGAGGCCCGAGACTTTCTCCTTTTCGCGCCCGGTCAGTTCGGCAAAGGCGAGCAGTTCGTCGGCACGCTTTCCGGCCGTATTTCTGTCGATACCGAAAAAGCCGGCATAGACGAGCAGGTTTTCGCGCACGGTGAAATCGGGATCGAGGTTGTCGTGCTGCGGCACGATACCGATGCGGGCCCGCATGGCGGCCGCTCCGACCGGTTCGCCAAAAGCGAGATAGCGACCGCTACCCAGCGGCGACATACCGGTCAGCATGCGCATCAGAGTGGTCTTGCCAGCTCCGTTCGGCCCCAGCAGACCGAAGCAGATACCCGCAGGGATACGAAAGGAGACGCCGCAGACGACTTCGCGTTCGCCAAAGCGTTTGCGGACCTCTTCGGCCTCGACAACATACGCATGCATGCCGGTCAATCTAGACGCCGTGCATGGCAAAGGCCACGTGTGGCTTCCGTCATGGCATGGTCGCGGTTGCGGGTATGGGATCGGCGTCGTACCGTTGAATCATGACCCGGATGAAGGTGGAGGAGGTGTGTCGTGAAGCGAATCGTGCAACTGGTCCTGCTGCTGGCCCTGCTGGCAGGCTGTGCCAAGAAAGAGAGCCCTTACGACAAGATGCCGCTGCCGCCCGAGCGGATCGCCATGCCGGGCTATTCGCTGATGCCGGTCAACGAGCCGGGCTGGGTCCGGGTCAAGGGAGCCGGACTGGTGCTGAGTCGTTACGGCGCTTCGGTTGACGAAACCGAGCAGGTGATGGGCAGCGTGATCGCCGTACCGCAGCTGGCGGGGGTGCATGCCCTGCGCCATTTCTTCAAGCGCACGATGGTTGATGATGTCTACTCCGGCCGTTATGAGCCGGTCAGTCTCGATTTCGAGGAGCTGAACTACCGGGGCGCCCGGTGCGTGCGTTCGCATCTGGTCAGCATCGATCGTTATCCGGTTACCTTCGATATGAACAGCACCAAGACCATGCGTCTGGAGAGTTACCAGCAGCTCTGTCTTCATCCCGACGATTTTCGGGCCGGGGTGCTGATTGCGGTGACGCAGCAGTACTATCCCGGCAATGAGGATGCCGCTTTTGCCGACAAGGCAGTCGCAGTGCTCGAAAGCCTGAGATTTTCAAAGCCGTAGCTTCTCTTTTGTCCAGTTGTTTTCGTATCTGCTACTCTCAGTGAGAGAGGACATGGCAGGGAGGTGGATATGCCGGGAGCGGTGATATGCAACGCCTGAAGCGCGATACGCATCGCGTCACCATTGCCATGATCTATCTGGCGTGCTCTCTGCTGCTGCTGGGGGGCGCTGCCGTCTACTCGCTGAAAACCCAGCACGCCGGGGTCGACAACATCTATCGTCATCCGCTTGCGGTCAGTAATGCCGTACGCGATATCCGTATCCACCTGCTGACGATCGACCAGCAGATGCACAGCATCGGTCCGGCCATGCCGGGGGCGGATCTGGAACAGGCCAGAAAAAGTATCATGCGCGAGGAGGTCGAGATTCTGCGGCTCTTCGAACTGGTGCACGCCCGTTTTCTCGGCGACAAGGATGAGGTGGTTGCTGCGCGTAATGCCTTCCTGTCCTGGCAGCCGTTGCGCCGTGAGGTACTGTCTGCCATTCGCCAGCACGATGGTGGCGATGCCTATCATCGTGCCAATGAGAAGAGCCTTGCCCACCTGGCCATGCTGGCCAGAAAGCTGAAGGGTCTGACCGATTTCGCCGCCCGTAAGGCGGATAGCTTTCGTGTGACTGCTGAACGGGATTACCGCACCGCTTTCTGGACCATTACGCTGTTTATCGCTCTTCTTTTTGTGTTGGCCGTTCTGATCGCCTATGTCGCGATTCGCTCGCTACGCCATTCGCAAAGGGTTGTGATGCGTAACCTCGAACAGGTCGAGGAGGGGCGAAAACGCTACCTGGAGCTGCTCAATACGTTTCCCGGCGGGATTGTCATTGTCGATGGAGACCGGCGCATCCAGATGGTCAACCGGCGTGTGGAGGAGATGTTCGGCTACAGTGCGGCGGAGCTTCTGCAACAGCCGGTCGAGGTGCTGGTTCCGCCCCCGTTGCGGGCCCGGCACGAGCAGTGGCTTGACCGTTACCTGCGCGACCCCGAGGTGCACGACATCAATCAGGGACGGCGCCTGGATGCGTTCCGGAAGAGTGGTGAGGTGTTTCCTGCCGCAATCTCCCTGAGCCCGGTGCGTTTCGACAATGAGTTGCTGGTGACCGCATCCATCCGCGATATTAGCGATGAACTGCGCCTGGAAAAACGGCTGCTTCACGCCAAGAAAATGGAGGGGATCGGCACCCTGGTTGGCGGGATTGCACACGAGTTCAACAACATCCTTGCCGGCATGGCCGGCAATCTCTATCTGATGCAGGTGCGTGTGGAGGATGCGCAGGTGCAGGGGTACATCAGCAGTCTGGACCAGGCTGTCACGCGAGCGGCCGGTATCGTCAAGCATCTGATGGCTTTTTCAAGGCAAAGCCAGTTGAAAATGCAGCAGCTCGACCCGCTGGCGCTGGTCGAGGCATCACTGGCGAGTTGTGCCTTGCCGCAAGGGATCGAATCTGGCATCGATAACCACCTCAGGGAGACGTGCCTGATTAAGGGCGATCCGAAGATGCTGCAACAGGTGCTTGTCGCTCTGATCGATAATGCACGCGATGCGCTTGAAGGTGTCGAATCTCCGGCGATCGCCCTGAAGCTGCAGCGGGTAGCCGGGAAGCATGTGCGGGATGATTTTCCGGAACTGGATCAGAAGCGGTATATCTGTATCGAAGTGCGCGATAACGGATGCGGCATGTCCGAGACTGAACAGGAGAAGCTGTTCGAGCCTTTTTTCACCACCAAGGAGGTGGGCAGCGGCACGGGGCTCGGACTGGCCATGATCCACGGCGTGATCGCTTCGCATGCGGGGGAGATCGAGGTGGAGAGCGGCGAGGGCAAGGGGACGACTGTCCGGATGTATCTCCCCTGTCTGGAGAATTCGCCCGTGCGGGATGGGCCGGAAGCGCCCCTCTCCCGGTCACGGTCGGCAGGGGAAGAGTATCGGGGCACGGTGCTGGTTGCCGATGACGAAGCCGGGATACGCGAGATGCTTACGAATATCCTGCTTCAGCTCGGTTATCAGCCGGTCACTGTGCAGGACGGGCAGGAGGCGTGTGAGTATTTCGAACAGCATGGTGCGGAGATAGGGTTTGTGTTGCTCGATATCCTGATGCCTCGTCTGGGCGGTGCCGATGCTGCCCGCCGGATTCGTGAACTGTCAGCATCCGTGCCGGTAGTCTTCATGACCGGCTACGACAGGAGTGTGATTGCCCAAAAGGGAATCGACCAGTTCGAGCATTCTGCCATTATCGGGAAACCGTTCTCCATCCAGTCCCTGTTGGAGGTGATCGAGGGATTGAAGCGATCCGGTCAGGCGGGGAGTACGCCGGCCGAGTGATTCGCTACACCGCTGTATCGGTACGGCGGCAACGATGGACGAATGCCGGCTCCCACGGACGCATGGCCAGCATCAGGCCGATATTTTCACGCTCGCTGATGGGACGGGCGGCACTCTCTTTCAGCAGCTCTGCAAATTCGCGGGATAAGGCATCGATGCGTCGCTTCAACTGCTCCCGGGCCCCCTGAGTCAGCGGTCCGTGCAGGTAGAGGCGCACACCATCTTCCGCATCGAAACCATGCTCGAGAAATTCGCCGGCCAGCTTCTGTTCGAAATAGCGTTCGATCGGACCATCCGGCAGCCAGCGAAAATCGCCGGCGACCCGCAGGCGAATCCGGTTGCCGGGGTGCAGCTCCAGCAGTTGCAGCTCTTCCAGCCTGCGAAGCAGTCGGAATACCTCGGCCCGTTCGATGGCAAACTGCCCGATGATCTCATCGAAGCTGTAGTGGTTACGTGCGCATACAGCGACGAGCAGCAATTGCTTGTCGCGCACCAGCTCCTGCTCCTGCTCAAGGCTCAGGTGTGAGATGCGTTGCCGTTCGCTTTCAAACAGGCGCAGCAGATCGATGAAATCCATGCCCATCATGCCGCATAGCCGGGAGATGCGATCCAGCGTGATGTGATGGGTGGAGAACATCCGCTTTACGCTCGCCTCGCTCAGGCCCAGATGCCGGGCAGCATCGGCATAGGTGTATCCATTCAGTTTCAGGGCCCGTTTCAGGGTGTCGATTGCAGCAGCGGTGTTGTCCATGGTTCCCCCCTTATGGGGTTTTAGTATTGCATGGTGATACCTGAGGTCAATCATCATGCAACATTGATCACGATGGTTTCGGTTGTTTGTGTGGCGAACCATGCTTTCAGCAGCCGCAAGGCAAATTCGATACAAGGAGACGAAACATGAACAGGAGATGGTTGATTCCGTTGGTATGGGGATGCCTGGCGCTGGCACAACCGGCGATGGCTGAAGGGAGTATGGGGCATTTGCAGCAGGCTTCGGCTCATGCCGCTCTTGCTTCCGGGCATGCCCTGGTCGGCACGGCGAAAGTGGCTTCGGCCGTGGTCGCAGTGCCGCTCAAGGTTGTCGGAGCGGTAGGGGCTGCGAGTGGCAGGGCCGGCGATGCCCTGGAGGATGCAGCCCATGCCGATATCGGGGCACCGCTGCCGGTCACCGATGAGGTGGTGACAGCAGGTCCGCCACCGTCCGAGGCCCTGTAAAGCTTCGGGTTGCGGGAAAAGGGATGAGAACTTTTTGTTATGCCATTCTCATGACCGCAATGCTGCTTGGAGCGGGTGGTGCTGCCGATGCAGGCAGTACTGCCCGTGCCGAGCCTCAGTTTGCGATCGAAAAAATCGCTGCCTTTGCCAAAAAGGTGGAGCGGAGCATGGCAGCCAAAGGAGCGCGGGTATTTGTGATCGGACGCCTTGGTTCGCCGGCCGAGGATCTGCCGCCGGGATTCCGTTACACTCATGTTGCCTTCGGCGTCTATTCCGAGATCCAAACCGACGATGGACGTACCATTCCCGGTTATGCGTTTTACAACCTTTATCAGCGGGAGAAACAACCCGATATCAGTGATCTGACGATCGACTATCCGGTCGATTTCTTTGCCGGTGTCTACAGGCTGGAGGCAGGGATCGTGATTCCAAAACCGAGGCTGCAACGACGCTTGCTGGCTCTTATCGCATCCGGTCGCTATCGCGTGCTGCATAACCCGCATTACTCGATCGTGGCCAACCCTTACAACAGCCGTTACCAGAACTGTACGGAATTCACCCTCGATGTGATCAATGCAGCCATCTATCAGACCGACGATATCCGGCAACTTAAGGCCGATGCCCGGGCCTATTTCAAAGCACAGCCGGTTCATATCAGCCCCCTGAAACAGCTTCTGGCCGGTATCGCAGAGTCCGATTTCACGACAGCCGATCAACATGGCGGCATTAAAACAGCATCATTTACGACCATCGCCCGATATCTGGAAGAGAATGGGTTGGTTCAGGAGCAGCTGGTGATCAGGTCGGATTGAGACGGCTGCAATAGACACCCGCCCAATATGTTAGATCAAGTCCCAGATCTGCTGTAAATTCATTTTCCGTCAGGTTTGGATTTG
>CAZCZU010000056.1:0-12965 GCA_964503475.1 uncultured Zetaproteobacteria bacterium
AACGGGGCGCAGAGTAGAGGCGCATGGCCACTGCCGCCCTTCACCCTGGACGAATGGATTCAATCCCCATCACGAATAGGGCAATATAGGCCCATCAACTTCGAGGAAGGGCGCGATGACGGAAACAATGCATGACGACAAAGCCGGGGCCGAACAGCGCCCGAACCGCGGACTGGATGATTTGGAGATGGTCGAGCAGATGTCCGAGCCGGAATCCGGCCTGACCAAATGGGGGCTCACTGTGGTGGGCTCCTTCGTGCTTGGGGCCCTGGTCTTCGTCCTGCTGGCTTACGGCATCTATTACTTCCTGTTCCACTACGGCGACCTCTTCTTCGCCGGCCACTAATTCCTGAAGGAGCGTCAACCAGCCGGAATAGTCGGGAGGTTGGAGAAAGCAATGGCCAGGCCCTTGAAAATCGATATGTGTGGCGAGCGGGGCCAGCATCTGCAACAACTGCTCAAGCAGTTGGGTATGCGATCACCGATCAACCGGACCTGACCGGCACCGCTACACGCGTAGCAGGAGAATGGACTTACGCCCGGCGGCGTGGCGAAACCACGCCATGAAGCTGTGCGAAAGGAATCGAATACAAATCCGGAACTGGCCACGCTACAGCACAGGTGGATGCACTCACGACGATGAAAGGCTTCAGCTAAAACCTTTTTTCTGCGCCAGCCCCTTTAAGGTGCTGGCTGATCGGAGCAATTCAACACCGGTCCGGGCAGCGTTTCTCCGAACAGGCTCCAGTGTCGGGTCTTTTCAAACACATGGACCGTATAAGGTTCAGGGCTTGCCTTGATATAGGTTCTGGGACGAGCGGCAAATGCATCGGATACGGGCTCGCAATCGACTTTGAGCTGAATGTCACCGGCAGGAACCTCTTCCAGTTTCGAGAAGTTGAGAATTTTTCCGCAGACCGGGTTGCCGTTCAATGGCGATGTGCTACCGGAGAGCCTGTCCCTGCCCGGCTCGCCCCGAAACACGATTCCCTGTGGCTGATTGCTGAAATCGATCCGCGTGAGACTGCATTCGGTCAACAGGACAGCCGGCCCCGCCTTGGTCGTTCCGAGCAGTTGCTCGGTCTTGGGCCAGTAGAGAACAAAATGTCGCTCGATTCCGTTGGAGTCCGGAGCGGCCCATTTTCCTTCGTACATATAGTTTGTACAACTGGTCAGTAAAACAGTGCAAATCAGGCAAACCCGCGCGGTCATTTTCATATCAGCCCCTTACGAAGAGATCATGTCGACCAGCTTGTCGCCGACAACCGGACTGTCCCAGTAAGCGGTATGGGCCATCAGCCATGCCTTGCCCGTATCGGCTGCAATATCGCGAATCACCCACCCCTGGCTGGGATCCGGCTTGAGGAAATTTTCAGCAATCGTGAACTGAGACAAGTGCTGCCCGAAGATATCGCCGGACACAACGGGATCGTTATGGTCCCAGATATTCAGCCAGCGAAACCATTTCTGGCCCGCGCCCAAATCGGCAATACGGTCTCGTCCCGTGACCCGGAACATCTTCAAGCCAATGGGGGAACCGATGGTGAGCAACCCCTGCACAGGCCAGGTTTTACGCGAATTACGATTAAAATAGTTGCCCTCGGAGATCAACTGATTCAGCACATCGAATGCATAAATCGAGCCAAGGCTGTGTGCCACGATGTAGCACGGGTTTCCGGCCTCATAGATATCAAGAATCGCCTTCCGAAGCCCCTGGCGGATGATGTCTGCCGTCTTGCCGTTCTGAAGCGAGATCACAACATCGCCGACGAGATCCAGCACGTTATCCCCGACAGCCTGACCGATCGGATTCTGGATCAAAAGATCGAGCAGCAGCCTGAACTTCTTCTGCGCCTCGTTATTGATATTTTCATAGCGATACAGCGAACACTCAAACGGCAATGGAATATTGCCCAACCGGCTCCTGATAAGGGTATCGATCAATCTGTCCTGGTTCAGGTCTGCATCGGTTCCGGTCTGCACGCCATGTACGACCAAAACCTTTCTGGGTAACCCTGGATCAACAGCCATGAACCTGCCCTCCTCGAATCCGTTCCATAACACGATGGATTGCGGTCAGGCGGAATCCCGGCCGGCCGCATATCACTCCTTTTAAACGCGCTTATGGTCAAAATGTCTTCATTCGTGAGTGGCACGCATCGAAAACAATCGTGAAACGCTCAACCCATACTGTCGCTGCGTTGAAACACCTCACCATCAATGTTAACGAAAAGTCTATGTCGAACACGCTCGGGGAGCGTGCATGCAGAACTACCGTTTTTTCGTCTTGCTGGCCTTGGACTTCTTCGGCTTCTTTTTGCTCAGCCAGGCATCGTGTTCGGCGACCAGTGCCCTGAGATCCGTCGCCTCCGGTGACGCGGCAACCGTAGCGGCATAGGCCTTCCTGCCGAGCTTCAGCACCTCGATCGGCTTGTTGAGAAAGGCCTGAATATCCTCGAGTAGCGGCTGCTCTTCGGGGCTGCAGAATGAAATGGCGATACCCTTGTTCACGCCGCGCCCGGTGCGCCCCACCCGGTGCACGTAGTTCTCCGGCTTTTCGGGCAGGTCGTAGTTGATGACGTAATCGACATCGGGAATATCGATGCCGCGCGCGCTCACATCGGTGGCGATCATGATGCGGTGCTCCCCTTCCCGGAACTGGCGCATCGCATCGGAGCGCTCGGCCTGGTCCTTGTCGCCGTGGATATCCACCGCCTCAACGCCCACACGCGCCATCGCCTTCACCACACGCTCGGCCCGCACCTTCGTGCGCACGAAGACGATCATTTTGCTCTCGGGATGCTCGTTGATATGGCGCTCCAGGAAGAAGCGCTTGTCGTCCTGCGCCACGTGCATCACCGCGTGGCTGATATTCTTCGATACCTTGTCCTTCGGCGAGACCTGGATGCGGATGGCAGCACTCTTCACCTGCGAGTAGGCAAGCTTGCGGATTTCATCGTTGATGGTGGCCGAGAAGAAGAGGGTCTGATGACGCCAGGTGAGCATCTTCTTCACGTACTTGATGTCCTCGATGAAGCCGAGGTCGAGCATATGGTCGGCCTCGTCGAGCACCAGCGTGCTCACGCCCTGCAACCGGATCTCCCCCTGATTGATCAGGTCGAACATACGCCCCGGTGTGGTGATCAGGATATCGATGCCGTCCTGCAGTTTGGCGATCTGGCGCTCCTGCTCCACACCGCCAAAGAGAGCAAAGCTTTTCACCCGGGTATGCTCGGCCAGGGTATCGAACACCTTGCCGATCTGCTGCGCCAGCTCGCGGATGGGCACCATGACGATACACTTGATACCGTAGGAACGCTTGCTGCTCTTGAAGCGATGAATCTTGTCGATGACCGGAATGGCGAAGGCAGCGGTCTTGCCGGTGCCGGTCTGAGCGATAGCCAGCACATCCTCGCCGTTCAGGATCGAGGGAATCGCCTTGAACTGGATATCGGTCGGCCGCTTGAAACCCAGGCGGGCCAGGTTTTTTTTCAGCTCTTCGGAGATGTAGTAACGATCAAACTTCATGGCGCCACTCTCGCATAATCCAGCGCCTGCGACACCGCAATTTATCCGTTCACGAAGTGGCGCTGGTTCGGCGGCTCCAAAGCACGATGCCAATTTGCGGGGAATCATGGAATCCTTCTGACCTGCTTGACTCCTCTGCCCCGGCCTCCAGCATCGCGATACCGGAAAAGGACATGATTGGAGCAGACGATGGGCAGACCCTTGAAAATCTATATGCGTGGCGAACGGGTAAAACAGTTGCAGCAACTGCTCAAGCGCCATGGCCATGAGATCAGCGATCAGCCGGGCCTGTTCGGCACAGGTACACGCGCGGCGGTCAAGCTGCTGCAGCAGGAGCACGGTCTGGAGGCCACCGGCATTGCCGATGATGCCCTGATGGCACACATCGGCACCAAACTGGAGCCGCAGCCTGATACTACCGCACAGGATTCGAATGCAGACACGAATACGGCAACGCTGCAGGCACAACTGGATGCGCTGACACAACTGCTGCTGCAAAAAGGGGTGATTAGCGCCGAGGAGCTGAACGAACTTCTCTCCGCTCCCACCTCTACAAGCACAGCGACGCCATCCGAACCACCATCGTCGCAAGCACCCGGAGTCATCGGCTCGCCTCTATTCTGATGATCGGTGAGACACCGGACACAACCATCATCCGCCGCTTCCGGCATGGTGGCCTGCCGGGAGGCAGCTGGACTTACCAGCATGATTCCGGGCCTGTCAGCTACTACCTCAACTTCCTGTAAACTGCACACATCAGACACAAAAAAGAAGGGCGGCCAATGGCCGCCCTCTTTCCCCCGTGAAGAGACTTTAGATCGCGAGGATCAATAGTTGCTGATCTTGCCAGCCTTAACCGACTCGAACAGGGCGTGAGCCGCTTCCTTGCCGTGGCCCTTGATCAGGCGCTTGTACTGGCCGGTCATCAGGCCGGTCTTGTGCTTCCACTTGCTATTGGATGCAGCAAGCTTACGGTCCTTGTTGGCAAAGCCGCTTTCGAAGGCAGCTGCCAGGGTAGCCTCATCGCCATAGGCATCGGCGATCGATTTCCAGGAAGGGCCAACCTTGTCCTTGTTAATCGCATGGCAGGCCTTGCACTTGCTGGCCGGGAACGCATCCGCTGCGGTTGAAACAGATACCACGGCAAGCGCAGCAGCTGCAATCATCATAACTTTTTTCACAATATCCTCCATATTCCCTTGATCATCACACATCATTCGATGGAGCTCCCCATCCATATGTGAAACGCCCATTTGCTTCTGAAACGACTCAAATTAGCGCATAAAGGGACTTTAGACCCCTAAGGCTGTGCCTCAATGCGTATAAAGTGCTCTTATTATCGTAGAGAGTACCCACCCCCCTCTTTGGGGGCAGTTATAGCTCAAATCCCGGGGGTGGACTGATTGTTCCCTGATGCAGGGAAAAAGGGGGGAGTAGAACAGCCACCACTCATTCCAGCGGCGAAAAGGCTGTCCAAGATGGACTAATTCCTGAAGTAGACCACGACCAGGTGGAATCCGAATCGGCTTTTGATCGGCCCATGCACCGTGTACAGCGCCTTTTTGAAGATCACTTGCTCGATCGGCTTCACCAGCTGTCCGGGATAGATTTCACCCAGGTCCCCATCGCGCCTGCGCGACGAGCAGGTTGAATACTTACGGGCCAGCCTGGCGAAATCCTCGCCCTTATCGAGGCGCTGCTTCAGCTGCTCGGCCTCCTGTTTCGTCTTCACCAGGATATGTTTGGCCATGGCGCTAGGCATCGTGTTTCTCCTTGTCGGCCCTTGCTTTTTCAAGCTTCCTGCTGACAACAGGCGGCAGCTTCGCAGGCGACTTGATGCGCAGCTGTTTGTTGACGTTTTTCCTGCCGAATACCACCTCGATATCCTTGGGGGAGACACCGAATTTCCCGGCCAGAAAGCGGACCATATGATCGGTCGCCCTGCCCTGCACCGGTGCAGCTGTGACACTGACCCGCAGCTGATGCCCCGTCGGCTTGCAGATCGCATCCCGTTTGGCTGCAGGTGTGCCAAGAATATTGAGCACCAGGACGTTTCCATCCCATGCACAGAAATCTTTCATTGCAACCGGAATCAGCCGGCGCTGGAGCTACCACGGTGGCTCAGCACGCTGCTCAGCGAATTGAGCTTCTGACGGATGCCGAGCAGATCACTGGCGAGATTCTTCAGGTGATTGGCGTAAACGCCGTCCTTGTCGCCCTTCAGCACCACGGTCGGCTCAAACCATGTATCGCGCAGCTCGCGGATGATCGAGGCCGTAAGCTCTTCGGCATCGTTCTTCTTCAACACCTGATGAAAATCTTTCTGCACCGCCTGCATCTCGACATACATCGCATAGGCGACACCCTTGCTGTAGTAGAAGCGGTCATCCGTCTCCAGCCAGCCGAGACTCTCATCCGTCAGGCTGGTGGTGGCTGCCCCCAGCAGCGAGGCGTACTGGTCCAGCAGCTGGATCAGGTTATCCGAACGCGGGTAGAAGCGGGCCTTGCCGCTTTTCAGGCGTTCGGCATAGCGCTCCAGCGCCTGCGAGGCATTCTCCAGCCGACTCTCATAGGAGGGAAAGAGCCATTTCTTGGGATCGTTGCTGTAGAACTCAAATGCCTTCTTCACATCATTATCGATCTGGTCGGTGGTGCGCTGGCGCGACAGGTTGTCTCGCAACACGCGCACCGAAAAGCGGATGGTCTCGATGACGCCAAGCTGGAAATTCTGTTTATTATCCAGGAAGGCGGTGAGCGGCAGATAATCGTTCGGCGTCCAGCCGGTGAAGGAGTCGAGCTCGACCTGGGTCAGCTCGCGGTTCACCTCGACGAAATTCACCCCTTCTGCCCCTGTCATTTTGGCCTGGAACGGCTCACTCTGGCGCGAGCCGACATACATCCACACCGACAGCAGCACGATAAGCACCAGTGCCCCGGCCCCGGTCAACACCTCAGGCAAGGCATCTTTCAGCTCGTACAGGGCTCTCCTGATCTTCTGCATCATCGTGTCACCTCCGGTCACCAGCCATGCTGCGTTGAATGCCCCATAAGGGCAACGTCCAAACCGGCGAGACACCCGATATCAATCGACAACCAGGGCCTGTTAACACGAATTTCGATGGCGCCGATACGGCCATTTTTTCGGCCCTGCAAGGCATTGCGAGCGTGGCGTGCTCATTGCACACAAGCGAGCGATAACGCGGCAGGACGGAAAAATGGCCTATCCCTGAAGCGCTGCGCCCCAAAGCGGGCCAATCAAGGCGCGAGGGATGAAATTTGGTGCCTCCAAATGAATCCTGAGTAACGCCGAGTGGCCCGGTGGGGCAACAGCGGCAACTCCGAAATGAGTGTTAACAGGCCCTAGGCGGAGCCTCCACTCCTTTCAGGCCTGTTGCCCGAAGAACGGATTTTCAGGGCATTGCCCAGGGCATCGAACCAGAAAGGTGCGCCAAGCGACACACAGATAGCGGTGATCAACCAGCCCAGAAAAGCAATCAGCCAGTACGTCATACAAGCCTTGTCAGAAGTCGCTTGCCCAGCCGTGTCATCCTTCTTTCCAGCCGATAAATCCCAGCCGATCGGCAGCTTCAATCCATCCAGTTCACCCTTCAATATCGTGAAACTCTGGCTTTGGACGCCCCCCATATCGGCCTGCGCCTGGGCAACGATGGCATCGCGCAGGCCCTGATCCTTCCACAGGGCCTGGGCCACATGGATGGAATCGACATTGAGGCCGATCGCCAGCACAAAGCCGATGACCAGCATCACCAGCTTCGCCTTGCGCTTGTACCAGCCCGAGGCCCGGTCCATCTTGTTATCGAACCAGTGCTCGATATTGCTGCGGATGCGATCCACATCGCCCTGCCCATCCTCGATCAGGTTGGTCAGGGCCGTTTTCAGGGTCCCATCCGGCAGCTCGGCGACCGACTGGCTGGCAAGGGCCATCGGAGTGCCCTTGGCATCGGCCTTCTTCAGGCTATCCATCAGGGCCAGGGCGAAATAGGTCGAAGGGATATAGGAGGGCAACTTCCCCGGCTTGGCCAGCCTGGCAATCAACGGATGCTTCAGCACCGCATCCGCGACTCCGGCTGCATTCGGATCGGCAAGCAGATTGCGAATGCCCGCCTCCAGGTTTTTCGCCCGCCAGTTCAGGATGCCGGCCAGAAACTCCTGGATGGCGCTGCATATCAGGCTCAGCAACAGGTAGACGAAAAAGAGGCCAATAGCCACATCCAGAATGACATTCCCGCTCATATCACACTCCCTGGCGACTTCATTCGTTCGCCAAATTCATACTTACAGGCAATCGATCAGATTTCCGTGCCAGACCACGGTCTCATTGCCGTGCTTGTCGCGGCCGACCAGGTCGACATTGATCTCCGTCGTTTCGTCTCCCTCGACCTCGGTTCGAATCAGGGCCACATTGTGATCGGTGTAGACAGGACAAATCTGTTCGAATCGGTAAGGAGTATTGAGAATCTCCCCGCTCCTTTTTTTGGCAATGGCTCCGCCGGCACCGGTTGTCGGGTAGCTGATCGGGCTGGATGTCACCTGGAACACCCCGGCACCCTCGTGACCGTGATGCGCACTGGTGAGGCGATAGGCCGCCGCCACATGCACATCGCCACTCAGGAACACGGCCGGACGGCCGGTTTTTGCAGCACAGTCGAAGACCAGATCCATCACCCTCTTCATCTCGGCCCGGTTGTTGCCATGCTCCCAGTGATCGAAAAAGTCATCCTTGGCGCCAAACTGACTGGCCAGAATCTGCAGCAGATCCTTTTCATTATGCAGCCAGTCCTTGAGATGAACCATGGGAACCGACGAGACGATAAAGATCGGCCCTCGGTTACCGTCACCTGCGGCCGCATTCGCCTGCATACCGGCCAGCCACGCCTTCAGGCGCCCGAACTGGGCATCGCCGAGCACAATACCGCTGTCGTAATTCTTGCTTTTGCGCATATCGAGCACGAAGAAATCGTTGTTACAGTGGGAGATCGTATAATCGTACTCGACCTGCCCCGGAGTGGGCGGATTATGGCTGTGCTGGAACTCGACATAGGCCGCCTCGGCAGCCCGCCCCATGCGATCGATCCACTCCCGTTTCTTGCTCACAATCGCCGCATCGGAATGCTGGTATCCCGCGAAAAGCTTGGCCATCGCATCCTTGTCGAAAGAGCCCCAGCCATCCTTGCTTTCGTGGTCATCCCAGATCATGTAATTGGGAATGTTTGCATGCACATCCCGCACTTCGCCGAATCCCCAATAGGCCCGATAGAGCTCCCGATACCAGTCAAGCATCTCCGCTTCCGAAATATCCTGCCGGTCCGGGTGCGCCAGCGTTCGCTCCAGATTGTTCCAGATATTGATAAAGGGGGCGCCGTCGGCATAAACCTGGTCACCACCTCCGATCACAAAGCTGCACTGATATCGATCCAGCCATGTGCGCAAACCCGGCCACATCCCCAACTCAGCCGGCTCGATCTTGCTCCTGAAAGGCATATGACAACTGTAAAGGCCGAAACTGAGGCGGTTGCCCTGCTGCGGCAGCGTGCGAAAACCCATCCTGCTCTTCGAGCCCAGCTCCCACCGGCCCGGTGCACCCTGCTCGATGACCGCATAATTATAACGTGTCGCAGCCTCCAGACCGTCAACATCGATCACAGCACTGTGGCCGCCATCCCTGCTGGTCTCGAACGGTATTGCGTCGGCGAGCAGGACTTTGCCTTTTTCCGTCTTGAGTAGCTTCTGCCCGTCATGACGGACGATCTCCGGCTCAAACATTCCCAGGCCATGCAGCGGCGACCTGGACAACAAAAGGCAATAAGTGCCGGGGCGCTTGGTCCGAATCCACAGCCTTGTGGCGGATGACGTCGTATGACCGACAATGGCGCCTCGATGCATCATGCTATCGACAAAAGAGAAATCCTTTTTGTTCATCGTTTCCACCTCCCCGCACCTGCTCAATGGCAGGCATGCGCAAAACCTGAAAGAGGCCAGTGTCGTGCAATGAGGATGGAGACCAATCGATCCGGCCCCTACCGGAAAACATTATGCGCTGGCCGAAAAAACCTTTATGGAATCAGCGAAAATGCCGAATCGATCACCAGATTGATCGCTTTGGTTCGGAACTCCTGCAACCTGGCTGCGGCGACCCCGGCCTGCGTCAGCGCATACATCTCCGCCAGATCCTTTTTGCCTTCGACTAGAAACCTGTACTCGTCCTTGCTCAGCTGGCCATCCGCCAGCTTCTTGGTCCAGT
Source organism: uncultured Zetaproteobacteria bacterium (assembly GCA_964503475.1). GTDB lineage: Bacteria > Pseudomonadota > Zetaproteobacteria > Mariprofundales > Mariprofundaceae > CAZCZU01. The sequence goes on from CAZCZU010000056.1 coordinate 9,791, forward strand.
CCTGGATATCCGCCTTGGCACTCTCCCAGAAGGCCGTGGTATCGCTGACCGCAGAATCCTTGTATTGCGTAAAACTCTCTTTGGCCAGATCGATCAGCCCGCTCTTCAGGGTTTCCAGAAATGCCTGGATGTTAATGCCGTTCATCATTCACTCCCCTTGTCGCCAAAACAGTTTTCAGCATCTTTCTTGTTGATCTCGAGGCAGATAATGAGATCGAAGCCCTGGCCGATATTTTTCTGTGCACCGGCCACGAAGCCCTTGCTCACCTTGCCGTGCTCTTTCCAGAACCTGAAAAAGCCGCCAAGGAGATTGCGATTCGGGTCTTTCATAATCTCCCACTGGCGGGTACTCAGCTTGTTATGCGGCAAGCCTTTGGCGTACTCGTATGCCTTCTCCACCCGTGTCATCAGCGCATCGACATCGGTCGAATACCCGCCATAGGGTGATTCCGCCTTGCCGACCAGATTCAGTGCATCCACCTTCAGCGAGGTGGCGTTCTCATAGGCATGCTGGCTGTAGCCGGCAATCAGTGGCTGGCATGCCGCCAGCATCATGGCCAGCAGCAGGGCCGGTGCGCCAAAGCGCATCATTCGTTTTGTATTCATTCTCTCTCCCCGTGTCTGAGCTTGTTGGAAAGCGTCTCGAATTCCTTCCCCGGCAAGGGATGGTAGCCCCGGCGGGGTGTCATTTGGAGAGCATCGACAGAAACGTCATGCAGTGTGCGGAAATATCCAGCGACATGATCAGGGCGGAAAAAAGATGGCCGGCAACGGGTCTACGCCCGGATCATTGCCTCCTTTTCGGCCCGGGAGAGTCGCTTGACGGCCAGTTCGCGCTTCAGGGCATCCGAGCGGCAACCGACCGTTTCGTGATAGACCAGGATCAGCGGCCCCTTGCCGCGCAGGTATTTGGCCCCTTTGCCTGCCTGATGCTCGGCAAAGCGGCGCACGACATCGGTGGTGATGCCGGTATAGAGAAATCCGCCCTTGCAGCGGATCATGTAGAGCGACCATACGGCTTCGCCGGCGGCTGTCGTGTCGCCCTCCTCTGCCGAATGATCCTGTGAAGCGCTCATAGCGGGCACCCTAGCGCATCGGGAGATGCGGCGTCAGCCGATACCCTGGCTCTTCAGGTATTCGTCGTAAGTGCCGTGGTAATCGACGATGCCATCCGGCTTAAGCTCGATAATGCGGGTGGCGATGGAGGAGACGAACTCGCGGTCGTGGCTGACGAAGATCAGCGTACCGGGATAATGCTCCAGGGCCGTGTTCAGCGATTCGATGAACTCCATATCCATATGGTTGGTCGGCTCATCGAGCAGCATGACGTTCGGGTTGGTGAACATGAACTTGCCGAACAGCATGCGCCCCTGCTCACCACCGGAGAGCTTCTGCACCGATTTCTTGATGTCGTTCTGGGAGAAGAGCATGCGCCCGAGGTTGCCGCGCACCTCCTGCTCGCCATGTTCCTTCTTCTTCCACTGCGCCATCCAGTCGAACAGGTTCATATCCTCGGCGAAATCGGCCGAGTGATCCTGGGCGTAATAGCCGAGCGTGACGTTCTCCGACCACTTCACCGTACCGCCGTCGACCTCCAGGTCACCGGCCAGGCAGCGCAGCAGCGTCGTCTTGCCGATACCGTTGGGGCCGATCACGGCGATTCGCTCGCCGACCGGCACCATCAGGTCGAGATTCTCGAACAGCGGCTTCTCATCAAAGCCCTTGCTGATTCCCTTCAATTCGAGTGCGATACGGAACAGCTTCTTGTCCTGCACGAAACGCATGTAGGGGTTCACACGGCTGGAGGGTTTCACCTCCTCCAACTCGATCTTCTCGATCTGGCGGGCACGCGAGGTGGCCTGGGCCGATTTGGAGGCGTTGGCCGAGAAGCGGCTGACAAAGGCCTGCAATTCGTCGATCTTGGCCTTCTTTTTGGCATTCTCGGAGAGCAGCTTCTCGCGCGCCTGGGTGGCGGCGGTCATGTACTGATCGTAGTTGCCCGGATAGATACGCAGTTCGCCGTAATCGAGGTCGGCCATGTGGGTGCAGACGCTGTTCAGGAAGTGGCGGTCATGCGAGATGATGATCATGGTGCAGTCGCGCGCGTTGATCACCTCCTCCAGCCAGCGGATGGCATTGATGTCGAGGTTGTTGGTCGGCTCATCGAGCAGGATGGTGTCGGGATCGCCGAACAGCGCCTGGGCCAGCAGCACGCGCAGCTTCTGGCCGGGGGCGATCGCCTTCATCAGGCCGCTATGGGCCTCAAGCGGAATGTCCATGCTGAGCAGCAGATCGGCGGCATTGGCCTCGGCACTGTAGCCATCCAGCTCGGCGAACTGCGCCTCCAGGTCGCCGGCGCGCATGCCATCCTCCTCGCCGAAATCCGGCTTGGCATAGATAGCATCACGCTCCTCCTTGATGCGCCACAGCTCTTCATGCCCCATCATCACCGTATCGAGCACCGTGTGCTCCTCGAAGGCGAAGTGATCCTGGCGCAGCTTGCCCAGCCGCTCGTGCTGGCCGAGGCTGACGGTGCCGGCGGTCGGTTCCAGATCGCCACCCAGAATTTTCATCAGGGTCGACTTGCCGCAGCCGTTGGCGCCGATCAGGCCGTAGCGGTTGCCGTCGCCGAATTTGACCGAAACATTCTCGAACAGCGGCTTGTCGCCGAATTGCATGGTAATACCGGATGTAGTGATCAAGGGAGCATTCCGTTAGATAAGATTAACCAGTCTGGACGCCATCAGCGTAAGCATGGCCTGAAAAGCGGCGAGCTTAGTGGTGAGCGGCAGATATACAAGGGAACAGTGCCATTCCGGTCACTGCTTCCCGAGAAGCGTACGAATCGTATGCCCGAGAAAGGCGATCGAGAGCGGCTTGGGAATCATATGATAGTCGTCCAGCACCTTGATTTTCTGCTGCAGGGCGTGGTCGGCATAGCCGGAAATGAACAGCAGCGGCAGCTCCGGCCGTTTCTCGCGAATTCTCAGTGCCGCATCGGCACCGCTCAGTTTCGGCATCACGACATCGAGTACCATCAAATCGATGGCATCCTGATTCCGATGGAAAAGGTCCACCGCTTCGACCCCGTTTTTGGCGGCAAGCACACGATAGTCCAGACGCTCAAGCATCACCGTGAGCATGCTGAGCACTGCCGCATTATCGTCTGCAATGA
>CAZCZU010000057.1:0-12889 GCA_964503475.1 uncultured Zetaproteobacteria bacterium
CAATATCCCAAACACTTATCGATTCCTACAGCCAAAAAATGGGGAGAGTTCAGTCTGCAAACATGTATCCTTTCCAACGCATTAATAACTTGCTGCTCCAAACGAGCGACGGCAACCTTGCATGATGAATCAATCGCCAATCAACGGAGCAACAACTTGGAACTGACCCAGAATCCGACCACGGTATTCGTCATTGCCGTGCTGGTGGCCGTGGTCAGCCAGATTGCCTCGGAGCGCATGCGCTTCCCGCCCATTTTCCTGTGGCTGCTGGCCGGCATGGCGCTGGGCCCGTTCGGCCTGCACCTGCTGCATGCCGAAACCATCGAGCCAGCCCTGCACACCCTGATCGAACTCGGCCTGGCCATTATCCTGTTCGAGGGTGGCCTGAACCTGAACCTGAAGGCGCTGCGTGCCCATGGTTCCGCGGTCGGCCGCCTGCTTCTGCTGGGCCCCATCTTCACCATGCTGATCGGCGGTGGTGCCGCACACCTGCTCACCGGCATGGAGTGGAGCATGGCCCTGCTCTTCGGCGCCATTGTCGCCGTTGGTGGTCCGACTGTCATCTCCCCCATCATTCGCCAGGTGCGCCTGGATCGTGAAGTGAGCCATATCCTGACCAGCGAGGCGATGCTGGTCGACGCCGTCGGTGCCATCCTGGCCATCGTCATGCTGCAGGTCGCCCTGATGCCGGAGACCAGCATCTGGACCACGCTGCAGGGCATCCTGATCAAGCTGGGGGTCGGTGCCGCGGTCGGCCTTACCGGCGGCTGGCTGCTCTCGCGAGCCCTGCTGCACAATGTCACCAGCAATCTCGAAGTACGCACCATCTTCACACTGGCAGCCGCCTGGGGCACCTTCCTGCTCGCCGATCACCTGAGCGAGCAGGCCGGCCTGATGGCCGTACTGATTGCCGGCGCAACCATGCAACGCATGGAGCTGCCCGACATCCAGCGCCTGCGCCACTTCAAGGGCAGCCTCTCCATCCTGCTCATCTCGGTGCTGTTCGTACTGCTGGCCGCCAACCTCAACCTCGGCATCCTGACCAAGCATCTGTGGAACGGCCTGCTGATCTTCCTGGCCCTGGCGATTGTTGCCCGACCACTGGCCACCGTTCTCTCCGGGGTCGGCACCAATCTCAAACCACGCCAGATTGCCTTTCTGGCCCTGATGGCACCGCGCGGTGTGGTTGCAGCCGCCATCACCTCCCTGTTTGCCCTGATCCTGGCCGATGCCGGCAACACCCAGGCCGAACTGCTGACCGCCCTTGTTTATCTGATCATTATCGTTTCGGTCCTGGTCTACGGCTTCCTGGCTTCGCCGCTGACACACTGGCTGAAGGTGACGGGTGCGGACGACCGCTCGGTACTGATTATCGGTGGCAGCCAGATCGGCGCCGAGCTGGGACGGGTACTGGCCGATGATCGCGAGGTACGTTTTCTCGACCTGAATGCCGAAGTGGTCAGCAACCTGCAACGGGCCGGTTTCCGGGCCGTGCGCGGCAATGCCCTCGATCCGCTCTATCTTGAGGTAATCCATGCCGAGGAGGTACGGGCCGTGCTGGTCATGACCGGCTCCTCGGACCATAACCTGCTGATCGCCAACCTGGCCAAGGATCAGTTCCATGTGCCGGAGATTTTCGTCGCCCTGCAGGAGGGCGATGAGGACAAGCACACCCAGCTCATCCACCGCCTGCAGGCCAAACGTCTCTTTGCCAAGGCGTACAACTTCACCTACTGGAACGATCAGGCTTACCGCAAACGGCTGGTGCATGAGGTACGGGTCATCGAGGAGAATTCACCACTCGTCGGCTGCCGCATGGTCGAGGCACGCGTACCGCACGGCGTACAGTTGCTGGCCATTAAGCGTGATGGCAAGACACTGATTCCGCATGATGAGCTTCGCCTGGCCGCCGGTGATGAGGTGGCTTTCCTGCTTCGCCCGGAGCGCATCCAGGAGCACCAGGCGCTGCTACTTCCGCCCGCCAGCGACAACAGCATGGCCTCGGTCAAGAAGAAGCCGGCCTAGGCGCGCGCTTTGCGCACCCGCTTCGCGCCCAGCCCCACAGGTCTCCTGCACGTCGGCAACGCCTACTCGGCCCTGATCTGCCAGCAGTGGGCCGAACGGCACGGTGCCGAACTGCTGCTGCGCATCGAGGATATCGATCACACCCGCTGCCGCCCCCACTACAGCGATGCCATCATCGAGGACCTGGCCTGGCTGAGGCTGAATTGGCAGGGCGAAGTGCGCCTCCAGAGCAAGCGGCACGCCGCCTACCGGGCCGCCCTGGAGAGACTGGATGCCATGGGCGTTCTCTACCCCTGCTTCTGCACCCGCAAAGCGATCCAGCAGGAGATCGAACGCATGGGAGCCGCACCCCATGCCGAGGATTACGGCGATCCCTACCCCGGCATCTGCCGCCGCATCGACCGTCACCAGGGCAGGGAACGGCAGCTGCATGAACGCTTTGCCTGGCGGCTCGATATCACAGCCGCCATGCAGCAACTTGGCGACTCCATCGCCTGGCATGATGGCGACGGGCGCAGCCATGCAGTCACCCCATCCGCACTGGGCGACATGGTGATCGGACGCAAGGATATCGGCTTCAGCTACCATCTCGCCGTCGTCGTCGACGATGCCGACCAGGGCATCACACATGTCATCCGCGGCGAAGACCTGAAGGCAAGCACACCCATCCATCGCCTGCTGCAGGCCCTGCTGGGCCTGCCTGCCCCGGTCTATATCCACCATCCGTTACTGCTTGATGCCGGGGGAGAGCGCCTGGCCAAGCGCAATCGAGCCACCAGCCTGAAAAGCCTGCGTGAGGCGGGTATCGATGCCGCAGCACTGCGCCGCTATCTGCTTGCCGATATGCCTCGCTGGCCCTTTGGTGAGGATGATCTTGTCGTGGTCCAGAAACAGCTTGGCAGAGGCTGATGAATCGCCCAGCATGGCTGGCCCCGAGAAAATACATACGTTGGAAGGATCTACATTGGCAACCATCCTCGACCTCGTGGGCAACACCCCCCAGGTCCAGCTACAACGCATCACCCGGCACCTGCCGACCAACATTCGCATCCACGCCAAGCTGGAGCGCTTCAATCCCGGCGGTTCGGTTAAGGATCGCCCCGCCCTGCGCATGGTGCAGGAAGGGATCAAATCGGGACAGCTGCGCCGCGACAAGATCATCCTCGACTCCACCTCGGGCAACACCGGCATCGCGCTGGCCATGATCGGTGCAGCCATGGATTTCAAGGTACGCCTGGTCATGCCGGGCAATGTCTCGGACGAACGCAAGCGCATCTGCCGTGCCTTCGGGGCCGATCTTATCTTCTCCGATCCGCTGGAGGGCTCCGACGGCGCCATTCTGGAGGCGCGCAGCATCTATGAGGCCAATCCGGAGCGCTATTTCAAGCCGGACCAGTACAACAACCCGGCCAATCCGCTGGCCCATGAGGAGAGCACAGGCCCGGAGATCTGGCGTGATACGGGCGGAAAAGTGACCCACTTCATCGCCTCGCTCGGCACCTCCGGCACGCTGGTCGGCACCGGCCGCTTCCTGAAGCGCACCAATCCCGACATCCGCATCATCGCTGCCGAGCCCGACTCCCCCTTCCATGGTATCGAGGGGCTGAAGCATATCGAATCAAGCATCGTACCGGGCGTCTATGACGCCAGTGTGCATGACGAGAAGATCGGCATCGATACCGATGAGGCCTACACCATGACGCAGCGGCTCGCTTCCGAGGAGGGCATCCTCTGCGGCCAGTCCTGCGGCTGTGCCCTGGCAGCAGCCCTGAAGGTGGGCGAGCGACTGGCCGAAAAGGGGGAAGCGGGCGAGATCGTGGCCATCTTCCCGGATGGCGGCGAGAAATACCTGACCACCGCCGTCTTTGCCGGCGGGCAGGTGCATCAGGGTGAGGGTATCTAGGAGCCGCCTTCGCGCGGCCAGCCACCGTCCGGCTTCGGCAGGACCCAGGGATGGCTGTACCAGAAGAAGATGCCCTTCCCCTTTGTAGCCGGAGCAGTACAGGTATACTTGCTGCGCCCGGCCGGCAGCGGAACCGCACTCCGGATGGCAAACGTAGCCTGCTTTTCATCCAGCCACTGCATCGGCATCGCCTTTCCCTGGTAATAGCAACGCACGGAAGAATCCCTGAATGAGCCTTGACCCAGCCGGATGGTCAGCTCTGGCCTGCGCTCATCCGCCGGCAACAGATTGCGCTGCTCCCCGGTCAGGCTTACCGGCAACGGTCGCACCCGCACCCGCAGGGCAAACGCCTCCATTTCGGCATAATGACCCATCAGCGGAAAACGTGGCAGGGCCGTGCTCGATGTCTCGGGCCCGATGGCGCCGGACTGCTGTCCGAAAGCGGTGTAGCCAAGTCCCTTGACCAGCGCCCGCAATGGGCGACTGAATTCACCATACGGGTAGGCCAGCATCTTGGCCTTCACCCCCAGCTCCTGCTCCAGACGCTGCTGGGCCCCTTTGATCTGATGCCGGATACGTTGCTGCCATGCCCGCTCATCTTCACCGGCAAGCCTGCGCACCAGGTGCGCATGCGACAGGCTGTGATTGGCAAACGCCGCCCCTTTGGCCTTGAGTTGCCGCATCTGTGCCCAGCTCATGTAATTGCCGTAGCTGTGATCGATGTAGTCGGTGCTGACAAAGACGGTGTAGGGCCAGCCATGCTTTTCCAGCAGCGGAGCCGCATGCGTAAAGACGGAGCGATAGGCATCGTCGAAGGTGATGGCCACGCTCTTTTCCGGCAGTGCCTCGCCCTGCCGGATGCGCGCGACCAGCTCCTGCAGCGGCAACACATGAAAGCGGTGTCTGGCCAGATAATCGAGATGACGGGCGAACTGAGCCGGGGTTACGCTGGTGACCGCGGGCGTATCATCGGCCACGTGATGATAGAGCAGCACCACGGCATGATCGGCCGCCCTCGCCACGGATGCCATCGACAGCATCAGTAATATCCATACAGCGAAAAATCGGATTATAGACATACGCTTCATTGTAAACGAAAAAGGGCGCGGTCAACCGCGCCCTTTCGACCCACAGTCGGGGAAGGCAATAGCAATGATCAGTAGCTCTTCTTGAACTCCGTCTTATGGCATTTCGGGCAGGGCGGAATACGGCCGCTCTTCTTGAAATGCATCTCATGGCCGCAGGCAACACAGGTCAGCGTACCGGCACTGGTCACCTCGCCGGATCGGCAGGAGAGCGCCTTGTCAGCACGCTCCGAAACCGTGGAGATCACGCTCTTGGCCGTATTCAGCAGGCCGGCAATCGAGGAGAGGGCCCCGACACCGATGCGGGCCGGATTGAAACGCTCACGTGCCTCGTTGCGCATGGTATTGGCCACCTGGAAGAAGTCGCGCTCCAGGAAACCCTGCAGACGCTTGCCCTGCTCCTCGGTAAAGGTACCGGCAGCGGTCAGCTGTTTGCGGGCCCGCTCCATCGCCACCTGGGCGAACTCGGCCGACTTCTCGGCACTATCCTCAAACAGCTCACGGAAACGGGCTGCCAGCTTGTCGTACTGATCCGCCTCCTCGCCGCCGATCGCGAGATCGTCCATGTGGCTGATCACCGCATCGCCGAAAGCGGAAGTGGAGAGCTTGGTTGCGCCCTCCATCAGGCGCTCGAAATCGTAGGTCACCGTCTTGGCAGCAATGGCACCGTTGATGCCCTTCAGGATCAGGTCGGCGGCCTCCGTCCACCCCATGTAACGCAGCATCATCTCGCCGGAGAGCACCACAGAGGACGGATTGACCATATCCTTGCCGGCGTACTTCGGCGCCGTACCGTGGGTCGCCTCAAAAATGGCGTGACCGCTGCTGTAGTTGATGTTGGCACCCGGTGCGATACCGATGCCGCCCACCTGGGCCGCCAGCGCGTCGGAGAGGTAGTCGCCGTTCAGATTCAGCGTGGCAATAACATCGAATTCGGAGGCACGGGTCAGCACCTGCTGCAGGGCGATGTCGGCAATGGCATCCTTGATGACGATGCCGTTCGGCAGCTCGCACCATGGGCCGCCGTCGATCTCCTTGGCACCGAACTCCTTCTTGGCCAGCTCGTAACCCCAGTTGCGGAAGCCACCTTCGGTGAACTTCATGATGTTGCCCTTGTGCACCAAAGTCACCGATTCGCGATGGTTGTCAATGGCATACTGGATCGCCGCACGCACCAGGCGCTCGGTGCCTTCGCGCGAAACCGGCTTGATGCCGATGCCGGAACTCTCCGGGAAACGGATCTTGGAAACACCCATCTCCTTCTGCAGGAATTCGATCACCTTCTTCACTTCAGCGGTGCCCTCGGCCCACTCGATGCCGGCGTAGATATCTTCCGAATTCTCACGGAAGATCACCATGTCGACCTCTTCCGGCTTCTTCACCGGGCTGGGTACGCCATCGAAATACTTCACCGGGCGCAGGCAGGTATAGAGATCCAGCTTCTGGCGCAGAGCCACGTTCAGCGAAGTGATACCGCCGCCGATCGGAGTGGTCAGCGGGCCCTTGATACCGACCAGATATTCGGAGAAGGCATCCAGGGTCTCCTGCGGCAGCCAGGCATCGTCCGTCTTGCCGTACATGTTCCACGACTTCTCGCCGGCAAAGACCTCCATCCAGGCGATCTTGCGCTTGCCTGCATAAGCCTTTTCAACCGCTGCATCGAGAATACGCACGGCGGCCCGCCAGATGTCCGGGCCGGTACCATCACCTTCAATAAAGGCAACAACGGGATTGTCCGGCACATGCAGATTACCGTCGGCGCCCATTGTGATTTTCTCACCGGTCTCCGGTACGCGAATCTTGTCAAAAGCCATGTGGACTCCCTGTCTGGTTAATTATTTTTTCGTTTGTTTGATACGAGCCGCCTGCTGGGCATCGCGACGGGCCTCGACCGCCTTGCGGCGGGCTCTCTCGTATTGCTGCGCATCGATGGCGGCAGCAGCCTCGCCCAATGCCTGCTCGGCACTCTGCAGGTATTTATCGGCCCGTTGATCGCCGCCCTCGATATCCTGAGCGGTCTTCAGCGCGGTGCGCGCCTCGGCCATCTCCTGAACCGGCGGCTTCACGGTACATGCGGCAAGGGCTGTCACCAGCCCTGCCAGAATCAGCATCTGTTTCAGCTTCATCCGCATCTCACAAGAATCTGCTTCATGGTACGCCTTGTCAAACGGCCGTCCGGCGTTTGCGCAGGCCCAGCTCCTTGAGCTGCGCCTCGGCCACCTCGCTCGGCGCCTCGCACATCAGGTCGGCCGCCTTCTGCGTTTTCGGGAAAGCGATGACATCACGGATCGAGTCCGAGCCGGTCATCAGGGCCAGCACACGGTCGAGGCCGAATGCGAGACCACCGTGCGGCGGCGCACCGAACTGCAGCGCCTCGACCAGGAAGCCGAACTTCGCCTCGGCCTCCTCATCGGAGATGCCCAGGGCTGCGAAGATACGCTTCTGCATCTCCGGATCGTGGATACGGATCGAGCCGCCACCGATCTCGGTGCCGTTCCAGACCAGGTCGTAGGCCTGCGAACGCACCTCGAGCGGGTCGGAATCGAGCTTCATCAGGTCGGCCGGCTGCGGTGCGGTGAACGGGTGATGCAGGGCATCCAGGCGCTTCTCTTCGGCATTCCAGCCAAACATCGGGAAGTCGACCACCCAGACAAAACGGTTGTCGCCCTCCTTGATCAGGCCGAGGTCGTGACCCAACCTGACGCGCAGATGGCCCAGCGAATCGTTAACCACCTTGGTGTCGCCGGCACCGAAAAAGAGCAGGTCGCCGTTCTCCGCCTCACAGGTATCGAGAATCTCGGCCAGTACATCCTCGGGCAGGAACTTGACGATCGGCGACTGCAGGCCGTCCGGCAGGCTGGTCTTGTCGTTGACCTTGATCCAGGCCAGGCCCCTGGCGCCGAAGATGCTCACGTAGTTGGTATAGTCGTCGATCTGCTTGCGGGATAGCTCGGCACCGTTCGGCACACGCAGCACCTTGATCAGGCCGCCCTTCTCGGCCGGCTCGCGGAACACCTTGAACTCCACCTTCTTCATCAGCTCGGTAATGTCGACATGCTCAAGACCGAAACGCATGTCCGGACGATCGAGGCCGAAACGGTCCATCGACTCATGCCAGGTGATGCGCTCGAACGGCGTCGAAACCTTCACACCCTGACCATGCTCGAACATGGCCGAGATCAGCCCCTCGGCCAGTGCCATCACATCCTCCTGATCGACGAAGGACATCTCCAGATCCACCTGGGTGAACTCGGGCTGGCGATCGGCCCGCAGGTCTTCGTCGCGGAAGCAGCGGGCGATCTGGTAGTAGCGATCCATGCCGGAGACCATCAGCAGCTGTTTGAAAATCTGCGGACTCTGCGGCAGGGCGTAGAAGGAGCCCGGGTAAACGCGGGAAGGCACCAGGTAGTCGCGGGCACCCTCGGGCGTGGATTTGTTCAGAATCGGCGTCTCGATCTCGAGGAAACCGGACTGATCGAGAAAATTGCGCGCCGCATGCGTCACACGATGGCGCAGGGCCATGTTGGCCTGCATCTTCGGACGACGCAGATCGAGATAACGGTACTCCAGGCGATGCTGCTCGCCGGTATCGCAGTCGTCCTCGACCAGGAACGGCGGCGTCTTGGAACGGTTGAGCACCGTCACGCTCACGCCCTTCACCTCAATCTCGCCGGTCGGCAGCTTGCTGTTCACCGTCTCGGGCGTACGGGCAATCACCTCGCCCGTCACCTCGACGACATCCTGCTGGCGCAGGCTGTGAGCCAGGGCATGCACATCGGCCGTGTCGGGGTGAACCACCACCTGCACGAGACCGGAACGGTCGCGCACGTCGAGGAAAACCACGCCGCCATGGTCGCGGTTGGTCTGGACCCAGCCGTTCAGTCGGACCGTCTGGCCGATATGTTCACTGCGAAAATCGCCGCAATTGGTGCGCGTTGTCATGCCTGAAAACCTCCGGAAATCGAGGTCGCGCAGGCTAGCGCTCCTTAAGGCTGCTGCAAAGCACCGGAATCGGGAAAGATTTATCCCAGCAACGGCGGCATCGGGCAGTCCAGCGCATCGGCCACGGCGCGCATCGCTTCCACCTCGTGAATGGTCAGCTGCCCGTCGGCCAGCACGCACTCGACCGCCGCCGTCAGCAGCTGCTTTTTCACTCGTGGTGCGGCCAGCTTCAGGCGACGCAGCGCCTTGTCGAAATGCGACAGACGGCAATCCTTTTCAGAGGGCATCGGGTGCGTTTCACCCAACAGGGTCTCAATTGCCTTGTTGTAGACCGCCTCGCGATCGGCATGGGTACCGTAGCGCACCAGTTGAGCCAGAATGCAGGCGCACTCATCGCGCAGCTGGCTGGCTTTATGGAATTTCACGGCCGGCGGCTCGGCCTGGGCGAAGGTGGCATGCAGATACCCGAGCAGCACGCGATGCAGGGTGTACTCGAAGAGACTCACCTGATGATCGGACTTGATCAGCACACCGACATTCTTCACGAACATCTTGTACTGCTGCTCGGAGAGCTCCTTCAGCGCCGGCACCATCATGTCGACCAGCGGCAGGCGCAACTCCGGCGACAAACCCTGCATCATCGGCTGAATCTCCAGTGTTTCACGGAACACGTTGGGATCGGCCGACTGGCTTAGCAGATTCAGCTGCTGCTTCCGCTGTTTGGCATCGTCGGCGAGCAGCATGGCATAGACGGCCGCACGCGCCGTGTAGGGATCGTGGGCAAATTCGCGCAACCGGTCCGGCATGCGCGCCAGCAGATTGTCCGCCTGGCGCAGATGTGCCGCTTCGGGATTACCGATGGCATCGATCATATCCGAAGCCGAAAAGCGCCGGTTCAACGGCACCACGTGTGCGGCAAAGCCGATCGCTGCCTCGGCCGCCACGGCCATGGAGCGCTGGGTGGCATCGATGTGAGCAGGCTGACCGCGGAAGCCGGGTTCGATGCGCCGAATACGATCCACCAACGGCGGGTGTGTCGCCCACCAGTCCTTGGCGTACCAGCTCTTCAGGGCATTGCTGAAGAAGAAGTGGCTCGCCTGTGTGGCTCCGGCATGGGCCACACGTGAACCTGCTTTATAGCCGCCGATCACCTTCAGGGCGCCTGCGATACCGGCCGGGTTGCGGGTAAACTGTACGGCGGCCGCATCGGCCAGAAATTCGCGCTGGCGCGAAACGGCCCGCTTGATCATGTCGGCGAAGACCGCCCCGATGGTACCGACGGCGAAGAGCAGGATACCGATCACCATCAGGGCCGGATGCGAACTGCGCTGGCGTGAGGAGTAACGGGTAGAATGGCGGGCCGTGAGCAGCATGATACCAAAATCGGAGATCAGGGTGATGCCGAACAGCAGCCCCATCATGCGCATCTTCAGGCGGGTATCGCCATTGAAAACATGACTGAACTCGTGGGCAATCACCCCTTGCAACTCATCGCGGTTGAGCATCTCCACCGCCCCGCGCGTCACACCGATGACGGCATCGGAGGGAGTAAAGCCGGCGGCAAAGGCGTTGATACCATTCTGCGGCAACAGGTAGACGGGAGGTACCGGCATGCCCGAAGCGATGGCCATCTCCTCAACCACATTGAGCAGGCGACGATAAAGCGGATCGCGGGTGGCCGCAGGCAGGCGCTCGCCCCCCAGCATGGTGGCCACAGCCGCTCCGCCCCCTTCCGAGAGCTGCCAGGTGCGCCAGGCGCTGCCGCCGAAAATCACCAGCAGCGTGATGCCGGTGACCCAGTAGAAACGCTGCCAGTGCCAGAAATGGTCGACGGTGAACAGTGGTCTTTGGCCCTGAACAAAGCCCTGGCCGAAGAAGAGGCCGACTGTCACGGCGACATAGACCGCCAGTACAATCAGCACAATGGCGGCGGCAAAGAGCAGCACCAGGCGCGTGGTGTTGCGCCGGGCCTGCTCCTGGTAGCCGAAAAAATCCATGAATCAGTAAAGGGGGATCAGAAGGAGATGCGCACCGTCTCCTTCTCTTTCGGGCTCTCGATCTCGAACAGCATCGCCTCGTTGAACCCGAATACGCCGGCAAACATGACGTCCGGGAAGGTCTCGCGCTGGGTGTTGTAGAGCATCACCTCGTCGTTGTAGGCCTGACGGGCGAATGCGACACGGTTCTCGGTACTGGTCAGCTCCTCGGTAAGCTGGGCAATGGTCTGGTCCGCCTTCAGGTCCGGATAGGCCTCCATCACCGCGTTCAACTGCAGCAGGGCACTGCCCAGCGCGCCTTCCGCTCCCATCAGCGATTTCATGGCCGATGCATCGCCCGGATCGCGACTGGCCCGCTTCATGGCACTCATCGCCTGGTTACGCGCCTCGATGACATTCTCCAGCGTCTCCTTCTCGTGCTTCAGGTAGGCCTTGGCAGCCTCGACCAGATTCGGAATCAGGTCATAGCGACGCTTAAGCTGCACATCGATCTGGGAAAAGGCATTTTTGAAGCGGTTTTTCAGCTTCACCAGTCGGTTGTAGATCAGAATGATGTATCCGATCAGGAAAATAATTACGCCAAGTACAATCCATAAAGCAGTCATATACCCTCCTCCGCTGAGTGGTCCGGAACACGATAGAGCAGAACCGCGCCGGCGGCAAACAGCAGCACAATGGCCAGAATCGAGGCCCGCGCACTACCGGAAAGCATGCTCGCCGCCCCCATCAACATCGGCCCGAGCACAGCGGCGAACTTACCCAGCATATTGTAAAAACCGAAGAACTCGGCCGACTGGTCGGCCGGGATCAGGCGGGCATACATCGAGCGGGAGAGCGCCTGCACGCCCCCCATCACCAGCCCGATCACCGAGGCCAGCACATAGAAGTCGCTGGCCTCATTCATGCGCACACTCCAGATGCAGGCAGCGGCATAAATGGCAATACAGACGAGAATACTGCGCTTGGTGCCCCAGCGCTCGCCGATATACCCCCAGGCGAGAGCGGCCGGAAAGGCGACGAACTGGGTCAGCAGCAGGGCTGTCATCAACACGGAGGCGGCAAAGCCGAGCGACAGGCCGTAATCGACCGCCATGCGCGCCACCGTTCCCACGCCGTCGATATAGAGGAAATAGGCGACCAGAAATAGAAAGACCACCTTCAGCTGCCGCACATGATGGAAGGTCTGGACGAACTGCTGCCAGCCGGCCCGCATCGACTGCAGAATGTGCACCGTTTCCGCCTCGCGCCGCTCATGCACCCACAGGGCCAGCGGCACGGTGAACAGCGCCCACCAGATGCCAACGGTAATGAACGACCAGCGCACTGCCTCACCCTTATCATGCAGGCCGAACCATTCGGGGTGCAGCGTCATCACCACATTGACGGCGAAGAGCAGGCCGCCGCCGATATAGCCCAGGGCGTAGCCGAGCGAGGAGACGCGATCGAGCCGGTTCCGATCGGCCACATCGACTATCAGGGCATCGTAAAAGACATTGCTGCCGGCAAAGCCGATGGCGCCGGCCACATAGATGAACACGGCCATCATCCACGCCCCCTGCGCAATCAGGAACAGGGCCAGCGTCATCAGCACACCCAGCGTGGTGAACATGATCAGGAAGCGCTTTTTCAGGCCGCCCTGATCGGCCACCGCCCCCAGCAGCGGCGCCATCAGTGCCACAACAAGCCCCGCCACGGCATTGGCGAGCCCCAGCCAGAAGGTGCTTTCATTGACGGAGAGATCGGCGGCCCAGTACTGCTTGAAGAAAACGGGAAAGAAGCCGGCCATCACCGTCGTCGTGTAGGCGGAGTTGGCCCAGTCGTAGAGGGCCCAGGAGAGCATGGGTTTGCGTGGCATGGTCATGGGCGCACTATGCCGTATCTGCCTCGCGTCTCCCCATTTTTTTCAGGCCAGCAGGGGCGCATGGCGGCTGGGCGGG
>CAZCZU010000058.1:0-12772 GCA_964503475.1 uncultured Zetaproteobacteria bacterium
ATTTAAGCTCCCTCAAACCCCGAAGCGATTCAGGGAGATAGCAATGCGGCCATTTCAGATCGAAGGCCTTTCCCCTGAGAGGCGGGAGGGGCCGATCGTCAAACGGCGCCCCGTCACTTCTTCTTTTTGCGGCCCTCGAACGCCTGCTCGATGCGCTCGCACAGTGCCTTGAGCACCTTGATACGGGCAAAGCGCTTGTCGTTCGCCTCGACAATCATCCACGGCGCCACATCGGTACTGGTACGGTCGATCATGTCGCAAACGGCACGCTCGTACTCCTCCCACTTCTCGCGGTTGCGCCAGTCCTCGTCGGTAATCTTGAAGCGCTTGAAGCCGATCTCCTCGCGCGCCTTGAAACGCGCCAGCTGCTCCTCCCGGGTGATGGTAAGCCAGAATTTGAGGATGATGGTGTTGTGATCGGCCAGCTGCTCCTCGAAATCGTTGATCTCGCGGTAGGCACGCATCCAGTCCGCCTCGCTGCAGAAGCCCTCCACCCGCTCGACCAGGACACGGCCGTACCATGAACGATCGAAGATGGTCACCCGGCCCGGGCGCGGCACATGACGCCAGAAGCGCCACATATAAGGATGGGCCCGCTCCTCGTCGGTCGGGGCGGCAATCGGGATGATGCGGTAGTAGCGGGCATCGAGTGCGGCACTGATGCGGCGGATCGCCCCGCCCTTGCCGGCTGCATCCGAGCCCTCGAAGACAGCCATCAACGACAGCTCTTTGAACCGGGGATCGCGAGTCAGCAGATTCAGTTGCCCCTGATACTTGTCGAGCTGCTTGTGGTACTCCTTCTTGGAGAGCTTCTGACTCATGTCGAGCTTGTCGAACAGGGTCAGGTGATCGATGGAAGACTGCAGCGGCGGCACGCTCGGTGCCGGCGGCGGGGCAGGATGATCAAGCCGCTTGCGTATTGCCTCCAGCAATACCTCGCCGGTGGTCAGGTTGCGGTAGCGGAAATCGGAACCCTCGATGACAATCCATGGTGCCGCAGCAACACTGGTCTCGCGCAGTACATGCTCCGAAATCCTGCGAAATTCGTCGTAATGGTTGAAGTGTTCCCAGTCGGTCACCGTCACCCGCCAGCGGGTACGCTTGTCCTCCTCCAGTTTCTTCAGCCGCTTTTTCTGCACCTTCTTGGGCAGATGAAACCAGAGCTTGATGATCAGCGCCCCCTCATCGATCAGCATGCGCTCGAAACGGCGGATCACATCGATGTGCGCCTCCAGATCGTTGTGATCCTCCTTGCCCATCACGCAGCGCACAATCGGATCGGTGTACCAGGAGCCGAAAAAGATACCGACCTTCCCCTTCGGTGGCAGGGCACGCCAGTAGCGCCACATCGGCGGTCTGGCCCGCTCACCTTCCGTCGGCTCGTCGAAGGCATAGACCTGGATATGGCGGGGATCCATCCACTCGTTGAGCAGGTTGATCGTCGAGCCCTTACCGGCCCCGTCGACACCGCCGACCAGGATAATCACCGGGAACTGTGCCTGCTGCACCATCTCGAACTGCGCATCGAGCAGCGCTTCGCGCAGCTTCGGCACCTCGGTTTCGTAGGTATCCTTATCGATGGTGTGACCCAGCTCGGCGGATTCAAACATGTGCTCTCCTCATCCTTGCAACATCGAATATAGCCATGAATGTATGAACTGGCACCTCCCAAAGGGATTTAAGCAAAAGACCAACGTGGTTGCGCTGACCGCCAGGTTCAAATTCGGCCAGACCCTGAATACGGAGCGTTTTGCATGGTCGTTGGACATCCGGCGCAACACGGCGGTGACCTGAACCGGTTGGCCGCCGCCATGAATAGCCCCCCCAACCCGTAATGTTCCAGCGCATATGACGGACTCATCCGATTAAGCATTTGACGACGCAGCCGCTATGCTTCGGCGCCATGAGTTCAGAGGCAGCCCAAAAGCAGCGCGGCAATGGCAGCGCCAAAGCGGAGATCGAACAGCTACAAAAGCTGCTCGACGCCTGCATGCTGCGTGATCGGGTGCAGCTGGCGAAAAGGCTCAAGGGACTTGCCCGCCGTGCGAAGCAGGGTCAGCCGGTCGACCGCGGCCTGGGCGAGGTTCGCACGCAGGTCGAGCGCTCCATCGCCACCCTCACAGCCCGCAAGGATGCCCTGCCCGCCATCGACTACCCGGAAGAGCTGCCCGTCTCCGAGCATCGTGCGGAGATCGCTGCGGCGATCGGCAAGCATCCGGTGGTGATCGTGGCCGGCGAGACCGGCTCGGGCAAAACCACCCAGTTGCCGAAAATCTGTCTGGAGCTCGGCCGTGGCATGGCCGGGCTGATCGGCCATACGCAGCCGCGCCGCATTGCGGCCCGCAGTGTGGCTTCGCGCATCGCCAAAGAGCTGGGGGGCAAGGTCGGGGAGCTGGTCGGCTTCAAGGTGCGCTTTTCGGATCAGACGAAGCCCGAGAGCAGCATCAAGCTGATGACCGACGGCATCCTGCTGGCCGAGATCCAGTCCGATCCGGAGCTGTTGGCCTACGACACGATCATCATCGATGAGGCGCACGAGCGCAGCCTGAATATCGATTTCCTGCTCGGTTACCTGAAGCGGCTGCTGCCGCGCCGTCCCGATCTGAAGCTGATCATCACCTCGGCCACCATCAACACCGAGGCATTCTCCCGCTTCTTCGATGATGCCCCGGTGATCGAGGTCTCCGGGCGCAGCTATCCGGTGGAGATCGTCTACCAGCCACTCGCGGGCGACGAGGACGACCAGGATCGCGACCTGCCCGAGGCGATTGCTGCGGCCGTCGAGGAGCTGGGCCGTATCGATCCGGTCGGCGATACGCTGGTCTTCCTGCCCGGCGAGCGCGAGATCAGGGAGGCGGCCGAGGCTCTGCATCACCACAGCCTTCCCCACACCGAGGTTATCCCGCTCTTCTCGCGCCTCTCACCGTCCGAGCAGGACAAGGTCTTCCAGTCGCACACCGGTCGCCGCATCGTGCTGGCCACCAACGTGGCCGAAACCTCGCTGACCGTGCCCGGCATCCGCTTCGTCGTCGACTCGGGCCTGGCCCGTATCAGCCGCTACTCGGCCCGTTCCAAGGTGCAGCGCCTGCCCATCGAGCCGATCTCGCAGGCCAGCGCCAACCAGCGTGCCGGCCGCTGCGGGCGTATCGGCCCCGGCACCTGCGTGCGCCTCTATGCCGAAGAGCATTTTGCGGCGCGCCCGCTGCAGACCGATCCGGAGATCCTGCGCACCAACCTGGCCAGCGTCATACTGCAAATGGAGAGCCTGGGCCTGGGGGATGTGGCCGCCTTCCCGTTCATGGATGCGCCCGAATCCCGATCGATCAGCGACGGCTACCGCCTGCTTGGCGAGCTTGAGGCCGTGGATGAGAAGCGGCGCCTGACCCCCATCGGCAAAAAGCTGGCCCGCATGCCGCTCGATCCGCGCATGGCGCGCATGCTGATTGCCGCCGATAAGAGGCGTGCCCTGCACGAGGTGCTGATCATCGTGGCCGGCCAGTCGGTGCAGGATCCGCGCCTCAGACCCGCCGATGCCCGGGCCAAAGCCGACCAGAAGCACCGCATCTTCCAGGACGAGAGCTCCGACTTCCTCAGCTGGCTGAAGCTGTGGAACTGGTACCACGACGAGGCGCGGCATCTCACCCGTTCCAAACTGTGCAAGCTTTGCCACGACAATTTCCTCTCCTATGTGCGCCTGCGCGAATGGCACGACCTGCACGGCCAGCTTCTGGGTATCGTGCGCGAGCTGAAGATGACCCCGAACAGGGAGCCTGCCAAAGCGGATGAGATTCATCAGGCCCTGCTGGCAGGGCTCTTGAGCCAGGTCGGCATGCAGAGCGAGGAGAAGCAGTACCTGGGGGCACGCGGCCTGAAGTTCGCCATCTTCCCCGGCTCCGCCCTGCACAGGAAACAGCCGAAATGGCTGATGGCGGCGGAACTGACCGAGACCTCGCGCCTCTTCGCCCGCAGCGTCGCCGCCATCGACCCGGCCTGGCTGGAGACGGAGGCCGCACATCTCATCAAGCGCAGTTACGGCGAGGCCGTATGGTCAGCCAGGCGTGCGCAGGTAACGGCGAGCGAGAAGCTCTCCCTCTTCGGCCTGCCCGTTGCCACCCGCCGGGCTCACTATGGCCCGATTGATCCCGAGGCGTCGCGCGAGATCTTTATCCGCCACGCACTGGTGCTGGGCGAATACAAAAGCCCGGGCAAGTTCGCCGCCCACAACAAACGCCTGATCGCCGGGATCGAGGCCGAGGAGGCCAAGTCCCGCCGCCATGATCTGCTGATCGATGAAGAGGAGCGCTACGCCATTTTCGATGGCCTGATCCCGGAGGGCATCTACTCGGGCAAGCTGTTCGAGCAGTGGCGCAAAAAGGCGGAGGCAGGCAATCCGAAGCTTTTATGCCTCACCCGCGAGCAATTGCTCAAGGGCGAGGCCACGCATAGCGCCGCCGACTTCCCCGATTTCTGGCACAAGGATGGATTGAAGCTCAAGCTACGCTACCGCTTCGACACCACCCACCATGCCGACGGTGTCACTCTGCTGGTACCGCAGGCAGCACTGGCGCAACTGGAGGCGGCCGACTTCGACTGGCTGGTGCCGGGCATGCTCAGCGAGAAGATCACGCTCCTGATCAAGGGGCTGCCCAAAAGCCTGCGCGTCCACTTCGTGCCCGCCCCGCAGTATGCCGAGGCGGCCATGCAGGCGATGCATTTCGGCGAGGGGCACCTACTGCTGGCCCTCTCGGGGGCGCTTAAGCGCATGAGCAATGTCGATGTGCCGCTGATGCAGTGGCAGCCGGAGAAGCTGCCTGCCCATCTGCGCATGAACTTCCGCATCACGGATGAGAAAGGTAAGAAGCTGGCCGAGGACAGCGATCTCGATCTGCTCAAGATGCGTTTTGCCGGCGCAGGCAACGGGGCCCCTGCCAGCGAGAAGACGCTGGAGCGCGAAGGTATACGCAGCTGGGATTTCGGCGAGCTGCCGGAGTCCGTGACCATCAAACGAGGCAAATTGCAGCTGCAGGCCTGGCCGACGCTGGTCGATGCCGGCGACTCCGTGGCCCTTAAGCTGCTGGAGAACCGCAGCGAGGCGGAAGCGGCCAATCGCGAAGGGGTCTGCCGCCTGTTTATGCTCTCAATGCAGCAGCAGGTGAGCATGCTGCAGAGGAAGCTGCCGGAGCTGAAAGAGCTGCTGCTCTATTATGCCACCATCGGCGATACCAAGGCGCTGAAGGATGACCTGATCAAAGCCGCCTTTGCCGAGCAGTTTTTGAGCCATGGCATCCCGCGCGATCAGGCCACCTTCGAGGCACGACTCAACCAGGGGCGCGGCCGGCTGGTGGATACGGCCCGCGAACTGACCGCGAGCCTGGCCGAAGCGGTGAAAGGCTTTGTCACCCTGCAGCAGGAGCTGGACGGCACGCGTGCCGCCGTGCTGAAGCCGGTGATCGAAGATATCCGCACCCAGATGCAGCGCCTGTTCGAGCCGGGCTTCATCGCCCGCACCCCGGCCCGCTGGCTTCGGGAGTATCCGCGCTATGTCGAGGCGGCGCGCACACGCCTTGAGAAGGCCGGACGTACGCTGAAGCAGGATCAGCAGCATCAGCTTGAGGTGCAGAAGCTATGGGATGCCTATCTCGCCCGCCGCGACGATCTGGCGGCCAAGGGGATCGTTCAGCCGGAACTGGAAGAATTCCGCTGGCAGTTGGAGGAGCTGCGCGTGGCCCTGTTCGCCCAGCAGCTCAAGACCATTGAGCCGGTATCAGTGAAACGAATGCAGAAGCGCTGGCAGGAGTTGCAGTTCTAGAACCATTCCGCACAAATGGACGCGCCATGGCCAATAGCACCTGTTTGCAGCACCACTAAAAGGTGCGATAATGTGCACCGTAGGAGATGCATCATGAGTATCAAATTCTCTGAAGATGTCGTGCCGCTCTCGTCGGTGAAGATCAATCCCGGCAAACTGGTGAAGCAGACCGGAGAGACACATCGGCCCGTGCTGCTGACCAGCCGTGGCAAGGGAGTAGCCGTCCTGCAATCGCTGGATGATTACGAAAAAGCGGAGGAGGAGCGCCAGTTCATGCGCGCCGTACTGCAGGGCAATGCCGAAATTGATGCCGGCAAGGGCATACCGCTCGCTGAAGTCAAGGAACGACTCGGCCTCTGATTGCCCATGCCTTTGCCCACGCTGGAATTTGCACCCTCGGCAGTCACAGACTTGCAGGAGTTACTGGAGTACTTCGAAGGCGAAGGCGTACCGGAAACCGGAAGCCGCATTGCCGGTGAGTTGATTGCGGCGACCGAAATCCTGCCCAACCACCCTGAAATGGGCCGTATCGTGCCGGAGTTCGACACACCTATCCTGCGGGAGCTCATCCGACCGCCCTACCGTATTATCTACCGACTGCTCCCAAACCGTGTAGCCATCATCCGCATCTGGCGCAGCGAACGACTATTAAGATTACCCACCGCTTAAACGATCAGCCGTAGATATTCAGTTCGCGAGCATGGCGCTCGGGATCGGGATCATCAATGGACTCAAAGCTGTCGATGAAGGCAAGATACGCATCCGGCAGCGCATGCTCTTTAGCGCCAAAGATCACATGCTGCTTGTACCAGTGGAACGGCTTCACCGATGCATCGATGCGGGTGGCGGCATACATGAAGGCCTCAACATGGCCATCGGGACCATGCACTTGAACCCGCTTCTCGTCATAACCGATACCCAGCCCCTCCACTTCATCGAGGGCCGGCTTTTGCGAGCGGGGCAGCTCATAGAGCACACCGATCACCCGGTCTGACTCATCGAGTGAGGCAAAGGCATCGCACTTGGCCGAGAGATCGACATGGCTGAACTTGTGAAAGGCGAGCCGGTGGCCGGCGAGTGTTGCTGTGCCGATGACACGGGCGGCAGGCACCCGCGCCTGCAGGCGCCTGCTGGACATGTTCGAGCCATAGGCAAAATAGGTCAGTATCTCACTCATAGTGCATTAGATGATGCCAGATCGGGCCGCTTTTTTCCAGTTGGCCCCTGGAAGTTGGCACGGCTGTTGCAAAGGCGCGCCCAGGATCGTTTTGACTTACAACAGGAGACAAGCATGAGTGGAGTGAACTACGGCCCGCTAAAGGCCCTGATCGGTACCTGGCGCGGCGACAAGGGTGTGGATGTGGCACCTTCGCCGGACGGCAGCGAGGATATCCCCTACTTTGAGACCATCACCTTCGAAGCGATTGGCGATGTGACCAATGCCCGGGCCCAGACCCTGGCGGTACTGCGCTATCACCAGGTGGTACGCAAGCAGGACAATGGTGAAATATTCCACGATCAGTGCGGCTACTGGGGCTGGGATGCGGCCACCGGAGTCGTGACCCACTCACTGCTCGTTCCGCGCGGCGTCGGCGTGGTGGCCGAAGGCAGTGCTAAAGAGACCGATGGCAGCGTCTCCATCGAAGTCGCCACCGGTGAGCATGGCATCGCCGAATCCGCCTTCATGCGTGAGAAGGCCAGCTCGACCGCATTCAGCCAGAAGATTTCAATCGCAGGAGATGAGCTCAGCTACAGCCAGACCACGATGCTTGAGATTTACGGCAAGTCCTTTGCGCACAGCGAGGAGAACCGGCTCAAGCGGGAATCCTGAACGGCAGAGTTTGCGGGGCAGGTCTTGCGATCATGCAGCGGTTGCATGGCAAGGCCTGCCCATTACCTTCCCGGCCGATTCAACTAATCAAGCACGCGAAGCAGTGCCCGGATTTTTGACCAGAGCAACGCTCTGGGCATCTCCATGGCCAGCACCTGCATGCAGCGCTCAAGCCATTTCTGCCTCTGCTGCAGACGTACGGCCGCCTTTTCGAGGTCCCTGCGAACAGCATCACCATAGGCCCCTTCGGCCTTGGCCATCGCCTTGCGCAGCAAGGGCAGCGAAGGATCCATCATCGCCAGGTCGATCACGTCGCGGCTGAATACGCCGTCATCGGCCCAGCGATCCGAATTGGCCAGCAGTTTGCTCGCTGCCATATCCAGAGATGTTAACGAAGCAATACCGCACAAGGCATCCCCTGCTCCGGGCGCTTCCAGTCGCATGCGCCCTTCAAGGACAATCTCGAATTTAATCGGCTGATCGTCGACCATCAGTTCGGTTCGGATGCCGTACTGATCCGCCCTGATGCCGGTATGCCGAATCCACGGCTCTGAGCCGGCGCGCACGAGCGGACTTATCCCTTCCGCCCCCCTGAGCAACTGGCGAAGGCTTCGGTAGTGCTCTATCCCGGAAACAAGAAAATCGATATCGACCGATTCGCGGTATTCTCCATAGCGCAAGGCCATCGCGGTGCCGCCGCCAAACAGGCACTGGTGATCTCTGAGCAGCGCACCATCAAGAGCGCCGAGCACACGGGCAATGCGCCGATGATGGGGCCGCCTATACTGCTGCATCGCTGCCGCCGAGCCCCAGGCGGAGCGCCTCGATCAGTTGCTGCTCGGCAGGCTCCAGTGCAGCTTCATCCAGATAGCGCCAGTTGCGCTCATAAATGCTCAGGGCCTCCGCAGGCGTCAGGGTATCGGTCCCGTGCACCTGCCAGGCAAGCTTTTTCAGTTGTGGGTAGTCGGCCAGATTGATCCGCACCGGGATCATGCCGGAAAGGTCTGCATCAGACCGGTTGGCCTGTGCCGGATCGATGATGCCGAAATCCAGCCCCAGCGCCGCCATGGCATTCAGGTAGGCCCCCATGGTGACAGAGGGCTCTCCCTTCTCGATCCTGTGGAAGGTGGCGCGGGACATCCCGGCGGCTTCGGCGGCGACGGTCGCGCTGATCCGCATCTGCTTGCGATGCAGACGAATCTGCTGCCCCAGCTCGGTTAGCTGGTCAGCCACAAGCGTTGTTACATCCGGTGTCTTCTTTGCCATAGTGTTTCATATATTGATCATTTATGCATATTTGTCAAATATATGATACTATTTTTTTTTGTGACTGGCGATCAGGGGCTGGCCCCTTCATCGTTAAGCCGCTTCGGCCCTATGAATCCTGCAGGGCCATCTCGGCCATCTGCATGGTGCCTTCAAAGGATTGGGCACCGGCAATGAAGAGGCCGTTGTGGCAGAAGACGGCATCCGCAATGCCGGTCGCCGCCTGCAGCTCGGCACCGTTCAGCCCGGCCCAGCTGGCTGGCAGCGGCTTGCGGTTCTCGAATGAGCCATGCTCGACCGGTACGCACTGGATGCGCCACTCCCCGGTCGGGGCGGGGTAGAGCACGTAGAGGGCTTCATCCGACAGATTGTGCACGGTGCGTTTCCACGGCGTGTACTGCTCCAGCACGATCACGCGCGGGTCGGCCGCATCCTCGATGGCTTTGGCCACGATCGCCTTGGCACTGATGCCGCCGCGTGATGCAGCAATAAAGCGGCCCAGCAGCCTTGAGGCAAACTCCACCGCTTCGTCAAAGGCTTCATCGAAGTGGGTATCTTCCTGCCAGGTCGGGTTAAACATGCCGATGGTATGGCTGAGGCTGATGCCCTCCTGCACCCCTTCGACATGGCCGCAATCGATGGCATCGATGGTGGAGACGAGCCCCGCATCGACAGCCGCTGCCACCTCTTCATTACTCTCGCATGCCTCGACACCATACTTCTGCCAGATCAGGCCGAAGGATGAGAAGGGAATGCCATTTTCGCGCGCCCCTGCCCCCCCTTTCTGATAATGATCGAAACGGTCCCGCTCAGGATCATGCTCAAGGCCCACATCGATGACGATGTCCGCTTTGGAGATAATCTCCGGATCGCGGGTGCGGATCAGCTCAAACGATGGCAGCAGGCGCTTGAACAGCGCCACGCTGAACACATCATCCGCATGAAAATTGCCGTTGTGCGTTACGATTGTTTTATCAGTCATTGCGTGGATACCATAGAAGAGAGGGATAGGACATTCGGCGGCACTCTACCCGTTTCCATATCTTTTTCCTGCCCTGACTGGCGATAAACACTCCACCCACCTGCTTTGATTTACCTGAGAGGCGCCCATATACTGGCATGTGCGTTCATCCAAACGGAGGCTCATCATGAGTGCATTAGAGAACATCGAAACCCAGGCCATGCATCTTGAGCCGGCAGAGCGCGCCCTGCTGGCCGCTCACCTGATCGCCTCCCTCGACAGCGACACGGATGAAAATGCCGATGAGCTGTGGGCCAGGGAGGCCGAAGCAAGATACGCCGCATATCAACGGGGCGAATCGGAAGCCACCCCGGCCGAAGAAGTTCTGAAAAGGGCCTCTGAAAAGCTGAAATGATTCCGGTTCGTTTTCTCGCTCCTGCCGAGGAGGAGATGAACGCATCGGCTCAATATTATGAGCAACAGTTGCCCGGACTGGGGCATCGTTTTCTTGGCGAAGTGGCCGGCGCAATCGACACTATCACGGCATACCCCGATTCAGGCGCTCCCTTCGCCGGCAACTACCGCCGCAAACTGTTCCGGCATTTCCCATTCGCCCTGCTGTACCGAATCGAACCCACTGAAATCGTTATCGTTGCAGTCATGCACCAACACAGAAAACCGGGCTACTGGAAGAACAGAAGCAGTTAACACGCCTAGCCCGGCTTAAAACCTCTATTTTATCCCCAAAAATGCGCTTCTAAGCCCCGACATTAGCCCAAACAGGCACGCAAAATTTTGTTATACAAGTACTTTTCTTGGTCCGACCCTGAACTACCTTAAAGGCCTCTGAAAAGCTGAAATGATTCCGGTTCGTTTTCTCGCTCCTGCCGAGGAGGAGATGAACGCATCGGCTCAATATTATGAGCAACAGTTGCCCGGACTGGGGCATCGTTTTCTTGGCGAAGTGGCCGGCGCAATCGACACTATCACGGCATACCCCGATTCAGGCGCTCCCTTCGCCGGCAACTACCGCCGCAAACTGTTCCGGCATTTCCCATTCGCCCTGCTGTACCGAATCGAACCCACTGAAATCGTTATCGTTGCAGTCATGCACCAACACAGAAAACCGGGCTACTGGAAGAACAGAAGCAGTTAACACGCCTAGCCCGGCTTAAAACCTCTATTTTATCCCCAAAAATGCGCTTCTAAGCCCCGACATTAGCCCAAACAGGCACGCAAAATTTTGTTATACAAGTACTTTTCTTGGTCCGACCCTGAACTACCCGCCCTGAACTACCCGACCCTGAACTACCACCATTCACCGACGATACCGGCGCGCTGCTGCGACTACTTTCGTACGATGCCTTCGGAAAGCCGCGTAGTCCGTATGCGACGGATAACACTCACTCCTATCCGATGGGATGGCCGGTAGATCATGGTTATACCGAGCATGAGATGGATGCCGAGGTCGGGCTGATCAATATGCGTGCCCGCCTCTACGACCCGGTGCTCGGCCGCTTCATCTCGGCCGATGTGACCATCGATGCCCCGGGCGATATGCAGACCTACAACCGTTACACCTATGTGATGAACAATCCGTTCGCGCATACCGATCCGAGCGGTAACTGGTCGTGGCATAACTTCTGGAAGGCAGCCAAGCCGGTGGTGATTGTTGCCGTGGCGGTTGCAACAAATAATTATCTTCTGACCGGTTCGATATTCGGTGGTGCAGGCGTTGGGATCTTGGCAGGTAATTCAATTCTTGCGGGTGCGATATCGGGCGCTGTTGCAGGAGCAATTGGTGGCGGTGTCCAAGGGGCTATACAGGGTGCAATAACAGGGGCTGTCTTTGCCGGCATCGGAACAATGGATTTACATGGCTTGGAGCACCACTTTATTCATGGTCTTGCGGGTGCAGGTTTGAGCGCTGCCTTCGGAGGAGATCCAGTTACAGGTTTTGTTAGCGCATTTGTTCCAGCTTCGTTTGGTGATTACACGCAGTTCTTCCCTAGTTCCGGGCCAGGTGATTACGCATCGATTTTTGCTCGGACGATGATGGCAGGAACTATCGGTGGGCTTACTAGGAAAGTGAAATCGGGGACAGTATATTCATTTCAGCGTTTGCCTAATGGCTAAAGAGTATACTGTCCCCGATTTCCGTCCCCGATTTCAATAACGTCGAACTAAGGGGCGCAAATGGAGCCCAGCGGAATTTGAATCTATTTTGGCGCGCATTATGCAATACTCAGTTCTAATCGCTTCCAAACATATAACCTTTTTTTGTATATACTATTGGCCACTGAAAATATTCCAAAACCTTATTCCCGTCGGTAAGAACAAAGTATATCGAACCCAGTTTATCGCTATATTTCACCTCTTTTTTTCGTACAGATAGAGAGCGGTTGCTTTCGTATAGCTTACAGAAATGATTTTCATAGCAATTACCTAATAGTGCAGTATCTAGATTGGTAGGTAAGGGATCGTCTCTAAATCGTTTACAGACATTGCCAAGCAGGCTTTCTATTTCTTCCGGACTCATAACTTCGCCAAAATATCCAGACCTAATGGATTTATTGAATTCTGCAGTTTGCTTTTGATGTTGCGAAATAATCTCCGCATTGTGTTTCATGCGGCTGCATGTGCGGGCATCAAGGCCCTGAACCATGCAATCAACGCAACCACTGATAAAAAAAGGCATTGATATCAACATTAAGAAAGCAAAGCTAGATTTTCCCATAATCTTAATACCCCCTATTTCGCATAACAGCCCCCTACAAGCCACCATTCCACCGCCAATCGGCAATGAAATCGCACAAATGGGCTATGCGTGGACCTGGGTCAGTTCCAGTAGAATTACGGTGACATATATGGTCCGCCCCGCGTTGCAAGGATCGAGTTTGACCGA
>CAZCZU010000059.1:0-12413 GCA_964503475.1 uncultured Zetaproteobacteria bacterium
CGGCAGAAACTCGCACTAATGTAGCCGAAGTATTTGAAGTCGTGGGCGATACCGCCGACCAGGCGTCCGATCGCCTCCATCTTCTGGGCCTGCTGCAGCTGTTCTTTCAGCTCCTTGTATTCGGTGATGTCGCGAATGATGCCTTCGACACCGGCAACCTCTCCCCGTTCATTGAAGAAATAACGGGAGTTGGTGGCGACCCATATCTGTCGTCCGTCCAGGCGCCGGATCCTGACCTCGTGATGGCGGACCTCGCCACCGTTGTCGCGCATGTCCTTCAGGAAGAGTTCCCGTTCGCCCGGCTCGACATAGAAGTCGGTCAATCGCTTCCCGATCACCTCTTCCGGCGTGCCGCCGACCAGATCTATTACCGAAGGCGAGATCTTCAGGATCATTCCCTGCATGTCGGCCCGGTAGAAGGTGTCGCGGATATTATCGAAAATGGAGCGGAACTCCTGTTCGGAGCGGCGCAGTGCTTCGGTGCGATGGCGCACCTCCGACTCCAGCTCCTCCTTGTGGACATCGTTCATATGGCAGAGGTGAATCGATTTGGCCAGGTTGGCCAGTATCGGCTCGAACATGTTCTCCAGCGGCAGGCCGACCGCTTTTTCATCCGGTGAGAGCAGGACGATGAGCCCCATATCCGGAATGGGGAGGCGGAGCATGCGCCGGTATTTCTCCGGATGGCAGGGGAGCATGGCCAGGGTGTCGGAATCGAACGTGGCCGAGCCGGTCCCGCTCAGCCATTCCCGTTTCAGGCGAATTACATTGCCAACCGATGCCTACGCGATACTGTCGCCGATCGCCTGCACGAGCAGAAGCGGAGGCCTGTCGGTATCCGGTGCCCGGTCTGTCAGAAGGATCATGCCGCAGGGGGAATCGGTGTGCAGCATCAGCTGCTGCAGGGTGCGGGTGAGCAGGGGCTGCAGGTGAATCTCGCCGCTGATGGTGATGGCGAGATCGTAAAGGGCGTTCAGGATACGTTCACGCTGCATCGCTGTCCCGGAGCTGGCAGGGTGAGAAGAGCAGGCAGGCGTTGTGCAATACCGGGTAGCCGCTGCCCGAGGCGCTGCCGATTTCACCCAGCGTCAGGGCGCCATACAGATCGCCGGCGCTCTGCTGCAGGGTTGTCAGTTCGTTCTGTACCGCTGCTTCCCCCAAATGCATGCGTCGGCCGGCGCAGTAGAAGGTGATACCGCTTTGCGGTTTGCCGATGCGTTTCCCCAGGGTGTGAACCCCTTCGATCAGGGTCTCTTCGGGGCCTTCGAGCAGGGTGAGCAGTGAGTTGGGCGGGATTTCGCCCACACAGTGGAGCGAGCCATCGTCACGCAGTGCAACCGGGATGCGCACCACGATCTCACCGTTGGCGCGCACGATGCCAAACGGGTAATGGACCGCCATCTCATAGAAATTGTCGTGGGTGATCTCGATGCCGTAATCGCGTTTGGCCAGTTCACGATAGACCTCGAAGGCGGGACGCCAGTCGATACTGATGATGCGGTTGCCCTCGGCGGCCGTGGCCGTGGTCATCTGTTCGGGCAGGCGAAAGCCGTGCTCCAGCCATCCGTCCTGGCAATGCGGCAGCAGCAGCGCCAGCAGGCCGCCCTGCTCGATGCGTGTGCTGTCGAACAGGCAGGGCATGGGTTCGAAGGTTTCGCTGCCGGCATTGCCGCCAAGGTAGGCGACACGATCGGCCAGCTTCCGGTAACAGTGGTGCAGGAAGGTGGCGATGTCGGGCATCAGGGCATCGAAAAGCAGGCACAGCGAGCCGTTTTTATCGCCCTTGGCAGGGACCAGCCTTTCCAGGCCTTCTATGGTCGCGTCGATGGCGTCGGATGTCTGCAGGGGGCCGGAAAGCAGGAAATGCGGGCGATCGTGCATCGGCAACAGCAGCAGGCCGGAGTCTTTCAGGCTGTCGCCGGCAAGAATCCGGGGGAAAATTGCTCCGGCCAGGGCGATGCCATGTTCCCGGCACCATTGCTGCAGAATCGGCACGCACGCCTTTTCCGCTTCCGGCACCATTGCGACCATCCCGCGGGCATGGCAGGTGTCCGTCAGTATTGCAATCGCTTGGCCGTCGAACCGATCCAGATAGTGCCAGGCTCCCGCTGTCATTCACTCCCCTCGCGCAATGCATTGCCGCGCATGCGGGGTGACGACTTCTGATCCCCCGCTTGCTCCCGTGGGGATGAAACCATGCCGTTGTCGATCCGTCCACCCCCGCAAGTGAGGCGGACGGGGATCAGGAGAATCAGAAGGTGCCGTTGTTCCAGCCGAACATGGCGCGTTCCGGTGCTGCAAATTCGATGTAGGTGCGGCCCGGCTCGATGGCGAAGTGGCTCTGCAGCAGGCCGCAGATCGTTTGCGACAGCGCCGTTGTCTGCGAGACGTCGAGCCCGAGGCTCTTCAGTTCCACAAAGGCGGTCGGGGCATCGCTGCCGCCAAAGAGCATGCTTTCGCCGGCGGCGAGCTGCACCATGACATAGCTCTCCGGTTTGGCGAGGGCATCGGCAAGGGTGGCCGAAGCCTCTTTCAGGAACGGGACCTTGTATTCGATGTCGACGTTGGTGCGAATCAGCATGACAGGCATCAGTGACCTCCTCTCTCACCCTTGAACTTGTGCTTGTTCTGGCGGTAACGCTTGGTGGCGAAGAAGCCGGCCCACCAGCTGAAGGCGGCGAAGGGCAGCATCAGCAGCCACAGTTTCCAGTCCATCAGTGCTCTCCTTCGGTGACCGCTTCCATTACGGGCGCTTGGCTGGCGGCTTGCTGCATAGCAGTAAGCTCGCGCCGGCGCTGCAGGCGACGGTTGATTATATTGACGACGGCCAGAATCAGGCCCAGGGCGATGAAGGCGCCCGGCGGCAGGATGAACATCAGCACATCCGGGTAGTCGGCTCCCAGTACCTGCCAGCCGAAGAGGGCACCCTGGCCGATCAGTTCGCGCACGGCCCCCAGTAGCACCAGGGCAAAGGTGAAGCCGGCCCCGACGGCGATGGCATCGGTGACGGCATCGGCGGTGGAGTGCTTGCTGGCGAAGGCTTCGGCCCGGCCCAGGATGGCGCAGTTGACCATGATCAGCGGAATGAAGAGGCCGAGGATCAGGTACATCTCGTGCATCCAGGCGTTCATGGCCATGTCGACGACGGTGACGAAGGCGGCAATGATGGTGATGTAGGCCGGGATGCGCACATGCTGCGGGATCACGCCGCGGATCAGCGAGACGACCAGATTCGAGCCGAGCAGCACCAGCAGGGTGGCCGCACCCATCCATAAGCCGTTAACGGCCGTGGTGGTGACGCCGAGCAGCGGGCACATGCCGAGCAGCTGCGCGAAGATGGTGTTGTTGTGCCAGAAACCATCGGCAAAGATGTCGCTTTTGCTGAGCTCGCTCATGGTGCCTCCCTGGCCGGGGATTCGTCATCCGGCTGCAGCAGTGCCTGGCGATGCAGACGGAAGAGCTCCAGTCCGCGGTGTACCGCCTTGACTACGGCCCGCGGCGTAATGGTCGCCCCGGTGAACTGGTCGAAATCGCCACCGTCCTTCTTCACCGCCCAGCGTACGCTGGTCAGCGACTGCCCGTCAAAGCTCTGCAGCCAGGCGTGGTTGGTGACAATACCGTCGCCCAGCCCCGGCGTTTCGCGGTGATCGGTGATGCGGATCGCCTGGATGCGCCCGTCCGGGTGTACGCCCATCAGGATATGGATGGAGCCGGAGTAGCCGTCGGGGGCGATCACTTCCCAGGCCAGGGCGGCAATCGCTCCGTTGTTGTTGCGGGCAAGATAAACGGTGATCGGCTCCGCTCCCGGGCGATCCGATGCCATGGTGCGGGTATCGGTCAGCGGGTCGTTGGCGTGCGCCGGCAGTACCTGGTCCAGGGCCGAGACGAGGGCTGCCTTCCTCGCTTTGGCGATCGGGGTGCGGGTGACGATGTCGGTGAGCCCCAGCAGGATCGTCGCCACCACGGCCACGGCCACGAGGGCTGTCACCATCTGCCACTGCTCCTTCTCGATCTTCATGCCTCACGCCCCTTGCGGCCGTAGACGCGCGGCCGGCAGTAGTGGTCGATCAGCGGTACGGCACAGTTCATCAGCACTACGGCGAACATCGCACCCTCCGGATAGCCGCCATAGGTGCGGATCGACCAGGTGATGATGCCGCAGCCGATGCCGAAGACGAGCTGGCCGCGCGGGGTCACCGGCGAGGAGACCGGATCGGTGGCCATGAAGAAGGCGCAGAGCATCAGGCCGCCGGCCAGCAGGTGGAAGAGCGGCGGGGCGTAGTGGTTCGGATCGATGGTGTTGAAGATGGCGGCCAGCAGCGCCACGGTGGCCAGATAGGCGAAGGGGATCTGCCAGGTGATGGTGTGGCGGGCCAGCAGGTAGATGCCGCCCAGCAGCAGGGCCAGGGCACTGGTTTCGCCGAGGCTGCCGCCCTCGCGGCCCAGGAAGGCATCGAGGTAGGAGTAATCGTAGCTGGCCAGCGCCTGGGCCACACCGACCCCTTGCGTCCACTCCGTCTTCACATGCCCCAGCGGCGTGGCCATGGTGATGGCATCGAGGCTCATCCCGATGGCGGCGGGGCCGGCGAAGAAGAGGTGCAGGGCGGTATCGAGATCGTACAGATTGACCGGCGGTAGTCCGGCATGCATCGGCACCAGCCACGAGGTCATCTGCAGCGGGAAGGAGATCAGCAGCACCACGCGTGCGGCCAGGGCCGGGTTGAAGGGGTTGTAGCCAAGGCCGCCATAGACCTGCTTGCCGAGCATGATGGCGAAAACAGCGCCGGTCAGCGCCAGCCACCAGGGCACGGCCGCCGGCAGGGTGAGGGCCAGCAGCAGGCCGGTCAGGGCGGCGGAGCCATCCGCCAGAGGCGTGGCCGGGCGCCCCATCAGGGTCAGGGCCAGCCATTCGGCGGCAATGCAGCCGGCCATGCACAGGGTGATCAGCAGTACCGCCAGCCAGCCGAACAGGAAGACGGAGATGATGGCGGCCGGCATCAGGGCGATGATCACCGAGAGCATCGTGGCCCGGATCGAATCGCCGCCATGCATGTGCGGGGAGCTTAGGTGGATCATCATGCCTTATCGCCTTCCGTGGCCGGTTTGTCGTCGCCCTTCGCGGCCTCTTCGACCGCCCTGGCGCCCTCGGGCGAGCTCTCCTTGATGGCATCGAGCATCTTGCGGCGTTTGGATGCGCGCTTCTCCTTCTCGCGTTCGATGCGCGCCTCGCGGGCCTCGGAGCGCTGGCGCGACTCTTCGGCGAAGTGCTGTTCGCGGCGAATCTGGGCGATCTGGCCCTTGCCGAAGCGGAAGTAGTGCACCAGCGGAATGTGCGAGGGGCAGACATAGCTGCAGCTGCCGCACTCGATGCAGTCGAAGAGGTTGTAGCCTTCCGCCTTGTCGAAGTTCTCGTTGCGGCAGTGATCGGCCAGCAGGTTGGGCACGAGATTCGCCGGGCAGGCCTCGCTGCAGTGGCCGCAGCGGATGCAGGGCTGCTCCAGGCGGTGGGCCGGCTGCACGGTGGCATTGTGCAGGGCCAGCAGCCCGGTCGAGGATTTGACCACCGGCACATCGGCACTCTTCAGGCGTTCGCCCATCATCGGGCCGCCGTGGATCAATTGTGTGCCGTCGAACTCGAACAGGCCGCGCTGGGCGAAGGCGAAGCGCATCGGGGTGCCGAGACGTACGCGCACATTACCGGGATTGGGTACCGCATCGCCGGAGATGGTGACAATGCGCTCGATCAGCGGCTGGCCCAGCAGCACGGCATCGTGGATGGCGCGCGCCGTGCCGACATTCTGGCAGATGATGCCGATATGCATCGGCAGCTTGCCGGCCGGTACCTCTTTGCCGGTCAGCGCCTGGATCAGCTGTTTTTCGCTGCCCTGCGGGTAGCGGGTGGGCAGAACCTCGATCGAAATATTCTCGGCATGCGGCATGCGTGCCAGCTGCGATTGCAGCAGTTTGGCCGCCTCCGGCTTGTTATCCTCGATGGCGATGATGCCGCGTGCAGCACCCACCATGTGCATGACGATATCCAGTCCGGTAATGACCGCTTCCGGCTTCTCCAGCATCAGGCGATGGTCATTGGTCAGGTACGGCTCGCACTCGATACCGTTGAGGATCACCGTCTCGATCGGATGGCGCTGGTCGCGCAGCAGCTTGATGAAGGTGGGGAAAACCGCTCCGCCCAGTCCGGCAATACCGGCCAGGCGGATGCGCTCGCGCAGTTCCACCGGATCGGTCTCGCGGTAGGTGTGGATCGGGACGAGCGATTCGTCCGCCCGCTCCTCACCGTCCGGCTCGATGAAGATGCAGGGCATGCCGAGCCCCGAGGGGTGGGGGATGCGATGCTCCTCGATCTTGACCACTTTGCCCGAGGTGGGGGCGTGCACGGGCACGGAGAGGTAGCCCTGCGACTTGCCGATCTTCTGGCCGCGCAGCACATGCTCGCCGACCGTGACCAGCGGCGTGCTTGCTTCACCGATATGCTGCTTCAGCGGCACGATGTGCACGGGTGCCAGCGGGCAGGATTCGATGGGCGAATCGGCCGTGATCTTGTGCATATCCGGCGTGATGCCACCGGAGAAGTGCGGTGAGCTCAGGCCAAGGCTACGCAGGAAGGGTTCAAGCAGTCTTGGCATGGGTCTCCCGTCGTTCGCTGCCCAGATGGGCGCGGTGGGTCTCGGGCAGCGGCCACGACCAGTGCTCGAGCAGCTCCGGCTTCTGCAGCATGTCGATGCAGTCGACCGGGCAGGGCTCGACACAGAGCGTGCAGCCGGTGCAGTGCTCGGTGATGATGGTGTGATACTGCTTGGGTGCGCCGATGATGGCATCGACCGGGCAGGCCTTGATGCACAGCGTGCAGCCGATGCACTCATCCTCGCGTACGAAGGCGACCATCGGTGCCGTGGCCTCCTCCTCGATCGCTTTCGGCTCCACACCCATCAGGTCGGCGATGGCGCGCATGGTGCGATCGCCGCCCGGGATGCAGTGGTTGATCTCCGCTTCGTGTCCAGCCACGGCATTGGCGTAGGGCTTGCAGCCGGGATAGCCGCACTGGCCGCATTGCGTCTGCGGCAGCAGCGCATCGATCTTCTCAACCATCGGATCGCCTTCGACCCGGAAGGCGCGCATGGCAAAGGCGAGCAGGATGCCGGCAACGAGCGCGAAGGCGCCGAGCGATGCAATCGCGGCAACAAGGTGCATCATGGCCGAACTCAGACTTTAACCAGGCCGGAGAAGCCCAGGAACGCCAGCGACATCATGCCCGCGGTAATCAGTGAGATGGCCGAGCCCTTGAAGGCCTCCGGCACCGGTGCCCCCTCCAGGCGCTCGCGCAGGCCTGAGAAGAGGATCAGTACCAGGGCAAAGCCGGCCGCAGCGCCGAAGCCGTACAGGGCCGAGGCGAGGAAGCTATGCTCCTGCTGCACGTTAAGCAGGGCCACGCCGAGCACGGCGCAGTTGGTGGTGATCAGCGGCAGGTAGATGCCCAGCCCCTGGTAGAGCACCGGGCTCACCTTGTGGATCATCATCTCGATGAACTGCACCAGCACGGCGATGATCAGGATGAAAAAGATGGTCTGCAGGTAGAGCAGGTCGAGCGGGATCAGCACGTACTGCTGCACCAGCCACGAGGCGGTCGAGGCGAGCGTCATGACGAACATGACGGCAAACGACATGCCGATGGCGGTCTCGGTCTTGCCCGATACACCGAGGAACGGACAGATGCCGAGGAACTTGGTCAACACGTAGTTATTGACCAGCACGGCGGAGAGCAGGATGACGGCGAATTCGCTCATGACGGCGCAGTATAGAGAGCAGGGCCGGGCAGGTACACCGCCGATACGCACATTTATAAATGTGTGTTTCTTCGGATTATTTCATGCTTATTTGCTAATGGGATGGCTCTGCTTCCGGGCTGATACTTGACAGAAATGGTCGGGTTTACACCATCGGGGCATCGAAACGGGAAGCGCCCGCATGGATGGCTTCATATTGCGTCACCCGCACATGGCTCCGGGTTGGCCTGCGAATTGCTCCGGATTGCTCTGGATTGCTCCGGATTGCTCCGGATTGCCCGCGTAAGCGAACCGCCCGTTTTTTTTACAGGAGGCCTTCATGGCATTGACCGAACAGCAGGTGCTCGAGGCACTGAAGACGATCATCGATCCCGATTTCCGTAAGGACATCGTCAGCCTCGGCTTCGTCAAGGATGTGCGTATCGAGGGGGGGACGGTCGGCTTTACCATCGAACTGACCACGCTGGCCTGCCCGGTGAAAGAGGAGTTTCGCCGCCAGGCCGAAGAGGCAGTCGGCGCGCTGGACGGTGTCGAGAAGGTGAACGTGAACATGACCTCGCGTGTGCAGGGGGGCAGTGCTCCCGGCAAGCAGGCGATTCCCGGTGTGAAGAACATCATCGCCGTCGCCTCCGGCAAGGGCGGGGTGGGCAAATCGACCACGGCGGTCAATCTGGCCGTGGCGCTGGGGCAGACGGGTGCGCGCGTCGGCCTGCTCGATGCCGATATCTACGGCCCCTCGGTGCCGCAGCTGATGGGGCTGGCCGGGCGCAAGCCGGAGGCGGATGAGAAGCAGCTCTATCCGCTGGAGAACTACGGCATCAAGAGTATCTCGATCGGCTATCTGGTCGACGATGCCCAGGCGATGATCTGGCGCGGGCCGATGGTCTCCGGTGCCGTGATGCAGCTGCTCAACGATGTCGCCTGGGGCGAGCTCGATTATCTGGTCATCGACATGCCGCCCGGCACCGGCGACATCCACCTGACCCTGGCCCAGAAGGTGCCGCTCACCGCCGCCGTGGTGGTGACCACGCCGCAGGATATTGCCCTGATCGACTGCAAGAAGGGCATCACCATGTTCGACAAGGTGAATGTGCCCACACTGGGCATCGTCGAGAACATGAGTGTCTTCGTCTGCCCGCACTGCGGCGGCGAGAGCCATATCTTTGCCACGGGCGGAGCCGCACGTCTGGCGGAGGAGAACAAGGTGGAGGTGCTGGCCGAGATTCCGCTCGATATCAGGATTCGCGAGGCCTCGGACAGTGGCGCCCCGATCGTGGCGGCCGCTCCCGATTCGACGGAGGCGGAGGCCTACCGCAAGCTGGCAGGTGCCGTGGCTAGCAAGGTGAGCGTGCTCAACAGCCGCAAGATCGATATTCCGGTGGTGATGGGCTAGAGCCCTGCCGCCATTTGCGTGCAGGCGGGAATCCATGCTTTCCTGCTTCCCCGCTGGCAGCCTGCCGATTTTGAAGCTGTAAAAACGGCGAAGAGCAGCATAGTCGCGACCGGTTTTGCAGCTTTAAAATCGGGCACCCGCAGGGCGGCTGGTCTCCGGGGTGCCTTTCTTTGGTTCTTTCTTGGGCAAGCAAGAAAGAATAAATGGATTTTGTATTGCTCCAAACGTGGCTGGGGACCTGATCAGGTTCGGCCTTTCCAGCACCGCACCCCCATCCTGACCTTCCCC
This sequence comes from uncultured Zetaproteobacteria bacterium, assembly GCA_964503475.1. Lineage (GTDB taxonomy): Bacteria > Pseudomonadota > Zetaproteobacteria > Mariprofundales > Mariprofundaceae > CAZCZU01. The sequence continues at coordinate 9,484 of CAZCZU010000059.1, forward strand.
CTGCCAGGGGGAAGGAATGATGAAATCCCGCCTGTGCAGGATATGACGGTCAGTAGCGTACGGCGAAGCCGGTGAGGGTGTCATCGACGGCTGCATCACGCACGTCGATGGCATCCACACGGGCGGCCGGTGGCCCATGCTTCAGCCAGGCGAGCATTGCCTGCAGCGCTTTCTCTTCACCCTGTACGAAGGCCTCGACGCTGCCATCCGGGCAGTTGCGTACCCAGCCATAGATGCCCCGTTCGCGTGCTTCGTCCACGGTGCTCTGGCGAAAGAAGACCCCCTGCACGCGGCCGATGACACGCACCGAGACAGCACGGGTCACGCCATCGGCTCCAGAATGGTGTCGATGGCTTTCCCGCGCGTGTTCGGGTAATCGGTGGAGTAGTGCAGGCCGCGCGATTCGTGGCGTTGCTGGGCGCTGCGCACCATCAGGTCGGCCACCAGCGACAGGTTGCGCAGCTCGACCAGGTCGCGGCTGATCGGATGCTGCCAGTAGTAGCTGGCGATCTCCTCCTGGATCACGGTCAGGCGGCGGCGGGCCCTGCGCAGGCGCTCGTTGGAGCGCACGATGCCGACATAGTTGGACATCGTGGCGCGAATCTCGTCCCAGTTCTGTTTGATCTGTACCCGCTCCGTCTCCGGTACTACGCCGGAGTCGTCCCAGGCCGGCAGCTCCGGTACCGGTTCCGTCGTGCCTGTATGGATGATGGCATCGGTACACTGCTCGGCCATCACCAGGCACTCGAGCAGCGAGTTGCTGGCCAGGCGATTGGCGCCGTGCAGGCCGGTGCAGGCCGACTCGCCGATGACAAACAGCGATTCGATATTGGTGCGTCCGGCCACGTCCGTCTTCACGCCGCCGCACATGTAGTGCGCCGCCGGTACTACCGGTACCGGTTCGCGGGTCATGTCGATATTCAGATGCAGCAGGCGACTATGGATGGTGGGGAAGTGATCGCGGATCGTCTCCTCGCCCAGCGGCCGTGCATCGAGAAACATGCAGTCGCGGCCCTGTTTCTTCATCTCATGGTCGATGGCGCGGGCCACGACATCACGCGGCGCCAGCTCGCCGCGCTCGTCGTAGTCGAAAACAAAGCGGCGGCCGCCGGCATCGACCAGATGCGCACCCTCGCCGCGCAGCGCCTCGCTGAGCAGCAGGGTGGGGGCTTCGGGGTGGTAGAGGCAGGTGGGGTGAAACTGCATGAACTCCAGGTTCATTACCGGGCAGCCGGCGCGCCAGGCCATGGCGATGCCGTCGCCGGTGGCCGGGTGCGGGTTGGAGGTAAACATGTACACCTTGCCGGCCCCGCCGGTGGCCAGGATGGTTTGGCTGGCCGAGATGGTGATGATGCTTTCATCTTCGCTGAGCAGGTAGGCGCCGAGGCAGCGGTTGGCGCCATCGAAGCGGCCGAGCCTGCGGCTGGTGATCAGGTCGATGGCGGTGTGGCGGCGCAGGCAGGCGATGTTCGGGTGGTTTTGTACATGGCTCAAAAGCGCCTCGCCGATCGCTTTGCCGGTCGAATCCTTGGCGTGGGCGATGCGGCGCTGGCTGTGGCCGCCCTCGCGGGTCAGGTGCAGTTCGCCCTCTTTCATGTCGAAGGCGGTGCCCAGCTCGATCAGCTCCTCGATGATGTGCCGCCCTTCGGAGACGATGGCGCGCACCACATCCTCATGGCAGAGGCCGGCGCCGGCCGTGATCGTATCGGCGATATGGGCCTCGATCGTGTCTTCCGAGGCGGTCACGGCGGCGATGCCGCCCTGGGCCTGGTAGGTGTTGGACTGGGTGAAGTCCCCCTTGTTGATGATGGCGACGCTGCCGTGCCCGGCCAGTCGCCAGGCGGCGAGCAGGCCTGCGGCGCCGCTGCCGATGATCAGGTAGTCGTAGTGTGCGGATTCAGTATGGCCCATATCGGCAGTTTACTGCCTGATGCCTTTTTTGGTAGGTTGGGTAAATGGATCAGATTCTGACGGTAATTCGACTGGAGGGTGACCAGGCTGTTTTGCACGGCGAGCGTGCCTCGTCCTGCGGCTCCTGCGCCGGCAAAAGCTCCTGCAGCACGCTGGGCAGCTGGAAGCAGCGGACTATCGAATTGCGCGTGCCCAACGAAATCGGTGCCGCTGTCGGTGATGAGGTGGTGGTGCGCATGCCGGATGGCCTGCTGCTCAAGATCGCCTGGCGCCTCTACGGCATGCCGATGGCCGTCTTCTTCTTCGCCGGCCTGTTCCTCTACCAGTTCGCCACCGCCCAGGGTGCCGCCAACCCGGATCTCTGGGCCGTACTCGGCGGTCTCGCCGCCATGGGCGCCACCTATTTCTCTATCTGGCGCCGTTCCCGCCGCGACTCGCAGCCACTCGATCTGCGCATGGTTGATATCCATGCGCGCGCCGTTCGATAACGACCCAGCTCAGCCGAGGATGGCCGCAACGCGGCCTGACGTCGGCTGGAGCGCCGTGTTATGTGTTTTCATGCTTTCCTCCAAATTTAACAAATGGAAGTAAAATAAAGATGATTATCAGTAATAGTGAGCTTAATACCATGAATGTGGTTATTGAGCTTGAGTATCTCTGATTTATACCTTGGACATACTCATTGCAAAAGTATGACTCGGGAGGCGGGGCGGTAATAAGTTCTGGCATAGATATAAAAAGAGCTAAGAACTGCAATGCAAATGCCGCAATTGCAACTAATGTTACGAGTATTTTTGCCACTTTGGCTTTAGTTATTACCATGTTCTCTTCAACACATAACGTTCAGCATAAGGGGCGCCGCGATAGCGAACGATCTTGATGCGCTTGTTAGATGACATTAAGCACCACTATTAGCAGGACAGTAACAACGGTTGTTCCCATTACAAACAACACTAGCTCAGAAGTCGATCAAGTCCCAGATCTGCTGTAAATTCATTTTCCGTCAGGTTTGGATTTGT
>CAZCZU010000060.1:0-12311 GCA_964503475.1 uncultured Zetaproteobacteria bacterium
CGTGACCGATGGTACCGATGTTGACGTGCGGTTTATTACGCTCAAATTTTTCCTTAGACATCGTACGCTCCTTAGCCCTTCACGCTCGCGATGATTTCCTGAGCAATATTGTTGGGAACTTCTTCGTAGTGCTTGAACTGCATGGTGTAGACAGCACGACCCTGCGACATCGAACGCAGATTGGTCGAGTAACCGAACATCTCGGAAAGCGGGACCTCAGCATCCACAACCTTGGCATTGCCGCGGTCGCCCATGCCGAGCACCTTACCGCGACGACGGTTCAGATCGCCCACGATATCGCCCATGTACTCTTCCGGCGTGATCACTTCCACTTCCATCATCGGCTCGAGCAGCACCGGCTTAGCCAGCGCAGCCGCAGCACGGAAGCCCATGGAACCGGCGATCTTGAACGCCATTTCGTTCGAGTCGACGTCATGGTAGGAGCCGTCCACTACAGTGACGCGCACGTCAACCATCGGGAAGCCGGCGACCACACCGTTGCCCATCGCCTCTTCAGCACCCTTACCAACCGACGGGATGTATTCGCGCGGAATCGCACCACCGACAATCTTGTCGACAAACTCAAAGCCACCACCGGCTTCCATCGGCTCGATCTCAAGCCAACAGTGACCGTACTGACCGCGACCACCGGACTGGCGAACAAACTTGCCCTCAGCCTTGGCGTGCTGACGAATCGTCTCACGGTATGCCACCTGCGGCTTGCCGACGTTGGCCTCAACCTTGAACTCGCGCTTCATGCGATCGACGATAATCTCCAGATGCAGCTCGCCCATACCGGAGATAATGGTCTGACCGGTCTCTTCGTCGGTGCGAACCCGGAACGAAGGATCCTCGGCAGCCAGACGACCCAGCGCGATACCCATCTTCTCCTGGTCGCCCTTGGTCTTCGGCTCGATCGCCACAGAGATCACCGGCTCCGGGAACTCCATGCGCTCGAGGATGATCGGCGCCTCGTCGGTGCACAGCGTATCACCGGTCGTGGTCGATTTCAGACCAACGGCGGCAGCGATGTCGCCGGCACGCACTTCCTTGATTTCACTACGCTCGTTGGCATGCATCTGAAGGATACGGCCAACGCGCTCTTTCTTGTTACCCTTGGTCGAGTTGATCACATAGGAACCGGACTCGAGCACACCGGAGTAGACACGGAAGAAGGTCAGCGAACCAACGAACGGATCGTTCATCACCTTGAATGCCAGGGCGGCGAACGGCGCATCGTCGGAAGAAGGACGGGTATCCTCCTTGGTCTCATCATCCGGATCAACACCGCGGATAGCAGGCACATCGGTCGGAGCCGGCATGTAATCGATCACGGCGTCCAGCAGGGTCTGCACACCCTTGTTCTTGAAGGCGGTACCAGCCAGAACCGGAATAACCTCAATGTCGAGCACGGCCTGACGGATACACTTCTTCAGCGCCGCCTCATCAATCTCGTTGCCTTCGAGGTACGACTCCATCAGCTCTTCGTCGTACACCAGAACAGCGTCGAGCAGCTTTTCACGATACTCATCGGCCTGATCCTGCAGATCGGCCGGGATATCGGTGACGTCGTACATCGCGCCCATGGCTTCGTTGTTCCAGATAATGGCCTTCATGGAGACCAGATCAATCACGCCCTGGAAGTTCTCTTCGTTACCGATCGGAACATTCAACGCGACGGCGTTATGACCCAGACGCTCGCGAATCTCTTCGACAACCTCGAAGAAGCGGGCGCCGGTACGATCCATCTTGTTGACGAATGCGATACGCGGGACGTGGTACTTATCAGCCTGACGCCAAACGGTCTCGGACTGCGGCTGCACGCCACCTACGGCACAGAAGACACCGACGGCGCCGTCGAGAACACGCAGAGAACGCTCCACCTCAATGGTGAAGTCCACATGTCCCGGGGTGTCGATGATGTTGATCTGATGATCGTTCCACGAGCAGGTTGTTGCTGCGGAGGTAATCGTGATGCCGCGCTCCTGCTCCTGCGCCATCCAGTCCATGGTGGCTGCACCGTCATGCACCTCACCAATCTTGTGAGAAACACCAGTGTAGAACAGAACTCGTTCCGTCGTCGTCGTCTTACCAGCGTCAATATGGGCCATGATGCCGATATTACGCATGCGCTCCAATGGGGTCTTTCTAGCCACGATCAGCTCTCCTCTAAATATCCAACAACCTGTTTAGAACAACAAAGCAAGCGCCCGAAGGCGTCTGCGACTTACCAGCGGAAGTGCGAGAACGCCTTGTTCGCTTCCGCCATGCGATGAGTCTCATCGCGCTTCTTGAATGCACCGCCGCGCTCGCTCAGTGCATCGACGATCTCATAACCGAGGCGCTCGGCCATCGTGTGCTCGGAACGCTTGCGGGCGAACTCAACCAGCCAGCGCACAGCCAGAGCGGTCTGGCGACGATCGGAAACTTCTATCGGCACCTGGTAGGTAGCACCACCGACACGGCGGGATTTCACTTCCACAGCCGGGCGAACCGCTTCCAGTGCATTCTTCAGCACCGACAGCGGATCGGAATTGGTTTTTTCGGCAGCCAGTTCCATAGCGCCGTAAACAATCGACTCAGCAACGGACTTCTTACCGTCCAGCATCACCTTATTCACCACACGGGAAACATCGATGTCGCCAAACTTGGCGTCCGGGATCATCGGACGACGCGGGGCAGGACCTTTACGCGGCATAACTCAAACTCCTCTTACTTCGGACGCTTCGCGCCATACTTCGAGCGGGCCTGCCTACGGCCTTCAACGCCCGTCGTATCCAATACACCACGAAGAATATGGTAACGAACACCCGGCAAATCCTTTACACGACCGCCACGAATCAGCACAACCGAGTGCTCCTGCAGCTTGTGACCCTCACCCGGAATATAAGCCGTCACTTCATGGCCGTTGGTCAGGCGCACACGTGCAACCTTACGCAGAGCCGAGTTCGGCTTTTTCGGCGTGGTGGTGTATACACGGGTGCATACGCCGCGACGCTGCGGGCAAGCCTGTAGCGCAGGGACTTTGTTGATCTTACGCTTGTCCTTGCGCGATTTGCGAATCAACTGGTTAATCGTTGGCATCGTTACCTCTTCTCCAAACTGGAAACCCTCCGGAGCAGTAGCCCCGTCGAAGGGTCGCGAAACATAGTGGCGAGCCAGTCGCCTGTCAACCGCCTTGCAGCGATTATTTGTGTCGAAGCTCACGCATCGGTGCTGTTGCGACCATGCTTGAACAACAGATAGGCCTGATACTCCTCGATATCCATCTTGCCGCGGATATATAACTCATGGTCGGCCAGGGCATCTTTATCCGGCTTTTCCCCTGCTTTCGCATAGTGCCGTTCGGCCATCTCGCGGCGTAACTGCTGCTCGTCTGCTCCCACGCCGTCCGGACGTTCCATCACAGCGGCTCGCCACTCATCTGCATCGCTATACTCCGGCATCACTCACCTCGTCGACTGCATTTTTGAGACATGCATATGCCTCGTTCACATCCGCCTCCGGCGGCAGGCTCCATTGCCTCCCGAGAAAGCCCATGCGTTTCGCAGCCGACACATCCCGTTCTGCATTGTCGCCGACATGCAGAATCTGTTGCGGCGGCTTTTTCAGGGCCTCGGCCACCTTTACAAACATTCCCGGCTGTGGCTTCACAAAACCCGCCAGGCGCGGAATTACCACGGCTTCGAAATAGCCCGTCAACCCCAGCGCATCGAGCACCGTCAGCAATCGGCCATCGAAGTTGGAACAGATCGCCAGATGGTAATTGTCACTCAGCAACCGCTGCAGCAGCCAGGGGAGATCATCATGAATCCGCCAGGCTTCCGGGGCGGCATAATAGTGAAACAGTTCGGAAAAACAGGCCTGAAAACGAAGATCATCATCTCTGCAGCCGTACACCTCTGCCGCAATGTCCATCCACCATCGGTACTCGAACGCATCGGCGCCCTCTTCCGATTCCGGCACCGGCGTCGAGGCCGCAGCCAACGCAGTGGTAAGCCGAACCTCTGCCTGATCAGATCCAATATGCAAGCCGTAGCGGGCTCCGGTCTCGGCATAGATCTCGCCCACAGGATGCGCAAAATGAAGCAGAGTACCCGCCGCATCAAAGCTGATGGCGACAATACTCATAAGCAGTGTTCCGAAGCATGACGACAGATCGAATTATGGCTATACATCCGGTCGGCCTCAGCAAGCCGGTCAGCGTACCGGTTTTCCTGCAACATAGCCGATATCCGGCCCGGCGAGAGCATCCGGCATAAAACCTTCAGCCGTGCGACACATGCGAGAAGCAGTGGCTGCCCGGCACTCGGCACAACCGACAATACCTTGCTCCATAACCGGCCGTTGCCACAGCTTCGCCATATCAGACGCCGATATCGACCTGCACGTTACCTTCATGCACGCGTACGGGAAACGTCTCGATATCCTCATAGGCGGGTGGTGTCAGGGCCCGGCCATCGCGGATACAGAAGCGGGCACCGTGACGCGGACAAATGATCTGGTCTCCCTCGCAGCGGCCGGAGGCCAGCTCGCCGCCATCATGGGTACAGAGATCCTCAATGGCAAAGTAGTCGCCGTCGAGATTGAAAACGGCGATCGGGCCGGCCGGCGTCTCGACCACCCGGCGTTCGCCCGGGGTCAGTTCGGCTTCGGAAGCCACATCAATCCATTCGGCCATAACGTCATCTCCCTGAAATCGAATCAGAACATGCCCAGCTTGAGCTTGGCCTCATCGGTCATCATGCTGCGATCCCACGGCGGTTCGAAAACGAGCTCGACATGCACATCGCTGACATTATCGACCGACAGCACCTTCTGGCGCACATCATCGACAATGAACGGCCCCATGCCGCAACCGGGTGCGGTCAGGGTCATCACCACCTCAACATGGTTGTCGCCCTCATCGGTATCGACGATATGGCAATCGTAAACCAGCCCCAGATCGACGATATTGACCGGAATTTCCGGATCGTAGCAGGTGCGCAGCACCTCCCAGATCTCATCCTTGTCCACCGGGCCGGTAGCCGCCTTCTTCTCTGCGCCCTTCTCCTCGCTGACATCGGCCTGCCCCAGCGCTTCGGCATCCTTGCCCTCGATGCGGGCCAGGTTGCCGTTCACCGAAACGGTGTAGCTGCCGCCCAGCTCCTGGGTGATACGCACCTGCGCCCCTTCCGGGATGGTCACCGGCGTGCCGAGCGGAATCAGGATCGCATCGACATCGCGGGATACGGTAATCAGTTCGCCTGTCGTCACTATCTACTCCGTCTTCGCCGTGCCGTCGCCTTCCAGCGCCGACTTGGTGGTATGCCAGCAGAGGGTGGCGCACTTGATGCGGCTTGGAAACTCGCGCACACCGGCCAGCACGGCCAGTTTGCCCAGGTGCGCCTCATCGGGTGCCTCATCGAGGTTGGAGGTAACCATATGCTGGAACTGTTCGAACATCTGTTTGAACTCAGCCAGACTCTTGCCCTTCAGGGCCTCGGTCATCAGCGAGGCACTGGCCACCGAGATGGCACAACCGGAACCTTCGAAACGGACGTCCTCGATGGTATCGCCGTCATTGCCCGTTTTCACATACACGGTCAGACGATCGCCGCAGAGGGGATTGAAGCCTTCAGCCGTGGCGTCGGCATCTTCAATGGTACCGTAATTTCGCGGGCTCTTGTTATGGTCGACAATGACCTGCTGATAAAGATCGCGTAAATCGAACATCAGGCGAAAATCTCCTGTGCTTTCCTGAGGGCGGCAAACAGGGCATCCACTTCCGCCTCGGTGTTGTAGATCGAGAAGGAGGCGCGCGCCGTGGCCGGCACCCTGAAGAAGTCCATCACCGGCATGGCACAGTGGTGACCTGCGCGGATCGCCACCCCTTCGCGATCGACGATCGTGCCGAGGTCATGCGGATGCACGGCATCGAGCACAAAGGAGAGCACGCACGCCTTCTCGTTGGCCGTACCGATCTGACGCAGCCCCTCAAAGGCCTCAGCCTTGGCCGTGGCATAGGCAAGCAATTCCTGCTCACGCTTGCGAATCGGCTCAAAACCGATCGCCTGAATATAGTCAATCGCGGCACCGAAACCGATGGCACCGGCAATGTTCGGCGTGCCCGCCTCGAACTTGTAGGGTACGTCGTTGTACTCGGTCTTTTCGAATGTAACCATGCGAATCATGTCGCCGCCACCCTGATAGGGGGGCATCGATTCCAGCAGTGCCTCTTTCGCCACCAGCACACCGATACCGGTCGGGCCGTACATCTTGTGAGCGCTGGTGACATAGAAATCACAGTCCAGCGCCTGCATATCAACCGGCAGATGAGCCGCAGCCTGTGCGCCGTCGACCAGCACCTTTGCGCCGACTGCATGCGCCTTTTCGATAATCTGGGCAATCGGATTAATGGTGCCCAGTGCATTGGACATATGCACCACACCCACCAGCTTCGTGCGTTCGGTGAGCAGTGAATCGAACTGCTCCATGATCAACTCGCCCTGCTCGTTGATCGGCACCACCTTCAGTGTCGCGCCAACATGCTCGCAAAGCATCTGCCACGGCACGATATTCGAGTGGTGCTCCATGTGGGTGATCAACACCTCGTCGCCTTCACCGATATTGGCCCCGCCCCAGCTGCTGGCCACCAGGTTGATCGACTCGGTCGTTCCGCGAGTGAATACCACCTCACGCTCACTCCGCGCATTAAAAAATGCGCCAATGCGCCTGCGCGCCGACTCATAAGCAGCCGTAGCCCGCTCGGAGAGGGCATGGACACCGCGGTGCACGTTGGCATTGTCGCGGCGGTAGTAGGTATCCACCGCCTCGATCACCTGCACCGGTTTCTGGGTGGTCGCCGCATTATCGAGATAGACCAGCGGCTTACCGTGCACATCCTGGTGCAGAATCGGGAAGTCGTTACGGACAGAAGCGACATCAAACGTCATGAAGCATCCCCTGCAGATCATTGCCATACGGCAGCTTGGCGAAGGCCGCCCGTTCGATATGACGGCGCAGCGGCGCAAGTGCGATGGATGCCAGCACCTCGTCGGCAAAGGCGAAGGTGAGCACCTGTTCCGCCTCCTCCTCGGAGAGGCCGCGCGAACGCAGGTAGAACTGCTGATTGGCATCCAGCTGCCCGATCGTGGCGCCATGGGCGCACTTCACATCATCGGCGTAGATCTCCAGCTCCGGCTTGGTATCCACTTCCGCCGTTTTGGAGAGCAGCAGATTGCCATTGGACTGCTTCGAGTCGGTCTTCTGGGCATCCGGATGCACGACCACCTTGCCATTGAAGACCGCATGAGCACGCCCGTCGAGCACACCTTTGTAAAGCTCGCGACTGCGACCGTTCGGCACGCGGTGTTCGATCACCGTATGGTGATCGGCATGCTGGCGTCCACCCAGCAGGTAGAGGCCATTCAACGTGCACTCCGCCCCCTCACCATCGAGCCCTGCCACGATATCGGTACGCGACATCGCCGCCCCCAGAGCCACCGAATGCGATGCCAGCACCGCATCACGGGCCACTTCGGCATGGATGCGTCCGACATGCAGGCGCTTCTCGGACTCCTGCTGCAGCTTGTAATGCTTCAGGCGCGTACCGGCCTGCAAATGAATATCACTGACTACATTGCTTATGCCGGAAGCATCCGCAGCACCGACATAGTGCTCGATCACGCTTGCCTCGGCCTGCTCGCCCAGGGCGATCACATGGCGCAGGTGTGCTGTCGCCTGGTCACCCACCATGATCAGATGCAGTGGCTTCTCCAGCACCACGCCCTTATCGAGCAACAGTACAGCGCCATCCTGCATCATGGCGGTATTAAGATGATTGAGGCCATTCTCCAGCGCCCCGCCGGGAGCACGAAGCAACGATTGCAACAGCGCCTCGTCCTCTTCCAGCAATTGAGCCAGCGATGCAAGGCGTACGCCTGCTCCCGTAAATGCCTCGACATTCGACAGCGATGCCACATAGCAACCATCGACGAACACCATGCGCAAGGCATCGAGTCCGGCAATGGCATAGGCATCGACGGCATCGCTCGCCAGCGGCCTGGGCGAATTGACGTCAAACAGATGCCCCTCCACCTGCGGCAGCTGGCGTGAGAGATCGGTGTACTTCCACTCTTCCCTACGCCGAGTCGGGACACCCTGCGCGGCAAATGCCTCTGCAGCCTCGCGGCGCAGAGCCAGCAACCAGCCGCTCTTGCCCGGCATCTGATCGAGAACGGCAGTCAGCCGTACCATCCTGTCGGTGCCTTCCTGCATTATCGTACTCATGCTGCTTCCTGGCGCACCCAGTCGTAGCCGCGCTCCTCAAGCTCCTTGGCCAGTTCCTTGTCACCGCTCTTGAGAATCTCGCCGCCAGCCAGCACGTGCACCACATCCGGCTCGATGTAGTCGAGCAGGCGCTGGTAGTGAGTGACCATGACAATCGAGCGCTCAGCACTGCGCAGCTGGTTTACACCACCGGCGACGATACGCAGGGCATCAATATCGAGGCCTGAGTCGGTCTCATCGAGAATGGCCAGAGCCGGCTCCAGCACCGCCATCTGAAAAATCTCGTTGCGCTTCTTTTCGCCACCCGAGAAGCCCTCATTAACCGAGCGCGACAGAAACGACTGGTCCAGTTCCACCAGTTTCGCCTTTTCGCGCACCAGCTGCATGAAGTCCATGGCGTCGAGCTCCGGCAGCCCCTGCTGGCGGCGCTTCGCATTCAGCCCCGCCTTGAGCAGGTAGGCGTTATTCACGCCCGGGATTTCAACCGGATACTGGAAGGCAAGAAAGATGCCGGCCCAGGCCCGCTCTTCCGGATTCATCGCCAGCAGGTCGGCACCATTGAAGCTCACCGAACCTTTCGTCACCTCATAGCCACCACGGCCGGCGATGACATTGGAGAGCGTACTCTTGCCGGAACCATTCGGCCCCATGATGGCGTGCACTTCACCGGGATTCACGGTGAGGTTGATCCCCTTAAGAATCTCCTTGCCGTCCACAGAGGCGTGTAAATTTTCAATCTTCAGCATCATTCTTTCCTTATCACCACTAAGACACTAAGGCACAAAATTTATAAAATCACTCGACGTATGCCCTGTTTGATTACCGGCACATTGAAGTTGATCGACAGCCCGAGCCTGGAACGGGTCAACTTCATATACGTCATCAGCTGCGCCTTGTGTACATCACACAAATCATCCACTGCCTTGAGTTCGACCACCAATGCATCATTCACTATCAGGTCAATGCGCAGTCCGGCCTCGATCTCCATGCCATCGTAGACGACCGGAAGAACCACCTGTCGCCGGAAAGGGACATTCCGCTTTTTCAATTCATGACACAGACATGCCTCGCACACTGACTCAAGCAACCCGGGGCCGAGCGTCTTATGCACCTGAAAGGAGGCATCCACCACCTCCCGCGCCAACAGCTCCAGAGATTCCCCGACAGGTTCTCTTTGTGTCTTTGTGCCTTCGTGGTTCATTCCTTTAGCCGACAGCGCCTTCAAGCGACACTTCCATCAGACGGTTGGCCTCCACGGCAAACTCCATGGGAAGCTCGTTGAACACATCCTTGCAGAAGCCGTTGACGATCATGTTGACCGCATCCTCTTCCGAGATACCCCGCTGTTGGCAGTAGAAGAGCTGGTCGTCACCGATCTTTGAGGTAGTTGCCTCATGCTCCAGTGTAGCCGAAGGGTTTTTCACCTCGACATAGGGGAAAGTGTGGGCGCCGCATTTGTCGCCGATCAGCAGGCTGTCGCACTGGGTATAGTTGCGGGCATTCTCCGCCCCCTTACCCATACGCACCAGACCGCGATAGGACTGCTGACCGTGTCCGGCCGAGATACCCTTGGAGACGATCGTGCTGCGCGTATTGCGCCCCAGATGAATCATCTTGGTACCGGTATCGGCCTGCTGGCGCATCTTGGTCAGGGCAACCGAGTAGAACTCGCCCACCGAATCGTCGCCCTTGAGCACACAACTGGGATACTTCCAGGTAATCGCCGAACCGGTCTCCACCTGGGTCCAGGAAACCTTGGAACGATCACCACGACACTCCGCACGCTTGGTGACGAAGTTATAAATACCGCCGACCCCGTTCTCATCACCCGGATACCAGTTCTGTACAGTCGAGTACTTGATCTGGGCATCCTCCATCGCTACCAGCTCCACCACAGCAGCATGCAGCTGGTTTTCATCACGCATCGGTGCAGTGCAGCCCTCGAGATAACTTACATGGGAAGCATCATCGGCAATAATCAGCGTGCGCTCGAACTGGCCGGTATTGGAGGCATTGATACGGAAATAGGTGGAGAGCTCCATCGGGCAACGCACCCCTTTCGGGATGTAGACAAACGAGCCGTCGGTAAAGACGGCCGAATTGAGTGCGGCATAGAAGTTGTCTCCAGCTGGCACCACGGTACCGAGATACTGGCGCACCAGCTCCGGATACTCGCGTACTGCCTCGGAGATCGGGCAGAAGATCACGCCGGCCTCCTTCAGCTTCTCACGGAAAGTGGTTGCCACCGACACGGAATCGAACACCGCATCCACCGCCACACCGGCCAGCATCTCCTGCTCGCGCAGTGGGATGCCTAGCTTTTCATACGTTTCCAGCAGCTTGGGATCGACCTCATCCAGGCTCTTCGGCGCATCATCTTTCGACTTGGGGGCCGAATAGTAGGAGATGGCCTGATAATCGATGGCCGGGTAATCGACATGGGCCCAGTGCGGCTCTGTCATGGTCTGCCAGTGGGCAAATGCCTCAAGACGCCATGCCAGCAACCACTCCGGCTCATTCTTTACGGCCGAGATATGACGAATCACATCCTCGTTCAGGCCCGGGGGCAGGGTATCCTGCTCGATATCGGTGACAAAGCCTGCCTCATACTCACGAGCAGCAAACTCTTCCGCCTTGCGATCGGCGCTCATGTGCGCACCTCCATCTCTTCCACTGCCTTGAGCGGTACCGCCCGCTCCATACGCATCACCGGCATAAAATCGGATTGAACCATATCCGCCAGCGTAATCCCCTGCAGTGCCATATGCACCGCCTCGTTGATCCGCTGCCAGCTGCCGCTGATACCGCAGACCGGCTGCTGGGCGCAGTCGCAATCATCGAGGTTGCATTCGGTCAGGGCGATATGACCTTCCAGGGTCGAGATGACGTTGACGATCGAGATCTCCTTCGCAGGCCGTGCCAGGCGATAACCGCCCCGGGCACCACGAATGGAAACCAGCAATTGATCGTTCAGGAGCATCTGCAGAATTTTGCTGACTGTAGGCTGCGGCACGTGCGTCACCGCCGAAAGGTCTCCGGCGGTGTGCAGCTTCTCCTCCGATGCCGCCATATGCGTCATCAGCAGAATTCCGTAATCGGCCAGTTTGGTCAGCCGCAGCATGGCAGTCCTCCATTAATGTGGAGGAATATAGTAATGATTATTCCGGCCGGCAACCGGAGCAGCTTTATGGATTAAATCACAGCCGGGGCACTTACTGCGCCGGAGAGGATACTCCCAGGCGCTCTTCCACCGCATTGAACAACTCTTTCGAATAGTTGCGCTTCAGCTTGCGGTTCACCCAGTGCCTGTTGATGAATACCTGTGAAATCGTGCGAATCTCAAGGCGCGACTTCGCCGGCTCGCCTGGCTTTGCTTCGCCCTGACGCAGGACGCGCACCACGAAGCGATAGCGCTGCATCGTCTCACCGCCACCAAAGACGCCACCGACCGCTGCGGAAAAGGCATTCGGATTATTGGCACTGACGTGCACCCAGTCCGAGGTCACGGTACCACTTGGAGAATCGACGCTTTGAACCGGCATATTCAGGCCCGTCATAGCATCGACCACAGTCGAGAACACATGCGCTACCGGCGTCTCATAGACGCGCGCATCAAGACCTACCTGCTGACCAGCCACCTCTTTTTTGTAGCGCTCAGGCATAGCAGCTTCCACCGCCACATCGCTGGCCTCGGGTACAGCCGCCTGATCCTTTCGAAGCTCGGGAGGGACAACCAGCGCCGGTCGTGATGGAGCCTTCACTACTTCAGCGCCAGGCTGCCCACCCTTACCTTCATCAGTATCCCAAAAGAATTTCGGCGTCTCGGAGCATCCGCCCAGCAGGAGCAGCGCTACCGTCAACAAATAGATTCTTGATTTCATGACGCGTGATTCAAGCGGCACCACCCGTTGCCGTCAAGGTGAATATCGCGACCCCTGAGCACAAAAAAAAAGGGGGAGCCGAAGCTCCCCCTTTCCACAAGAAACCAATCGCAGTGGCGATTAGAACAGTGCTTCAACCTCGCCGAAGGTGGTCTTCGT
>CAZCZU010000061.1:0-10719 GCA_964503475.1 uncultured Zetaproteobacteria bacterium
AGTAAACCAATCGTTTCCATAGGTAGCCCTTCCATGCGCATACCCCCTCCATCCTAGTATTCGACTCCCAAAGCACATATCCCCCCCCCGAAACATGTATGCTCTGATCTTATTAGCCATATATAGTTATTGATTGTAATTGTTCATCTTACAAATTAGCCAATACCTTCTGACGAACTTTCGTATATTTATGATCAGCAGCCGTCAAAACCAAAAAATGTCCAAATGCTTTATCCGCCATTTTTCTCAATCCCAGCGCATCTGACGAATAGGCAATATTCAACTCGACTTCTGGCAAATTCGGATCAATCTGGCGAGCAATTTCTAGCAGCTGCAATGCTGTTTGATGGTGCTCCTTTTCCTGCTCTACGATTGCCCGTTGGACCCATAACACGGCATTATTCCCATCAAGCGCAACGGCACGGCTCAAATCCTCTGTCGCATCAGCTAACCGACCAAGCATCAGATTGGCTGTTCCAGCCCAATACCATGGACGCCAGTCTCGACCGTTTGCATCCAACAGCTCAGCCAATACGAATACCGCCTCTGCATATTTCCCTTCTTGGACAAGCAACTTTCCATACATCAACCGGGCTTTACCGTTTTTAGGCTCTGCAATCAGCAATTTTGCCAAGTCGGCCACAGCTAGGTCGCGATGTCCCTGTGCTAGTGCCTGTTTAGCGCGGGAGAAAAGTAACACCGAAGAAGAGTCCAACACAACCGCCTTGGCCTCTCTTAATTTCATCACTGACGGTTTTTTAACAGTTTTGATTTCTGAAAGTTTTTTGCCATATTGAACAGCTGTCTTCCGGAACGCAACTTCGCTATCATCACCTTGAGCGCGGTTGACCCTCTGTACAGGTTCTCTTTCCTGGGATAGCTGAGCTTGCTTTGCCTCATGCTTAACCAGTTTTGTTGTGCCAAGCTTGTATCGGCGACTTTCATTCGCCCACACCCTGTTAACGCCGAGAAACTTACTCAGAACCTCGCGCGCCTGTGGCAGGTCTTTCTTTGCGGGAGCCGAAAGAACAAACCATGCTTTTTCTCCCTTATACTTAGCTTGAATCATGATACCGGCATGAGCAAGCCCTAGCTTATTGAGCTGTATCTCTGCCAGATTCCGAGGAAAATAAACCCCGGAAAACAGTAACAGATAGTCATCCGGCAAAGCGTTTACCCCTGCCTGCCAAATATTGATGGCTCCATCCAAATTACCTTTCAGAACCTGCGTCCAACCATCACGCACCCACTGGTCAGATGAAACAACATCTTTAGTAGTAGCACTATCACTTCTCACCAGAGTTCCAAGATGAGTATCTTTTCCATTTTCAGCTGCCTCAGACAAAGAGGAGGGTTCAACAGATGAAGTGTTGTTAACTTGTTCAGTCTCATTTTCAGAAGCGGATGTTCCTTGAACTGCTTCCCTCTCACTCCCTTCAGCAGACTGAACAACGGCAGAGGCTTTGGTTTGCAGGGAGGAACTAATCGTTTTTTCCTCCCCCTGACTTTCTTTATCTGCAGATAAAACAGAAAGCCGTCGTTCCTCTTCACTAAGTCCTGCTTTACTCGTCTGCTTAGCATCACCCTCACCACCACTGGAGATTTCCCTAGCAAACCGTAGTTCTGCCGCTTCTGCTGCTGCGATGGCGGGATCTGGCGTTCCCACACCTATCTCTTTGGCGTTTGCCTGCGCGCAAGCAACCATTATACTGAACACAAGTATCTTCTTCACAGGCTTGCCTCCTTAACAATATCATTCAAACCGATAATGTGCGGAGTCATAAAGATAACCAGCTCCTTCTTCTGCTGACTATCATATTCGCCACGAAATGCATTCCCAACTCCTGGCACGTCCCCCAACCCTGGCACTTTGCGGTTATTATTGGACGCTATACTCTGAATTAGACCTCCCAAAATAATTGTTTGCCCATCTCGCACCCGCACAAGGGAATTTGACTGACGAACATCAACATTTGGTGCAGTGGACAGTACCGTTCCATTATTATCAAATGTCTGCGAAAGGCTTGTAACTCTCGTCAAGACCGGAGAAACATCCATGATCACCCAATCATCATCTGAAATTTGCGGCGTAATAGAGAGAACGATACCTTCTGTAATGACCAATGGCGTATCATTCACGTTATTCGTAGTAGCCCCTACAGATGATGTCGTCACTGTTTTCCGACTAAAAAATGTCCGGTCCGTTCCCACTTTTATCAGTGCAGGCTGGTTATTCAATGTCCGAATATGGGGTTTGGAGACAATGTTCACCGAGCCCTGCTCTTTCATCGCATTAATAATACTTGTAAACTTTTTTCCATTGTTGGCATTGTAACCAATCTTAGCACTAATAGATGGAGCCCGGGCTGGCAGGCCGGCAATGGAGGTTGTTATAATATTCCCCGTGGTAATGTTGAATGCCAAGCCTCTAAGAGAAGCATCCAGTGCATTCCAGTCAATCCCCAAACTATAATCTTTGTTTAACGTGACCTCGACAATCTGCACCTCAATGTCGATCTGTCGTTTAATAGCACTGTTCAATTTATTGATAAATTTGGCGATCATTTCAACATGATCATGACTGTCGATAACTTGGATTGTACCGGTCATTTTATTCACAATTACGCGCGCATAGTCCGCTTTGGACGTCATTTCCTTCAACTGCGTTTCCAGTTCCTTCCAAAAAGAAATTTCATCCTTGTGCTCAATACTGAATGAACTACCTCCGCTACCACTAGCGCCACTTCCCGACGAACCGCCTGATGAAGAACCGCCTGATGAACTTGAAGATACTGAAGCCTCATGAGTGCTGTGATCCGAACGAATCATTCGCAAATAATTAATCGTAAAAATACGTTCTTCGACATATCGAACGCGAATCAATCCCCCGTCTCGTTTCCAGTAGTATCCCAAGCTTCCTAAAATAGCCTCCATGGCCTGATCAAATGGCAAGTCATGAAATGATACGCTGATTTTCCCCGTCACCCCTTTATCAGAGACGATATTCAGCTTATATACATTTGCAAAAAGGCTTAATGCATCCTTTATCTCAAGATTCCGTGCCTGGAAACTATAAAGAGGGGCTGTTGAGGCGACAGGCGCTGTCGAGGTATTGCCAGGGAACACCAGCCTGTCGGACACTTCTAGGTGGACCTTTCTTGGAGGCAACTCGTTTTCCTTGCCCTTCTTCATCTCCGGTTTAATCATATCTTGCGCCATCACATCTGACTTATGAGTGGTAGAGCATGACCCCAGCATCAAAAGCGAAATAATGAAGGCAAACCGGCCAAGCAAACACAGTCGTGTCATTCGCATCAAAAGCATCTCTCATTTGCCTCCTTTGGCATTTAATGTAACAACTTTTTTTCTCGCTCCATGGCGCAAATAAACTTTGTCAGCAGCGATTTTCACGATTTTAAATCCCCCTACTCTCTGGCCTTCCGAAACCACACTACCATTAACAACGGCATAGCTTTCATTTCTCCCAACAACAATTGCTGTCACATTTGGCCAATGAATATATCTCTTTTTACTTTTTCGTTTCTTATACTGGGAAAACGGATTCCGTTCGGCCTTGGCTGAAGACAGGGCATTCCAATCACCTACTTTTACATTAGCTAAATCGACTTTCTCTTCAGACACATCCTGACCTGACGAAAAGGAGTATCCAAATGCCCCCCCTTTCTGATTCCCCGATATTGCACGCGCTCCATTATGCTCCAGCATGGGAGCCAAGATATTGAAATAGACTGCTACTAACGCCAAGACCGACAGCCCCCCGACAAACCACGGTTTTTGAAGCAACCCACTCAAGACGGATTCACCATCAGGGAACCTTCGCCTGCCTTAAGCTCTCCCCTCATCCATAAATTCATATACAGCTCCAGCTGCTCAAACTGCATATAACGCCCACTGACTGATGCTCGCACCACATCCATACGCCATTTACTTCCTGTAATGGACTTAGCAAACTCCAAAGTCTTTCTATAGGAAGCCACCCCTTTGCCCCCCCCCTCTGGGCGCAAAATGATCTGGACAGGAACTTGATGTACCTTTCCCAGATCCTCATTCATTTGCTGAGCCTTTCCAACATTGTAAACCATTTGAAGGCGCTGTTTCTTCGCCAAACTTATGAAGGACTCGATCCACTTCGCCAAAGCAATCTGATCTGGAATGAGCTTACTCTCAAGCAGCTGCATATCTTCATTGATTTTCTGGTGATTTTCAGCAGCCCACTTCATTTCCAACAAACTGATATCTCGACGCACTTCTTCCTGTTCAACCGTAATGGCCTTCGCCCCATGCACCAGATCCAGGCGAATATTGATACTCCACCACATCAATAGCAGACAAACCAGCATCGTCATAACAAGTCCAATGCGCGCAACCCACCCCTTTTTGAGTTGCTGAACAAGAAAATCTAGGACCCCGTCAAACCTCTTCGAGCCCGCTGTCATTTCATGACCCCTTTCAACGTAAAAGCCAATTGTTTGCTGACATTGCTGCTTCCACTGCCGAGTATCTTATCGGGAGACTGTCTCCAACTGTTATCGATAACAGCATGCAATGGAGGCCCACTTAAACGGTGCTGCAGCGCATTCATATAGCGAATCAGAGAGGTAGCATCAGTACTGTGTGCTGCGACTCCCGTGAGAGTAAAATACAACACGCCGTCCTTATTATTTACCGTCGCGGAATCCAGCACCAATTCCGGTGACAACACTTCCCCCAAATAAGAAAAGAAATAAAGTGGATAAGCAGCCTTACTTGGCCTGCTCAATCTAATCAGGCGTTTCTTCAAAGCCTCAGCCGCCTCAACTTTTTCTCTCAATTCTGTACGCTGGTCTCGCAGACCGGCCAACTTTTGCTTCGCGTTATGAACGACAGGCGATGTCGAAACAACAATTTCGACCTGAGCAAGAATTAAAATAGTGGAGACAATCAGAACAGCAGCAGCAAAAACGCTCAAGCGCCATATTGTATTTTCAAGACGACTATACTGAACATGATGTGGGATCAAATTGCTTGTTCTACGGGGAGACAGACTGCAAATATCCTCAGCCCAACAGTAGGCATGATGATCATCTTCCGAAGTATTTACTACGGGCAGATTGATACGCTGCCTCAACTGCTCATCCAGATCTTCAGCCCCATCGCCAGCTATCGACAAAACTGAAACAGCCACGCCAAATTGCTGCTTGGCATACAAAATGGATCTATCTATATCCCGAACCAAAACTTCTACATTGTCTTGCCAGTTATAGCCCAAATCCCGGATAAAAAGAATTTTACCATCCCCACGAGCAATAAGAATATCTGTTTCGCCAGAGAAGGTGGCAACCATCGCCACAATCACATCATCATCAACTGGAAGCTTCGAAACATGCTGTGCCATCACCTCGGAAAGTGGCAACAACACCTTCGGGAAAAGCCTTAACCCTTCAAGGGACTGAATAATCTCCCGCAAGAAATCCTTAGGCAGTAAGTGCAAAAGCACGCCCTGCCCCTCTTTGGCTGCAAATGTCTGGGTTCGACTCCAAGCCGCCTCATCTTCGAATGCCTTTTCCTGGAGAACCCTACGAGCCAGAAATGACTCCAAATCCTTGCTGGACATCGGTGGAACCTGGATAAACGGATGCGACAACTTTTCAGATTCGTACACCATCGCGACATCACTGTTTTTGGGAACTCCCAGTGCGCGACATGCCTTCGTTATGGCCGCCCGGAACTCATCTACGGTTGAAACCTCCGAGTCATTACTCCAGTGCGAAACCCGCTGTTTTTTATCAAAAAAAACTGCGTGAAGCCGCCCCTGAACCCAGCTTATACCAAGCGTCGGATGCTTTAACGGCCTCCATCTGTCCCGCCGTTCCGCTCGAAAAGAAATCAAACGCTCAAACATGCGTTATCTCGTCCACTTAAATGTTGCAGGCGTTGGTGGAACAGTTTGCGGAAAAATTTCAAACTTAGGATAATCAAACGACTCCGGCCCCTTAATAATCTGAACAAAAGCTAAACTCGTAACGCCTGCAGCATCAGGACTCGTAATAAACGATATCCGAGTACCATGAACCACCAAAATTTCATAAAACCGATCAGGACCAACTGGCGGCACTGTATTCACAGGCAACACTTGTTGGGGAGGAAAGTTTTCAATCTGGTACGAAGCCAGTGGAAGAGGCGGGCCGGTATAAGCACTTTTAATAGTCACGCGGTGAAAAAGATGGGCAAGGTTCACTCGCTGAATTACAACACCTGTGGATACATCGCTATCAACCACTGCCCCCGCCGCGTTAGTAATTCCAACCTTCTCCCGCCACGGGTCCCCAATAGGCAACTGCTGGTTCCATACCGCATCAAAGGCTGCAGCAGTGACCAGTGCTGGGAGCGGCACCGGAGCCACGCCATTTGCGCCGCTCTTTCGCAAATCAGAAGCAATAATTACGCGCAATGGTGGAATGACCGTATTGGGCGTGGTCACGGGAACTGCCCCACCAAGCGCAGTTGCACCCTGCGTATATAGTGATGCAGGAGTTCCCGCTGGAGCCCCCACAGGAACCACAGGCGCACCGGGAAACTCCGCCGGAAACAGCAATGACAACTGAGCAACAAATGCCGGATCGATGATAAATTGACGCTGAACACCCAGCTTGTTTGTCAAAATCTGAGGCACGGAGATCGCACTCTGACTTCCGATTGCCCAAGCCCAGTTCCCCGCAGCGCCCTGTGAAGGAATTGAGCGCGTTGTCACGACAAAGTCCTCAAGCGAAGAAGCTAGCGCTTTTAACGACTGTTGCTCGGCATTCAAGGAGAAACCTTCTGTTCTGGTAATCAGATTGGGAATAAAAATAGCCGAGAGAATGGCAATGATTGCGAGCACCCCCAACATCTCAATCAATGTAAATCCGCGCATCTTCCGCATTACCATCCATCTCCCTCCCAGCATTACCTCCAGCAAAAAAAGAACCCCCTGCCTCCATTGAAGACAGGGGATCCAAATCGTCACAAAATCGACTAGTCAGACTCTCGGGAGTTGATCGACCCATAGTTGCCGTGATAAATATTTGCACTGGCATTTGCCACTCCAGAACCGACAGCGACCGCGGAAACACCCGTCCCTGGAATCATGGAAACAACCGCCCCCGCTGCAACTGCAGCAGCTGCGCTTCCAGCCCCCGACACACCCACTTCAGAATCTTTTGAAGACTCAGAATCGCTCACATCTTTCGACGAAACCTCCTCCGAATGGTACACATCAGAGGAATTATCCTCACCAGCGACACCTGCCTCAACAAACCCGAACACTCCGAAAACGGAAAGCATCATTGCAATAATTTTTCTCTTCACACTCATTCCCCTTAGACCAAAATAATACTGTTGTCAAACAGCGACCAAAACATACTCAAACACCTAAAATTTTCAAGCTTTTTTCTGTTTCTGATCACCCGGCAGCATAACAGACCACTAGCCAACCGCCCCCATCATCGACAGTAACGGCAAGAAAATTGCCAACGCGACAAATCCAACCACTGCAACCAGAAGTATGATGATTGTTGGCTCAATAATACTGAAAACCCTCTTAATTCGGCGGGGGATCTCATCATCATAGTGCTTGGACAAATGCCCCAGCGTATCATCCAGATTACCCGTGGACTCACCAACAGCTATCATCCGCAGAACCATAGGCGGAAATATCTCATGCTGCCTGAACGCATTGGCAATAGTAGAACCACCGGCAATATCCTGCCCAATCTCCTGCAATGCGGATGACACCACAAAACTCCCCACCAATCCGCGACAGTACTCAACAGCCTCCAGAATCGGAATCCCCACACGATACATAATCCCCATATTTCGAGCCATACGCGACATCGTAATCATACGATTCAAATCGCCAAACACCGGAAGCTTAAATTTTATCATCTCAAGATGGTAATTTACCTTTTCTGAATACCGCCGCAGAAGGCGCAACACAATCCACGCGACAACAGGGCCAAAAAGCATCCACATCCAGAAAGCATCCATAAATCCGCCAATACTCATCACAACGCGGGTCGGCACCGGCAATTGAACATTTACGCTCTCCAGAAGTTCGGTAAAACGAGGCACGACAAACGTAAACAGCAACATAATAAAACCGGCGGCAGCAACCATAACCATAGATGGATAGATCGTGGCCTGTTTGATATCTGCATGCAAATGATCGAGCCAGGTAAAATAATCCCGCAGCTCTGTAAACGACTCGCCCAAACTGCCGCTGAACTCTCCGGCCTTAACAAGATTCACCATCACCTCGGGAAAAACTTTGGGATATTTCTGCATCGTACCGGAAAGCGTGTTACCGGCTTCAATCTCGACATAGACTTCAGCCAAAACCTTACGAAACGCCAGATTATGAACCTCTTCGGACATCGCCTCGATGCACTCAAGAAGCGGAATCCCCGCAAAGAGCATGGGAGTCATGCCAGTACAAAACTCAATCAAATCGACCCTTTTGATTTTCCCCGAGACCTTCTGGTGCTGGGCACTCTGCTTTTTCCCCTTACGCTCTTCACATTGAACCAACAACAGGGAATTTTCTTTTAAACGAGCCTCCAGGGAAAACTCATCCATTGCTGCCATCACACCCTTGATAACCTTGCCGCTGGAATCCACCGCACGATAAGAAAAATCAGGCATCGTTAATCACCCGCACCAGCTCATCAATTGTTGTCAATCCAGACTTCACCTTCTTAAACCCGTCATCAAACATCCTGCTCATTCCACTCTGCACCACCTCTTCTGTCGCCAGACGCCGATGATTCACAATCGAATCATGAAATGACTCCCCTATTGGCATCACTTCATAAATCGCAAGCCTCCCCTTATACCCCGTTCCACCGCACCTGGAGCACCCGGTGCCATGATAAAAACGGGCATTCCGCACATCTTCATCTGAAAGACTCAAGCGCCTTAACAGTGCCTCCGGCGGACGGGCCTCCTGCTTGCACTCTACACATATCTGGCGCACCAACCGCTGCGCAACAACGCCAACCAGGCATGCGGGGATCAGATAGGGCTCAATCCCCATATCAATCAGGCGAGGAATAGCACTTGGAGCATCATTGGTATGCAAGGTTGAAAGCACCAGGTGCCCGGTCAATGCCGAACGAACAGCAAGCGCGGCAGTCTCCTGGTCACGAATTTCACCTAACAAAATAACATCTGGATCCTGACGCAAAATCGTCCGAAGCCCCTCTGCAAAATCAAGGCCGACATCAGGATTCACTTGCGTCTGGCGAATATTTGGAAGCATATACTCAACCGGATCCTCCAGCGTGAACACACTTTTTTCGGTCGCATCTATCTTGCCCAACGCGGTATATAAGGTCGTTGTCTTCCCCGACCCTGTCGGCCCCGTCACCAGAATGATGCCATGCGGGCGCTGAATCAATGATGAAAACGTCGCGTAATCATGGTCCGACATGCCGAGGTTTTCCAAGGTCATCTTTTTGGGATTGCGATCCAGCACACGAATCACAATGTTTTCCCCATGAACAGAAGGCAAGGTAGACACTCGCAAATCAATTGGGCGCCCTCCGAACCGGAACGATGAACGCCCATCCTGAGGCGCCCTGCGCTCTGTTACATCCAAGCCTGACATGATTTTTATTCTCGAGGACAATGCAGGGAACAGCTGCTTTGGCATTAGCACTTTCTTATGCAGTATCCCATCTATACGCATCCGGACGCGCAGTATTTTTTCTTCCGGCTCAATATGGATGTCCGTTGCATTGTGCTTAATAGCCAACACAATTATCTGATCCACCAGCCTCACCATTGGCGACCCTTCTGCATCATCTGCAGCCGTCATACCCTCGCGCAGAATCAGATCAACAGTTTCCTCAATACTTAGCCCCTGCGCATAGTAATGATCCAGCAGCTCCATAATCTCATCTTCAGGGGCTGTGACCACATCAATAATCTTGTCAGTCAACTTCGACAAGCTGTCAATAGCAATCACATTGAACGCATCAGCCATCGCCACAGTCAGATGGCCGCCAGACACACTCAGAGGTAGAGCACGGAACTTTTTCGCCACCTCATAGGGAATCAATCGGATCAGTTCATCATCAAGCAGGGTATTCTTCAAGTCAATCACGTTGACTTCTGCTTCTTCAGCAAGAACATCCGTCAAAATTTCAGGCGTGATAAATCCGAGATTGATCAACACCTCGCCCAGATAGCCACCCAAACGCTTCTGCTCACGCAATGCCAGAGAAAGCTGCGCCTCGGTAATCTGCCCCCCCCGCAATAAACGCTCGCCAAGCCTGATTTTGTGAGACAAGTCAATCAACCCGGAGGAAACGGTTTCTGCCAATGCTGCAGACAGGATATCCTGACTGATATACCCCAGCGCAACCAGAGTCTCACCGAGATATCCGCCCATACGCCTCTGCTCAGCCAATGCCCGCTCAAGCTTGCCCTGGTCGACCAACCCCTTGCGAAGCATCAACTGCCCAAATTGTATTTTTTCTTTTGACTCCGGGTTTGCCATCCTGTTCACCCTACCCATCCACATTTTTCACCGATGCTCATCCAGCTACGCATGAGTGCCCCCCCAAACAAGAAGGGCCAGCAGAATTCTGCCAGCCCTCCATTTACAGCCATTCTCCGCTACGTCAAAAACAGCCTGTTAGCGAGAGCCCAGATAAACCCAGAGACTGACATTTGAGCCCT
>CAZCZU010000062.1:0-10171 GCA_964503475.1 uncultured Zetaproteobacteria bacterium
TCAAAAAGGCCCAGAACAATAACTGCAATCGGCAAAAGTGCAATCAGACAATACTGCGCTGCAGATAGACTTGCCACTGGGCGGCGATCGTCTCCAGGTCCGGGATATCACCGACCATATCCTGCAGTCTGCACGCAGCCAGCCCCGTGCCGCAAGGGTCGATGGCGCTAAACCAGGAGAGATCGCAGTGCACGTTCAGGGCCATACCATGGTAGGTGACGCCGTCACGCACGCGCAGGCCGATGGCGGCGATCTTGCATCCGTCCACCCAGACGCCCGGCAGATCGTCGCGGCGGCCGGCCATGACGCCGTAATCGGCCAGCAGCAGGATGCAGGCCTGCTCCAGCAGGTAGACGTACTGGCGAATCTTGATGCGCCGTCGCTTCAGGTTGAGCAGCGGGTAGAGCATCACCTGTCCGGGGCCGTGCCAGGTGGTTTCACCGCCGCGATCGGTGATCACCAGCGGGGCCGGCAGACTGGGGGCATGGCGATTGTCGATGGCGCGACGACCGGTGGTATAGACCGGATCGTGCTCGCAGGCCCAGATAATCTCCGGCGCTCCCTGGCGGGCGATGGCGATGGCGCGCTGCTGCAGTTGCCGCCAGACCGGTTCGTACGGGCGGTGGCCCAGCCAGGCATAGGGCAGTGCTTCGGGGAGTTCTGCGGCTTCGGATTCGACGTTCATCAACTTCATTTTTGTCGTTATGGTCGATGAGGGCAAGCGAAAAAACCTTTTCGCATGGTGCATTTGCACTTCCTCTTCCCTAAGATCGGGGCATGGAAGTGATTCTGGCCTCGAAATCCCCCCGTCGGCTGCAGCTGCTGCAGGCGGCAGGCCTGGCTGTGGAGGTGCGTCCCAGCCATATCGACGAATCGCCGCTGGCCGGCGAATCGGTACCGGAGATGGTGGCACGCCTCTGTCGTGAAAAGGCGGCAGCCTGCCCGGTGGACGCACACCCGGTGATCGCCGCAGACACGCTGGTGTCGCTGCATGGCGCGCCACTGGGGCAGCCGGCCGACCTGGCCGAGGCCAAGCGGATGCTGCAGCGCCTCTCCGGCCAGAGCCATACCGTGCTGACCGCTGTCTGTGTACGGCTGGGCGAACGCTACCTTGCCAGTCGGGTGGAGACAGCGGTGCGTTTCCGCGAACTGGACGAGGCGGAGCTCGATATTTATCTGGCCCACAACGAGGTGCTCGACAAGGCCGGCGCCTACGCCATCCAGGGCGGGGCGGCCAGCTTCATCCGTGCCGTCGACGGGCCGCTGGACAATGTCATCGGCCTGCCGGTGCAGGAGACACTTCGATTGTTGAAAGAGGTAACCGCATCATGAGTGCCGAACTGCTGGTCAATGTCGCCCCGTTCGAGACGCGTATCGCCCGCATCGAGAATGGCCAGGCCGAGGAGATCTACATCGAGCGTCAGCGCGAGCGCGGCCTGAAAGGGAATATCTATCGCGGCCGGGTGCAGCGGGTCCTGCCCGGTATCCAGGCCGCCTTTGTCGACATCGGTATGGAGAAGGCCGGTTTCCTCTATGCCGGCGATGTCGCCTCGGCCGAATCGCGCAGCGAACAGCCGCAGCAGGAGGCGGAGGCGGAAGAGATGGAGGGTCTCGATCGCCTGGGAGGGGACGAGAGCGGCGTGGTGCAGGGCTCCAGCCAGCGCGAGGTGCCGCCGATCGCGACCCTGCTGCGCGAAGGGCAGGAGCTGCTGGTGCAGGTTTCGAAAGACCCGATCGCCTCCAAGAGGCCGCGCCTGACCAGTCTGCTTAGCCTTGCCGGCCGCTATCTGGTCTATCTTCCCGATGTCGATCATGTCGGCATTGCCCGTCGGCTCGAGCAGCCGGGCGAGCGCGAGCGGCTGCTGAAGATCGGCGAAGCGCTGAAGCCGAAGCAGGGTGGCCTGATTATCCGTACCGTGGCCGAGGGGCACAGCAAGAGCGATCTGGAGAAGGATCTCGATTTCCTGATCCGCCTCTGGCACGACATCGAAAAGCGTGGCAAGCATGCCGCTCCCGGCTCGATGATCCATACCGACCTGAACCTTTACCTGCGTGTGATGCGCGACTTTGTCGACGATGAGGTGAAGAAGATTCACGTCGATTCGAAAGAGGCCTACCAGAGCATGAAGAAGTTCGCCCGCCGCTTCATGCCGGAGGTGGCCAAACGCCTCTTCTACTATCCGGGTGAGCGGCCGATCTTCGATGTCTACGGCGTCGAGGAGGAGATCAACCGCGCCCTGCTGCGCACCGTACCGCTGAAATCGGGCGGGCACATCGTCATCGACCAGACCGAGGCGTTGATCGCCATCGACGTGAACTCCGGCTCCTTCGTCGGTTCGCGCAACATGGAGGAGACGGGTTTCAAAACCAATCTCGAGGCGGTGCATGAGATCGTGCATCAGCTGCGCCTGCGCAATCTCGGCGGCATCATCGTCGTCGATTTCATCGATATGCAGGAGGAGCAGCACAAGAAGCGGCTGCTGGAGATGCTGGGCGAGGCGCTGAAGAAGGACAAGGCCAAGACGCACGTGGTGCAGTATTCGTCGCTGGGGCTGGTGGAGATGACCCGCAAGCGCACCCGCGATTCGCTCGGACGCATGCTGCAGGGCGAGTGCAGTCGCTGCCATGCCACCGGCTACACCAAGAGCCTGACCACCATCTGTTACCAGCTCTTTCGCGAGATCGTGGCCGAGGCGCGCGCCTATCCGTGCAACAAGCTGACCGTGAATGCCCACCCCTCCCTGATCGATCTGATGCTGGGTGAGGAGGGCGAGAATGTGGCGGCTCTGGAGGCGTTTCTCGGTAAGGAGATCGCCCTGAAGAGCAATGCCGAGCTGGCACCGGAGCGTTACGACGTCACCCTGAGTTAACGTGCTGCTCTACGTCCATATTCCGTACTGCGTACACAAGTGCCACTACTGCGATTTTAATTCGCATGCCGTGCGTGAGCCCGCCTGGGAGCAGTATCGCCGAGGACTGGTGAACGAACTGCGCCACTGGGCGGTGCACGACGCCTTTGCCGGGCGCACCATCAACTCCATCTTCTTCGGCGGCGGCACGCCGTCGCTGGCACCGGCCCGTCTTCTGGGCGATGTGATCGACATGGCGGCAGGCCTTTTCGGCCTGGCCTCTGATGCCGAGATCACCATGGAGGCGAATCCGGGCACGGTCGAGGCAGCCCGCTTCGCCGATTACCGCCGTGCCGGCATCAATCGCCTCTCCATCGGTGTGCAGAGTCTCGACGATACGGAATTGCGCTGGCTGGAGCGTATTCATACCTCCGCCGAGGCGGTGGCTGCTTTCGATACGGCGCGCCATGCCGGCTTCGACAATATGAATCTCGATCTGATGTATGCCCTGCCGGGCCAGTCGCTGCAGCGCTGGCAGCAGACGCTCGCTAAGGCCATCGATATGGGGCCGGAGCATCTCTCCTGTTATCAGCTTACCGTGGAGCCGCACACCAAACTGGCCGCCCGGCACGCCAGCGAGCCGTTGGCGCTGCCGGAGGATGAGGCGGCACTCGACTTCTTCCGTGCCACGCGCGAGCGCCTGGCGGAGACAGGCTATGCCGCCTACGAGGTCTCCAACTTTGCCAAAGCGGGGCTGCACTGCCGCCACAATGACGGCTACTGGCTCTACCGCGACTACATCGGTATCGGGGCGGGTGCCTCCGGCAAGTGGGATGAGGCGGACGGGGGTGTTACCCGCTACAGCAATCTGCGAAGTCCCGAACCGTATACCGCCACGGCTCTGAAAGAGGGGCGTGCCATCAACAGCAGCGAGAGCCTTGCCCTGCGCCAGGCGGCGGCCGAGGCCGTGTGGCTGGGGCTGCGCCGGCATGAGGGCATTTCGCTGCAGGGATTCGAGAGCCGCTTCGGCACTCCGCTGTTGCAGCTGTTCGGCCGTGAGCTGGCCGGCTGGCAGCGTGAGGGGCATCTCGAAACGGTGGGGGGCTTGTTGCGCCTTACAGCCAGGGGCCTTCCCTTTGCCGATGCCATTGCCGCCGATCTCTTTTGATAGTTACTGGATAAAAACGACCTGCAGTCAAAAATAGCGCTTTGGTGCTATTCACCTCCCGTGCCGCGATTGCTTCAATGCGAACACTCGGTTTTGGCGGGAAGGGGGATGAATCGATGCAGCGCGGTACAACCATATTTCTTGATGAACAGCATCCGGTTTCGGGCCGGCATGTCATTTTCCAGCTGGATGGTCACAGCGGCTGGCTCTATCTGAGCGGCAGCGGCGAGCAGGCGCCGGAGAAGGATGCCTTCGTGTTCTCCACCGGTGAGATGGTCAGTCTGGAGGAGGCGCTTTCGGCCGCCCAGGCCGGAATTCCTCCGGCCCTGGTCCGTGAGTATGCCAGCGAGCAGGCGGTGATTGCCGATGCGCATGCGGATGAGTTTTTCTTCTGGTGGTCGTCGGATGGGGAATCGGTGGCCCTGATGCGGCAGGGCGAGCCGCTGGCGATGATCGATGCCGAGAGCGAGCACGGCTACTCCAAGGCACTCGGCCTCTCCGGATTCTACGGCATGCCCTGGCAGCAGGAGCATTACGAATCCCGTTTCGGTGTCGCCCTGTTGTGATCCGCGCACAGGCCGCTTTTGTGCTATTCATCTGAGCGCACATTGGTGTTTTAATTGGCTCCTGTTATCGGGAGGAGCGATCAGCAATGGTTGGCAAGGGTATGTATCTGCAGGAGGAGCATCCGCGTTCGGGGCGGATCGCATTGTTCGAGGTCAATCACTACAGTGGCTGGCTCTTTCTGAGCAAGCCGGATGCGCCCGTATCGCGCAAGAAGGCGCTGGTCTTCTCCACTGGCCATATAGCCCCGCTGGAGGAGGCGATCAAGGTGGCTAATGCCGGCGGCAAGGCGCCGCTGGCGCATGAGTATGCCAGCGACGAGGCCATTATCGACGATGCACATCCCGACGAATTCTTCTTCTGGTGGGCCGAAGACGGCGAATCGGTCGCCCTGCTGCGCCTGGGTGCCCCGCTGGCCATGATCATCGCCGCCAACGAGCGCGGCCACACCAAGGCAGTTCACACCACGGGTTTCTACGGCGACCCCTGGCATCAGGATCACTACGAAAAACTCTTCGGCCGCGAGATATTTTAGATATTCCCGTTTGCAGGGGGAATTTCTGCTTGGTTAGAGCTCTTCGGTCGTTGCTTCCTGATCTGATTCCGGAAGCAGTCCGGCGACGAAGGCTTCGGCATCAAAGGGCATCAGGTCTTCCAGGGTTTCGCCCACGCCGATGTAGCGTACCGGCAGACCGAATTTGCGGGCCAGTTGCAGCACGATGCCGCCCTTGCCGGAGCCATCCAGCTTGGTGACGATCAGGCCGGTGGTGCCGGCCACTTCGCGGAAGCGCTCCACCTGCACCACGGCATTCTGGCCAGTGCCGCCATCCACCACCTGCCACACCTCGTGCGGCGCCTCGGGATAGGCCTTGGTGATCACGCGCCGGACCTTGGCCAGTTCGTCCATCAGTCCCTTGTCGGTCTGCACGCGGCCGGCGGTATCGACAATCACCACGTCGTAATCGCGCGCCACACCGCGCTGCACGGTATCGAAGGCCACGGCGGCGGGATCAGCCCCCTCGTGCTGGCGCACCATCTCCGCCCCTGCGCGCTCGGCCCAGACGGCCAACTGGTCGACGGCGGCGGCGCGGAAGGTATCGCCGGCACCGATCAGTACCTTTTTGCCTTCGTTGCGGAACATCGTGGCCAGCTTGCCGATCAGAAAAGGGGACGCTACCTTTTTTGCTTTACTCCTCTTCGGTAGCAGCTTCCTGCTCTGATTCAGGTAGCAGTCCGGCAACGAAGGCTTTGGCGTCGAAGAGCATCAGGTCTTCTAGGGTTTCGCCGACAACAATGTGGTGCACCGACAGGTCAAACTTGTGCGTTAGCTGAAGGAAAGGATGGGTGTAATTTGGTCGCTTATTGATCTTTGGAGATAGCATTGTGTTTTGGTTTAAACGAAAACGTGAAGCAGGTGACTGGCAGCCAATTTCGGAGGCAAATCTCTACGATTTGATCATTGAGTCCGAGGGCGAAATGACAGC
This sequence comes from uncultured Zetaproteobacteria bacterium, assembly GCA_964503475.1. Lineage (GTDB taxonomy): Bacteria > Pseudomonadota > Zetaproteobacteria > Mariprofundales > Mariprofundaceae > CAZCZU01. The sequence continues at coordinate 6,066 of CAZCZU010000062.1, forward strand.
GAAGGAGCGCCGCTACTGGGATAAAATCAAGATTGTCCCTGCAAAATGGCAGGAGAACTCCTATGGCAAAATAGGAGGCGGCTTTTGGGTGGTAGGCCTCATCGGCAATGAGGTGATCTGGTATAACGATATCGAAGATGGCTTCAATATATCTTCATACTCGGTGTACGGCACAATCGACGAGTATTCCTGTAATCAGGATGAGCTGCACTTCACCATCAAACGCTTGGCCTACTATCTGGAGAACGGCTATTGATTTGAGTCTTTCGCCTGATTGAACAGGCGAGCCTTATATTTCTTCTTCCGCAGCTGTTTCCTGTTCCGATTCCGGCAGCAGGCCGGCGACGAAGGCTTCGGCATCGAAGGGCATCAGGTCTTCCAGGGTTTCGCCGACACCGATGTAGCGCACCGGCAGGCCGAATTTGCGGGCCAGTTGCAGCACGATGCCGCCCTTGCCGGAGCCATCCAGCTTGGTGACGATCAGGCCGGTGGTGCCGGCCACTTCGCGGAAGCGCTCCACCTGCACCACGGCATTCTGGCCAGTGCCGCCATCCACCACCTGCCACACCTCGTGCGGCGCCTCGGGATAGGCCTTGGTGATCACGCGGCGCACCTTGGCCAGCTCGTCCATCAGTCCCTTGTCCGTCTGGACGCGGCCGGCGGTATCGACAATCACCACGTCGTAATCGCGGGCCACACCGCGCTGTACGGTATCGAAGGCGACGGCGGCGGGATCCGCCCCCTCATGCTGGCGCACCATCTCGGCCCCGGCGCGCTCGGCCCAGACAGCGAGCTGGTCGACGGCGGCGGCACGGAAGGTGTCGCCGGCACCGATCAGGACCTTCTTGCCCTCGTTGCGGAACATCGTGGCCAGTTTGCCGATCGTCGTCGTCTTGCCGGTGCCGTTGACGCCGACCACCAGCAGCACGAACGGCCCCTTATCCGGCATGCCCATCGGGCGCTGCTCCGGCATCATGGCCAGCATGCCCTGTTTCAGCGCCTCGACCGGCGCCTCGCGGCTCTTGCGCGCCTGCTCGACCAGCGAGGTGGCCAGCTCCGGGCCGCAATCGGTCATGATCAGGCCATCCTCGATATCCATCCAGTCGTTTTCCGACAACGATGCGGCTGAGCCCTTGCCCGGCAGCATCTGGCCCAGCCCTTCGCGGCTGCGCGTCAGGCCCTTTTTCAGGCGGGAAAAGAATGAGCTCACTTACATGCCCCCGTGGTGGCCGCCCATGGAGCCGTGCCCCTGATCGTGCATCATGCCGCCCAGGCGCATGTCGCGAACCGGCAGCCTGACGACCTGGCTGCTGCCATCGGCAAAGTGCAGGGTGAGGGTGATGGTTTCGTTCTTCTGCAGCGGACGGGTCAGCCCCATCAGCATGACATGCTTGCCACCCGGCTCGAAGTCCATCGTTGTGCCGGCCTTGATCGTCACCTTGCCCAGCGGATACATCTGCATGCGTTCCTCATTCATGCGCATGCCGTGCAGATCGGCCATGCGGGCCGTATCGGTGGTGACTTTGATGATGGTCACGGCCTTATTGCCGTGGTTGCTTATGCTCATGTAGGCAGCGGTGTTCTCGGCCACCGGTGGCGTCAGTCGCACCCAGGCATCCTTCACCATCAGTTCGGCCGCGTTCGCCTGTGCCGCCATGCCTGCCAGCAGCAGGGCACTTATCAGCATCCTCTTCAACATGTGAACTCCTGTCAGGGCAGCCACTGGCGGGCTGCCGCTGCAATCTCTTTCGGGTCGGTCTTTTCATCGAACAGTGCCGCGATCTGTCCATCCGGCGTGACCAGATAGATGAAGGGCGTATGCTCGACCTCGTAGTTGGCATCGGCCGGCATATCCGGGACCTTGAAATCCACCCGCCATTTGGCGGCGATCTTCTTCAGCTGTTCCGGAGTACCGGTCGCCCCGATGATACGCGGATCGAAGAAGGCGGCATACTGCTGCAGCTTCTCCGGCGTATCGCGCCTCGGATCAACGCTGACGAAGATGCCCCGAATCTCCTTGCCATGCTCCGAATCCAGCTCGTGCATGGCCGCGGCTATGGTGCCGAGCGCCATCGGGCAGACATCGGGGCAGTGGGTGTAGCCGAAGTAGACCAGCACCACCTTGCCGCGATAGTCGGAAAGGTGCACCGTACCCTTGCTTGCGGTGAGGGCGAAATCGCCACCCATCTGCTGCAGGTAGGCCGGAATGGCCGGCTGGCGCGGAAAGAGCTGGAAGCCGGCTGCAGCGATGGCGGCCAGGGCCAGCAGTAACAGCGGCACGATCACTTTCGCTTTCGGCAAACGTTTCACGCCCATAATCGTAACGGCAGCAGGCGGGGTTGGCCATGCCGGGAAGGGGGGCGAGGGATGCGCCGCTGCGTGGAGATTTTGGTGTTGTGCCGTTCGGGCGTTAATATGTGCTGTGAATCGCCAAGGAGTTATGCCCATGTTGAGAGCCTTTTTGTTGCTAGCACTGTTCCTGTTGCCGGTCTCGGCCCAGGCGGTGGAGTTCAAGTGGCTGGATAAAGGCAATGCCATGCATTCGCTGGCCGAGTACGCCGGCAAACCGGTGATCCTGCATCTGTGGGCTTCGTGGTGTCCGCCGTGCCGGGGAGAGATGCCCGAGGTGGCAGCCTGGTCCAAGGCACATCCGGAGGCTCGCATGGTGGTGGTTTCCATCGATCGCCACTCCGCCGATGCGGCTGAATTCCTGCGCAGCAAAGGCATTGCCTTGCCGGTATTGCTCAGTGACCCGAGTCAGGCGGTCGGCGTGGGCGCACGCGGATTGCCGGCGACGCTGATGATCGGTGCCGATGGTGCGGTCGAGATGTTGCGGGTCGGTGCGCAGGACTGGCACAGCGCGGCCTGGAGCAAGAAGCTGCTGGCCCATTTCCATTAGAAATTTGCGGGGCGATTCTCAGGCGTCCCCCTCCTGCAAGCGGCAGTTCCGCTCTTCGATCGCGGCCAGTACACGTGCGGTGAGTGCCTCGGCGTTGAATACGAATCCGGTTCCCTGATCCTCTTCCTGCCGTAGCGACTTCAGGCAGGCATCCATGTTGCGCCCGGCATCGCGGGCAATACCGGTTACCATGCCCATGTTGGCGCCATGCTCGCCGATGACGGTCAGTAGCGTGGCTCCGACGGCCAGGATGACCATCGGGCTGCCGCCGAGGTCGCTGATGCAGATGTTGCGGCAGGTTGTCGTATGGCTGTTGACGGGGGTGCGATTGAGGGCCGCCGTCATGGCGCTCAGAGTGGCGACATGGCTGAAGTCGATGGCCGGGTTGTCGCAGGCGGCAGCCAGCGTTTTGCCGTCCATGGAGGCCAGCAGGGCCGCAGCAATGCCGGCATGTCCGATAATCGCATTCAGGCGTTTTTTGCACGGACCGTGCCGTGCGTGCTCTTCTGATCCCGAATACATCGGTGTACTCCTTCGAGGGTGAGCTGTTAAGACTTCCTGTCTTCCCTTCGAGCATAGGCCATGCTGTGTGACAGCGTTGTGACACGTAGCCTTAGGTGTTAGCCCAGCCCCTCCTGGCGACGTTTTTCGATATCGGCCATCACCTTCTGGGTGAATGAATCGGCATCGAAGGCGAACTGGCCGCTTGTCGCTGGTTTTTTTTCGCTAAAGCGGATGGCCGCGCTCATCTCTTTGGCGGAGTGTTCGGCGATGTTGGCGATCATGCCCATGTTGGCATCCATTTTACCGATGACGGTCAGGATCAGGGGGCCGGCGTGCTGGATGATCATCGGTCGTCCCTTCACATCGCAGACAATGCGGTTGCGGCGTGGCGAGTCGCCGGCATCGGCGACAGCCAGCAGCAGCTGGCTCATGCGGGCGACTTCCTGCGCCTGAAGGGCGTTGTCCTGTTGGGCCGCGACAAGTGCCTTACCATTCGGCGCAGAGAGTACGGCCGAGGTGATGTAGGCATCGTCGACCATCGATTCCAGTCGCTCCTGGCATAGCTGCTGGCTCTGCTCTTCGAGCGTAAGCGAATTCATTGGAAAGTCTCCATGATGGTGTGATCAACAAAAGGCTCGTCCATGAGCCGGGCGGTTGAGTCCCTATACTGCTGTAAATTCATATGAGGTGGATGGCCACCTGC
>CAZCZU010000063.1:0-10072 GCA_964503475.1 uncultured Zetaproteobacteria bacterium
AGTATTGTCTGATTGCACTTTTGCCGATTGCAGTTATTGTTCTGGGCCTTTTTGACTGTCGGGTGCACGGCATCCCGCCAGAGATCATTTGATCGTGTAGAGTTGGAGGCAATGCCATGGCTTTGACGAAGAAACAGCTGACCGAGTTTGAAGCGCAACTGAAGCAGTGGCGCGAAGACCTTGAAGAGGGGCAGGAGGAGAACATTCACTCCCTGCACCAGAACGAGCAGTCCGCCTACCCGGACCCGACCGACCAGGCCAGCATGGAGACCGACCGCGACTTCGACCTGCGTATCAAGGATCGCGAGCGCAAGCTGATCCGCAAGATCGACCAGGCCCTGAACCGCATCAAGGAGGGCGAATTCGGCCTCTGCGAGGCGTGTGGCGGCGACATCAGTCCGAAGCGCCTGCAGGCCCGCCCGGTGACCACGCTCTGCATCGACTGCAAGACCGAGCAGGAGCAGGAAGAGCGCACCCGCCTCGACTGACACACAAACCCGAGCGGCGCTGCAACAGCGTCATCACCCATGGAAGGCGGCCTTTAAGGCCGCCTTCCCTTTTATGGGCCGCGCGACTACTCTTTCTTGGGGTATAGGGGGCATATGGCGTGTTGCAGACAATCGCTGCATTGATCGAAAAGTATCAACGCTGGTTCGGCTTTCCGCTGGTGATTGCCATGTCCCTGCTCGCTTTCGCCACCGCTATCATTCGCCCCGATTTTCTCGAACAGCTTGAACTGGAAACACTCGACCAGCGCTTCAAGCTGCGCGGCCCCATCGCGCCGGATCCGCGTGTCGTCATTGTGGCTGTCGATGATGCTTCCCTCAGCGAGGTCGGGCGCTGGCCCTGGTCCCGCGACCGCATGGCCACGCTGGTCGATCGCATCCTCGGCGAACAGCAGGCCAGAACCCTGGGCTTCGATATCGTCTTCTCGGAGGCCCAGGCCAATCCGATCAAGGAGTCCCTGCGCCTGCTCAGGGATGCACACACGCCCGATGGCAATGCCCGGCAGTGGCTGACACAGCATGAGGCCGTCGGCGATATCGACCTGCGGCTCGAGGATGTGTTTCGCCGCTATCACGACCGCCTGGTGCCCGGCTACTTCTTCTATCCCGAAGGCGGCAAGGCTCCGCCGCAGGCGATCGCACAGCTGCCCGAGAACATGGCCCTGCTGCAACCCTCGTCCATCTCGGCCCAGTTCAGCGATGATGCCCGCTCCCCGGTCCCGCGCATCGCCGCCATCGAGGATAACCTGCCGCGCTTCACCCGCGCCGCCGATGCCGTCGGCTTCTTCAACTTCTTTCCCGATGCCGACGGCACCGTACGCCGCATACCGCTGATTGCCGAACGGGACGGCTACATCTTCCCCAGCCTGGCCATCCAGACCCTGCGCCTCTACCTCGGCTGGCCCGATACGATGGTGCGCATCGACCATGCCGGGGTGGAGAACATCCGGCTGGGCGACCATACCCTGCCGTGCGATTTCAGCGGCAGCATGATCCTGAACCACTACGGCCCCGGCCACAGCTTTCGCCACATCCCGGCCGCCGACATCCTGGCCGGGCGCATCCCGCCCGGTACACTGAAAGACAAGATCGTACTGCTCGGCGTCACCGCCGTCGGCGTCTTCGATTATCGCCCCAGCCCGTTCGACTCGGTGTTCCCGGGGGTGGAGGGGCATGCCGCCGCCATCTCCAATATCCTGAACGACGAGGAGATTTATCGCCCGAACAGTCTCGATGGCATCGAGCTTCTGGCTGTACTTCTGCTGTCACTGTTCTGCGGCCGCCTGGCCATCAGCAGCGGCCCGGTGCTGCAGTCGATGAGCATCTTCGGCGTACCGCTGCTGATCGCCGGCATCGCCTTCTGGCTCTTCGCCAGTTTCGGTATCTGGCTGAAGATCACCTACCTGATCCTCGGCGTACTGATGGCCACACTGCCGGCCACGCTGATCGAATACATTACCGAAGCACGCAAGCGCGCCTTCATCCACGATGCCTTCGCCCGCTATCTGGCACCCGAGGTGGTGGATGATCTCTCCCGCCATCCGGAGATGCTCAAGCTGGGCGGCGAAGAGCGGCACATGACCGCCATCTTCTCCGATATCGCCTCCTTCTCGACCTTCTCCGAACAGCTGACGCCGGAAGAGCTGGTCCACTTTCTCAACCGCTACCTCACCGAGATGAGCGACATCATTCTGGCGCACGGCGGCACCATCGATAAATACGAGGGCGATGCCATCATCGCCTTCTTCGGCGCACCGCTCTCCATGGAGGATCATGCCGTACAGAGCGTGCTGGCAGCCATGGAGCAGCAGCAGCGGCTGGTGGAGCTACGCAGAATCTGGCTGGAGGAAGGACTACCGGCCGTACACATCCGCATCGGCATCAACAGTGGCCCGATGGTGGTCGGCAATATGGGCACGGATACCCACATGAACTACACGATGATGGGCGACCACGTCAATCTGGCCAGCCGCCTGGAAGGGGTCTGCAAGGTCTATCGCACTCCGATCCTGATCAGCCGCGATACCTACCTTTTGGTCCGTGAGCAGGTGGCGGCCCGCTTTGTCGACCGGGTGCGGGTGGTCGGGCGAGAAAAGCCGGTCGACCTGTATGAACCGCTGGGGCTACGCGATGCGGTGCCGGCCGAGGTGACCCAGCGCTGCCGCACCTACGAGAAGGCGTGGAGCCTGATGCTCAACCACCACTTCAACGATGCCGGCCAGATTCTGGCCGGGCTGCACAAGGCAGCCCCGGACGACGGGCTCTTTGAAGTGATGCTGGCACGGACGAAGCAGTACGCCAAAACACCACCGCCGAATGACTGGGACGGCGTCTTTATCCTCGACAGCAAATAGGGAATCGGCGCATCAGATGCGCAGTTCGGCCGGCAGGCTGAAGGTGACGTTCTCCTCGACCACATCGAGCAGTTCCAGCCGGGTATCGCCATCCGCTTTCAGGCGCGCAATCACATCCTGCACCAGCACTTCCGGCGCCGAGGCACCGGCCGTGATGCCGATACGCTCCTTGCCCGCAAGCCAGGCGGCATCGATATCCTCCGGTCCGTCGATCAGATGGGCATCCGTCCCCTGCCGCTCGGCCACCTCGCGCAGGCGATTGCTGTTCGAGGAGTTCTTCGAGCCGATGACCAGCACCAGGTCGGAGGCCGCCGCCAGCTGCTTGACCGCCATCTGGCGGTTGCTGGTCGCGTAGCAGATATCCTCGCGTTTCGGCCCCTCGATATCGGGGAAACGGGCCTGCAGTGCGGCAATCACCTCGCGGGTATCGTCGATCGAGAGAGTCGTCTGGGTGACATAGGCGAGCCGGTGCGGATCGGCCACCGCAAGTGAGGCCACATCCTCCGGAGTGGAGACCAGCAGCACCGCCCCTTCCGGCGCCTGCCCCATCGTCCCCTCCACTTCGGGGTGCCCGGCATGGCCGATCAGGATCACCTGATCGCCGCGCTCGTAGTGGCGCAACAGCTCCAGGTGCACCTTGGTCACCAGCGGGCAGGTGGCATCGATCACCTTCAGTCCCCGGTCGGCCGCGCGCTTGCGCACCGCCTTGCTGACACCGTGGGCCGAGAAGATCAGCAGCGCGTCGTCCGGGGCATCGTCCACCTCGGCGACGAACACCGCCCCCTTGGCGCGCAGATCCTCGACCACGTACTTGTTGTGCACGATCTCGTGGCGCACATAGACCGGTGCGCCAAAGACCTTCAGGGCACGGTCGACAATTTCAATGGCCCGATCGACTCCGGCACAAAAGCCGCGCGGCTGGGCAAGCAGGATCTTCCGCATGTAACGCTCCTCGACGAATGAGCCAGGCATACTATCATTGGCTTTTTCACACGTCAGGATGAGTGTGTCGGCTGGCCTGCCGCGATCAACCCCAGAGTAAGCAAGGCTGCCACCGGCCAAAGGATGGAAACGATGAGCAACTACAAGCTGAACCCGGGCGATGCCGCCCCCGACCTCGAACTGCCCGCCTATTCGGTCGAGAACCCGGAGGGGACGATCAACCTCTCCGACCTGCAGGGCAAGTGGGTCATCCTCTACTTCTATCCCAAGGACAGCACCCCCGGCTGCACCACCGAATCGTGCGAGTTCCGCGATACACTGCCCGCGTTCTCGGCCGCCGATGCCGTCATCATCGGTGTCAGCCGCGATTCGATGAAGTCGCATGCCAACTTCACCGCCAAGCAGTCGCTCAACTTCCCGCTGATCTCCGATAAGGAGGAGGAGCTGTGCAAGGCCTTCGACGTCATCCAGATCAAGAAGCTCTACGGCAAGGAGTCACTCGGCGTGGAGCGTTCCACCTTCATCATCAATCCCGAGGGCGATATCGCCTATGCCTGGCGCAAGGTGAAGGTGAAGGGGCATGTCGAAGAGGTACTGAATACGCTGAAAGAGCTGCAAAGCTGACCCGCACATGCTGCTGAAAGACAAACATATCCTGCTCGGCATCGGCGGCGGCATCGCTGTCTACCGGGCGGCCGAACTCGCCCGCCTGCTGATGCGGGAGGGCGCGACGGTGCGCTGCGTGATGACCAAAGCGGCGCGGGAGTTTGTCACCCCCCTCACCTTCGAGGCGCTGACCGGAGAGCAGGTGCACACCGAGCTCTTCGACCTCACATCGGAAAGAGAGATGGGCCATATCAAACTGGCTCGCTGGGCCGATGCCGTGATCATCGCTCCGGCCACGGCCAACCTGCTGGCCCGCTTCGCCCACGGCATTGCCGACGATCTTCTCACCACCCTGTTCCAGGTCTGCGAAGCACCGCTGCTGATCGCGCCGGCGATGAACGGATCGATGTGGGGCTCCGATGCCACGCAGCGCAATGTCGCCATGCTTGCCTCGGATCGCATCCACTGGATCGGCCCGGATGAGGGGGATCTGGCCTGCGGCGAGAGCGGCCCCGGTCGCCTGGCGGCTCCGGAATCGATTCTCGATGCCCTGCTGCCGCTGGTGTATCCCAAGCCGCTGGCCGGCCAGCGCTGGGTGATCAATGCCGGCCCCACGGTTGAGGGCTGGGATGCCGTGCGCACCCTGAGCAATCGCGCCAGCGGCAGCCTGGGCGCCCATCTGGCCCGCCGTGCCGCCCTGCTGGGTGCCAACGTAACGCTGATCGCCGGCCCCGGCACCCCGGCGACACCGGAGCTGATCGAACGCATCGCCGTGGACAGCGCTGCCGAAATGCTTTCGGCCAGCCAGAAGCATGCGGCTGGCGCCGATCTGTTCATTGCCACGGCGGCAGTGAGCGACTACCGCTTTGCCGAACAGCTGCCGGGCAAACTGAAACGCCAGGGCCAGGATAGCCTGAGCGTGGAACTGATACAGAACCCCGATATCGTGGCCGACATTGCCGCCATGAAGGAGCGACCCGGCCTGGTGATCGCCTTCGCGGCCGAAACCGACGACCATATCGAAGCGGCCCGCAGCAAGCTGGTGCGCAAGGGTGTCGATGCCATCATCGCCAACGATGCCGCCAATATGGGCAGCGATCGTGCCGCCGGCAGCTGGATCGACCCCGTGGCCACCCGCGATATCCCGGCCTGCCCCAAGCAGCAGTTCGCCGCCATCATCATCGATCACATCATGGAGCTACAGCATGACCACTGAATCCGCACCCCGCGTTGAAATCAAGCGCCTGCCGCACAGCGAGGGCATCGAGCTTCCCCACTATGCCAGCCTGCATGCCGCCGGAGCCGATATGCGCGCCGCCATCGACGAGGAGGTCGTGCTGCAGCCGGGTGAACGTGCCCTGATCCCGACCGGATTCGCCATGGCGCTGCCGGATGGTTTCGAGGCGCAGGTGCGCCCCCGCTCCGGGCTGGCCCTGAAGCACGGCGTCACCGTACTGAACACCCCCGGCACCGTCGATGCCGACTACCGCGGCGAGGTGGGTGTCATCCTGATCAACCACGGCGATACCCCGTTCCACATCCAGCGCGGCGACCGTGTTGCCCAGATGATTATCGCCCCGTATGTGCAGGCCGCCTTCGCCGAGGTGGCAGAGCTCTCCGAGACGGCCCGCGGCAGCGGCGGCTTCGGCAGCACAGGCCAGAAATAAGCCATGCAGCTGCTCTACCAGGCAGCGCTGGAGAGCGGCATCGCAGGCAGGGCCGTCGGCATCTTCAATGCCGATGCCGATCCGTTGCTCACAGAACTGCAGCAACAGGCCGCCAGCCTATCTATCCTGCAACCCTTCCGCCCGGCCGCCCGGCTGCTGACTGCACAGGGGCTGACGGTCAGCGAGACGATGCCGGAAGCGCTTGGGCTGGCACTGCTGCATCCGGCCAAGCAGAAGCAGCAGACGCTGGGCTGGATGGCCGAGGCAATGCTGAAGCTGGCGCCGGGTGGCGAGCTGATTGCCGTCTGCGAGAACAAACATGGTGCCAAGAGCTATGAGAAGGCCATGAAGCAGCTGGCCGGTCATGTGGCCAGCGAATCGAAGGCGAAGTGCCGCATCATGCGGGCCCGCCTCTCGGACGGATTCGACGCAGCACTGGCCCGGCAATGGCTGGCCGATGCCGCGCCGCGCACAGTCGAGACACTGGGCATGATATCGCAGCCGGGACTATTCAGCTGGGATCGTCCCGACCCCGGCTCACAACTTCTTCTGGAACACCTGCCGGAGCAGTTGGAGGGGGTCGGCATGGACCTCTGTTGCGGCTACGGGCTGCTGGCCCACCATATCCGCACAACCGGCAAGCACGAGGGACTGATTCACCTGATCGATGCCGACCGCCAGGCTCTCGCCTGCGCGATGCAGAATGTCGCCCGCCCGGCCAAGCCCCACTGGCTCGATGCCGCCACGGAGCGACTGCCCAGGGGCGTTGAGTGGATCGTCTGCAATCCGCCGTTCCACGCCGGGCAGGCACGCGATGTGGAGATGGGACAACAGATCATCGTCAATGCCTGCAAGGCACTTGAGCCGGAAGGCACCCTGTGGCTGGTCGCCAACCGCAAGCTCCCTTACGAGGATGTGCTGTGGGACAATCTCGACATGGTGCAGACCCTCACCCAGGAGCAGGGCTTCAAAGTGATTGAAGGAACGAAATGATGAAAACGGAACGCCTCGACAAACTACTCTCGCGCCTCGGCTACGGCTCGCGCAAGGATGTGCGCTACTGGCTCAAGGAGGGGTGGGTCACCGTGGATGGTGAAGCGGCCAGTTCCCCGGCCCAGAAAGTCACGGCCGACAGCGTGCAGCTGGAGGGCGAGCCGCTCGACCACCCGCATGGCCTGACCATCATCTACCACAAACCGCTGGGGGCGGTCTGTTCGCACAAGGAGACGGGGCAGCTTATCTACGAGGATTTCCCGGCTCGCTGGGCCGGTCGCAATCCGCCCCTCTCCAGTGTCGGCCGCCTGGATAAGGAGACCTCGGGCCTTTTGATCCTCACCGACGACGGCCAGCTCAACCACAAGCTGACCAGCCCCAAACACAGGGTACCGAAGAGCTACCGGGCTCTGCTGGCCCGGCCGCTGGAGGGCAATGAGGCAGAGGTCTTCGCTGCCGGAACGCTGATGCTGGAGGGCGATGACACCCCCTGCCTGCCGGCCGGGCTGGAGGTACTGGGCGAGCGCGAAGCGCTGCTGACCCTGCACGAGGGGCGCTACCACCAGGTGCGGCGCATGTTTGCTGCCGTCGGCAACCATGTGGAGACGCTGACCCGCATCTCCATCGGTGGGCTGACGCTTGAGGCGACCGGACTAGCCGCCGGAGAGCACAGTGTCATCGAACCGGACGAGCTTCTGCAACTGATCGGCCACGCCTGACGCTTATTGCGACCTCAACGGCAGCGACACCCGGAAACAGGCCCCGCCGAGCGGTGAATCGGTGACCTCGACCATCCCCTTGTGCATCTCGGCGCAGGCGCGCACCGATAGCAGCCCCAGGCCATGCCCCTCCCTGTGGGTGGTATAGAAGGTATCGAATACCCGTTCCCGCTCATCCGCCGCAATGCCGGGGCCATTGTCGTGCACTTCGAGCACGGCGTAATTATCATGCACATGAAGCTGCAGCTCGATCTGGCCGTGGTCGCCTGCTGCCCGCCCGGCATTCAGCATCAGGTTCAGCAACATCTGCCCCACCATCTGGCGCGAAACTTGCGCCACCACCGCACGCTCGCATATGCAACGCAGCTCGCAATTGCGCAGATACTTATGGCTGCGGGCAAAATCGATATTCTCCTGCAGCAGCGCCCGCAAATCGGTCGACTGCATCTCGTCATCGACACTGTCCCGCCCCACTTCCATCAGCCTTCGGGTTAAATCGGTCAGGCGCTGGTTGGCATCCGAAAGCGTTCGGCTCAACTCCTGCCCCTCACCTTCGCCACTGCCCTGCGACAGTTTGAAAGCCGCCAGCTCGACAACGCTGAGAATATTATTGATATCGTGCGCTACCGATGCGGCAAAGAGCCCGGCCATGGCCCGGCGCTCGGCATGCACCATCGCCTTCTGCTGCGCCATCACCTGCCGTGTATTCGTAGCGATGCGCTGCAACAAAAAGAATGAGAACAGAAAAAAGAGCAATGTAGTGATGCCGATGAAGAGAAGTCCCTTTTCAAGCTCCAGCTGCTTCAGGGTCAGCACATCGCCGGCCGAATTCGCCGCCACCTCGCCGGAGATCCAGATATAGACAGAACAGAAAACCAGATAGACCAGGGCAATGGTGATCGCGACACGCAACGGATGCAGGACGGGCGGCGTACTGCTCTCCATATAGAAGTGTCGGAATGTCTCGGGAAGCATCGAGTCAGCATCTCCTCGCCGAAACAGCGGCACCTTTTACTATAGACTTCGTCTCTTCTGCGCCCCAAATGCCCGTCTTAGGCATACGGCCTGGTATAACCCCTTATCAACAAAAGAAACGGCGCTCTCCACCAGGAAAGCGCCGCCTCCGCAAGGCCGGCCGGATGGCCGGAGCTGTATCGCCTACAGGCTCTCGATCCGCTCCACGATCGTATTGGCTAACGCATCGACAAACTCGTTTTCGTACTTCTTGTCGCGCAAAGCTCCAGCCATGACCTTGAGGTTCATCGCCATGCCACCCCTGTAGCTCAGGTCGCTCTCTTCGGCGGTGGTGATCACCCGGTCATGATCCGTCACGGTAACCTTGTAGGCAAAAGTCGGATAGGCCAGCGCATCGGACGGAAACGGCGTTGCATCACCGACAAAATGGCGCTGATAGGTCACCGAGATTTTCAGCCCGTTCATAGCCGCATCCTCGGAGAGCAGCCCCTTCTCTTTCAGCAAGGCAGTGACTCGGTCATTGAGCATCGCCTTCAGTTCATCCGGCGTATGGTAGGCGATACCGGGTTTAATCCGCTGTTCAAATTTGAAATCGACACTGCTGAAGCGAAACTGCTTCGTCGTTTCGGCCTTGGAAACCTGGGTCGGTCCGGATGATGCGCATCCGAACATGGTTAACGTAAGCAGCAGCGCCGCCATTCTGATGATTGTCTTGTACATATCCCTTCCTTTCATCAAGTCAATGAAGTAGCCCGACATTTGACTTTGAAATTCAGGAGGCAGGCCGCCCTGCATTCCCGTTAGCTTATTATGGGTATGTCCATTCACTCTGAAATGTGGGCGCTATCACGCGATAATGACATCCGACTGGAGAAATACGAACCTCTCTGGAAAGACCTTACCTGGCCGACTTGTCAAAAAGAGAAAGAAAGGAAACGCTACTCTTTTCCGGCGAATAGTTTCGCCTAATTGTTGTATCCGTTAAACCGGGGAAGATTCAATCTGCAAAAGTCCGGCGAAGACCATCTTCATCCGAAGGAACAATGATCATATGAACATGATTGGGCATCAGGCAGTAGCACCATATCTCCGCCTCGGCCTTTCTCGCGGCCGCTCCAAGCAATGAGATATAAAGCTCATAATCGCCATCTTCAAAAAACGTCTGGCCACGACGGTTGCCACGCTGAGTCACGTGATGTGGATAGCCAGGGATAACTACTCGAGGTAAACGAGCCATGTCCTAAAAAGCATAATTAGTGTATTTAGTAAACTAATGGGATGGTCCGCCCCGCACCTCTAACGGCATCGCA
>CAZCZU010000064.1:0-8652 GCA_964503475.1 uncultured Zetaproteobacteria bacterium
CGCTCAAGCATCACCGTGAGCATGCTGAGCACTGCCGCATTATCGTCTGCAATGAGAAGAGTCCCGGCACATTCCGTAGCGGCATTCATATGTTCACTCACGATTCAGACCTCCGGGAAATTCAAATAGTAGTACTGTAACGAGGGACTTATAACCATTGTTGTTACATGTGAATCATTTGCCCGGGATACCCTCTTAAATACCCGGTGAAGGACGAAAGATGTCCATACCACTCATGCGACGGGTAGCCGAACGGGTTACGAGCACTAGGATGGCCGCCCAGATCGTCTTTGAGAGGTTACAATGAAGTATGTCGGAGCCCATGTCAGCGCCTCGGGCGGGGTGGAGAATGCGCCGCTGAATGCGGCCGCTATCGGAGCAAAGGCCTTTGCCCTGTTCACCAAGAATCAGCGCCAGTGGGTCGCCAAGCCGCTGACGGACGCGAGCATCGCCGCCTTCAGGGCCAACATGGAAAAGCACGGCTTCGAAGCAAAACACGTGCTGCCGCACGATAGCTACCTGATCAACCTGGGCCATCCTGAGCCAGAGGCGCTGGCCAAATCGCGCGCCGCTTTCCTCGATGAGATGCAGCGCTGCCAGCAACTCGGCCTGCCGCTGCTCAACTTTCATCCCGGCAGCCACCTGAAGAAGATCAGCGAGGCGGAGTCGCTCTCCATCGTGGCCGAATCGATCAATATGGCCCTGGCCGAGACCGAAGGGGTGACGGCCGTGATCGAGAATACGGCCGGCCAGGGGACCAACCTCGGCTACAAATTCGAACACCTGGCCGCCATCATCGACGAGGTGGAGGACAAGTCGCGCGTCGGTGTCTGCCTCGACACCTGCCACACCTTCACCGCCGGCTACGATCTGCGTACCACGGCCGATTGCGAGGCCACCTTCGGCGAATTCGATCGCACGGTCGGCTTCAACTACCTGCGCGGCATGCATCTGAACGGCTCCAAGGCAGCTTTTGCCAGCCGCGTGGACCGCCATCACAGCCTCGAACAGGGCGAACTGGGGCTGGATGTGTTCCGCTTCATCATGAACAGCGACCACTTCAACGATATTCCGATGGTGCTGGAGACGATCGACGAATCGATCTGGCCGCAGGAGATCGAACTGCTCTACAGCCTGGTCGAGGGCTGAACCTGTGCCGCAGGCGGCCGAGCCGGAAGTATCGGCAGCAGAAGAGCTGACCATCCTCTATCAGGATGAGTGGCTGGTCGCCATCGACAAGCCGGCCGGCCTGCTGGTGCACCGCTCGATGATCGACAGGCACGAGACCCGCTTCGCCATGCAAATGCTGCGCGATCAGCTGGGCCGGCATGTCTGGCCACTGCACCGGCTCGACAAGCCCACCTCCGGCGTACTGCTCTTCGCCCTCTCGCAGGAGGTTGCCCGCCAGATGGGTGAGCACATCGCCTCGCGCGAGACGGTGAAGCAGTACCTGGCCATCGTACGCGGCTATACCGATGAGCAGGGGCTTATCGACTACCCGCTGAAAGAGGAGCTGGACAAAATCAGTGACAGGCAGGCCGACAGTCAGAAGCCGGCCCAGGAGGCCATCACCGCCTATGAACGGCTGGCCACCGTCGAACTGCCCTATGCCGTTGGCCGCTATGCCACGGCCCGCTACTCACTGCTCGCCATCACGCCAGAGACCGGTCGCAAGCACCAGATTCGCCGCCACATGAAGCACATCTTCCACCCCATCGTCGGCGACACCACGCACGGCGACGGCCGCCACAACCAGCTCTTCCGCGACCGTTTCGATTGCCGCCGCCTGCTGCTGATGGCCTCCTCCCTGCAGTTCACCCACCCCGTCTCCGGCAAGACGATCGTCATCGAGGCCGCCCCGGATGCCCCCTTCCTGCGTGCCATCGGGCTGTTCGGAGAGCCTGAGCTTGCGCAGATGATGGCAGGCTTATGAGCAGCGATTCGCAGCTGAACGGCTGCCTGCGCCCCGCCTTCACCGAAAGCCTGGTTGAAAGGCTGTCGACGGGCGCCTGTCTCGCCCTGACCAGCCCCCATGGCCAGGGAAGGCGCCGTACACTGCAGGATCTGCGCCATGCCCTTCCCGCTTCCATGCGGGTGCTGCAGGCCAACCTGCGCCACTGCCCGCAGGATCAGATGCAACTGCTGACAACACTGGCTGAACAGGCCGGCATCAGCGATGCCGACAACCTTGAAAGGCTGCTTGAACAACTGCCGCGACAGACCCTGATCATCCTGCACAATTTCGATGAGCTGCAGCCGGGCGAAGCCAGCGGCTTTGACGCCCGCTTTTTCGCCGCCCTGAATGGCATGGACAAACACGCAGGGCTGGCGCTGCTCTGCGTCTGTGAATCGATCCCCCCCGAACTGCAACGATCCATCGAGGCATGCTCTCTACCGCCACTGACCGGGAAAGAGATCGCGAATGAACTGGCACTGCGCGGTGTGGCGGCAACGAGCGAGCAGATCGAATCGATTGCGCATAGCCCTGCCCCCTACTCGGCCATCGAGGCCATCGCTGCGGAGGGCAGCGCATGAGCGATATCCTGCTCACCACGCTCAATGCCCGCTACACGCACAGCAGCATCGGCCTGCGCTGCCTGTATGCCAATATGGGCACGCTGCAGCAGCGGACGGAGATCGTCGAATTCACCATCCGCGACAACATGCAGGATGTGGCCGAACAACTGCTGACCCGTGCACCGAAGATCATCGGCTTCGGCGTCTATATCTGGAATGCGCTGCAGATGGCCGAGGTGGTCGGCATCATCCGGCAGGTAGCGCCTGAGGTGACCATCATCCTTGGCGGCCCCGAGGTGAGCCATGCGCCGCTGCGCGTCGATTTCTCCGCTGCGGACTACATCGTTCAGGGCGAGGGCGATGTCGCATTTGGCCAAATCTGTCAGGCCATTGTCGACGGCAACCCACCGGCCGGGCGCACCATTACCGCCGAGCCGGTGGAGCTGGATGCGATCGAGCTCCCCTACCGCTTCTACAGCGACGCGGATATCCGCAACCGCAACATCTATGTCGAGGCCTCCAGAGGCTGCCCGTTCCGCTGCGAATTCTGCCTCTCCTCGATCGACGAGCGGGTACGCGATCTGTTCATCGACCGCTTCCTGCAGGAGATGGAGCTGCTCTGGCAGCGCGGCGTGCGCAGCTACCGTTTCATCGACCGCACCTTCAATCTCAACGTGCGTACCGCCAGCCGCCTGCTCGACTTTTTCCTGGAGAAGCCCGAGCCCTGTTTCCTCCATTTCGAGGTGATTCCCGACCACTTCCCCAGCGCCCTGCGCGAACGCATCGCCCGTTTCCCGGCCGCCGCACTGCAGCTGGAGGTGGGCATCCAGACCCTGAATCCGGAGGTGGCACGCACCATTCAGCGCAATCTGAAGCTGGAAAAGATCGAAGAGAACATCCGCTATCTGGCCACCACCCATGCCCATATGCATCTCGACCTGATCGTCGGCCTGCCGGGCGAGAGCCTGGAAAGCTTCGCTGCCAATCTCGATCGCCTGTGCAGCTGGACCGATGCCGAGATTCAGGTGGGCATCCTCAAAAAGCTCTCCGGCACCACGCTGGCCCGGCACGATGCGCGCTTCGGCATGCGCTACTCGGCACAGCCACCCTTTGATCTGCTGCAAAACGACCTGATCCCGTTTGCCGAAATGCAGCGCATGAAGCGCTTCGCCCGTTTCTGGGACCTCTGCTACAACAGCGGCAACTTCAAGACATCCATCCGCATGCTCTGGCCGGCGGGCGATGTCTATGCGCAGTTCTCCGCCTTCTGCGACTGGCTGTATGGCGAAACCCGGATGACCTGGCAGATCTCACTCGATCGCCTGGCCGGATTTTTGTTCCGCTATCTGATCGACGAGCAGGGGCATCACGAGTTGCAGGTGGCCCAGGCCATGGCGGACGACCTGATGAAGATCGAGGGGCGCAAGTTGCCCGCCTGCCTGCGCCCCTACCTCGATCGCATTACCCTGCCGAATCAGCAGGCTGCCGGTGGTGCCAACAGCCGCCAGCTCCGGCACCTGTAAACGCATGGTCCACAGGGCGAATTTGCCTCCTGCCCGCCGCTAAAACACGCTCCGCTTACTGGATAAACCTGATAGCATGGCATCGATCATCCTCCAGGAGTCATTCGCCATGCAGCAGGAACACGATATTTACGCCGACGCAGCCAGACAGGCAGTCGAACTGGGCAACCGCCTGGCCGATGCCAACCCGGAAGCCGATGTGCGCGAGATCGGCGATGGCCTGCTGGCCGGAGCCGTGCATTACTGGCTCTATGCCAACCAGCCCTGCGGTGCTGTCGACTGCGAGGATTGTGCCCCGATCTCCACAGCCGAGGCGCGCGTGGCCGAGCTCAAGCGCCTGATCGATGAGGCGGCAAAGGCCAGCGACTACTACCACACTCCCAACGATGCCAATGCCGGCCGCGCCTGACTCCTCAATCCCTTCCTCCTGCCAGGGGGAAGGCCAGGATGGGGGTAGCGACACCTGAACCGCTCCTACCCCCACCCCAGCCCTCCCCCTGAAATGGGGAGGGAGCATGAATCGTTCGGCAGACCGCTGCATGACCCTATGCGGATTGGCGTTTTCCTATTCCGCTTTTAATGTAGGGTCTCGATTCCGGCGCTACGGCGCCGCCCTTTTCTTGCAAGAAAATCCAATACGAGAGGTTTGATATGAACGTTGATCAGCATCTGAAAGTAGCCCAGTGGCACATCGAGCAGGCCCGTCTGCACGCAGCAGCCGACTCCCACGCCTGTGGCTGCCCGCCGAACGAGCACTACCAGGACATCATCGCCCAGGTCGAGTCCGGCCTGATCAAGGAAGAGGATTCCGACACCTGCTCCGTGTGAGCCTGACTTCTCAGTCATGACAAAGGCCGGCCATAGTGCCGGCCTTTTTTGTGTCGCTCCAACATCCCTTCCCCCTCCCAGGGGGAAGGTCAGGATGGGGGTGGCAGCATTTTGAAACGCTCGACCCCCACCCCAACCCTACCCCTGACATGGGTAGGGAGCGCTGACCGGGAAAAGCTGCAAAGCCATGTCGTCATGCCCGGCATGATCGGGCATCCAGTCGCGGGGATGAAAATCATGGATTCCCGCCTGCGCAGGACTGACGGGAGAAGACAACGCTTCCGATTACGTCTTGGCGGCAACGAGATCGGCAGTAGAGTGTGGCCAGGATGAGTGACGTAAAGAAAGACAGCCTGCAGAAGTATCAGGGCGACCTGCACCAGGGCCCGGACCGCACCGCCCCCTACCCGGTCAGCCGCATGGCTCCGGCCACCGAGCTGGTGGATATGGCGCGCGAGATTGCCGAAGCAGACACGATGCTGGCCGGTGTCACCGGCGGCAAGCTGAAGGTGCTGGCCGAGCAGATGCGCGCCCTGCAGGCCAGGGCGCACGAGCTGCTGGAAGAGACCCAGCGCAACCAGCGCCTGCACCGCGCCCGCTGCAACTTCAAGAAACAGCCCGGCAAGATCTACCACCTCTACCGCAAGCCGGATGGTGAGGAGTATTTCTCCATGCTCTCGCCCGAGGATTGGGGAGGAAAACCGCCCCACCCCCATGCCGGTGCCTACAGACTTGAGGCCGACATGTCCTGGAGCACGCCGGAGAGCGACCTTGAGGCAGACAACATGCAGGCCACCATTGATCGCTTATTGGATCAGCGATAATAATACCTGTAATAAATGGCGGCCTGCTGCGACTGAGCTATAGTTTTCAGGAGGTCGTTATCATGAAAAGTTCCATCTTAACCGCTATGGCTTTGGCATTGATTCTGCTGCCGCAGATCGCCAGCAGCGGTGAAACCATGCAGGGAGGCGATGCCATGGCTGCAAAATTCGAGCACTATCAGAAGCCCTCCGAGGCCGAACTGAAGCAGCGCCTGACGCCCGAGCAGTATGAGGTCACCCAGGAGGAGGACACCGAACGCGCCTTCCACAACGCCTACTGGGATAACCATCAGCCGGGCATCTATGTCGATGTGGTTTCCGGCGAACCGCTGTTCAGCTCCACCGACAAATTCGAATCCGGCACCGGCTGGCCGAGCTTCACCCGCCCGCTGGTAAAAGAGAACATCGTCGAGCGCACCGACCGTAGCTTCTTCACCGTACGCACCGAGGTGCGCAGCAAGCATGCCGATTCACATCTGGGCCATGTCTTCAACGATGGCCCGGCCCCGACCGGCCTGCGCTACTGCATGAACTCCGCCGCCCTACGCTTCATTCCGGCCGACAAGCTGGAAGAGGAGGGCTACGGCCAGTTCAAGTACCTGTTCGACAAGTCGAAAGAGACCAAATAACGCATCTCAAACAATAACGGCGACCAACCCGGTCGCCGTTATTTCATCTCTTATCTAACGCATTCATGCTATTCCGTTGCCAAAAGCCCGTGATACGGTTGTCCCCATGGGACGGAAGGTTTATCGCGATTTGGCGAGGGAATTCATGGAAGGTGTATTCTGTGTTTTCAATATACCCGGAAAATTCCCGCAACATAGCTTTATAAAAAGAGAATCAACCCTTCCTGGCCATCGAAACCAAGGGAGTTATACACCACTTTCGGTGTATAATATATGTTAGGGGCTTTGCAGCATAAATGACAGGCAGCGAAATATTTTGGCTTTGTGTAGTTGCTGCAATCGCGTTCGGTGTCGGCCGTAGTTCGATGGCGCACCGAATCGATGCCGCCGAGACATCAAAAGCCGATGCGGAAAAAAAGCTTTCTGATTTAATGGGCCTTTACAATCAGACCCTTTCAAAAATCCGTTCTGACTCGGTGCTGTTACCTAGCTTGGTACGGTGGTCCGACCTTTTGCAACAGGCATATGATGACTGCATCGCAGATGTTCTTTACCACAAAAAGCGCCCGGCAAAGAAAGCAGCCCTAGAGGTTCAAATCGCTAGGGCAAGTGCAAGAGATTTCAAAAAGCAGTTTGAAATAGTTCGTAACAGGCTAGATCTATATGAGTCATTGGCGCCATGGCTGGCTGACTACGTTGATTTGACAGTTGATGAGCTAATTGAAGCGTTAGTCTGGGACAAGAAAAATAATGTTGTAGAAGAAGACAATGAAGACCCTATAGCGAGGTACGTACCGAAAACTGAGTGGGCGAATCTGACCGTTACCGAAAGAAACCAACTTGCCTTAGACCGCTACCTGCAGCCTAATAGGAAACGAGGCCTCTGGTCGGTCGGGGTCGATTATGAGCGATTTGTTGGATACGAATACGAGCAACGTGGCTATTCGGTTGAGTACCACGGAGCTACGCAAGGTAAAGAGGATCTAGGTATAGATCTTATTTGCAGAAAAGAAAATGACGTGCGTATCGTCCAATGTAAAAGGCTTTCGCAAATCAAAGAAATACCGGTTCGGGAAAACGTAATCGCACAGGTATATGGGGCTGCCGAGTTCTATCGAATGAATGCCGAGAATCTAGGAAAGGTTACACCAGTGTTGGTAACGTCATACGTTGTTTCCGATACTGCACGAAGATTCGCCCGGCACCTCAATGTCGAGCTTCATGAAAATCATGAGCAGGCACCTTATCCCATGATTAAGTGCAACATCTCACGAAGGACAGGTGAAAAGATTTATCACCTACCTATGGATCAGCAGTACGACAAAGTGATTGTTGGCGATACTCTTGGCGAGGGCTACGCCACCACGGTTGCTGAAGCAGAGAACAAGGGATTCAGGCGAGCCTTTCGATGGAAAGGCAATAAAGATGGCAAGTGAAATAACGCCCCTAACAAGTCGGCCCAGTCCGACGCAGCTACGCTGCGCGGCTGGCCTTAGGCGTTAGATTTATAGAGTGCATTGAAACATGAAAGAATACGCAGCAATTATTGCAGCCAGTATCGCAGCGGTCGCCTCGATTGTGACGCTCTTGCTCAATACAAAACTCACCATCAATCGTGAAAAAAGAAAAGCTCTATGGGACAAAGAAATAGACAAATTCATGGAGCTAGAAGAAGTGGCGGGCCAGATCACTGAGGATCTATTGAGCTATAGGTGTCGGGACGAAAAAGAAAAACAGTCATACTTTGAAAAGGCTGCATACTTGAGGATTGCAGCGGGACGCTTCCGAAGGTATCCAGAGGTGCTTCAGGCACTTAGGGAGTTAAATCACAGTGTAGGGTGGTATTTTTCCCAGGACACGAAACACGAATCAAAGGAAGAGTATGAGCAAGCACGCTCCGAACTTGAGAACGCCTTTGCAGCACTAGTCACTGCATGTGACAAAGCGATTGGCAGACCAACATGAAATCTAACAATGCGCTCGTGTGGGACGCTGGCCGCGATGCGGCTCGCGACCCACAGCTTGAGCGTTAGATGCCATATGAAGATATCTACTAATCAAATCATTGGCATTGTCTTTCTTGTGCTGTTTATGGGTTCTCTAATAGTCACGGCATTCAATACGGCTGGTCCACAGCTTGGCATACCGATCTCCGTCGCCTTTACAACCCTTGTCATTTTCGGCGTGCGCATCTTTCGACGTGCTAAGGAATGGCGTGCTATGAACCCACAGCCTAATCATCTATCAGTCCAGTTCGGGGATTTGGTGAAGACTTCTGGGTTGAGTCCCTATACTGCTGTAAATTCATATGAGGTGGATGGCCACCTGCTT
>CAZCZU010000065.1:0-8290 GCA_964503475.1 uncultured Zetaproteobacteria bacterium
CGAGATAGCCGAGATTGAGCGACATGGAGAGCGCATCACCGCCGGTTTCGCCCAGGGTGGTGGCCAGAATCTTGATGACCCAGAAGAGCAGAGTGACTTCCGGAACCTTGCTGAGAATGTGCTGCTGCTGTTGATTCATGACGATTGCTCCTGATGCCCGGGAAGAGGCGAACGGGTTCAATCCATCATGTGCTGCTGAACGGAAACTGAATGCACCGGCTCCAGATCTGGAGTGAATGCGATAATTTCACTACGCAGCTGTGCCGGGTTTCATGTCATTCTCTTCCATCCATGGACGGGTGGCGGGCCGGCGATTTGCCGGCCCGTAAGCGCAGCAGGACATGTGCCTGCGTAGCGATTCAAGCAAAAGGCAGGACAAAAGGGCAGGAAAGCCGTTTGGACGGCCGCAGGCCGCCCGAAGGGTGAGGGTCACGGATGGCCCGAATCAACCTTTTGCGCGCCACACAAATGGCGCTGGAACAGTGGCGCCCTCCACCCATGGACGGGTGGCGGGCCGGCGATTTGCCGGCCCGTAAGCGCAGCAGGACATGTGCCTGCGTAGCGATTCAAGCAAAAGGCAGGACAAAAGGGCAGGAAAGCCGTTTGGACGGCCGCAGGCCGCCCGAAGGGTGAGGGTCACGGATGGCCCGACTCAACCTTTTGCGCGACACACAAATGGCGCTGAACAGTGGCGTTCCTCCACCCATGGACGGGTGGCGGGCCGGCGATTTGCCGGCCTGTAAGCGCAGCAGGACATGCGCCTGCGTAGCGATTCAAGCAAAAGGCAGGATGCCTTTTGCGCTCCACACAAGTCAGTGCACGATCTTGATCAGCGTGTCCGGCTTCGGCGTCTTGTCGGCATCCATGCCATTCAGGATCGCCAGGCGATCGGCCGTGAAGCGGCCGAGCACGTGGTCTTCGGCACCGGCCAGTCGCTGCCAGGAGTCACCCCGCTTCCAGATATAGAGATGGATGCGCGGCACATCGCCGTCGCGTTTCTTGTTGTAGTTGCGCACCGAATTGCGGATGGTGGCGAACGTCTTCAGGTAGGGCTCGTAGGCATCGCGTTTGGCCCACATCAGCATGATGAAGGCCTTCGGGCCATCGAGCCATACCGTGGCATCGACCGCTGCCTTGCTGATGTGCGGGGCACTGACCATCACCAGGCTGCGTGCTGCCGGATGGCCATCGACGGTGATATGGCTGACCGGGCCCATGCGCCGCTCGGGGAAAAGGGTTTTCAGTACCTCTTCGGCCGTGCGTCGTTTCTGCAGCTCCTTCATGGAGAGGCGGAAGTAGACATCCTTTTTGCGCATGCGCGCTTCCAGTGCCTGCGGCGTGTTATTCAGTACCCAGTTGTCGGGGAACTCAAGCTGGATACCGAGCACCGGATGAATGAAGCGCTGGCCGATGATGGCGCCCTCTTCGGGGTTGTCGCCGACCGGATAACCGTTGATGGCATTCAGCAGTTCGGCATGGCCGATCTCGGCATGGGCCGGATTCTGAATGGATGCCTCTTTGGCAATGGTCTCCTCGATGCGCTTCTTGGTCTCCGGATGGCTGGCGAAGGCACCGTGGTACTCCTCGACCTTGTCGCCGGCATCGGTCTTCTCTTTTTTATTCAACTTCTCCAGCCGCTCCAGCGTACGCAGCAGGTGGGTGGTGGCATGCACGTCGTAGCCTGCCCGGGCGATGTAGCGCAGCGACAGTCGATCCGCCTGCAGCTCCTGTTCGCGGCCGTAGCCCTGAATGGCGATGGCGGCCAGAAGATCGGTAATATTGAAGGCGGCGGTCGGCACACCGGTAAAGATGGCTACGGCTGTCATGCCGATGCGGTAGCCCTGCGCCTGTGTGTAGCGCTGTACGGCATGGCGGGCCGTGACGTGGCCGATCTCATGCCCCAGTACGGCCGCCAGCTCCGCCTCGCTGTTGAGGTAGGAGATCAGGCCACGGTGGATGTAGATGTAGCCGCCGGGCAGGGCGAAGGCGTTGACGGTACCATCGTCGACGACATGGAAACGGTAGAAGAGATCCTTGCGATCGGCCGTCCGGGCCACGCGCTGGCCGACCCTGTTGACGTAGATGGCAAGCGGGTCGCTGTCGGGCAGCAGCTTCATCTGCTTCTCGACCATGGCGGCCATCCGCTGGCCCAGTTGCAGCTCATCCTTTTCGCTCATCAGCACGAAATCGGAACTCTTGGTGGCCGGATTGGTGGCGCAGCCACCCAGCACCAGCAGGATCATGACAGCAAACAGCCGTTTCACGGTTCTTCTACCTCCAGGTCGGTCGGTGCGTGCAGGGCGAGGAAGAGTCGGCCTGCACTGGAGATGCGAATCTTGCCACGAACAGTGACAACCTGTCCTGAACGGAGTCTTAAACCTTTTTTATACCACTGCCGGTATTTGCGCGGCACCGAGATATTCAGCTTGGCCAGCTTGAAGCGCCAGCCGTGGCGGTCGAGGCTCTTGACCGTGCCGTGTACGACCCGGAACTCACCGATATGGCGGCGCGATACATCCTTCGCGGTCAGTACCTCAAAACGGTCGTGACTCCAGATGCCGCGTCTTGCCCTGCGTGCCTGCAACTCTTCGGCATGCAGTGCTTTGCTCCAGCGCAGATTGGGTACGAAGGTGTACACGTGGGCATAGCCCTCGCGCACCATCAGGCCGTTCACCCAGCGGCCGTCGCGCAGCCATACCTGAGCCAGCAGACGGCCGTAGCGATCCCGCTTTTCGGTATCGAAGCTGAGGCGCAGGCGCTGGCCTTCGATCAGGTGTTTCAGGGCGGAGGCGGCCTTCTCTCCCCAGGGTTCGGCCGGCGAGTCGCCATGGGCGATCTCGGGGGTGTTGATGCCGAGCAGGCGCACTTTCTCGCCACGCCGGGTTTCGAAGGTGTCGCCATCGTAGACCCGGGCGACGCTGACCCAGCGCTGTTCGCTGATCATCGACAGTGTGCCGGCATGGGCCGGCGCCATTGCTGCCAGTAGCGGCAGCAGGGCAAGGAGCAGGAAAGGGAGATCTGGCCTAGGTGACGTTCTCATGCAGCATCTGGCCAATCAGCGTCACAAACGCGTCGAGGTCGTAGGGCTTGCCGATCAGCTTGATCTTCTCTTTTTGGTTCATGCGGGCCAGGTGGGCATCCCGGTCGTGGCCGGTCACGAGGATGACGGGAAGGTTCGGCTCCAGTTCCAGAATCCGGTTGCTCAGGGTGACTCCGTCCATGGTCGGCATGACGATGTCGGAGATCAGCATGGCGATCTCCTGGCGGTGCTGATCGAAAAGCTGCAGTGCCTTGTCGCCACTGTCGGTTTCGTAAACGCGGTAGCCGAGCCTGTGCAGAATCTTGCTGGTGGCCTGGCGAACCAGTGTATGGTCATCGACCAGCAGGATGGCTTGCTCATGTGACGGCATGGTATTCTCCCCTTCGGTTCGCAGCCGGTCGTATGGCAGGTGCGGAGTGTCGCGTCCGGGCTATCCGGCCGGCTGCAGGCTCCCGATCAGATCACCATAGCGCTCCATGCCGTGGCGCTCAAGGTAGGCCTCCAGGCCGTCGAGAACCTTGCGGCAGAGCAGGGGATCGTAGAAGAGACCGGTGCCGAGCCCGATGGCAGTGGAGCCGACGATGGCGAACTCGATGGCATCTTTCGCTTCGCTGATACCGCCCTGGCCGAGGATGGGGATGCCGTGTTGGGCGGCCACGGCCTGCGTCTGATGAATCTTCCACAGGGCGACCGGCTTGATGGCGGGGCCCGACAGGCCACCGGAGACATTGCCGATGACAGGCTGGCGCTTGTCGATATCGACGGCCATGCCGACCAGGGTGTTGATCACCGAGAGGCCGTCCGTACCCGCCTCGATGCAGAGGCGTGCCGTTTCAGCGATGTCGGCATTGTTGGGTGAAAGCTTGGTGATCAGCGGCTTGGAAGTGGCCGCGCGCATCGCCTCGACCACCTTGGCGGCCATGCAGGGATCGTTGCCGAAATGGACACCGCCCGCCTTGACGTTGGGGCAGGAGATATTGATCTCAATGGCGGTGACCGGCGAGTCGTCGAACAGGCGGGCCACCTCGGCATACTCATCCAGCGAGGAGCCGTTGGCATTGGCCCAGAACTGGGTCTCGTCATGCGGCAGGTGCGGCAGCACCTCATCGATGACATAGCGGGCACCCGGATTCTGCAGGCCGATGGCGTTGAGCATGCCGGAAGGGGTCTCGTAGACGCGGTGCGGGGCATTGCCCATGCGCGGTTCCAGCGTCGTGCCCTTGAGAATCACGGCACCGACATCGGCATTGGAGAAGCCCTCCACGCGGGTGTACTCCTCGCCGAACCCGACACAGCCTGACAGCAGCACGATCGGTGTCTGCAGCTTCAGTCCGGCGAATTCAGTGGAGAGATCGGGGCGTGTACTCATGGTCCGGCATCCTATCCCGCTTTCGTAGCGAACGCCACGCGGTGGAGGAGGGGGCGATTGGTGATGAGAAGCCGAGAGTCACCAGTCACCATTTTCCGTCTACAATCCGGTAGAGACATGGAGGTGTATCATGCGCAAAGGAATCTGGATCGTTGCGGCCCTGCTGGCGATGGCATTGCCGGCACAGGCGGCCGAAGTGAGCAAGGCCAAGGCGGTGGCCAAGGTGGACGAGGCCAATGCCGTGATCAGCGAGATTATGGCCACGCCGGACAAGTCCATTCCCGAGGATCTGTTCGGCAAGGTATCCGCCATCGCCATCTTTCCCGGTGTCATCAAGGCCGGCTTCGTGGTCGGCGGCAAATACGGGCGCGGTGTGATCCTGCATTACGATCGCAAGGCACATCGCTGGTCGCCCCCCGCCTTCTATTCGATCGGGGCCGGCTCCGTGGGCTGGCAGATCGGGGCGCAATCCACCGATCTGATTCTGCTGATCCGGCATGAGCGTGGCCTGAAGGCACTGCTCGACAATGAGGTGACGCTGGGGGCCGATGCCTCGGTGGCGGCGGGGCCGGTGGGGCGCGATGCCTCGGCCGGGGTCGATGCCAGCATGAAGACGGAGATCTGGTCCTACTCGCGTAGCCGCGGGCTGTTTGCCGGCCTGTCGCTGGAGGGGGCCAAGATCAATGTTCTCAAGGACTACAACAAGGCCTATTACGGCAAGTCGGTGAAACCGTTCGATATTCTCTATGCTGGCAAGGTGGGCGTGCCGAAATCGGCCAGGAACCTCGCTGCGACCTTGAAGAAACACAGCAAGTGATCGTAAACCGGGGGCCTTTGAGCCCCCGGTTTTGTTTTACGGCTCAGTTGAGGGTGTTGCCCTCGCTCATAAGTTCGCCGGCCTTCAGCGTCTGGCCGCGCAGCTCTTTCGATGCATCGGATAGCAGATGCATGTAGGCCGGGACGACGGTATCGGCTTTCGGCATCGTCTTGGGAAGAATGCCGGGGTAGGCGCGCTTGAAGAGCTCGGTGCGCACCCGGCCGGGGTTCAGGGTGTTGAAGCGGTAGGGCTTCTGGTGATGTTCCGCCTGCCACATCGCCGCACTGTAGCCCAGCGCGCGCTTGGCCATGCCATAGCCGTGCCAGTTGGGCTGATCCTCGTCAATCATGTCGCAGGTGGTGAAGATCACCGAGGCAGCCTCGGCGCGCTTGAGCAGCGGAAACATGCTCTGGGTCAGGATGTTCGGGGCAGTCAGGTTGATGTCGATCATCTTGCGGAAATCCTTCGTCTCCACGTACTGCATCGGGGTGCAGCGGCTCAGGGCACCGGCACAGTGCACCAGTCCGTCCATGTGCGGAATCTGATCCTTCAGAGCCAGGAAGAGCTTGTCGTAGTTGTCGAATTTGAGCAGGTCGAACGGAATGCAGAGGCAGCGGCCCCCTTGAGCCTCGATCTGTTCCAGCGTCTGCTCCAGGCCATGCTCCTCGCGATCCAGCGCCACGACATTGGCGCCCTCGGCCCCTGCGGCAATGGCCACAGCCTGGCCGATACCGTTGGCGGCACCGGTTACCATGATGATGCGATCCTGCAGCGATTTACCCATGAACGTTCCCCCTCAAAATCAGAGTTCGCAACGATAGCAGTCCGATCAGCGTCGCGCGATGCCTTGCAAAAGATGGGAATTGGCAGGCAGCGTTGCATTGTATGGCAGCGGCGCAGGCCCTAGGCTGCCGTCTTTCGTATTAATGGCGCCAGGAGGTTTGAACGTGGCCGATTATCAGTACATCTACACCATGCAGGGCGTGGGCAAGGTCGTTGCCGGCAAGAAGGAGATTCTGAAAAACATCTACCTCTCCTTCCTGCCCGGCGCCAAGATCGGTGTGCTGGGCCTCAATGGTGCCGGTAAATCGACCCTGCTCAGGATCATGGCCGGTGTGGACACCGAGATCATCGGCGAGGCGCGTCCGGCGCCGGGCATCAATGTCGGCTACCTGCCGCAGGAGCCGCAGCTCGATCCGGCCAAGGATGTGCGCGGCAATGTCGAGGAGGGCGTGGCCGAGACCAAGGCGCTGCTCGATGAATTTAACGCGATCTCGGCCAAATTCGCCGAGCCGATGAGCGACGATGAGATGAACAAGCTGATCGAGGAGCAGGGCAAGCTGCAGGACAGGATCGATGCCGCCGATGCCTGGGATCTCGATCGCAAGCTGGAGATTGCCGCCGATGCCCTGCGCCTGCCGGAGTGGGATGCCGATGTGACCAAGCTCTCCGGCGGTGAGCGCCGTCGTGTGGCGCTGTGTCGCCTGCTGCTCTCCAATCCGGACATGCTGCTGCTCGATGAGCCGACCAACCATCTCGATGCCGAGTCGGTCGCCTGGCTGGAGCGCTTCCTGCACGACTACAAGGGCACCGTCGTGGCCGTGACCCATGATCGCTACTTCCTCGATAACGTGGCCGGCTGGATTCTGGAGCTGGACCGTGGCCAGGGTATCCCGTTCGAGGGCAACTACTCCTCGTGGCTGGAGCAGAAGGAGAAGCGCCTGGCTGTTGAAGAGAAGCAGGAGACGGCACGCCAGAAGGCGATCAAGGATGAGCTGGAGTGGGTGCGTGCCGGTACCAAGGGGCGCCATGCCAAATCCAAGGCACGCCTGAAGGCATTCGATGAGCTG
The DNA here is from genome assembly GCA_964503475.1 of uncultured Zetaproteobacteria bacterium. Taxonomy (GTDB): domain Bacteria; phylum Pseudomonadota; class Zetaproteobacteria; order Mariprofundales; family Mariprofundaceae; genus CAZCZU01. Next base: position 7,077 of record CAZCZU010000065.1, read on the forward strand.
GCCAGCAAAGAGATGCAGCAGCGCAATGCCACCAAGCAGATCTTCATCCCGGCCGGCGAGCGTCTGGGCGATATCGTGGTCAAGGCCGAGAACGTAACCAAGGCTTTCGATGGCCGCGTGCTGATCGAAAATCTCGATTTCAATCTGCCGCGTGGCGGTATCGTCGGCATCATCGGTGCCAACGGTGCCGGTAAGACCACCCTGTTCCGCATGCTCACCGGCCAGGATAAGCCCGATTCCGGCACCCTGACCATCGGCGAGACGGTACAGTTCTCCTATGTCGATCAGTCGCGCGATGCCCTGGATGGCGACAAGACCGTCTGGGAGGAGATTTCCGGCGGGGCGGACTCCATCTATCTGGGCAAGGCCGAGGTGCCGAGCCGCGCTTACTGCGGCCGTTTCAACTTCAAGGGCGGTGATCAGCAGAAGAAGATCAAGGCACTCTCCGGCGGTGAGCGCAACCGTGTCCATCTGGCCAAGATGCTGATGAGCGGCGGCAATGTGCTGCTGCTCGATGAGCCGACCAACGATCTCGATGTCGAGACGCTGCGCGCGCTGGAAGAGGCACTGCTCGATTTTGCCGGCTGTGCCGTGATCATCTCGCATGATCGCTGGTTCCTTGATCGAATCGCCACCCATATCCTGGCCTACGAGGGCGAGGGCCATGTCGAGTGGTTCGAGGGCAACTTCGAGGAGTACGAGAAGGACAAGAAGAAGCGCCTGGGCGAGGATGCCGTGCAGCCGCACCGCATGAAGTTCAAGCGCCTGGCCTGAGTTTCAATATCCGTGCAATCAGCAAGGGCGGCCAACTGGCCGCCCTTTTTGTTTCGTGTCTAACGTCGGAATTCAGTGGCGCGCGCCTTTTGCGCGTCCACTGGAATGATTTGTTATTTTTCTTTTATTCTGAGTAGTTACTTTTGATGTCAGCTATTGACAGTAATTCTTTCTTTATGGTTTTGACTGCAATATTCTTATGCTCGTTCCATAATATTTCACTTAAATCTTCAAACTCTTCATATATAGGTACCAGATCTATAACACCTTCAAAGACCCAGCGACCTTTTTTACCATTTAACTTAGTCAGTTCCTTTTCTTTTATGGTTTTGTAATGATAATGGATTTTTTCATATGCTTTAAGAACATCATCGGCTTTTAGAATGTGGGTTGAGTCCCTATACTGCTGTAAATTCATATGAGGTGGATGGCCACCTGCT
>CAZCZU010000066.1:0-4769 GCA_964503475.1 uncultured Zetaproteobacteria bacterium
TTCATCTCTTTTGAAACGGTTTTCTCGGTGTTCTTCGCTTCCACAATATTCACATCGCCACTAGCAGTAAGATTGGCATCATTCTTGGCAGTCAGGTTACTGCCTTTGACTGTAATATCCCCAGCATCAGTAGCATCGGCGACAAGATTGATATTGTCTGCATTCAGATTGGAAGAAACCACTTCGGTTTTGGTGGTGACTTTCTCCGCCTTACTAATCTCCGCCTTAGCAAACGCGACAGAAGCCTTGCCATCCTTCACCTTGATCGCACCAAGCGGATTGGTGATCGCTTTAAGCGCATCGCCGAAACCGACATCGAGCTGCTCATACCTGGAGTAGGTTTTCACCTCGTTGTCTGCGTTCTCCACAGCGATATTGCTTGCCGTGGCGGAAAGGCGCTCTTTGGCCGTAACATCGACACCCTTCATGGCGATGTTGGCTTCGGCATTCATCGAGATATTGCCACCGGCGAGCGAGGCCTTACGGGCCGTCTTGGTCAGCGTGCCTTCGAGATCCTCGCTTTTGGAGTAGAGCTTGCCGCCGCTGAACAGGCCGGACTTCGTCGTGTGCGTCTCGTCCATACTGCCGTCGTAGCCTGCTTCCACCTTGATATCGCCGGCACTCTTCATCGCCAGCGTATCCGTGGCCGCCACATCGGAGCCGGCGACATGGATATCGCCTTTGGTGGTCTTCAGCGACACATTACCGCCGGAAAGCGATGAACCGACATTGGTGGAACTCGCCTGCCGGGTCGTGCTGCTCGATGAACTGAACAGGCCCTTGTGGCTGCTTCGGTTCTCCTCATAGCTGGAGTCGTTGACGGCCAGCACCTCAAGGTTGCCCGCCTGCACATCCAGATTGCCACTGGCATGGACATCGCTGCCGGCCACCGTCGTGGTGCCGGTCGAGTTGATGGAGATATCGTTCCCCTCCACGGAAGAGCCATAGTGGGTCGTCGACTGCTTCTGCAACGAGCTCTCCCCCACAGCAGTCGAGAAACTCGACCTGGCGACCGAGGTGCCGATCTCGACCGTGTCCGCCTTCAGCGCCACGCTGCCGCCCTTCAGGGTGGATCCCTTGATCGACACGCTATCGGCGGCATCGAGCGACAACGCCCCCTTCGCCTTGATCGTCCCAGCTTCACCGACGTTGGTGTAAGTCTCCGTCGAAGAACCACCGCCCATAAGGGCCGCAAGCCCGCCACCGGAGCCGCCTCCATTCAGCTTCACCTCTTCCAGGTAGCGTTCGTTGACGATGCTGCCGTCGGTCGAAACCAGCGTGACGTTATTCGCCTCCATCGTACCGGAGATGTTGCGGATATCGTTCTTCGACAGCAGGGAGAGATCGCCACCGGCGCTCATGACACCGCCGTTGTTGGTCACCGCGTCGCTCGCATCGACATTGAAATCGCCGCCGGCCTGGACAAGGCCTGCGTTATTCAGCTTATCGACCACCAGATCGATATTCCTGCCTGCCAGAATCTTGCCGCCCTTGACCCGGTACTGGTCAGGGTTGGCGATATAGACCTCCGGCGCCAGCACCCGTTGCCCGGCCACCTCCTTCTCGACCATCCAGACGATATCACGATCGAGCATGGCGATCTGGGCCGTGGTCAGAGCGATACCGGGCACCAGGCTCAGGTCCTGCTCCACCGCCAGGGCATTATCCATCAGATAGCGATACTGGGCGTTATCGCTGGTGATCTCGCTGGTCAGGAATCGCTTGCCGGTCTGGGCGAAGATGCTGTCGCGGATCAGTTTATTCTCGTAGAAGGCATCACCCAGCAGCTTCAGTTGCCGCTGATCCGCCGTGAAGTTCAGGCGACTGAGCAGGTAATTGCTGCTGATGAAATTGGCATAGACCGTGAAGGCCGGATTGGTGGCGATCAGGTAGTTGCTCTGCGGACTCTTGTTCAGCACGAACATGCCGTTGCCGCCCGCCGGTGGCGTAATGGCCATGGCGGCCGGATTGGCGGTCGAGGCTGCAATGGCCACATTCTGCTGGATGTTGCCATTATTCAGGTTGGCGGCATTGCCGGTGATGCTGCCTCCGGCCTGGATGGTGGAGGCAACTGTATTGTTCACTGCCTTGCTGGTCGTGGTCGCCGTACCGGTATAGCCCATCGCATTTTTCCAGCTACCAATACAGGCACCTAAAATAACCACCCCACTGCAGTACTGATAGTTCCGGTAACTATCGACCGAAGTGGTCGTTATCTGCAAAATATCGACCGGCTGGTTATCCACCACCTGTGAGGCGAGGTTCATGTTGCCACCGGCGGCGATCAGCGAATACTGATTGGTGATAGCGTTGGCATTAATATTCATGTTGCCACCGGCATTGATCGTCGCCGGCGCGGAGCTGCTGGTCAGCACCATAGAATCGACACGGGTCGTCGTCACATCCTTGCAGTTGGTTCCACACGTGGTTGTTGATTTCGAAGTTGAGACATTGACGCCGCCGACGATTTTTTCCGGCTGGGCGGCCACAGCGGGGGTGTAAATCATCTGCTTCGTGATACGGTGTCGGCTCCAGGATGCCGGGACCCCCGCTACTCCCGCCACATATGTGCCCTGTATCACCGGGAGGTCGGTCATATTTTCAAGGGTCAGCGTACTGATATCGAGATTACCCAGATAGGCCTCAATGCCCCCCTTATTATTGGTGATTCGCTGGGTTTTCGCCCCCGTCGCATCGGCGGCCATGGTCAGGTTATTAAGTGCAAAGATGTTCGCACCCGCATTGTTGGCCACCACCGATGTCGTGTAGAGGTTCATGTTGTTGCCGGCGAACAGGGTGGCGTTGTTGGTCAGGTTGTTCGTAGCAAGGGTCAGATCGCTGCCGGCATTGATCATGCCGTCGTTGGTCAGCGTGCCGGTGAGCGTGGCTCCCAGCATTGCCGTACTCTGAATCTGGCCGCTGTTGGCCAATGAACCGCCGCTGATGCTCAGTTGCCCGGTCGTGTTCAGCGTCGCATCCGCATTCAGGCCGGCGAGGATGGTCGCCAGATTATTTGTCTGGGCGGCATTGATACTCACGGTGCCGGCTGCTGCCGTCACACCGCTGTTCACCGCCACGGCATTGGCCGCCCCCAGCGTCAGGTTCGTACCGCCGTAGAGGTCGCCATTGACCTGCACATCCTGTCCCGACTGAACCGAGACCTGTTTCGTGGCACTCATCTTCTGCACGGTGACCGTGCCATCGTTGCTGATGTCGATCCCCCCGGCCGAGGCGAGCACCTCCGGCGGCAGGTTCACACCCAACCCGGCACCGGTACCGACCAGCGCAATCCTGTTGGCATACATACCGCCCAGAGCCGAGGCATCGAGCAGCAGGCCGGTCGGTGTCGTACCGCCCGCCGAGGCGAGGATCGCGCCATTCGCATGACTGATCGTGTTGTTGCCGAGCTTGATATCGAGATTGGTGGCATGCAGCCGGGCATTCAGGGTCAGCATCTGCGTATAGATGCGGGTACTGTTCTGGGTGGTCGTATCAAGCCCTGTCCCGGTGATGGCGATATCGCCGCCGTTGACGCTGTACGAGGTCAGCGTACCGCCCACGATGTTCGGCGTACCGGTCGTCAGCGTGACATTGGCGGTATTGATGAAACCGGCGCCATTGATCGTCAGGCCATTCGGATTGGCGATCACAAGATCCGTACGCGGACCCGCCACCTCGGTATAACCGTTCAGGGAAGTGCGGTTCGTGCTGGTTACCTCGTTGAGAATCACCTTGGCGCTGTTGGTCAGGTGCGGGTTGCCGAAGATATAGCCGCCCAGCTGTGTCTTGGTCGTCGTTGCGGTGGAGTTATTGAGAATCAGCCCCTGCGCATTGACGTTGAAGTTGCTGTACTTGTTGTGCGACAGCCCGGAAGCATTGGGATTGGCGATATTGACGACCGGCACATTGTTGCCGGCCTTATCAAGCGTCGTCTGGGTGGTGCCGTCCGGCTGCAGCGAGCCGGCCATCGACAGCATGGGCATGCATGTCAGGTTCAGCGATAGAAATATAATCAGAGCTTTCTTGAGATGTTGATGCTTCATCAGATTCTCCAGATCGTGTCGAACTTGAACAGCGTCTCAGGCCTGAAACTGCTGTTGATTCTTTTCAGCGGACGGCTGAAGACGAAGTTGGTGGTAAGGCTCTCGGACTGGGTGCCGAAACCGGCGGCAATACCGGCGATGGAGCCGCAACTGCTCGGGTTATCCGCCTCGCAGGCGACCTCGCCGTAATCGAGCCCCGCGAACACCGTAAACCCTTTCAGGAGGGCGGGTGCCTTCTCGAAGGTCCACGACTTGCTCAAGTCGTTATGGATGTACCAGGCGTTGTTGCCGTACAGATTCTGGTTGTAATAGCCGCGCACCGTGTAATCGCTGCCCACGGTAAGCTTGTCGTTGTCGTAAAGCAGATCGGCGCTGCGTTGCAGGTGGTAGTTCGAGCTGAAACTCAGGCTTCTGTCCTTGCTCAAATAACCAAGCAGGTTCACGTCAAGGGAGTGCTTCCTGAACTGCAGCTTGGCCTGGTTCAGTGCGGCAGGATCGGCACCGACATAGCCATCGCCCCGGGCTCCGAACCAGTCCAGTCCGTGATAGAAGCTGTAAGTGCTCGTCAGCCGCCCCCACTTCTGCAGCCAGACATGGCTCAGGTCGAACTGGGCCTGGCTCGTCTTGTAGCTGGAGACCGATATCAACTGGTTGGAGAAGTAGTTTTTGGTGTTCTTGTGATGGATCGACAGGGCCGGCGTCAGCTTCTGGGTCTGGTTGCGCAGC
>CAZCZU010000066.1:4869-8234 GCA_964503475.1 uncultured Zetaproteobacteria bacterium
GCGCAGCCCCTGGGTATCGCCCTTGGCCAGGTAGGTGTTGTTCAGGCCGGATACGCCCTGCCGGTAGGAGACAGTCGAACCGACCAGTTCCACCAGCCAGCCGACGACCGGAAACGAGTAGTTCAGCTCACCCGCCTGGGTACCCTGATACTGCTGCTGTACACGGCTGCCATTGTAGGAGATGGTCAGGATATCGTTGATGTTCAGCGGGTTATCGAGTGAGAACTGGGCCGTGAGATAGAAATTCTTGTCTTTAAGATTCTTCCGGCCGCTGACACCCAGCTGCAGATGATAGGGGGATGTCTCACGCCCTTCGATGGCAACGATACTGCCGCCTCGCGTCTTGCCCGGTTTGATCTTGAACTTCACGTCGCTGGAAGGGGGGCGGTTCATCACCTCGAGCGAGGTCTCCAGCCGCCTCAGGTTCAGCACCCTCCCCTGCTGGAAAGCGAAGGCATTGCGGGTGCGCGAATTGGGCTTGCCGGTTTTAGCATCGACCACCTGCTCCACCTTGCCTTTGAGGACACTGATCTCCACATCGCCATCGACAACCGACTGCTGCTTCAGATACGGGCGGGTGGTGATATAGCCCTGGCCCATGAACTGGTTCGACACGTCGGTGAGCAACGCTTTCAGCAAGTTCGGGTCGATGCATTGGCCCAGGTATTTGGCAAACAGCTTCTGCCGCTGCTTTTTGGCAATCAGGCCGTCGTCACTCAAGCGAATGCGCTTCAGTTCAATACATGGGCGGGCTGCCTTCTCTTTCCCGGGTGCCGCCTCGGCTCCGGCCTGTTTGGCGGCCGTCATCAAACACATCAGGGACAGCACTGCCCCTCCCAACCATCGAACCATAACACTCCCTTCTCCCTGTCTTCCGACAGGAATATTCCCATGAGTTTGTTATGGTTATGTATCGCGCTTCAGGAAATGTGAGCCGTGTCACGCATCTGCCGGCAAAGGCAGGACAAAAGCGCAATCCCCTGCACAAAGCAGAGATGACCCGAAAAAGTACGGCTTGTATTACCGTTTGGTGATGGTAAAAACCTGCCATACAGTATCGGAAACTGGGCAACACAGATATCGACGTCAGCGTCATCGCACTGGGTACCATGACCTGGGGCAAACAGAACACACAGGCCGAGACATTCGAGCAGATCGACTATGCACTCGATCAGGGCGTGAACATGCTCGACACGGCCGAGCTCTACGCCGTGCCGCCGGAGCCGGAAACCTACGGCGCCACCGAAGCCATCATCGGCAACTGGCTCAGGCAATCGGGCCGACGTGACAATATTGTGTTGGCCAGCAAGGTCGCCTCGCCCCGCGAATGGTGCGCCCATATCCGGAATGGCGATGCGAAGCTGAACCGCAAGAACATCACCACCGCCGTGGAAGCCTCGCTGAGGCGGCTGCAGACCGATTACCTCGACCTGTACCAGGTGCACTGGCCGGAGCGCAATGCCAACTTCTTCGGCCAACTCGACTATGTGCAGGGCCAACAGAGCGATACGACGCCGATCGAGGAGACGCTGGCCGTGCTCGACGAACTGGTGCAGGCCGGCAAGGTGCGCCACATCGGCATCTCCAACGAAACGGCCTGGGGCACGATGCAGTACCTGCACCATGCCGAACGCAATGAGCAGGCACGCATCGTCTCGATCCAGAACCCCTACAACCTGCTCAACCGCAGCTTCGAGGTGGGGCTGGCCGAGATCGCCCATCGTGAGCAGGTCGGCCTGCTCGCCTACTCGCCGCTCGGTTTCGGCGTGCTCTCCGGCAAATACCTGGGCGGAGAGATGCCGGCGGGCAGCCGTCTGGCCCTGTTCAGCGATCGCTACTCCCGCTACTCCAACAGCCAGGGGATCGTTGCAACGGAAGCCTATGTACAGCTCGCCCATGCCGCCGGGCTGGACCCGGCCCAGATGGCACTGGCCTGGGTCAATTCGCGCCCGTTCGTCACCGCCAACATCATCGGCGCCACGAGCATGGAACAGCTGGCCAGCAACATCGCCAGCATCGATATCAGCCTCGATGACAGTATCGTCCAGGGCATCGAGGCGATCCATCGCCGTATCTCCAATCCCTGTCCGTAGCCTTTGGCGCCAAATAATTTATACTCGCGCGCCATGAAACGCTCCGCACCGCTGCTTTCCGTCCTGGTTCTGCTGCTGACGCTGCTCTCCGGCTGCGCCACAACGGAGAACCATGGCGACCCGCTCGAAGGGCTGAATCGCGGCACCGACAAGTTCAATGATGTCCTCGACCGGGCCACGCTGAAGCCGGCGGCCAAGGGCTATGTCGCCGTCACGGCCGAGCCGATCCGCAAGTCGGTCTCGAACTTTTACGACAACATCACCTACCTGAACACGGTGCTGAACGACTTTCTGCAGGGCAAGGGCAAGCAGGGCAGCGCCGATTTCGGCCGTTTCCTGATTAACACCACCGTCGGCATCGGCGGCCTGTTCGATGTCGCCACCTCGATGGGGCTTGAGAAGCACGATGAGGATTTCGGCCAGACGCTGGCGGTGTGGGGTGCCTCGCAGGGCGCCTACATCGTCTACCCCTTCCTCGGCCCCAACTCGGTGCGCAAGACACCCGACTTCGTCACCGCCACGGCCACCGACGGCCTCTTCTGGCTCTCCTTTGCCGGCATTCCGCAGGTGACCATCCCGCTGGCCGTACTCAAGTACGTCGACAAGCGTGCCCGCCTGCTCTCCGCCTCCGGCATGCGCGATGAACTGGCACTCGACCCCTACGTATTTACCCGAGAGGCATGGCGCCAGCACCGCGAATACCTGATCTACGATGGCCACCCTCCGGCCAAGCCGCAGGAGGATGATTGGGGCAACGACAGCGAGGATGACTGGTCCAAGGACGAGTTCGACCAGTAAGCGTCAGCGCCCACCGCTTACCCTTCCCGGATATCTCGGCTACATTGGTCGATATCCAGCCATTCGGGAGACAGCACCATGAAGAGAGCCCTTTTCCTCGCCATGATTACCGCCTTTGCATTCCTGACTGTCAGCTGTTCGCCGGAGGTGGGCAGCAAGGCGTGGTGCGAGCAGATGAAGGAGAAACCGAAGGCCGACTGGACAGCCTCCGAGGCCAAGGACTATGCCGAGTACTGCCTGTTCAAATAACACAGGGGATTTGCCTGCTTTTCTGACCACCCTATGCCCATGCAGTTCATTCTGATTCTGATTTCCGGCTATCTCTCATTTCATTATGCCGACATGGACAGCCCGTCATGGTTCTATGGAACAGCCCTGCCGCTGATCGCCTTTGGCTCGGCGATCTCGCTCTGTCTCTGGTTCGTCATGTTCTTCCACAAAAGGGGAATCACCCACTGCTGTCCTACTTATTTG
>CAZCZU010000067.1:0-7701 GCA_964503475.1 uncultured Zetaproteobacteria bacterium
CCAATATCCCAAACACTTATCGATTCCTACAGCCAAAAAATGGGGAGAGTTCAGCAGCGTGAAGGGCGAGTGAGGGATGCTTTTTTTATCTTGAATCTGGTAGGTTAGGGGCATATGTTCACATCGATTATGAATATGGGCCGGTTATGGGGGAGCGATGCTTCTTAAGCAGCAGCGTCTGCTGATTGAAAGCGGTGTAGTGACCGAAAAGCAGATGGCCGATGCAGTCGCCAGCCCGGATGTCAAAAAAGGCGGGCTGCTGCTCGCCCTGCTCAACACCGATGGAGTGGATGCGGACAAAATTCTGCATACGCTGGCCCGTATCTACAAGGTTCCCTACCTTGATATCGATCATTTCAAGCCCAATGAAGACCTGCTGAAGAAGGTCCCCGAGCAGCTCTGTCTCGACTACAATTTTGTGCCGGTCGATGAGCAGGAGGGCGAGATCATCATCGCCACCGGCAACCCGATGGATTATGCCGGCCTCGATGCCCTGCAGTTCAAGCTGGGGCAGCATGTTAAACCGATCTTTTCGCGCCCGGACGTTATCCAGCGCAAGATTCGCGAATTCTATCAGGGCGATGCCGCTTTCGATGCCGCCATGGAAGGGCTCGACGAAGATGCCGATCTGGCTGCGGTCGGTGAGGAGGAGCAGGAGGCCGCAAGCCTCGACGACCTGAAAAAGGGCGCCGAGGAATCCCCGATCGTCAAACTGGTCAACGGCATCATCGTGCAGGCGATGAAGCTGGGCAGCTCCGATATTCACGTCGAGGCGGGCGAACGCACCAGTGTTGTGCGTCTGCGTATCGACGGCCGCCTGCGCGCGGTGATGCAGTTCCCCTCCAAGGCCCATCCGCTGGTGGCTTCGCGCGTCAAGATCATGTCCAAGCTGGATATCTCCAACACACGCACCCCGCAGGACGGCCGTACCCGTGTGAAGCTATGGGGAAAGAGCTTCGACCTGCGTGTCTCGACGCTTCCGTCCATGCATGGCGAGAAGATCGTGATGCGTATTCTCGACAAGAGCGGCCTGTCGCTGTCGCTCGATATCCTCGGCTTTGAGAAAAAGGCCGACAAACGTATCCGGGAATGCATTGCCCGACCGACAGGGGCCGTGCTGGTGACCGGTCCGACCGGCTCCGGTAAGACAACCACGCTCTACTCGTTCCTGCATCACATTACCGATGAAGAGACCAACATCGTCACGGTTGAGGATCCGGTGGAGTTCCAGATCAAGGGCATCAACCAGGTGCAGGTGAATGCCAAGGCGGGCATGACCTTTGCCGCAGCCCTGCGCTCCATCCTGCGTCAGGATCCGGATGTGGTGATGGTGGGCGAGATTCGAGATGAGGAGACGGCCGAGATCGCCATGCATGCCGCCCAGACCGGCCACCTGGTGCTCTCCACCCTGCATACCAACGACGCCCCCTCGACCATCACCCGTCTGATCGAGATGGGCATCGATTCGACGATGCTCTCCTCGTCGCTCAATATGGTGGTAGCCCAGCGTCTGGCCCGTCGCCTCTGCCCGAAGTGCAAGAAGAAGGCCAGGCCGGATCAGGAGACGATCGAGCGTTTCGAGATTCCCGAGGGGATCGAAGTGTACGAACCGGTCGGCTGCAAGGAGTGCCTGAATATCGGCTACAAGGGGCGTCTCGGTGTGCACGAGGTGCTCTATGTGAACGATCGCATGCGCGAAATGATCGCCCGCAACTCGGCCGACCGCGAACTGATGCAGGTGGCACGCGAGGAGGGCATGTTCACCCTGTTTGAGGATGGCTTCAACAAGGTGCTGGGCGGCGTGACCAGCATCGAGGAGATCACCCGCATCTCGACCCCACCGGAGGGCTTTACCCTCAGCAATCGCATCGATGCCGATGGCCTGCTGCTGTCGCTGGGCGATACGATTCACCAGCGTGATGAGCAGATGGTCAGCCACATGGAGGAGGGGGGCAAGAAAAGCATTCTTGTCGTTGATGATTCCAAGAGCATTCGAAATCTGGTGAAATTCGTCCTGCAGTCCGATGGCTACGAAGTGATCGAGGCCGAGGACGGGCAGCAGGGCTGGGATATGCTGCAGCGGCTGAGCAGTGGTATCAGTCTCGTTCTGACCGATTACGAAATGCCTAACATTTCCGGTCCGGAACTGATTCAGAAGGTCCGCGAACACAGCAAGTTTGATACGATCCCGCTCGTTCTCCTGACCTCCCGCAAAGAGGAGGAGGATGAAGTGCACGGCCTGGAGAGTGGCGCCGATGACTATATCGGCAAACCAGTGGAGCCGATGAAGCTGCAGGCCCGGGTGCGCAAGATCATCAATATGTACTCGCGCATCTATTCGGCAGCCCGCCTGGGAGGAAACGCATGAGTGAAGAGTTGAACGAGGATCTTGCCGTCGACGAAAAGGTCGTCGGGCAGGCATCTGCCGAACCGCCGGTAGAAGAGGGCGAACAGGAAGAGCTGATGCAGATTCACATCGGCGGTGAAAGCTTCCTGGTTCGTGTGAAGGAGATCGGTGAAATCCTGCGTCCGCGCCCTCTGATACCGGTACCGATGGCACCCGATCACATGCTGGGCGTGGCCAATGTGCACGGACAGGTGGTTTGTGTCATCGAACCAGGCAAGGTGATGCGCTTGGAAAAGGGGTTGAAGCCCGACTCGGAATCCACCCGTTACCTGGTGTTGCGCCACCCGCGCATGCATGTCGCCATCCGCGTGGACGAGGTGTCCAAGTTGTTCCGTATCCGATCGGACCTGCTGCCGGAAGTTGATGCGGCCGAAGGCTTTGTGCGCGGAGAGCTGGAGATCGAGCAGCACTCCTACAGGCTTCTGCACGTAGCCGCGCTGTTCGATTAGAGGGCCAATTGAGACTCGACCATTGCAAAATGATCGGGATGGCGACATGATCCTGCCCCAAGGCAGAGAGAAAATTCTTGTTTTTGTATTACTTTTGGGGAGTTATAGATGGCCAATGAAGATGCACGCGAAGTAAGAACCCTAAAACAGCTTGCCAACCGAAATGTGCTGCTGTCGACCTTGATGTTCATCATCCTTCTCGCAGCGGTTGCTTTCGCGTTTTATCGAGCCAATGCGGGTGTGCAGGATCTCTCCGGCCTCTATGCCCAGCAGAACCGACTGGAGCAGTTCAAGGCTTCACTCTCCAACGTGCTGCTGCCGCTGAACGATTTTACCCTGACCGGAAACAAGCAGGACATCGGCAAGATCGAAGCTGCCTCGAAAGAGTTCCGTCGCCTGTACGGTGAGGTAAGCAACAACCCGGTTCTGCGCCAGGAGGATCATGCCCGCCTGAAAGAGGTGAACAAGCTGATGAGCGAGGTGATCCGCATCGCCGAGGATATCACCAGCGGCAAGATTCCTCCGGTGATGGCCAAGAACGTGACCGTGGTGGCCCAGAGTCTGGTCTTCGTGGGCCAGGAAAAGCTGAGTGATGTGACGAGCCACCTGGAAAAAATCCTGGAGCAGGATACTGCCCAGCGTACCACGGACATCACGACACTGGCCTTTATCAACCTTGGCATCATCCTGTTGCTGGTTGTCGTGATGGGCTTCCTGAGCCGTAACTTCGCCAGTAACATCTCCAGCACCATCACCGGCGTGGCCGGAGATGTGGGCTCCGCCTCCGACGAAATTCTGAGTGCTGTGGATCAGCAGGCAACGATGTCCGATACGCAGGCACGTTCGGTAGCCGGCGTGACCAACGAGCTTGAAGAGATGTCCGAAGCGGCCAAGAAGATTGCTACCACGGCCGCCAGCGTGGAGCGCATCGCTGCTGCCACCGCCCAGGCGGCACTTGAGGGTGCCCAGGCGGTGCAGGAATCGATCGGTTACATGGATCGCATCCGTGGCGAGGTGACCACGATTGCCGAGAAGGTGACCGATGCAGGTCGCCGTGCAGAGCAGATTCTCGAGTCCATTGACTCGATTCAGGAAATTGCCGACGAGACCCATCTTCTGGCGCTCAACGCCTCGATCGAGTCTGCCGCCGCCGGTGAGTTCGGTAAGCGATTCGCCGTTGTGGCGGGCGAGGTACGACGCCTCTCCGAGCGTGCGCGTGAATTCACCGAAGAGATTCAGACCGTGGTGAACGAGGTGCATCAGTCCACCCGTGAATCGATCGAAGTGACCCAGTCGGGCCTGAAAGAGGTGGCGCAGGGTGTGGAGATCACCAAGCGCGCCGGCGAAGTGCTCGAAAAGATGAAGACCATGTCCGAAAAGACCAACCAGGCGGTACGCACCATTTCGCAGGCAACCAGTCGCCAGGATGCGAATTCGCAGGAATTCGTGGTCACCATGCGCCAGATCTCCGATCTGCTGCACGACTCCGCCTCCCAGATGCAGAAGTCGCGTGAAGCATCGCATCGTCTGAGTGAAGTGGCCGAACAGCTGCAGAAGCTCGTTTAATCGATAGGAGCCGAAGTTGTCAGGCTTCGATCTTTCCAATTTTCTAGCATCCTTTTTTGATGAGGCCAGGGAGCGCCTGGCCTCGATCGACCAGAGCCTGGTCGATTTTGAAGCCGGAACCCTCGACGATGAAGGGCTGGTCTCCCTGCGTCGGGACGCGCATACCATCAAGGGCTCCGCCCTGATGCTGGGCGTGAACGACATCGGCGGCGTTGCCCACCTGTTCGAGGATGCGATGGAACAGCTGATCCAGCATCCCGAGTGGCGTACGCCTGCTATGACACAGTTTCTTTATGACCTGCATGATCAGCTGTCAGAACGGCTCGCCGACCCGGATGCCGATCTTGAGCTGGAACCCAAGCCGCTGCGTGCCCGTTTCGATGAGCTGACCCGAGAGTTGCAGGAGAGCGGGGGAGGCACCCCTGCGCCCGAAACCAAACCGGCTCAGCCAATGATCGGTGCCGAAGAGAAATCGGAGGCCCTGGCCAGAGAAAAGGCAGCCATGGAAGCAGAGGCCTCCGGGGCGGTCGAAAAGGCGGAGCCCGAACAGGCGCCCGATACGACCGAGCCGGAAGCCAGCGTTGCTGAAGCATCGATACCGGAAATCGAGCTGCCTGAGCAGTCCGAAAGTGTCGAAGCATCGGAAGCCGTTGCCCGTGCAGCCGACGAAAGCAGCGAAGCGCTGGAGATCGCCGGAGATGAAGGCGAAGAGGATTTCTTCGAGTTGGGCGAAGGGTTTACGCTCGATACGGAAGCGCTTCTCGGCGATTTCGATGCGGGCGACACAGAGAATGCAGAGCCCGGAATCCGTGAAGAAGTTGAATTCGCCGAAGCAGTGGAAGAGGAGCCTCTGGCCGAACTCGACCTGGCTGGGCTTGATCTTGGCGAGCAGCTATCTGCAACGACACCTGAATCAACCGAAGAGCCAGGACAAGCCGCAGGTGGCATGATCGGTGCCGAAGATGCCACTGCGTGGAAAGAGGAGCGCAAGGCGGATGTGACCGCGGCCGGGGAAGAGGCGATCGCCATGGTCGACCTAGACGAGACCCGGCATGAGGCGGAAGTTGCCGGCCAGCTGGAAGCAGCTGCACTGGAAACGGCCGGAGAAGAAGAGGAAGCCAAACCGGAAGGGCGGCTGCCGCTGCCGGAGAAGTCGCTCGAGGACATCGACGATTTCCGTCCGGATGTATCCCAGATCGAACTCAAGAAGACCGGCCAGCGTCGCAGTTCGGGACGCTTTCTGCGTGTCGATGCCGTTCGCCTGGAAGAGCTCTCCAACCATGTGATTGAGCTGAGTACCGAAAAAGCGCGTGGCGAAAGCTTTGAAGAAGCATTTAACGCCCTGTTCAGTGAGTTGCGCGTGATGCGCCGCGAATGGCGCGCCCTGCACCGTTCGATCGACGAATTGAGTACCGAACAACGCGAGAAAAGCATGCAGGCTCTCGATCGCGCGTTTGAATCGCAGGTGCGCAAGACCCGACGCTTTATCGAAGAGCTGCGTTACAGTCAGGTGCGCAGTGACGTAATGCTGCGTGACCTGCGTGACCAGGTGCTTGGCCTGATGTTGCGGCCGCTGGACAGTATCTTCTCCACCTTCCCGCGTGCCGTGCGCGATATTGCCGTACGCGTCGATAAGCGCGTGCGCCTGGTGGTCGGCGGTAAAGCCGTTGAGGTGGACCAGGGGGTAGCCGAATCGCTGGTCGAGCCGATGGTGCATCTGCTCAACAATGCGGTTGCTCATGGTATCGAATCGGCCGAGGAGCGCCGGGCTGCCGGTAAGCCGGAAGATGGCCAGATCAGCATTATTGCCCGACAGAGCGGCAACGAGGTGCGTATTGAGGTGGTGGATGACGGTCGCGGCCTCGATGTTGAAACCATCAAGCGCGTAGCCGTCGAGCGCGGTGTGACCACACAGCTTGAGGCCGATGAGATGGATTCGGCCGAGATTCTGGAGATGATCTTCCGTCCGGGTTTCTCAACCCACGCCAATGTCAGCGATATTGCCGGTCGCGGTATCGGCATGAACGTGGTGCAGGATGCCGTGCGCAGGCTGACCGGCTCGATCCGTATCCATTCGGAGAAGGGGAAGGGGACGCGCTTCATTCTGGTGCTGCCGACCAGTATCGCCGTACAGCACGCCCTGTTGTTCCGTATGGGTGACCAGAACTTCGGCATGCTGACCCACATGGTCGAGCAGGCCATTCCGCTGCGCAAACAGCAGGTCGAAAAAGGGCACGGTGGCAAGGACTTCATCCGCTACGGACATCATCAGGTGCCGGTAGTGGACCTGCGTCGCGTGATGAACCCCAACGCCTCGGATATCGGCCAGGAAGAAGAGCCGTACGTCATTATCGCTGAACATATCGAAGGCTATGTCGGCATCGTAGTCGACGAACTGCTCGACGACACCGAGATCGTGGTGCGTGATCTTGATCCCTACATCAAGCGCTACCAGCCGCAGGGCCTGATGGGTAACACCATCACGGCTGACGGTTCAATCCTGATGCTGCTCGAGCCGTACGGCATTAAGGAGATGGGACGTACCGCTCCGGATCAGGCTTTTGTGATCAACGTCTCCGAAGAGGAGCGCATGGCGTTCACCATCCTGTTGGTGGAGGACTCCCTGATTGCGCGCGAAGTGGAGAAAGGGATCTTCGAGAGCATCGGCTTCACGGTGCACACCGCCATCGACGGTATGGATGCCCTGGAGAAGATGGACGGGCGCGACTACGACATGATCGTGACCGACCTTGAGATGCCCCGCCTGGATGGCTTTGGCCTGGTACGCCGCATTCGCAATAAATCGGAGTATGAAGATCTGCCGATCATGGTCATCTCGACACGTGAGAGTGCCGAGGATCGCATGCGTGCCCTCGAATCGGGTGCTGATGCCTACATGGTCAAACAGCAGCTGGACGGCGAAGAGATCAAGCGTACCGTCCGGGCGCTAGTTGGCCATTGACGCGGCATTAGCGATCGAGTAGAAATCGCCGCGCTGATCAAGCGCTCCCATCGTCTAGCGGTCTAGGACGTCGCCCTCTCACGGCGAAAACAGGGGTTCGAGTCCCCTTGGGAGTACCAGACAGAAAAGCCCGTAGCATCTGCTGCGGGCTTTTTTCGTTCCGTACAAGAAAGGGGACGAGAACCCCTGTTCGACCGGACTGCAGGAGCAGGCCGGAACGTCGCAGCGCGACGGCCCGAAGGGCGGAGGGCAGGATGCCCGGAGTAGTCCCCTTGGGAGTACCAGACAGAAAAGCCCGTAGCATCTGCTGCGGGCTT
>CAZCZU010000068.1:0-7685 GCA_964503475.1 uncultured Zetaproteobacteria bacterium
GACGGCCCGAAGGGCGGAGGGCAGGATGCCCGGAGTAGTCCCCTTGGGAGTACCAATTTAACCCCAGTCATACATTCAAATCCAGGCTGAATTTTTAAGGTGTCCTGACTCAGTACCGATGGTTCAATCATGGTGCTGAACAGGCCCCTTTTCTTTTAATATCGCTAATCTCTTTCTCGTTTTTGAGCCTTTCCGACATGATATGTCGCTGTTGATGGCATGTTGGCCATGAAGTCAACACGGAGGCACGGTGAAAGGCATGAACCGATATATCTATCTGCATGGCTTTTGCAGCAGCGGCAACAGCGACAAGGTGCATCTCCTGCGCGAGCAGACCGACTGGCCGGTTCATGCGCCCGATATTCCGGACAAGCCTGCTGATGCCATTCCGTTTCTCAGGGCATACCTTGAACGGATGCAGCACGAATATCCGGATGATGAGCTGATCCTTGTCGGCAGCTCGCTCGGGGGCTACTACGCCGGCAATCTGGGCAGTGCCCTGGGGTTCAGGATGGTGCTGATCAATCCGCTGGTCGACGTTGCCGATCTGAAACCGAGACTGGGCACAAACCATAACTACCAGAGCGGCCAGAGCTTTGAGCTGACAAATGAAGATCTCGATGCACTGCAGGCATTGAGGCACGAGACGATGACCGGCTGGCCGATACTGGTGCTGCTCGATCAGGGTGACGAGGTGCTCGATTACCGGAAGGCTGTCGCCCGCTATGAGAGCCGGGCACGGGTTCTGCAGTTCCAGGGCGGTTCGCACCGTTTTGATCACCTTGTCGATGCCCTGCAGGAAATCGAAGCCCTGGCCCATAGCATCGCCCTGTAAACATCACGCCCTGACCATCACGCATTGCGACATGAAATGTCGCTGATGGTGCCATGCTGTACGCAACCCACGGATGGAGGTGCGCATGAACAGGCAAAACCCCGAAGCATGCCAGGGCGCACAGGCCAGCATCAGATCGAAACCGGCGACCGGCAGCGACCGGCTCGATGGCGCCCCTCGCTTTCGGCCCTATATCTTTGTCGAAACAGATGCTGATCTCAGCCGTCGCAGCACGCCGATCCGGATGCCGGCATCCAGACATGCCGAACGCAGGATCGATTTGCCGGATGCACTGTTCACCAGCGCATTAAGCGAGCGGATCGCCGTGGTCGGCAAGCTGATCAATGCGCACTACCGGCAGCAGAAGGGGAGGTTGCCGCTGGGGGGCGAAATCCGTTGCTACCACCTTGTATTCGCAGTCAGCGAGTCGTTCACCTTCGCTGTTACCGGTGAGTTGATGGGGCAGGGGCGTGCCTGCATTCAGGGGCTTGCGGTGAGCGCACGATGAGTCGTGGCAAGAATGAAGCAGGGCTGCTGAATCTGGCGGGCGTGTTTGCGGATGCCGTACACTGCCTGGAAAGGCATCATCGCTTGCTGCGCACCGCCGAGCTGGCGGCGTGCGTGCACATGCTTCAGCGCGATGTGATCCGCGCCTACGCGCTGATGCTGGACCATTATCTGGATCGACTGCCCGATCAGCCGGGCGAAAAGGATGTCTCTCGCTGGTTCATCTTCAATCGCAAGCATGCCGGACAACTGACTATCGCCATGGCCGACCTGATTCGTTTCACCATTCGCCTGCGGATGCAAACCGAACAGGCGGCAAGGGATCAGAAACGATTCGGTGCATCCATGGATATCTGTGGTGATTTCAACGTGATCGGGGAGATGCTGCAGCGGCCGGAGCAGCGGCCCGGTTTTGAGGTGCTGGAAGAAGTGGTCCTGATTGTGCATGCCTATGAGCCGCATCCGCACCATCTTGAGGGTGATCTCTGGTGCATCCGTCGAAGCGATACGGTCGATATGCGTGATGCCGCCAGGCGAGGGGCGCTGATCGATGCCGGCCATGGCGAGATGGCCGAGTGCATGCGTCTTCATACACAGCTGCATGCCATCTGCGCCGCTCATGGTGGCTTTGCATCGCAATGGAGCGCCAGCCAGCCGGATGCCTGACTGACGAGCAGCTCCGGAGGGCCGGGCGACGCTATTTGTCGCATGGCAGATGAGTCTGTCCGCCTGATAGCATATACGGGAGGCCAGTCATGCAGCATGGCTCAGAAAAAGATTCGACAGATGCAGTGCAGGTTTCGGAGCTGGTGCTGAAGAATTTCCATGCACTGGAGGATAACTACCAGCGCCATGCCGGATTGCAGGCGCCCGATTATGGCCTGGAGGATATGAATCTGCTGCTGGGGCCCATGCGCCCTGGAGAGCTGATCGTGGTCGGGGCCAGGCCCTGCTCCGGGCTGAATGCCTGGCTATCCATGCTGGTGCGCCACAATAGCCAGCGCAGCGAACACCCCTGTCGTGTCGCCATCTTCTCGCTGGCACGTTCAGCCGACGCGGTAAGCATGCATTTGCTGCTCTCATCTGCCTCTCTTAATGCCCGGAAGGCGGAGCGGGGCAGCTTCGATGCGGATGCCTGGCGGCGTCTTGCCGGCGCCAGCGGGGCGATGGCCGAGGCCGATGTGTGGATCTATGGCCGCAGCGGGATGGGGGTCGAGGAGATCCGCGAACAGTGTCTGCGGCTTGCCGGCCGAAAGGGGCCGCAGCTGGTGGTGATCGATAGCCTGCAGTTGCTGGCCGGTTTTGCCGCGCGTGATAACAGGCAGCAGGTGATTCAGGCATTAAAGGCCCTGACCGAAGAGCTTGCCATCCCGGTTGTCGTTACTTCCGAGTTGCGGCGGGGAATCGAGCGACGGCGGGACAAGTCTCCGAGGCTCAGCGATTTTGCCGCCCCACGCGCCCTTGAGCGCCATGCCGATGTGATGATCGCCCTGCATCGCCCGGGGCTCTATTCTACGCACTCCTCCAGTGAGGGGATCATCGCGCTGCATGTGCTCAAGCAGCCGGGCGTGATCACAGCCACGATCCCGGCCCGTTTCGATGCACACACCGAACGCCTGGATGAGTTTGACGAGGATGCATAAGGGCAGGTGGCCGGGTAGCACAAATGCGCTATTGAGCCGGGGCGGAAGATGCGGTATCCCTTTCCATTCGGGAGAGGGAGAATGGATGCGTACACCGGAAGAGTTGAAAGCCATGCAACGCAAATTGCGCGAGGGGTTCCCCGAGGATATGGGGCTGCGCGTGCATCGTGCCATCAGCTGGCTGCAGCGGGCTGCTCAGGATAAGGATGACCATGATGTTGCCTTTATCCTGCTCTGGGTCGCCTTCAATGCCTGCTATGCCGATGATGAGGGCGGTTTCTCCACCACCCGCGAGCGGGAGAAATCGATGGCCTGGTTTGAAAAGGCATTGCGGCTGGATGATGAGGCGATGATTCATGATGCGGTGTGGACGAAGTTCAACGGCCCGATCCGCAAGCTGCTCGACAATCCCTATGTGTATCAGCCCTACTGGAATCACCTCAATGGCGTGCCGGGCTATGAAAACTGGCAGGAGAGCTTTGAGGGGGCCAAGGTGGCCGCCAAACGCTCACTGGAGAGGCAGCAGACCAGCACGGTGCTTTCGATCGTGTTCAATCGCCTGAATGTGCTGCGCAACCAGCTCGTGCATGGTGGCGCCACCTGGAACAGCCGCGTGAATCGTGAGCAGGTAAAGGATGGTCGGCTGATCCTCGCGTTTCTGCTGCCATGCTTCATCGAGATCATGATGCAGCATCCGCATGAGGATTGGGGCAAGCCGTTTTATCCGGTGGTGGATATAGAATCATTTAAAGTGGAAAAAAAGGGAGAGTAAGAAGTGAGTGCTTTAGGTGATCTTCTTCAATCATTTCGAGATGCGGCAGTTACTGAAAGAGAGAAAGGTACATACTTTGAGGAGTTAATCCTTTGCTACCTCAAGAATGAGGCTTCATATCAGGATTTGTATTCTGATATCTGGACGTATGCAGATTGGGCCAGAGAGCAAGGCCTTGATGCCAGGGATACTGGTATCGACCTTGTTGCTAAAACCCGTGGCACAGATGAGTTCCACGCTATTCAGTGTAAGCTCTACGCTGAAGATTACCGGCTTCAGAAGAGGGACATTGATAGTTTCTTCACCGCATCGGGCAAAAAACCATTTACTCACCGCATTATTGTCAGCACGACGAATCACTGGAGCGAGCACGCGGAAGAGGCGCTAAGAGACCAGCAGCCACCAGTCAGCAAGATTGACCTTTTTGACCTCGAAAACAGTCAGATTGATTGGGAAAAGTACCAGCCAAAAGTTACTCCCACGCTCAAACAAAAGAAGGAACTTCGACCACATCAGGTATCAGCTCTGGCATCCGTCTGCTCAGGACTTCAAACGGCAGACCGTGGCAAACTCATTATGGCGTGCGGAACAGGCAAGACCTTTACGGCGCTTAAGATCGCGGAAGAGATGGCTGGTAAAGGCAAGCGAGTCCTGTTTCTTGTTCCAAGCCTTAACCTGCTATCTCAGACCTTAACGGAATGGACACAAGAGAGCGCGACGCCGCTTCATAGCTTCGCAGTATGTTCCGATAGCGATGTTGGTAAGAAGCGAAAGAAGGACGACGACACCGTTCAGACAGTCACTCACGAGCTGCGCTATCCAGCCACAACGGATGCAGCTCGATTAGCGCAAGAGATAACAAAACGCCACGACAGTACACATATGAGCGTGGTTTATTCGACCTATCATTCGATTGATGTAATTAGCCGAGCACAAGCAGAGTTCGGCTTGGCCGATTTTGACCTGGTAATTTGCGATGAAGCGCATCGAACTACTGGCGCGACATTTGATGATGAGGATGAGAGCGCATTCGTTCGCATTCACGATAATGACTACTTGAAGGCTACCAAGCGCCTATATATGACGGCGACCCCGCGCATCTATGGCGAAACAGCCAAAGCGACTGCCGAGAAGGATAATGTCGCTCTCTGCTCGATGGATGATAAAGCGCTTTATGGTGAGCAGCTCCATCTCATCACATTCTCTACGGCTGTAAAACTTGGCCTGCTTTGCGATTACAAGGTGATAGTGCTGGCCGTTGAAGAGAGCCACGTTAACAGGCGTATCCAAGGGCTTTTAAAAGACCCTGATAACCAACTTCGAGTTGATGATGCGGCCAAAATCATTGGTTGCTGGAAGGCGCTGGCTAAGCAAGGTCTCACAGATGAACTTACAAGCGATCCCGCACCAATGCGCCGTGCGGTTTCCTTTTGTCAGGTGATTGAAGTTCCCAAGGGCGGGAAAACACACAAGGTCAGTTCAAAGCAAATCGCAGGGATGTTCCAGTCTGTTGTCGAGGCATACCAGCAAACTTCAGAGGATGAGGAGCTTGTCTCCCTCGCCTGTGAGGCAGCCCATGTTGATGGGGGAATGAACGCCAGTGAGAAAGAAGCCAAACTCCAATGGCTCAAGGATGATGCTGGTGAAGACACTTGCCGTATTCTGAGCAATGTTCGCTGCCTGTCCGAAGGTGTGGATGTGCCAGCGCTGGATGCGGTTCTCTTCCTTACCCCGCGCAATTCTCAAGTGGATGTGGTTCAGTCTGTTGGCCGTGTAATGCGTAATGCTCCCGGTAAGAAGAAGGGTTATGTGATTTTGCCAGTAGTCATTCCGGCTGGTGTTGAGCCCCACGAAGCCCTGAACGACAACAACACTTACAAAGTGGTTTGGCAGGTGCTTCAGGCGTTGCGTTCTCATGATGACCGTTTTGATGCGATGGTGAACAAACTGGAACTCATCGGTAAAGACACCAGCAAGATGGAAGTCATTGCGATAACCGACAAGGTTGAGCGTAAACAAAAACGAGCTCAAAAAGGGCAGTCCAACGAGGATGCTGGACGCGGTGGCTTTAGCATCGGCAAGGCCGAGTAAAAACGGCGCGCCCAAGATAACCAGTTGGCGCTCTCCTATGAGGTGGGTGAGTTTGAAAAGGCAATGTATGCCAAGTTGGTTCAGAAAGTTGGCAATCGCCATCACTGGGAAGAGTGGGCCAATGATATTGCCCAGATTGCTCGCACCCATATTGATCGTATCTCTGGCATCATTGAAAATCCTGAGAATGTTCGTGAGCGTAATGCGTTCAATGAGTTCGCTGAAGAGTTGCGCGATGATTTGAATGACAGCATCACCGATGAAGAAGTTATCGAAATGCTGGCGCAGCATCTAATCACCAAGCCTGTGTTTGATGCCCTGTTTGAGCATCACAGTTTCGCAAAAGAAAACCCGATTTCAGTGGCGATGGATGTGGTCTTGGATGTGCTCCATGAGCATCACCTGGAGAAAGAAACCACGACCCTTCAGGAGTTCTACGAGAGTGTGAAACTCCGCGCATCCGGCATTGATAATGCGGTGGGTAAGCAAAAAATTGTTGTCGAACTTTACGACAAGTTTTTCGCTAATGCCTTCCCGCGCCTCAGAGATAAGTTAGGCATCGTATATACGCCAACCGAAGCCGTGGACTTCATCATCCACAGCGTCAATGATGTTCTTCAGAAAGAGTTTGGTCAGACCCTTGGTAGTAAGGGCGTTCATATCATTGACCCGTTCACCGGCACTGGCACCTTTATCACCCGCCTGCTTCAGAGTAGCCTAATCAGGCAGGAAGAACTTGAACACAAATACCTCAAAGAAATCCACGCTAATGAGATTGTGCTACTGGCATACTATATCGCAGCAGTGAATATCGAGGCGGTTTACCACACGCTCGCCGGTGGTGAATACAAGCCCTTTGAAGGCATTTGCCTCACTGACACCTTCCAGATGTATGAGAAAGAAGACCTCATCAGTGGTTTGATGGAGGACAATAGCGAACGCCGCAAGCGCCAGAAGAAACTCGACATTCGGGTGATTATTGGCAATCCGCCATATTCGATTGGCCAGAAGAGTGAAAACGATAACAACGATAACATTGAGTATTCTCATCTAGACGAGCGCATTCGCTCGACATATACGGAGCGTTCAACAGCCACGCTTTCTAAGGGTTTATATGATAGTTATGTCAGAGCCATTCGCTGGGCGTCAGACCGTATCGGTGAGAGTGGTGTCATCGGCTTTATTACCAATGCGGGTTTCTTGGAGGCGGGTTCTGCTCATGGGTTGCGGAAGTGTCTGGCTGATGAGTTTTCCAATATCTATGTATTCCACCTGAGGGGGGATGCGCGCACATCCGGTGAACTTCGCCGTAAAGAAAAAGACAATATCTTTGGCGTTGGAAGTAGAGCGCCGGTCGCTATTTCCATTCTGGTGAAAAACCCAGAGGCAGAGCATCGTGGCCAGATATTCTTCCACGACATTGGCGACTACCTGACCCGAGAAGAGAAACTGGAGAAGATTGAGCAATTCAGAAGCATCACTGGCATTTCAGATGCCGAAGCATGGACAGAGATTGTCCCAGATGCCCACGGTGATTGGCTGAACCAGCGCGACGATAGTTTTGGTGAGCATATTGTGTTGGGTGATAAGAAAGGCGACCAATTAAAGTTGTTCGAGAACTTTTCCCAGGGTGTGCTGACTTCTCGGGATGCATGGTGCTATAACGCATCCAGAACTTCGATGACCTCAAGTATGAAGCGGACGATAGACTTCTATGCCTCAGAGGTTTTGCGGTTTGATGATGCTCACAGAGGTCTTGCCAATAAAGAGCGCAGCAAGGTTGTCGATGGCTTCATCGATAATGACCCAACAAAGATAAGTTGGTCTCGAGCACTCA
>CAZCZU010000069.1:0-6854 GCA_964503475.1 uncultured Zetaproteobacteria bacterium
AGATTTAACGCCTGTGTTGCATCGACCGCTTGAACCGAAGGCCGTTCTAAGCCGGTCGCATGCTTGTTCGTACCGACCGGTTTGTGGCATGCCGGGGGAAGGTAAAACGCTGTACGGTTTTCATGATCGATCAGGGCAGGTAAGCTTCCCGCGCCCCAAATTTGCGGAGGTTTATCCATGTCCACACCACAACACCATCGTCTGATCATTCTCGGTTCCGGCCCGGCGGGCTATACGGCGGCTATTTATGCCGCGCGCGCCAACCTGAATCCGGTGGTCATCCAGGGTATTCAGCCCGGCGGCCAGCTGACGACGACCACGGACGTGGACAACTATCCCGGTTATAAAGACGGCGTGCAGGGCCCCGAGATGATGGAGGATTTCCGCATGCAGGCCGAGCGCTTCGGCACCGAGATCATCTGGGATCACATCAACGAGGCCGATGTAAGCAAGCGTCCGTTCACGCTGAAGGGCGACGAGGGCACCTACACCTGCGATGCCCTGATCATCGCCACCGGTGCTTCGGCCAAGTATCTCGGCCTGCCGAGTGAGGAGGCCTTCTCCGGCAAGGGCGTCTCCGCCTGTGCCACCTGCGACGGCTTTTTCTACCGCGGCCAGGATGTGGTCGTGGTCGGCGGCGGCGATACGGCCGTCGAGGAGGCGATCTATCTGGCCAATATCTGCAAGAAGGTGACGCTGGTGCACCGTCGCGATGAGCTGCGCGCCGAGCCGATCATGCAGGACAAGCTCTTCGCCACCGAGAACATCGAGGTGAAGTGGAACAGCACCCTCGATGAGGTGCTGGGTGATGACTCCGGCGTCACCGGCGTACGCCTGAAATCGACCAAGGACGACTCCACCGAGGAGTTCGATGTGCATGGTGTCTTTATCGCCATCGGTCACAAGCCGAACACCGATTTCGTCAAGGGCCAGGTCAAGATGGATGAGGCCGGCTACATTATCACCGAGGGCAAGCGCACGGCCACCAGTGTCGAGGGTGTCTTTGCCGCCGGTGACGTGGCCGATCCGATCTACCGCCAGGCGATCACCTCGGCCGGCGAAGGCTGCCGTGCCGCACTCGATGCGGAGCGCTGGCTGGCGCATAACTAGTTCGCAGCGCGAAAGGCGTCCTGCCTTTCGCTTGAACCGTTACGCAAAATTCGATTTCGCTCCGCTTACGAGCCGGCATCAGCCGGCTCGCCACCCATCCGTGGGTGGATGAGGGAGCTTTGTTTTAGAGGTTTGAGTCTCGTTTACTTTATCGTTTTAGTTGTGTGACATTGATTTTGTTCGCAGCGCGAAAGGCATCCTGCCTTTCGCTTGAACGGCTACGCAAAATTCGATTTTGCTCCGCTTACGAGCCGGCATCAGCCGGCTCGCCACCCATCCGTGGGTGGAGGGGCGGCTTCGATTTAACGCGGTGCCCTCTCTTTCCTTTTCTTTGAAGGGTTGAGCGTCGGCGATGGTCTAGGCTACTTGTACGTGTCCGTAAGCAGCGGGCATGCCGCAAGGAGGTGTCGATGCCGTACGATTCGATTTCAGAGCTTCCCGATTCGGTCGCAGGGTCGCTGCCGAAAAAGGCGCAGGAGATTTTCCTTGCCGCCTTCAATAACGCCTGGGACGAGTATGCCGACCCCGACGACAGAAGAGGGGATGCCAGTCGCGAGGAGACCGCTTTTAAGGTCGCCTGGGCGGCAGTGAAGCAGCAATACGAAAAGCAGGGCGATCGCTGGCAGCGGAAATAGTGCCCTGGCACGGGTGTTTTTCTTGCTCTCTCCAGGGCGGATAATGTGATCCGTATTCCTTTATCGTGGCGATGCGCTTGGCATGGTTCGAACCGCTTACCGGAGGTCTGCCATGTATGCGTCGTATTCGATGGTTTCAACAGTGAAGTCTTTCGTCCTTCTGTCCGTCACCCTGTTGCTTGGCGCCTGTGTCAGCACGCCACCAACGAATGTGGCCAATGGCTGCAGTATCTTCGAGGAGAAGGATGACTGGTACGAGGCGGCCCGCGATGCCGAGCGCAAGTGGGGCGTGCCGGTCGAGATGCAACTTGCCTTTATCAAGCAGGAGTCCGGCTTCCGTCACGATGCCCAGGCACCGCGCGACTACCTGCTCGGTATCATTCCCCTGGGTCGCAAATCGTCGGCCTACGGTTACGGGCAGGTGATCGATTCCACCTGGGAGTGGTACAAGCGCGACACCGGCAACCGCTGGGCCGACCGCGACGATTTCGAGGATGTGGCCGATTTCATCGGCTGGTACGCCTACACCAACCACCGCAAACTGGGTATCTCGCGCCGCGACACCTACCGCCAGTACCTTGCCTACCACGAAGGGCAGGGCGGCTATCTGAGCGGCAGTTACCGGCACAAATCGTGGCTGCTTCGCACGGCACGCCGGGTGGAGCGGCAGGCGGCCCGCTACCGCAGCCAGATCGCCCGTTGCGAGGCGAAGCTGCAGCGTAGCGGCGGCTGGCTGTTCTGATCCGGGCGATGGCCGCCGGAATAGGGCGGTTGATCAGTAACCGCTGATCGAGAAGTGCATGAAATCCTTCTGGCGCCCTTTGATTTCACCGCCCCATTGCAGGCCGATGGCACGCATGACTCTCACCACTTCCCCGTCCGCCGTCAGGCTGGCCGGGTCGATACCGGGGCGCCAGGCCCCGCCCTTGAGCAGCCGGCACTGCGCTCCATACCGGATGCAGTTGCTATACAGGCCGTTGTGGTCGGGATTGATGTCCAGGGCCGTGCCGTAGGCGTGGTTGCTGAAGCGGGTGCGGTTGCCATGCATATTCGTATCGCCACGTGATTTGCCGGGCCTGTAACCGATCACCCGGTAGAGGGGGATGCCATCGTTAGCCAGCTGTTCCAGGGCCGGTTTCAGTTCCGGCGCCAGCTTGCGACAGACTCTGAACGGCGGCAGGCCGGCGATATTCAATTCGATCTGATCCTCGCTGCAGACCGTGCAGCCGCTGCGGGGATCGATCTCCTCCGGCTTCAGCTGACTGTAGGGATGGCGGACATGCCTGAAGTCGACCGCCTTTTTCAGCTGCACATTCCAGGCGTAGGTATCGTAGGAACAGGTGAGCGGCTCGCACTCAGCCATGGTGGCGGATAGCAGTGCAGGAAGGAGAAACAGGGCAAGCGATCTCATCTTCCAGCCGACGATAGCTGCTTTCGCAGGCCGGGAGAAGCATGTCGATTCGATAGAAGACTGACACGAAAAAGGCCGGACATCCGTCCGGCCTTCGCAATCGTGTCATATCCCTGAAAAGGGATCAGACGTTGAAGCGGAAGTGCATCACATCGCCGTCCTTGACGATGTACTCCTTGCCCTCCAGGCGCATCTTGCCGGCCTCCTTGGCCTTCGCCTCGCCACCCAGCGATACGAAGTCGTCGTAGGCGATGGTCTCGGCCCGGATGAAGCCCTTTTCGAAATCGGTATGGATCACGCCGGCCGCCTGCGGGGCGGTATCGCCACGATGGATGGTCCAGGCACGCACCTCTTTCACGCCGGCGGTGAAGTAGGTGATCAGGTCCAGCAGCGTATAAGCCTCGCGGATCACCGTGTTCAGCCCCGGCTCTTCCAGGCCCAGGTCGGCCAGGAACTCCGCCTTGGATTCGGCATCCATCTCGGCCAGTTCCGATTCGATCTGGGCCGAGACGACGGCCACGCACGCACCTTCGCCTGCGGCATACTCGCGCACCTGGTCGACCCACTCGTTGCCGTCCGGCAGCGAGCCGTCGTCGACATTGGCGACATAGAGCACCGGCTTGCCGGTGAGCAGGAAGAGGTCCTTCAGCTTCTCCAGATCGTCGTCGGAGAGTTTCTGGCGGCGGATGGTGGTGCCGTCTTCGAGTGCGGCCAGCACCTGCTGGTAGAGGGCGAGCATAACCTTGGCATCCTTGTCGCCGGAGCGGGCCAGCTTCTCGACACGCTGAATGCCTTTTTGCACCGTCTCCATATCTTTCAGCATCAGCTCGGTGTCGATGGTCTCGATATCGGAGAGCGGATGCACGCGGCCGGCCACGTGGGTGACGTTCTCGTCTTCGAAGCAGCGCACCACATGCGCGATGGCGGCACACTCGCGGATATTGGCCAGGAACTTGTTACCCAGGCCTTCGCCCGAGGCGGCACCGGCAACCAGGCCGGCAATGTCGACGAACTCGACGATGGCATTCTGGATCGCCTGCGGTTTGACGATATCCGACAGCGCATCAATGCGCGGGTCGGGTACGGTGACGATGCCGACATTCGGATCGATGGTGCAGAACGGGTAGTTGGCCGCTTCAGCACCTCCGCCGTTCAGGGCGTTGAACAGGGTCGATTTGCCGACGTTTGGCAGACCGACGATTCCGATACTCAGGCTCATGCTTGTGCTCCTTGTTGCAGCTTCAGATGGATGCTGTTGGCCGCCTTGGCGATATCGCCGTCCAGAATGGTAAGAATCTCGTTGTACAGGGCATCGAAAACGCGCGCCTCATCGGCGCGGTCGCCCTCATCCGCTTTACCGAGCACCCATGCCGTCACCTCACCGTGCGGCGGGCGCCCGATGCCGATCTTGATGCGGGTGTAGTTGGCATCGGGCAGGTGGGTGTTGAGCGATTTCAGGCCGTTGTGACCGCCATGGCCACCGCCCCTCTTCAGGCGCGTTTTGCCCGAGGGCAGGTCGAGATCGTCGTAGACGCTGAAGATATTGTCGGTGGACACTTTGTAGAAGTGGGCCAGCGGGCCAATGGCCTCGCCACTGTTGTTCATGAAGGTCTGCGGCTTGACCAGCAGGACGCGACCCCTGGGGGATTCCCAGGTAGCCGTCTCGGCATGAAAACGAGGGGCTGCGGAAAATCGCATCCCCTCGGATTCGGCCAGCATATCGAGAAAACGGAAGCCAATGTTGTGGCGCGTCGCCTCGTATTTGGCGCCGGGATTGCCAAGCCCGACCAGAAGTTGCACCGATTACTCCTCGGTAGCCTCTTCGTCGCCGGCAGCCTCTTCGTCAGAGGCTTCGCCCTTCAGCTTCGGAGCGGCCACGTTCAGTACGGTGAAGTTGACGTCGTGCTGGACTTCAACGCCCTTCGGCAGTGCAACGTCCTCGATATGGACGGTGTCGCCGATATCCAGCTTGGCACAGTCGACTTCGATATGCTCCGGAATGGAGTCGGCGCGGCAGATCACTTCCAGCTCGTGGCGAACCACTTCCAGCAGGCCGCCGGCAACGTCGCCCGGGCACTTCTCGAAGTTGATGGCAACGACCGGTACGTTGATGTGGACGGTGTCCTTGCCGGATACGCGCTGGAAGTCGAGGTGGGTCGGCTCGTCGCGCAGCGGATCGTACTGCACATCCTTGAGGATGGCGGTGTTCTTGCCGCGTACGCCGGCAACCTTGATCTCCACCATCGAGGTGTGGAAGTGCTCGTCGTTCAGCAGTTTGCCGGTCGAGATGAAATCGAGTGCAATCGCCAGGTCCGGCTTGTCGCCGCCGTAGATGATGGCCGGGATCTTGCCGGCACGGCGCATGCGACGGGATTCAGCCTTGCCCGTTTTTTCGCGGGATTCGGCTTCGAGAATAATGGTTTCGCTCATTTGGAGCTCCTCTCAGGTGAAGATGATCCGACGGGTTGTCCCGTGACGGATGCCCGCAAGGCACACATGGCCATGCGGAGCGCGGCGCAATCTAGTGTTTTTTGCGCCAGGATGGAAGCTTCAGCCGTTTTCAGGCCGTATGAGATGCGTGATGAAGCTATTCGTAAAGGCTGCTGATCGAACGGGCGTCGTAGATACGTTTGATCGCCTCGCCCATCAGGGCTGCGATGGAGAGCACGCGTACCTTGCCGGTATCGAGGATGTGCTGCGGCTGCATGATGCTGTCGGTGACGACCAGTTCGGTCAGGTTCGATTCGCGCAGGCGCTCGGCAGCAGGGCCGGAAAGGACACCGTGGGTGGCATAGGCGCTCACCTTGCTGGCCCCGCGCTCCAGCAGCGCATCGACGGCATTGCACAGGGTGCCGGCCGTGTCGACGATGTCGTCGACCAGGATGCAGTGGCGGCCTTCGACATCGCCGATGATGTTCATCACCTTGGCCACGTTCGGGGCCGGGCGGCGTTTGTCGACGATGGCGATATCGGCGTGCAGCTTCTTGGCCAGGGCGCGGGCGCGCACCACGCCGCCGACATCCGGCGATACGATCATTACTTCGTCGGTGTTGTCGCAGTGCTCCTCGATGTCGCGTGTGAACAGCGGTGCGGCGAAGATGTTGTCGACCGGGATATTGAAAAAGCCCTGAATCTGGGTGGCATGCAGGTCCATGGTCAGGATGCGGGTGGCACCGGCAGCGGTGAGCAGGTCGGCGACCAGCTTGGCCGAGATCGGGGTGCGCCCCGCACTCTTGCGATCCTGGCGGGCATAGCCGAAGTAGGGGATCACGGCACAGATTTCGCGGGCCGAGGCGCGCTTGGCGGCATCGATGGCGACCAGGATCTCCATCAGGTTGTCGTTGGCAGGGGCCGAGGTGCTCTGGATGAAGTAGAGGTCCAGTCCGCGGATCGTCTCCTTGAACTGCAGGAAGATTTCGCCGTCGGAAAAGCGCTGGATGAACATGTCACCCTGCGGAATGCCGATGTGTTCGCAAATCGCCTGGGTCAGCGGCGGATTGGCGGAACCGGAAAATACTCGCAGGCGTTTATCAATCATCCCGGGTGCTCCTGATGATGGCACTATTTATGCACGGCACGGGCCGTACAAATCTGGCTGGGGCGGCAGGATTACTCGGCGCTGTGCGCCTCACCCCTTCGGGGCCGGCGTCGCTTTGCTCCGCCGTTCCCTCGCGCGTTGCGCTCGGGTCGAACCTGCA
>CAZCZU010000070.1:0-6722 GCA_964503475.1 uncultured Zetaproteobacteria bacterium
CGCTCGCAATGCCTTGCAGGGCCGAAAAAATAGCCGTATCGGCGCCATCGAAATTCGTGTTAACAGGCTCTAGAAGCATTGCTTAAAACAGACAAAAAAAGAGGGGCAGTGACTGCCCCTCATCCAATACACCCGGTCAACTGTGCTACCGGGATAACTGATCGAGATCCCGCACTCCTCCACGATCCGCCGAGGTGGTTAATGCCGCATAGGCCTGCAAGGCCTTGGAAACGACACGCTGGCGCCCGAGCGGCTTCCATGCATCACTTTCCCTGGCCTCCATTTGCACCCGCCGCTTATCCAGCTCGGCGTCGGTCACCTGCAACTGGATAGTACGCCCGGGAATATCGATAACGATCGTATCGCCCTCCTCAATCAGGCCGATTGCCCCGCCCTCAGCGGCCTCGGGAGAGGCATGGCCGATGGAGAGCCCGGATGTACCTCCCGAAAAACGACCGTCGGTAATCAGGGCACACGCCTTGCCGAGCCCTTTCGATTTCAGGTAAGAGGTCGGGTAAAGCATCTCCTGCATGCCCGGACCACCCTTGGGCCCCTCATAACGAATCACCACCACATCACCCGCAACGACCTTATCATTCAGGATGGCGCCAACCGCCGCCTCCTGACTTTCAAAGACGCGGGCCCGCCCGGTAAACTGCCAGATTGATGCATCAACACCGGCGGTTTTCACGATACAGCCTCGCTCGGCAATATTGCCGTAGAGAACCGCCAAACCACCATCCTTCGAATAGGCATGTGCCACATCGCGGATACAACCATTTTCACGATCCAGATCGAGGGTCTCCCAACGCCGGCTCTGGGAGAACGCCTCCTGCGTTGGCACATTGCCGGGAGCCGCCATATAGCGACGGGTCGCCTCCGGATCACCGGAGCGGACCACATCCCACTTATCGAGCGCATCCCCCAGCGTTTCACCATGCACGGTCGGCACATCCCGGTGCAGTAATCCTGCAGCATCGAGTTCGCCCAGAATGCCGTACACCCCACCGGCCCGGTGCACATCCTCCATATGATACTGCTGTGTGGCCGGCGCGACCTTGCAGAGGTTGGGCACATGACGCGACAGGCGGTCGATATCCTGCATGGTGAAATCAACCCCCGCTTCCTGAGCGCAGGCCAGCAGATGCAAGACAGTATTGGATGAACCGCCCATGGCAATATCAAGGCTCATGGCATTCTCGAACGCCTTGAAATCAGCAATCGCGCGCGGCAATACCTTGGCATCATCCTTCTCGTAATAACGCCGGGCCAGCTTGACGATCAGGCGCCCTGCCTCCAGGAAAAGCTCCTTGCGATCGGCATGGGTCGCCAGCAGCGAACCGTTGCCCGGCAGACTCAAGCCAAGTGCCTCGGTAAGGCAATTCATGGAGTTGGCGGTAAACATGCCCGAACAGGAGCCACAGGTCGGGCATGCGGAACGCTCCACCTGCTCCACATCGGCATCGCTCTCCCTCGGATCCGCTGCCATAACCATGGCATCGACCAGATCCAGCTTCACATCCTTATCGTGCAGATGCGTCTTGCCCGACTCCATGGGCCCGCCCGAAACGAATACGGCCGGGATATTCAGGCGCAACGCCGCCATCAGCATACCGGGCGTGATCTTGTCGCAATTGGAGATGCACACCATGGCATCGGCCGTATGGGCATTGACCATGTACTCAACCGAATCGGCAATCAGATCACGACTGGGGAGGCTGTAGAGCATGCCGCCATGCCCCATGGCAATGCCATCGTCGATAGCGATGGTATTGAACTCCTTGGCCACACCGCCGGCCGCCTCGATTTCACGAGCCACCAGCTGCCCCAGATCCTTCAGATGCACGTGCCCCGGCACGAACTGGGTGAAGGAGTTGACCACCGCGATAATCGGTTTGTCGAAATCGTCGTCCTTCATGCCGGTGGCACGCCACAAAGCGCGGGCACCGGCCATATTACGGCCCGAAGTGGATGTGCGTGAACGGTATGCAGGCATGAATAAATCCTCAGCGACGAATTAAATAGCGGAAGCCTTCCCCGTCATTCAGACAGGTAATAGAAAGAGAAAGCTGCCCGGCCGGCATGTTAACCCGGTTTGAAGACGAGATCACGCCCGAGACATGCAAAAGCGGAGCAGACGCAACGCTTCAGACGGCCTGCAGCGTTTTGAGCAGGCGCGACCGGAACTCCGAGGCAAGCTTCACAAGCTCGTCATCATTACTATGCTGCAACAGCGGAGAGGGCTCGACACATTCGACATAAATCTCTTCACCCAGATTGCGACGAACGATGATATTGGCCTCCATCAAGCCAAGAGCCGGCTCAATCTCGACCCCCTTGCCGGAAAGCTCACGATGAAACACGGTAACCATGTGATAGGCGGGCAGACGCCTGCTCGGCAACAGGGCCGCGACATCGGTTGAAGTCACGACTTCAAAGCCGTGCAACTCCAGCTCCTCCTTGACCCGCATCAGCGTCTCCTCGACATCGGCCATCATGCTTTTGCCAAAGCCAAAACGGGAATGGGTGATATGAATTCCTGATGCATCATCGTCCATATCGCGAATGGCGCGTTCCTCTTCCTGCCGGTGCTTCACCTCTTCGATGGAACGGACAAAATGGCCGCGATCGCCACTGCGGATGGTCAAGCCCTCCTTCTGGATACGCCGGACCGAAAGAAGCACCAGGGCCAGGGAGAGCAGACAGGCTGCAATCAATGCAATGGGGATATAATGTTCCATCCTCCCTCCTTACGATGTCCCTCAACATCGTCGCTTACGGTAGCAATTCGGAGCCCGGCAAACAACTCGATCCGCCCCGGCCATAGCCAATCCGAGGCTTCAATCAATTGACATCGCCGCAAGCGCTTCCGAAACTTGGCCAATGAGTACGCAAACGCTGCTGCAGCAGCTCTACGATACCCCCGAAACCGACATCATCTCCCGCATCCGCGAACTGCGCGCCGAACTGGGCGAACGTGTGCTGATCCTTGGGCACCACTATCAGCGCGAAGAGGTCTTCGCCTTCGCCGATATCAGCGGCGATTCCCTGAAGCTCTCCCAGCAGGCTGCCGAGACGGATGCCCCCTTCATTATCTTCTGCGGCGTCCACTTCATGGCCGAAACCGCCGACATCCTGACCAGCGACGAGCAGGTGGTGATTCTGCCCGACCCGGCTGCCGGCTGTTCCATGGCCGACATGGCGGACGAAGCCCAGGTGTCGCGCTGCTGGCAGGAACTGAGCGAGGTGATCGCCCCCGATGAAAGCGTCACACCGGTGACCTACATCAACTCATCGGCTGCCCTGAAGGCGTTCTGCGGCGAACATGGCGGCATTGTCTGCACCTCATCCAATGCGCGACGGGTACTGGAATGGTCCTGGGAGCGGCGCGAGAAGATTCTCTTCTTCCCGGATCAACACCTGGGCGAAAACACCGCTCTGGCCATGGGCGTACCGGAATCGGAGATGATTATCTGGGATCCTGCCCAGCCTATGGGCGGCAATACACCGGAAGCGATTGCCGGGGCACGCCTGATTCTCTGGAAAGGCTTCTGCTCGGTGCACCAGCTGTTCAAGGCCGAGCACGCGGAGACGATGCGCCGCTCGCATCCCGGCATCGAAATCCTGGCGCACCCGGAGTGTGCCCGCGAGGTATGCGACACAGCCGATTTCGTCGGCTCCACCGAAGCCATCATTCGCCATGTTGACGAGGCTGCCGAAGGTCAGTCTTTTGCGATTGCCACAGAACTGAACCTGGTGAACCGTCTGCGCCTGCAATACCCGAAAAAGCCGGTCTACTTCCTGTCGCCCATGGTCTGTATGTGTTCAACCATGTTCCGCACCGACCCGCAACATCTCTATGCCTCGTTGCTGGCCATCAAGAACGGCGACAAGGTCAATCAGGTGAGCGTACCCGAACCCCGGAAGCATTGGGCAAGGCTCGCTCTGGAAAGGATGCTCAGCCTATGATTCGACATCTATGGATCGCCCTGTTCCTGCTTCCTTCACTTTCCGGCGTAACCCTGGCTGGCGAGGCAACAGGCAAACTTCAATCCGAGCTCAACGCCTTCATGCAGAGCCCGCAATACAACTATGCCCCTGCTACTGCAGCCCGGGCCCAGGCCCTGCTGGGAGCAGCCCTGATGGCCGAGGACAAACAGGATTCGGAACAGCTGCAATCCGCGATCAAGGAGGCCGGCAAAGCACTTGATGAAGCCCGCAACAATGCCCGCCTGTTTGAAAAACAGTTCACTGATCTCATTGATCTGCGCCGTGCAGCCAACGAGGCCATCCCCTATGCAAGACAGGAGGCCCCGACCAGCACGACCGATCCGAAACGCTTGATCAGAGAGGCTGAAGAGAGCTTCAAGGCCACCGTTAGCGCCGCAGAAAATGGCGATCTGGGGCAGGCACAACAGCAGGCCGCCACGGCAAAACAGCGTTATACGCATGTCATCGACAAGTGTCTGCCGGCCATCATTGACCAGGCCGGTGAAACCATTTCTCGCGCAGCAGCCAGCGGTGCCAAACGATATGCGCCTGTAACCTACGAACACGCCAAGCAGGCAATGGATGGATTGCAGCGATATCTCGACGGTGTCGTGAGCGAAACACCCGTGCATCCCGCCCGCGCCATTTTACTGGCAGAGCAGGCACGCGACATGGCCAAACAGGTAAAAAGCTGGCGCCGGGACACCGGAAGCCACGAAGCGTTGGTACTGCAGGCCCGCAAGGAGCGTCTGCGCCTGGCCGGGATACTCGGCATGAAGATCGATGATCCCGAGCTGGACGACATCTCCATCGACCAACTGGCGACACGCAGTGCAGACATCATGCGCGAACTCAAGGAACAGCAGCAACGTAATGCCGACATGAAACAGCAGATGACAGCTGAATTCGAGCAGCGTCTGCAGCAGAAGCTGGCCGAAGTCAAAAACGAGATTCAGACCGAAAAAGACCAACAGCTGAGCAACATGAAAGAGGCCTTTCGTGCCAAGCTCGAACGCGAAACGTTCGAAACAAAGCGGCAGAAACAGCTGCAGAAGCTGTTCAAGCCGGACGAAGCGGTCATCCTGGCCAACCTCGACGGATCGTTGCTGCTCAGGCTCTCCAGCCTCAAATTTTCCTCTGGCAGCAGCAAGATCAATCAACGCTATTTTGATTTGCTCGGACGCGTCAAAGAGGGCCTGGCACTTTATGGCGATCGCAAGGTGCGCATCGAGGGCCATACCGACAACAGGGGCGACGTAAAACTGAACCAGCAGCTGTCGCTGAAACGTGCCGAAGCGGTTCGTGATTTTCTGATCGCTGCCGGCACACCCGGCAGGCAGCTGAAGGCGCTCGGCTACGGTGAAGTGAAACCGATTGCCAGCAACGAATTCGAGAAAGGCCGTGCCATGAACCGACGCATCGATATCATCATCGAGGCGCCGCATGACTGAGGATGCCAGCCTCAATTTTCTCAATGCTCCCCTGCAAGAGTCGGCCCAGACCCTGCTCGAGCACTTTGGCGAACTCAGCCCGCACAAGAAGGCGATCTTCTACGAAGCACTGCGCCTGGTTAGCGAAGAGCACAATGTCGCCGATATGAAGATGATGTCCAAGGTGCTGCGCGAGACGCGCCGTGGCCTGAAGGTTTTTCGCCCCTACCAGACGGCCCGCAAGGTCAGTATCTTCGGCTCGGCTCGCACACCGGCCAGCAACCCCCGCTATGCTCAGGTGCGCGATTGTGCCGCCGCCCTGCGTGATAAAGGGTTCATGATCATTACCGGCGGTGGCGGCGGTATGATGCAGGCCGCCAATGAAGGAGCCGGCTTCGAGCACTCCTTCGGCATCAATATCTCCCTGCCCATGGAGCAACGCCCCAATCCGATTGTCGAAGGCTCGCCGCGCCACTTCTACTGCCAGTATTTCTTCACCCGCAAGCTCTTTTTCCTGAAAGAGAGCGATGCAGTCATCCTCACCCCGGGCGGTTTCGGCACCCTGGACGAGACTTTCGAGACTCTGACCCTGCTCCAGACCGGTCGTAATCCGCCCATGCCGGTCGTTTTGCTCGAGGCACCAGGCGAGGATTACTGGGGACCATTCATGCGCTCATGGGTGCGTCGCCTCATTAATGATGGCCTGATCAGTCCGGACGATCAGCATCTGATGTTTCATACCGATAACATTCATGCGGCCGTCAAACACATCTACCACTTCTACGAGAATTACCACAGTTTCCGCTATGCCGATGACTGGGTGGTTCTGCGCCTGCTCAATCCGCTTTCCGATGACTCCGTCGAACGGCTCAATGCCGAATTTGACGACGTCCTTTATACCGGACGCATTGAACAGCTCTACCAGTGGCCGGAGTCCGATGATGAATGCTACAGCCACATGCCACGGCTGCGCTTCCACCTGGACCGTCATCGCACCAATGTTCTGCCGCAACTGATCCGGCGTATGAACGCCCTTTACCGGCACGAACACAGCTGACCGTACCCGTCAGGTGCCTTTGCCGGGCGCCTGACGCATGGCCCCTGCTGTTTGCCCTGATCGCCAGCCCCGCTGATCCCCCCATCATTTCGGCTTGGCAACTTGCATCACACCCTGCTTGCGTCTATTGATGAACAAGCATCATGTGTTATTAAGATAATCTTATTGACATATTATAAAATATTAATATAACTGAACTCTCCCCATTTTTTGGCTGTAGGAATCGATAAGTGTTTGGGATATTG
>CAZCZU010000071.1:0-6596 GCA_964503475.1 uncultured Zetaproteobacteria bacterium
ACACCTTTAATATTAATCAAGGAATAGCAAATGAAAAAAATAATAACATTATTAATGGCATCTCTACTGCTATCATCAGTTCAAGTTAATGTAGACAATAGGTAAATAGGGGGGCGCAGATGCTGAGACTTGACGAGCATCCAAGTGTCATTAAATTCATGGAGAGAGCTGCGGCCAAAGAGCCTGCCAGCGCGGATTCTACCCTTGGAGCAGAATGGCTCCGCGGCATCTGTCTCACATCAGGGGCTGATGATCTTGGTTTTGTTGAACTAAGCCGCAAGGCTTTGCTTAATGAACGTGAGGGTATGCTTAACCTGCTACCTGGCGCAAAGTCCATCATCGCCATTGCATGCAGAATAAACCGTGACAATATCCGCACCCCTGCTCACTCAATTACCGATACAGAGTTTCAGGTCTCAGTAAATAACATCAAGAGCGTTGGGCACAGGGTGGTCCGTGAACTCAGCGCGCACGGCGTGAGGGCGGTGGGCATCTCCGGCCTCTTTCCAATGGAGATGGACCGGTGGCCCGGTAAGCTCTGGGACCTTTCGCTGAAACCTCTCGCTGTTGAGGCGGGCCTTGGCAGAATGGGTCACCATCGCATGGTCATACACCCTGAGTTCGGCGCCTTCATGTATTTATCCGCGATTATCATCGACAGGGAAGTTACGGCCTATGACCGGCCCATTGAGTATAATCCCTGCATTAAATGCAGGATATGCGCCGCTACCTGCCCTACCGGCGCCATAGCGCCGGACGGCCACTTTAACTTTGTATCGTGCCTCACACATAACTACAGGGAGAAACTATCAGGCTTCTCGGATTGGATTGAGACAATAGCTGGGAGCAGAAATTCATGGGATTACAGAAAAAAAATAAGTGACTCGGAAACGGTCTCCATGTGGCAGAGCCTTGTTACAGGCGGAAACACGAAGTGCGATCAATGTATGGCCGTTTGTCCGGCAGGCGATGACGTGATAGGGCCTTACCTCAAAAACAAGGAAACCTTTATTAAGGAAATCGTAAAACCTCTACAGATGAAAAAAGAAAAAGTATACGTTGTCGCAGGGTCTGACGCCGCGGCATATGTAAGCCGCCGCTTTCCGAATAAAAAGGCAAGGGTAGTGAGCGAGGGTATGCTGAGACCAACTACGATAAATGGTTTTCTTGGAACACTGCCGCTCATCTTTCAACGGGGCCGGTCCCAAGGCATTGACGCCGCCTATCACTTTACATTCACTGGGGACGAGAATGTGAAGGCCACGGTAATAATAAGGGACAAAAAAATCACTGTTGCAGAGGGTCACACCGTAGATCCTGACCTCAGAGTTATGGCTGACAGCAAGACCTGGCTTAAGTTTCTGGCAGGAGAGAAAAATATCCTATGGGCGTTGATAACCCGAAAGATAAGAGTGAAGGGCCGCTTAAAACTCCTCAAGGACTTTGGAAGGTGTTTCCCTTCTTAAAGGACTCTGTGCAGGACACCGTCTTATGACATGCGCAGAAAACAAAACCTTCGCTGCTTTATTGGCCTTTAATAGAGATAGGACAGAAACAAGGTGTATGAGAGGAGTAATGGTGTGACAAAAGGAGGTTGAAAAAAATACCTGCGCCTTGAGATGATGGCGCAGGTGAGGAGGAATTTTTCGGCGTCTTTATATCTGGTAAAGATTTAAGAACCTATTTTTCGAGGAGTTTTTTTAATTCCTTAATCTCATCTTCAAAAAATTTCTCGTCATTATAAACCTGAGACAGGACGCAGGTCCCCTGTGCGCGTATGAAAAGTTCCATTGCCCTGGCCTCTGCCTCACGTGAGGAAAACCCGAGGCCCATGAACTGCTCCTTGAGCCACGTCTTCATCAGATCAAAAATAGACCTGCTCAGCCTGCGCCCAAGGGCATTGCCCTTGCCGAGCTCTGTTGCCAGCGAGCCATTGGGGCAGCCGTAGCGCGTAAGCTCGGATTTACCTTGAAGCAGAGAATCAATAAAACAAAGAAGACGGCCACGCGCGTCAGGGTACTTCTGGTTCCATGATTCAATAACTGCTTTTGTGTGTCTTATCCTCTGGTCAAAAACTGCGGTAAGGATGTCTGCCTTGGACCTGAAGTGATATGTAATATTGCCCTTGCTCAGACCCGTTGCCCGCACGATGTCGCTGAAGGTAGTCCTGTGAAAGCCCTTCTTGTAAAAGAGTTTATTAGCGGTTTTAAGAATCTTAATCCGCGTATGTTCGCCCTGTCTCATACGGCTACCTCAACAACGGTTCATTATCCAAGAGAACTGTACCTTCAAAAGAGTCTTGAAAGACTGCACGTCCATCCTAATCTTAACAGCCTCGCTTCCTCTTTTCAAGTCCCCTGTGAAGCGGGTCAATTCAGGAAGTATATGCCGGGTCAGCAAAAAAACGCTTGACATATTAGTACGTCCATACTAATATAGCACAGTCGTACTAATATTGGCAAGGGGTTGCCCGGCATCCCCATGACATGCCCAGGTTAAAAAAGAGATAAAAACCCGCGACCATATTGCCGCAGGACCAGGGCCAGACTTAGAGGCCTGTGCCTGGGTAAGATAACAACAAGGTTGTTGAAAACAGTAAGAGGAGAGGAGACTGTTCAGTAAGATGGGGCTGATAGTACTCTGGGGGATCTCCCTGTTCAGCGCTTTTATCATTGGCTTTTTTGCATCCTCCATGTTCTCAGTGGGAGCCTCAGAAGACGCCTTTCGCAAAGGGTGGCAACTGGGGCTTATGGAAGGTCGGGGCGTGAAAGCGGTGCATGACTTTTTTTGTGGGAGATAGTGGTGGGGTCCCCTCGGGGTCGATTAAACAGAGAGTCTGAGGAGGCAATTATGAATCTCATAAAATCAATCTTCATCAGTTTATTCGCGATGGTCGCAACGATGATCTCATTTTATGCGGGCCTGATGATTTTTAAAGGCAGTAACCCCATCGCCTGGGGCGGTGTTATGCTCACCACGGCCCCTTTCATGACCGTTGTAAGTTGGCTGATAATCTTCAGGAGAATGGCCAGGACAAGCCCCCACTTGCCGGCGTTGAACTTTCTTTGTGCCCTCGGCTCGGGCATGGCCATCTGGTCATGGAGCAGGGGCGGCTCCTGGGCTCCGCCTCTTCTCTCACTTATAGGCTGGTCGGGTTTCCTGCTCTATTCCTACTGGTACTCAATCTTTGGAAGAAAACCCAGTGAGGCATTAAGGGTTGGCGCACAACTGCCCGATTTTACCCTAAAGGACATCAACGGCGCGAAAGTCACCTCCTCCCAAATAACGGACAGGCCATCGGTTCTAATCTTTTACCGCGGCAACTGGTGTCCCCTCTGCGTGGCCCAGGTAAAGGAAGTTGTGCGCTATTACAAGGAGATGGAAGACCTTGGCGTACGCGTAGCCCTTATTTCACCTCAACCACAGAGAAAGACAGCTGCGCTCTCAAAAAAGTTTGAGGTGAATTATGATTTTCTCATTGACCAGGATAACCTTGCGGCCCAGACCCTTGGATTAGTGGATCCATATGGTCTCCCAATTGGCCAGCAGTTAAATGGCTACAAGAGCGAGACAGTACTGCCTACAGTAATCATTACCGAGCGCGGCGGAAAGATAATCTGGACACACGAGACAGACAACTACCGCGTAAGGCCCGAGCCCATAGTTTTTCTCGAGGTCTTGAGGCGTCACCTTGCGGGCCAGGCAATTGTATAAAGGACGTGTATGCAATGAAATTTAGCGATGACCATAGTTCCTTGAGTTCAGAACGCATGGCACAGATCTCAATAGGTTCCTGGCTTTTTGCCCTGGAGCGCATGCCCCACAAGCACAGAGACCTTGTTCGCAAGTATGACGCAGCGGCGTGGTTATGGGACCCTGTGCTCCGAATGCTGGGCTACTTTAGAAGTTATATAAATCTCTTTAATAAAGTGGCCTCCCATGGCTGGCTCGAAGGGCTGCGTGATGGCTCCGCCGTACTCGACGCCGGCATTGGCTCGGCGGCCTTCAGCAGGGCCCTTGTAAGAACAAGACCAATCCCGCTGGAGATACACGGCATTGACATTGCGCCGCGCATGTTGGCAAGGGCGCAGGCAAAGTTCAAAAAAATGAGGAACAGGGAGATCAACTTGAAACTGAGGTACGGCAACGCCGAAAAACTGCCCTATTCAAACAATCACTTTGAGATGGTAATGAGCGCTCACATGCTGGAGCACAGCCACAATCCGCGGGCCGTTATTTTGGAATTGACACGTGTGCTTCGTAAGGGCTGCCCGCTCCTCATTGTATCTACCAGCCCAAGCCCTCTTAGCGGACTGCACAGACTGCGCTGGAGATACAAACCCCTGGAGCCTGACTCAATCAAGAACTGGATGCATCATGCGGGGCTGAGAGATGTTCGAGGCTATACGTTGAAGGGAGGGTTGCTCTCGGGGCTCATGAGTTCGGCCTGTATTGGAATCAAAAAATAGTTGCTTATTTACATAATGCCAGAGGCAAAGGCCGGATACAACAGCAGGCTCATCCTTGGGGAGAGACACCAGCTGATAATATATAAAGCGGGA
Source organism: uncultured Zetaproteobacteria bacterium (assembly GCA_964503475.1). GTDB lineage: Bacteria > Pseudomonadota > Zetaproteobacteria > Mariprofundales > Mariprofundaceae > CAZCZU01. The sequence goes on from CAZCZU010000071.1 coordinate 4,563, forward strand.
TAAGAACCTTTGAGAACAATGAACCATGCCCGGCAAAGGGCATAGAAAAACAAGAGAGGTGGATTATGTCTGAAGTCCGGGTAAAAAAAATAATCAAGGCCCCCGCCGAGAGGGTTTGGGAGACAATCAGGGACTTTGACGGCATCGAGAGGTACTTGCCGGTAGTGTCCAGCTGCACCGTAGAGGGCTCTGGCGTTGGAGCGACTCGAACCTGCGTCATGCAGGACGGACTTGAACTACAGGAGCGCATCGAGGGCCTTGACGAAAAGAGACGAACCCTGCAATACGTACTAACAAAAAGTAGCCGTCCAATGCCTTTTGATGATTATCTTGGAGAGATCGCTGTGCGTTACGTCGGAGAGAGTGAGACCCAGGTGGAATGGTCCAGTACCTTCAGGGCAAAAGGGGTCCCAGAGTCAGAGATAGCAAAGATGCATGAGAGTCTATATTCTCAAGCCATCGACGGTCTAGAAAAACTTCATGGCCAAGACATGAAATAAAACCGGTCATGCCATCCTCGTATTACCGGTTACCGTGGAAGAGGTATATCAAATGGACCATGAGTGGATAAAAAAGATACGCCTCGGTCTTGGATGGACTCAGGAGAGGCTTGCGAGAGAGATAGGGGTCTGTTTCAGTACAGTCAATCGGTGGGAACGCGGGCACTCGGCCCCAAGCCCCCTTGCCGCCAAGAACCTTAAAAAACTAAGTATTCATCAAGGGATGTCCCGGTTCACCAAGGGACCTTGACATTACCCGGTGCATTGACCATCTTTTGAGGTAGATGAGTCGATGCGCAGACGGTCTTGATGAACTCAATGAGAGGACGCGAACAAGGTTCTTAGTAAGTCATGAGAGGCTATTTGGCCCTTGGCGTTGTGAAGATGAGTAACGAATAAACCTACCATGGTCATGCTCATTGCGCATGATTAAACAGCTCTGCAAAAAAGATTGCAGAATAACATCGAGGAGTGCGAGATGAAATTAAAAGATAAGGCTGCAGTAATAACCGGTGGTAGCAGCGGCATAGGACTTGCCATAGCCAGGGAATTCAAGGCGAATGGCGCAAGGGTGATTATCTCGGGCAGAAACGCCGAGAGACTTGAGGAAGCATGTGATGTTCTTGGGGACGGAGCATTTGCTGTACAGGGTGATGTGTCAAACCTCGAAGACCTCGACCGTCTCATGGAAGTTGCAAAGTTGAAGTTTGGCAAGATAGACGCGCTTGTGGCAAACGCCGGCGTGGCCAGGCTTGTGCCTATGGCAGATGTGGACGAAAAATTCTTCGACGAGATCTCGGAGACCAACTTCAAGGGCCTCTACTTTACCGTACAGAAGGCCGCGCCCCTGTTAAGCGACGGGGCTTCTGTTGTCCTCATCTCGTCCATAGTAAATCAGATGGGCATGCTCAACTTCTCAGTATATGCTGCCACAAAGTCCGCCGTGCGCTCCCTTGCAAGGTCCTTTTCCGCTGAACTTCTCCCAAGGGGTATAAGGGTGAATACACTTAGCCCAGGACCCATTGACACCCCCATAATAAAAAAACTGGGCCTCTCCGATGAAGAACTGGAGGGTATGGGTAAGATGCTTATTGAGATGAGCCCCATGAAACGCTTTGGAACTCCTGAAGAGATGGCCAAGGCGGCCCTTTTTCTCGCCTCCCCGGACTCGTCATATATGGCCGGAGCCGAGATTGTCGCTGACGGAGGATTTACTCAGATTTAGGATATGACCTCCGTAAAACACAAAGCCTTCAGGCATTAAGAGGTGGACCTCAATATGGTTGCTCTATTTGAACAATCAGACAGGGTTCACCTTTTTACTCTCAGTCGGCCCTGAGCCATACTTGTTCAAGGCAAACCACTGTGCCCATTTTGTGCCCGCAAGCCTGTCTTTCATATTGTTTCAACATAACCCCATCTGACTCGCCCTGCTATCCGTAAGCAGTCGATATTATAAGTTTTTTTAAGCATTGACAGTGGGTTAAAGGGATGGCAAGATAAGGATGAAATCAGACTTAAAATCCCGAGTGGG
>CAZCZU010000072.1:0-6519 GCA_964503475.1 uncultured Zetaproteobacteria bacterium
CATACAGCGTATTGATCGGCATGGGGTCGCGCACCATCTGCATGATGAGACGCATCGTGCCGGCGCGAGTTTTGCCACTGTTGTGGTGTATGAATCCTGCTGCACAGACATAATTGTTAGTGTCGAGAACCTGCATGTCATAATACACGCTCTTGCGTTCCTCGTCCGAAACCGCTACAACCTGACATGAATCGACAACAGCACAGGAGGCCAAACATGAACGAGCGGCAGAAGGCAATAGCGAGACTATGCGACGGCAAGCGAACATCAAAAGAGATTGCGTCAATGGTTGGCGACAACGCGAAGTACGTCCAGAGAACCATGTTAAAATTCGACCTGCCGCGCTTGCCACAAGCGCCCCGATGCGGCGAGCACAATCCGTCATACAGGGGCGGCAGAACAATCGACAGAGATGGCTACGTTCTTGTGTCTGCTCCGCTGGGCCACCCTCACGCCCGAATGCGCTGGGGGCGCAAATATGGCCGGATGTATGAGCATCGCCTTGTGATGGAGAAGAAGATCGGTCGCATTCTGTCTCCACATGAAGTTGTTGACCATATTGACGGGCTTCGCTTGCATAATCACCCAGACAATCTACGTCTGTTTGATTGTAATGCGGAGCATCTAAAGCAGACAATAACAGGGCAAGTTCCAAACTGGAGCGAGGAAGGTCGATACAAGCTACTGAATCGCCACATTGCGAATCTTCCGCGGGTACAAACCTATGATCGGATGAAAAAAAGCGGTGATGCCCGGCTGCGCGAAATTCTCCTTTGCGCGTTGATACTCGGCGCAGATTCGCAATACCTTTTGGGAACGCGCCACCACTTGGAGAAAGCTGGAATTGTTGACTTGTCTCGTTCCAGCTTAGAACGCGCATTGGCCGATCTATATCGCAAATACGCATGAGCCCATACTCTGTGACTATCAGCGTATCACCATGCACGCAGCCCAGGCCACCACAAAGCGCCGGATATGGCGCGTCATGATGGACAAAGTCATCCTGACTCGGCAGCAGTTCAATCGTTGCCAATGCGTTTTACCGTGATTTCCAGCTTATCGTCGCGCTGTTTTTCCTCGTCTTTCTCACGCCAGCGGAAGTTACACTTGAGGCTGAAGATGCTTCCAGTCGGGGCGCCGCTGTATAGGTTTTGCTCCAGTGCCATCTCGACTCGCTGCTTTGCCATTTTAACTATCGAAAGAAAATTATCCTTCTGCTCGTAGCCCCGAAGCGCCTGTGTTGTCATGCCGAGATGATACGCCAGCCCCGAAATCGTAGGTGGCGCACCATCCAACAACGCGAAGTATTCATCGACTGCCTCCTGCATTGCTTCCGGCGTTTCAAACTTCGGCGGCCTGCCGCGACCATTAGCCATTCTGCACCATCCTCATGATCTCCTCGCAGCGCTTCGCGTGCTCCTCGGAATGCTCACTGCACAGGCCGCCCGCGTCAATGGCTGGCTCGTCGCAGTGTTCATGTAGGCATTCAATCATCCCACTCGCACCCGATAGGCCCGCGACAATCACTCGGCTTCTGCTCCATGTTCTCGATCAGCCGGTTGAGATACCAGCGCGCCTTGCGCAAATCCTCAAGCCCGTTTTTCAGCTTGTGTCGGCAGACGTACTTGATCACGTTGCCTTCATGGTAGCCAAGGCGCTGATCTTCGATGAAGTCAATCACCTCTATGCTGCCCTGCGTATAATGCGGCGGCTGGTTCACCATGTCATGACTCATGCCCACAACCTCAATGCCGGATGCAGGCCAAGCACCCGCGACTCCTGCCGTGCCCGTGCCAGGGCATTATAGACCGAGCGCCAATGTACTCCGAATTCCCGCGCTGCCGTCTTTGCGTCCATTTCTCCACCGAGCACTGCCTCGACCGCCTTCTTCATTGCTTTCGCCTTTTCTGGATTTGGTGTTGCCATTGTATCTCCTCCTCTTGATTGCCTCCCGTCCGGATCGGGGCTGGAGCGACCAGCCCCTTTTGGGAGGAGGCCAAACCCTACCGCCATGCGTGCGCTTTGCAAGTGTTGCCTAAATTATCCAAATAATGCCCATAAGATAATTATGGGTTATAGACGTAAAGCCTTGAGACATAAAGACATTAAAGACATAAATATCTAAATATCTAAATATCTCTCTCTCTCTCTCTCTCTCTATCTCTCTCTCTCTCTCTCTAGGGGTGATGTGTATCTGCATATCTATCTCTCTATAAGGGTATTGGATAATTTGGATAATCAGCACCTCGTCACAGAAAAAGCCGAAACATTCCGCAGAGTTGCTCAATATCCTGCACAAGATATTTAGCGAATACCGAGACAAAAGTGGATAATTAGGCAGCGAAAGCTTGCATGCGCCGCACATCCTGCTACTGTTCGCCCCGCGTCCGGGGATGATGCAGGGGCGGCGACGGTCGCCCCATTCTCCCGGATGAAAAATCCACCATCCCTGGAGGTTCATGTATGACCCACGCCCTAACATGGCACGAAAACGGTTACAAGGTGTTCCCGCTGCACCCTATAGTGAAGGGGCGCTGTAAATGCGGCGGCACCAAATGCGCGGGCAAGCATCCTGCGATGTCAAACTGGCAGCACACGCCCCACTGGTCTGACGAAAAGCTGGAAGAACTCGACCTGACAAACTACGGCATACTGTGCGATGGCCTGCTTGTCATCGATGTGGACGCCCGCAATGGCGGTGTCGCGTCGTTCGCCAAGCTACAGGAGCGGCTGCCGTCAGTGATGTCCAGCGGCTGCGTGGTCAATACCGGCAGCGGCAACGGGTCTCAACATTACTTTTTCAAACTGCCCGATACCGACACGCCGCTGCGCCAGCACATCGACGAATTGCCAGGCATCGATTTTAAATCGACTGGCTTTGTTGTCGGGTGCGGCTCCATGCACGCCAGCGGCAACGCCTACACCATCGCTCTCGGCTCGCCGATGGAGATCGAGGAGGCGCCTGCCGACCTGATCGAGCTGCTGCATGTTCCGAAGGCTGTCCGCGCCCAGATGGATGGCGGATTCTCGGTCGATGTCAGCCATGAGCAGGTGCAGGAGATTCTCGACCTGATCGACCCCGACGTGACGTATGATGACTGGGTGCGCGTTGGTATGGGTCTACATCATACATTCGGCGGCGGGCAGACTGGCCTCGATATGTGGGATTGCTGGTCGAGCAACGGCGCGAAGTACAAGCCTGACGAGTGCGACCACAAATGGCAGACATTCGGCAAGCGCGAAAACCCTGTCCGCCTTGGCACGCTGATCAAGTTGGCCGGCTGGCATCCGCCTGTCGAATTCGACGTGTCGGCTGAGGCGCTGCGGGAATTGTGCGCATCCGACGCCGCCGAGGTTGACATTTTGCGCCCACATGGCCTTGTCGGGCAGCTTGCCGATTGGATCAACAAGACATCGCTGTACAGGCGCGAAGCGCTCGCGGTGCAGGCCGCATTGTTCATGGTTGCATGCTGCGGCGGATTGCGCCACAAGTTCGGGCCATACGGCACGCGCTGCAACGTGATGATGTTCGGGGTTTCCGGCTCAGGCACCGGCAAAGGCCACATTATCAACAGCATTCACAAAGTGCTGACAGAGGTTGGCGTCATGCCTGCCGTAGTCGGCAAAATCAAATCGGAGCAGGAAATCACGCGTGCCCTGCTGAGGCACCAGGCGTTTTACCCGGTGATCGATGAGCTGGGCATATTCCTGTCGAAGATCAGCAGCTCTAAAGAGTCGTACCACGCTGGCATGGTCGGCGAGATCATGCAGGTGTTCACGGAGGCAGACGGCACCCATACGGTGAGCCATGACGTGAAGGAGGCTGTCGAGGAGCGCATGCAGAAGCGGATCGCCGCGCTGAACAAGCGGCTCGATCAGGGCGACGACTGCGAGGCGGAGCTGAACAGAGCCATTGAGGACTTGGAGGCGCTGGCGAATGGGATCGTCGAGCCGTTTATGTGCATGTTCGGCATTACCACGCCGGACAAATTCGACCCGTTGGTGACAACAGACAATATCTCCAATGGCTTTTTTGCACGCGCCAACATTATGAAGGAGCACGAGGACAACCCGGAGAAGCAGGCAAAGGCAAGCGCCCCACCGCCAGACGGGGCGATCATGACGCTGCAAAACCTTTACCGCGGCGGACATTTCGACATGGCCGACAAAAGGGTGAAGCGCCACGGCGATATTGTGCCGATCGACGCAACGCCGGAAGCAATGGAGCTGTTGGAAGAAGCATACCGCTATTACCACGAGAAAGGCGAGGACTACAAAGAGCGGAGCAGCCTTTGCGCGATTACCAGGCGCTGCCTTGAGCAGGTGATCAAAATCTCAATGATCATGGGCATGGAAAACGGCATTATCGGCACCGCCGACGTGCAATATGCCCGCGCCCTGATCGACGCCGACCTGCAATTCCGCACACATCTTGCGAACGCGAACAGCGACGATATGGCCGATGCGTTCCTGTCGCGCATCGTGAGTAGTACACCGACGGACGCCCCGATTGGCTATGGCGCGCTGAAACAGCGTGTGCTCAAGGGGCGATTCAAAGAGCGCACAACGGACGACCTGGATGCCGCGCTGCAACAGCTCTGTAATATCGGCATGCTGGCCGAATCAACAACGCAGAGAGGCGCACGCGCCTTTATTCTCAAGGGGTGAATACATGAACAAGAGACTACTAAAGATGATGGCCGAGCAGGCCGAGAAAGCGTACCGGCGAGGGTACGAGCATGGACTACATGCAGGCATGGGCAAATATGGCGACCTGATCGACCCGCTGGCCGTGCGTAGCTGGCGGTTCGCTGAACCGCTGCACAAGTGCATCGACCCGCCACGGTGGAAAGATGAAACAAAGCACGACCGTGGCGACGGCGCAAGCGGCGCAATTGAGCGCCACTTTATTGCCGAAACGCCGCCAGACTATTTGCTCGACAAGATTTCAGACGTCTAGCACTTCCAGCATCTCGTCAATCTTCGTACCCACGGAATATGACGGGTCAGTTGTATGGCCTACGCGCAAGTGATGGATAGTTGAAGCGCGAACCCCGCAAAACTTCGCGATCTGCGCCTGCGTTTTTCCATACTCCATAAGCCGTGCGATCTTTTCCTGCCAAATAGTCATTTGTTGCCCCCTGTTGTTTTATGGTCGCAAATGATACAGTGAAAAAAGCTTTGCACAAACGCTTGCACGCGCGAAACGATGATGCTAAGGTTCGCCCCCAGAGAGAGCGAAGAAGAAAGAGGAGGAACCAAATGCTTGATCAAATATCAAAACCAAAGGACAGCCCAGCAATCATGACGATTTGCGGCGATGCAGGCGTAGGCAAGACAAGCCTCGCCTGTTCGTTTCCGCGCCCTGTCGTGATCCGAGCCGAGGATGGATTGCAGGCCATTCCGTATGAGCAGCGCCCTGATGCGTTCCCTGTACTGAAAACCGCTGACGACCTGTGGGGCCAGCTTTCCGCGCTGATTCAGGAGGAGCACGACTATAAGACTGTTGTGCTGGATTCTGTCACCGCGCTGGAACGCATGTTTACTGAGGACGTGATTGCCAGCGATCCGAAGAAGCCAAAGAGCATCAACCAAGCGCTTGGAGGCTATGGCGCAGGATTGGCTGCGGTAGCTGGTATGCACGCCAGGGTTCGCCGTGCCGCTGGAATGCTGCGCGAGAGGGGCATCAATGTCGTGTTCGTCGCGCATTGCGACACTGAGGTCGTCGAGCTGCCGGATTGCGAGCCATACATGCGTTACCAGCTACGCCTCGGCAAACGCAGCGTGCAGTCATACGTCGATGATGTTGACTTGGTCGGCTTTTTGAAGCTGGAGACGTTCGCAACAGAGAACAAGAAGGCATTGTCTGACGGGAGCCGGGTGCTTGTTTGCCACGCTGTCGCCGCCAATGTTTCCAAGAATCGCTACGGAATCACCGAGGCGTTACCTGTGCCGATGGGCACCAACCCACTACTAAAAATCATAGGAGCAGAATAATGGGATTTTTTGACGCAGCAGAAAAAACAGACGGAACGGTCGCAATCGGCGGCGGTGAGCCTATCCCGGACGGCACGCAGTTGCTCGCGGTGATTGACTCGGCGGCATGGGATGAATATGAAGGCGTCCGCACGATCAAGATCACCTGGACGGCACTCAAGCCTTCGCGCTATGCAAACCGCAAAGTGTTCCAGAAGGTCAAGGTTGAGGATGCCGATCCTGCGAAGCGCAAGCGCCAGATGACGATGCTCGCAGCTATCGCCACCAACGCTGGCGGCGGACTGCTGGCTGTTGACGGTGAGCCGAATGACGCCGAGCTGGCGCGCCACCTTGCAGGCAAGCAGATGTTGATTAAGGTTGGCATTTGGGAGATGGGCGACAAGTCCGGCAACTGGGTCAGCGCAGTCGCGCCGAAGGCGGCAGTTGAGGAAGTCGAAGATGATCTGCCGGTCGGCGGTATCACCAACGGCGGTGGAAGCGTACCCTTTTAAGTAGGCGGGGAGCCGAGCCGGGGCGGCTTTG
>CAZCZU010000073.1:0-1271 GCA_964503475.1 uncultured Zetaproteobacteria bacterium
GAGTTACCGCACCCGCACATATCCGTGGCTTGAGCGCAGCGGTGACGTGGTGATACCGTTTGCAAGCGATGAAAAATACCATTGGTGGAAAGGAGGTCAGAGTGCATCCAAGACGCAGAAAGCCTTACTTGAGAGGCGCAAGAAAGCAAAACCCAGAGACGACGTTGCAGAACAGGATAAGGATAGCGTTAAGTGAGCGTGGGATAATCACCTTCCGCAACAACACGGGTGTTCTGAAAGACCGACATGGCAGGGCTGTGAGGTTCGGCCTGTGCGTAGGGTCTTCAGACGTTATTGGCATCATGCCAGACGGCAGGTTTCTCGCCATTGAGGTAAAGTGCGAGGGCAAGCACCCCACGGACAGACAGCGTTATTTTCTGAAGATGGTCCAGGGGGCTGGCGGCGTATCAGGAGTGGCACATAGTGTGCAAGAAGCATTGGAGATAGTGGATAAATAGGCGGCCCCCGAATGACTCAGTGACCGCCCGAATATGTTGAGCGTGCCCCGTGGGCTTGTTATGCTATGACCGCGCATCATAGACAACCCACGACGGTCTTATCGCTCACATCAACTTTACCATAAATGTAGGAGGGAAGCAATGCCTGACTTCAAAGACCTGCCTGAATATCCTGCGTTCAGGATGTCGAGACATTTGTTTACGGAGAATATGTGCCTTAACTGGTTTAAGCATCTCGAAGAAAGAGGCATCCCCTGTGCTATAGTAAGGGAGGACAAACGAAGCAAGCCCTACTCCGTATGGCGCATAGGCAGGGAAGTAACGCCGATAAAACCTGGTCAAAATTACTACGTTACCGAGCCTAACAACGAGCGCATAGACGGGGTAATTATCCGTGAGTGCCATATGTTCAAGGAGTATCTGCCATGAAAAACTACACAGATGGCCCGTCGGAAGACCCTCAAATCAGGGCTATGCAGATACGGGTTCAGGAACTGGACAAGGAATGGCAGAAGGCCGGCGGGCTGAAGAACCCCGAGAAGTGCATGAGCATACGTCGCGAGCATCACCATCTCATGAATTGGCTACAGGAAGTGGTGGAATTACCACCGCGCACGAAGAGGCATTTGAAGCAGACGCGCAATATTTAAAAAAACTTCTTGACAACCCGTGAGGATTTTAGTAGTATCCGTTGTAGGCGAGAGAGTAAGACAACTTATCAGTTGCCCCTCACGGGCACACAGCCCCTGTAGAAAAACTCTCTCGCCGAGAAACCATCTACAGGGGCTTTTATATTTAAGGAGGTGTGAGATG
>CAZCZU010000073.1:1371-6005 GCA_964503475.1 uncultured Zetaproteobacteria bacterium
CCAATAATGGCATGCACACAGGAGTGGCTTGAGGCCCGCACCAAGGCCGTGACATCAACAGAGTCGGCGGCGTTGTTCGGTCTGCATCCACGCACCACAGAGTTTGAACTCTGGCACAGGAAGAAGGACGGCGTTATCGTAGAGGTTGAGGACAATAACCGCATGAAATGGGGGCGTAGGTTCGAGGCCCCTATCGCAGAGGGTATGGCCGAAGACCTCGGGGTTGAGGTAGAGCCCTTCAAGGAGTATCTCACGCATCCCGAGGAGCCCCGCATGGGGTCGTCTTTTGACTACAAGATGACGGACAAGCACGGCAACGTGGGGCTGATGGAGGTGAAGAATGTAGGCGTGGATGTGTATCGCAACGTCTGGAGCGAGGAAGAGGCGCCACCGTTTATAGAAATACAGGTTCAGCACGAGATGGAAGTAGCGGGCATGGACTTCTGCCTGATAGTTGCGCTCGTAGGCGGTAACGACCCGAAGACCATCTGGCGCAACCGTGACCGCGCCATGGGCCTTCGCATCAGGCATCGTATCCACACATTCTGGAAGTCCATTGAGGCCAACGAGCCGCCGTCCCCCGTGTATGAGAAGGACGCCGACTTCATCATCTCCATGCACCAGTCGGCGGGGGTCAAGGTCATGGAGGCTGATGAGGAGTTGCAGGCCATGCTTGTAGACTACGACCTTTTCTTGGCCAAGGCCAAGTTCTACGAGCAGGAGAAGAAAGAGATGAAGGCCCGCATCCTTGACAAGGTGGGGGATGAATACAACAAGGTTATCTGGCCCGAGGGCAACATGACGCTCTCGCTCGGCATGACAAAGGACACGCCGCCGAAGGTTATCACCCCTGACATGGTGGGGCAGAAGATAGGCGGCAGGAAGGGATATCGCCAATTCAGGCTTACTGTAAAGAAGGAGGCAAGCCATGACTAAATCCATAACACCCTACGAGGAAGTGAAGGCCAACTTGGCGAAGATGGACGACGCACTGCGGGGCACTCTGCCAAAGTCCATTGAGAGCGAAAAGTTCCGTAACACGGTAATGCTCGCTATCAAGAGCAATCCAGACCTGCTCAAGGCCAACCGCAATTCTCTCTATGTGTCCTGCATGAAGGCTGCGGCCGATGGTCTGATACTTGATGGCAGAGAGGCGGCCCTAGTCGTCTTCAAAAACACCGTCCAGTATATGCCTATGGCCGAGGGTATCGTCAAGAAGATACTTTCCACGGGCAAATACAAGACCGTGCAGGCCGAGGTGGTGTGTGAAAATGACGAGTTTGACTCGTGGATAGATGAGCATGGCCCGCATTGGAAACACCGCAAGGCAAGGAAGAACCGTGGTGCCCCGATACTTGCTTACGCCTATGCCATCACTAACGACAATGGCACGGCCTACGAGGAGATGAACGTTGACGAGGTGGCGGCGGTCAAGAAAGTTGCCAAGACCAAGATGATATGGGATGGTGACTTTGGTAACGAGATGTGGAGAAAGTCCGCTCTTCGTCGTCTTGCCAAGAGGCTTCTCACCAGCAGTGACCTTGCGAACTTGTTTGAGCACGACAACGAGAACTACGACCTTGAGCCTGAGCCCGAGGAGCCCAAGCCTTCCAGTGGCACCACCGTTGCCGCCCAGGTAATCGCCGAGCAGGTTCCCGAGGTTGAGCCTCCTGTGGAAGATGACGACGTGGCGCTGTTCTGATAGGCGGGAGGCCTATCGGGGCTTATACTTTCCACCCCACTGCAAGAGCCTGCGGCGGTTCCAGCCGTGGGCTTTTTGTTTTGGTTGCTTGATGGGGGTTGGATATGCGATGGCCGCCTGCGCTTCCGCCCACCCGTATCCCTGCGTAACTATGTAAGACGAGCCGTAGCCCTTTAGGACTATCATGCCGGCGTCCTCGAGATGTAGTTAGGCACCGTAGCCGTGGTGGAGCCGAGGTTGAATGTCTTCAGCACGGTCACGCCGTCAGCCTTGTAAAGCGTTAGCGTGTTGCCTGCGGGGTCAAGGACCCACTTGCCGAGGGCCTCGTCATGCAGGTCGGTAATGTCAGGCCAGTTGATAGTATCCGTCTTGGCTTTGATGGCCGTGATGCCTGCGTTGTCCGGGGTGCCATTATAGATATAACTCTTCTCTGTTGCGAGGTCTGTTGTTCTGAAGTACACTGTACCCTGCCACGTCTCATTGGCGAGTTCATCGATGACGTAATAAGCGGAAAGCGTTGGCCCCTGTACCTCCACCACATTCGTGCTCGTCCAGTTTCGCGTGACAGTGCCATCTTTCTTGACAAGTTTATACTCCACAGTCTTCCCCTGCGGGAAACCATCGATACCGAAAAGCGCACCTTTGCCGACAAGGGCCGCTGTGCCGCTTAATGAGGAAATTCCTGCCATACTACCCGTCAGAGAAAGCGTTAGCGCGCCCGTCCCTGTAATAGATGACTGCCCTGCCACTGTTCCGGCGATGCTATAATCCACGCTGGCCCCCGCCGAGAGGTTGGATTGGCCCGCCGCTGTGCCTTGTAGGAGGATAATGCCAGAGCCAGAAACGCTGAGTGTGCCTGTCAAAGCGGATTGCCCTGCAACCGTACCGCTGAGACCGTAATCTACGACTGGTATGCCTGAAAGACCTGATTGCCCTGAGGTAGTGCCGTTGATACTCCGCATGAGGCCCGTAGTGCCAGACAGCACTGACAGCCCGGCGGTCGTGCCCGCCAAGGCAAGATTGGCGCTCATGCCACCCGTCAAAGAGGATTGCCCTGCTATGGTGCCCGAGGCAGAATAATTTACTGTTTCAGAACCAGTTAGAGCCGAGAGCCCCGTAGCCGTACCGCTGAGCAAAACAAAGCCAGATGCGGTTTGCTCAGCCCCGATGGTCTGGAGGTCACCGAGGCCGGAGTGATAACGGGCGGCAATCCAGTCGGCGGAACGGGCGACATCGGACATAGTGACCTCGTCCATGATGCCGTTGTAGTAAAAGCCATCACTCCGCGCGCCCAATCTGGTGACGATATTTCTGTCAATGATGTTTCCTGAGCCAGTGGTATTAACTAAAACGGTTTCCTTAACGCCATTAACATACACATCTAATGTAGATGTGCTTGCGTCATACGTATATGCCAGGTGGAAAAATGCGGACGTTGTAACTGCTGTGGTTCCATCCGATATTCGTGGGTTCCCGTTTACGGTATCTACCCTGATGCGTGGGACGCCATTACCCTGAATAACAAACTGCACCTCAGAACTCGGCTCCTCTCCAACCAGCATCTGGCCGGTGATGGTGCTCGGTTTCACCCAACATTCGCCCGTGAGTCCGGTGCTGAAATTGAAATTTGCCAGAAAGATGTATTGGGATGAGGATGCTGTGAATAAACGCCCTCTGTCTATCTGCCCAGCAACATCTGTGGTGCCAAGATTGGTTCCATTGTTCCCGTTGCTCGTCGAATCGGCAAAAGCGCCGCTCGGAGCGTTGGCGTTGAGATGATATACAGCCGCAAAGTTACTATCCCAAGTGGCAGACGCACTGCTCCCGTCCGTGGGCGAGCCCGTGCCATAGTTCACCTGATATTGAGTGGCAACGGATGCAGATAGAGTCGGCACCTGAACATGCCAGACGGCGATTTTGTTCGCCGTGTCGTAGCGCTCGACTTCGAAGTTGAGGAGTGTCGTCCCATCGGTGAGCGTAAAGCGCACATAACCCCCTTGCCCGTCCTGATGAGCCCAGAAGTTGGTATGCGTAGAGTCTATGCGGACAGCGAGAGTTATGTTGGTCTGGTTCGCCGAGATGACCGTTTGATACGCCTCGGTAATGACCTTCCAATATGTGTATCCAGACAGAGCAGGCATTTATATCACGCCCGTCTGTACGAGTGTCACAAACGCCGTGTAAGCAGGGTCGGTCACCACCTTCTCAAGAGCCGTAATGAGCGCCTTGTCCTGTGTGGTGAAAATAGTTCCGTTGATGATTTTCGCCTTGGCATCTGATATCTGTATCGAGATTGAGGCTGCCTGCCTTGCGATGTCCTGCAACTGTGATTTGTATCCAGCCACCGCGATACCCATATCTATCCGCTCTTTATCCTGTATGAAATCTCCCATTTTTTCCTCCTTAGTCCAGAGTCGTGGTTAACTGGCCAATATCAAATTTGGCCGTATCGCCGTTCCCGATGGCTTTTGATACCGTGAGTGCACCGGAGGCAATCATATTGCCTGCAGTGGCCGCATCAAAAAGGGCAAAATGAGTCACCGTGCCCCATGAAGCCGTGGCCTGCGGGAAGGTTATGGCCGCCGCATTGCTCGCCGAACCAAGGGCCGCCGCGTTCCATGTAGCGCCGGTAGTGGCCACACGAGCATAACCTCCGCCCGAAGGTTCGGCAAGCCCCGATGCGTCATCCAACGGGTCTGCCGTGGAAAGTCCCACATACACAGTGGGCATGGTGTAGGCCGTCTTGCCCAGTATATGGTCGAGTACTTTGTCCTCAAGATAATTTGCAAAAGTCATCTGATTATTCCTCCTCTATATTTGTAGTGTGCTCCCGAGCCCCGCACCAGTTACAAGGCTCTCCTTTTGCTATGGATATATCCCCGTCAACGGGGCAGTTGTGATGCCAGAAAGTCATTTGCGGGCCCCCCTCACA
>CAZCZU010000074.1:0-5951 GCA_964503475.1 uncultured Zetaproteobacteria bacterium
GAGGCACCAAATTTCATCCCTCGCGCCTTGATTGGCCCGGTTTGGGGCAACAGCGGCAACACCGGAATGAGTGTTAACAGGCTCTAGTCCAATTGTGCTATTTACGCTCCACTCTGCCATAGCCATAGTGCGGCAGTGGGTTTGTTTGAGCTTGATAAAAAAACATTTATCATCAATAACTTTGCTGAAGTGTTTAATGTTTAAGTTGACTCATTCATTCTAATTCCGTAATAATCGTGTCATTATTGCAATGGTACGTTTGCGTGCCCTTGGGTCTGAGGGGGGCGTTTGCGGAGCAGGACGGCGGAGGGAGCCTTCAGATTGGCTTCAGATTTGTTTCAGATGGGCGGTGCATGGTGCGGCCGCCTTGAACGGCACCGTTCGTGCTTGTCGGATTCGGGTTGGCTGAAAGAGGAGGCTGTGTGTCACTGAAAGAGCGTTTGAAAGAGCTGCTGGGGGAGCACGGTTTCTCCTGGATCGAGGTGGTGAACAGCGAGGGCCTGAGTCTTTGTGAGGCAGGGGCGGATGAGTTGCCGGAGCTGGCTGCCCGCCTTCCCTCTTTCATCGAGTCCGGTGACAAGATTGCCAAGGCAGCACAATTGGGCGATGGCATGGGCTTCATGCTGCTGATCCCCAAGAAGGGTGCTTATGCCTTGCTGATGCGCAGTTTTGAGGTGCGTCAGGATAGTTTTATGCTGGTGGTGGGGACAGCCAAGCTGCCTTCCAAGCCCAGCCAGGTTCTGGAAGGGGTGTGCGCTGACGTGGCGCAGTTCCTTTGATGCCATGTGTGGAGAGTAAGGAATAAGTGATCTGGAATCGGGTATTGACGCGAGTCTCTATCAGAAGTCGCTGGAAGATTTTATTGCCGATTTCGATTTGGTCGATGGCGCTGTTCTGGCGACTGCTGACGGATTGCTGATCGCCAATGCTGCACATAGCCAGTCGATCGAGGCGGATGCCATTGCCGCCATGAGTGCCTCCATGCTCTCGCTGGCAGATGCCCTGGCGGGTCAGGCCGGGCGTGCCTACGCAGATAATCTGATCAGCGAGGCGGAGTCGAGTACTCTGGTGGTGCTGCATGCCGGCGAGTTAATCCTTACGGTTGTTGGACAATCGAATGTGAATATCGGCATGATTCTTTCCGCTACGCGAAGGACGGCGGAAAAGATTGCCGCTCTGGCGAAAAAGGATGAGGGTTTTGTGAAAGGGCATGAGATCCTGAACGATCCCGAAGCCCTGCTCGAACAAGTAAAGAAAGAATTGCAGGAACTGCGTAAAAAGGAGGGATAATCGATGTCATTGAATGATGCACTGAAAGGCTTGGTAGAGACCGTGGATGGGGGGCTTGCCTGTGCGGTTGTTGATCTGAATTCCGGCTTGATGCTCGGGGCCTACCATAATGTGCCTTATTTTACCCAGTCCTATGTCGATGCGGTGGCGGCAGCCTCAGTCGATATGTTCCGTGGCAAGACGATCTCCACGGTTGAAAAGCTGCTGGGTGCCCAGCGTGGCGTGGAAGTGACGAAGAGTATCAAGGAGGTGCAGATGACCACCGACGGTACCTATCACTTCATGATGATCGTCGAAGGTAAGCCGGATGCACTGCTGGTACTGATTACCAATCGCTCGGCCAACCTCGGTATGGGCTGGACTGCGGTACGCCGCGCCAACGTCGAGGTGGCGCCTCTCTGTCCGTAAATATGGCCGAAAGGGACTGATGTTGAAGGATAGGCCGGTCGATATCAGTTTATCCACATGTTTTGTAGCTTGTTAATGAGTGCCGGATAGGGAAAAGTGGCCATGAATGGTTTTCCAGGTGGCGATACGAGAGGAGTCGACTATGTCTTTGAATGATACGATGAAACAACTGGTGGATGATATGGATGGCGCACTTGCCTGTGCGGTTGTCGACCTGAGTTCCGGCCTGATGTTGGGGGCGCACCATAATGTCCCGTACTTTACGCAGGCTTACATTGACGCGGTGGCGGCCGCGGCTGTGGATATGTTCCGTGGCAAGACTATTTCCACGGTCGAAAAGCTGCTGACAGCTCAGCGTGGCGCAGAGGTGACGAAGAGTATCAAGGAGGTGCAGATGACCACCGACGGTACCTATCACTTCATGATGATCGTCGAGGGTAAGCCGGATGCGCTGCTGGTGCTGATTACCAACCGCTCGGCCAATCTCGGCATGGGTTGGTCGGCTGTGCGTCGGGCCAATTCGGCGGTCGCACCGCTCTGCCCGTAAGCTTAAATGTACTTGAGTTGGAAAGGGGGCCGTACGGCTCCCTTTTTTATTGGCCGTTGCGCAGACGCTGCATCAGATCGGCCGGCAGCTTTTTGCGCTTCATGTCGGTGATGGTTGTCTCGATGTCGTAATCGATGCTGCGGAATTCCAGCTGCTCCTCGGCCGGATAAAGCAGAGCGTATTCGGCGCCCGGCGTGCCGCAACGTGGCTGCCCGACCGAGCCCGGGCAAATCAGCAGGTAGTCATCTAGCTGCACGGTGCCGGGGCCGCTATGGCGATAATAGCTGGAAATCTTGTTTTTAACGCCGTACACCCCCTGCAGGTGCGAATGGCCGTGAATGCAATAATGGATTTTTCGATCCATCATCCAGTGAAGGTTCGATTCGGCGGTCCGGTCGTACACATAGGCATTGAAAAAAGTCGGATCCTGGGGGGCGCCGTGCAGAGCCATCCATGCATCTGAATGCCATTGCAGGGCCAACGAGCGCAGCCATGCCTTGCGGTTGCTGTCGACCTCGTTGATGGTCCATTGGGTCGAGATCATCCGGCTTCCATGCAGGGTCTCGGGCACGGTGCTGGTTCCGACAATGTGATCGTGGTTGCCACGTATGCAGACCGCATCAATGCTGCGCAATGCATCAATGCATTCATTCGGATGGGGCCCGTAACCCACGATGTCGCCGGCCACGAGAATGCGCCGTATGCCTTCGGCCCGGAGGCGGTTGAGAATATTCTCCAGGGCAGGCATGTTGGCATGTATGTCGGCCAGCAGGGCGACAGGCTCCTTTTCCTTAAACCATTGTTCATCGTCCATGATGGTGGGCATCAGAGGTTCAACCCTGTTTACGATGATGATACTGCTGTCGTCATCCGGATCGGGGCGCAGGATGGCATCGCGAAACACGGCCAGTCTTGCGGATGCATTGCCGGCGGTGAACTGGAAGCCCATATGCTCATACAGCATACGGGCCGGGTCGGCATCGCTGATGTTGCCAAAAATATCGCTGGCCCGCCGGGAAAGCTTGCTGCCGAAGCGTCGGGTTCGTTCCTCATCGAGCCATGAATCGGCGTAGTGGCGGAACCAGCCGGCCAGCATGGCTGCGAAGGATAGGAAGTGGTCCCATGAGTAGAAATCATCATCGAGGTAGTAGATCGAGCCGTTTCGGTCGAGACCAAAGTTCGATAGCCCTTCATCCAGTCGTTCATTAAACCGGGCCGCATGCTGCAGGTAGAGTGTCGAGACATGCAGTAGCCACTTGAGGGCGATTTCGTCCGATACTTCCTCGATGGCGACATGCAGAGGCTGCATGCGCGGGGTGATGTTGCCGAGGCGCCAGATATTGCCATCCAGATGAATGAACCAGGTTTTTGCCGGATGGTAGATGCCGACATCCCGTCCCTTCTTGAGCATGTTCTGGCACCATGACTCGGCAATGTCGCAGGTATCAAAGCCACCGTCGGTTTGCAGCTTCAGTACCGATTCGTCGGTAATGTGCAGCTGGGTGCCGGGCTTGCCGGTGAAGGTGCCGCCATGTTGCAGGTCCTGGCTGCTTGTGCGGATAAGGGCTTCGATCTCTGCAACCGAGTATCCTTTTTCGCCGGCAGTTCCTATGACGATGGTTGTCTTTTCCATGGTGGCAGGATAACGTAAATGCATCCGTCTGTAGACAAAGGAGGCGCCCTTCAATGTACGAACAGGGAGAGTCAGACCTCAAGCATATAGCCCTGTTGCGCAAAGTGATCATGGAGAAGCGTTCGGGCATCGCCTCATTCGAGGGGCGTGACTGGGCAGCTGTCATCACATTCGATCGGGGTGTGTTGCTTGGCGAAAATGTTTCCGAAAGCCTGGCGACGATTTTGCAGGGGCCGGTATTCCGCTTTAACTGGGTCGATTCCATCGGCCGACAGGATGAGGGGATGACGATTCCGACGTTGCCCCGGCTGGCCTTTTCACAGGCGATTGCGGAGCTGGATCTGCGGGAAAACAGGCTGCTGGCCTATCGCGAGATGTTTTCAAAGCTTCCTGCGGTGACGGTCCGCTTTACTTCTACCTTCCGCTTCAATCTCGAATACCAACGCCTGTTCCAGCACCTTTATCAGATGGCCATGGCCGCGGATGGCGTGCATCTGGCCGACTACTTCGACGAGGCTTCCGGTAATGTGGAGTTGCGCAAGCGCATGAATGTGGTGATTGCCATCTATTGTCTCGGCGATTTGCTTCCGGCTATCAAGCGAGCCGCGGCAGCCAACGACGCTGCTTCGGTGACGCAACCCACGGAAACAGCCACGGTCGTTTCCAGAATCATGGCACGGTTACGGGGAGCTTAAGTTCAATGATTGTAAAAATTCTGGTGACCGGGCCCTTTGGTTCCGGCAAGACAACGCTGATCGAGCACGTGAGCGACGAACAGTTTTCGGGCAAGGATGTGGCCACAACGGATGAGCTGGCCCAGTACAAGGGCATGACCACGGTCGGCATGGATTTCGGCATTATTCATGCCGATGAGGGTCTGGATGTGCACCTGTTCGGCACCCCCGGGCAGGCACGTTTCAATTTCATGTGGAAGATTCTTTCCAAGGGCGCTCTTGGCGGCATCTTTCTTGTCGATTCCGCTTCCGAACGTGCCCTGGCCGAGGCCGAGCAGATGATCAAGGTGTGGTCGGACCTGCCCGATTTTCGCGTGGTTGTCGGGGCAACCAAACAGGATATGCCCGATGCGATTGGGCTCGATGTCCTTTCACAGCGCCTCAATCTGGGCGATATCCCGGTCTTTGCCGTCGATGCGCGTCAGCGCGAGGATAATCGCATGCTGGTGATGGCATTGCTGCAGGAGATTCTGCTCTCTGGCGCGGCGGAAGCGACGGACGAGTCTGCATCGATCGATCTGGATCAACTCGATTTCTAACTGCTGTATCCAGACAGCCCTGGTTCGCGACGCTTTGTCGGGGATGCACGGGTGCACTGAGGTGACCGGATGGATGTGAATAGCCTGATTCAGGGGATCAGTATCTGGGCGTTGCCGGTGCTGCTGGCCATTGTATTGCATGAGGTTTCGCACGGCTGGGTGGCATTCCGGCTGGGCGATGATACTGCGTATTGGATGGGGCGCCTGACGCTCAATCCGATCAAGCATATTGACCCGGTCGGAACCATCCTGATTCCTCTCGTTTTGCTGGTCTTGAATACCGGATTCGTCTTTGGCTATGCCAAGCCGGTACCGATCAATTATCGCAAGTTACGCAACCCGAAACGCGATATGGTTTTGGTGGCGGCCGCAGGGCCGGTCACGAACCTGTTGCTGGCCTGTGCGTCGGCACTGCTGCTGTGGCTGGTTACCCTCCTGCCGGACTCGATGATCGCCGTGGTCAAGCCGCTGGCCCTGATGTGTCAGGCCTCGATTATCATCAATATGGTCCTGTGTATATTCAATTTGCTGCCATTACCACCACTCGATGGAGGGCGGGTTGCTGTCGGCCTGCTGCCTTACCGTGCAGCAGATGCACTGGCCAGGCTGGAGCCATACGGTTTTTTGATTGTCGTGGTTCTTCTGCTGACCGGCGTCCTGCAATCGCTGATCGGTCCGCTTGTTCTGGGGAGTAGCTCCTGGCTGATTGATCTGGCATTCGGCTCCTGATACCCGTTTTTATTGTGCCGACCGGAGTATTTTGATGTATCGCGGCTCCTGCCGGATAGCACGCGTTTCCA
>CAZCZU010000075.1:0-5572 GCA_964503475.1 uncultured Zetaproteobacteria bacterium
GAGAATACCATTCTCGCCAAGAAGATCCTCGGGCTTTTTATAATCTGATAGCAGATCATCGATCAGGTCTGGGGGTAGTTTTGAAACGGTCATACTCTCTCCTTTGAGTAAGACGGAATAATCCGTCAAGTTAACCGTTTACACAAAATTCAGGACACCCTCATGTATCAAATGTTCCGAGTTTCGTTCTGCTGCTGTAGAATGAGTGCCCGTCATGCGGTGACGGTTTCATCCCGAGGCACCTGAAGATTTCCGGGGATGTGAGCATGGACTACGCCCTGCGCGCCATGAAGACGCGCAGGCCGGAAGCCCAATCCCGCGCGGATGCATATCTGGACCGGCTCAAGACCGGGTTTTTCGCGCGGGGCAGGGAAAGCAGGCGATGAGCCATCTGAATGGTCGGGGGAAAATGCCCATCTCCGGATGGGCGATCATCGGCTTGGTCTGCGCGCTCATGGCATGGCTGATGGCCAGCGCCCATGCCGGACCTTTCCAGGACGCGCAGGCATTTGGGCATGCGCAGATGAACAGGGCGACATCATCCGCACGAGCGCAGCCGACAAACGCCAGCGTGCCCGGCTTCAGTACGGCCAATCCATCGCAGACATCCCTCTACGGCAACCCCGCCGCGCTCTCCAATGCCGGAAGCACGGCCGTGACGTCGGATAAAACCGGCGCGGGCGTATTTATTCAGCATTCGGCCGCAATGCCCCCCAGTTCAACATCACCGCAAAGGATCCTCTAAACTGGGTGTTTGAGCCATCGGCGTGAGCAACGGATGATACAGCGCTGTCTCTGATGCTGTTGCTGATCTGCTTCTAATATTGGCGCAGCGATAAAAAAGGAGGCCCGAACGGGCCTCCTGTTGCTTGCTGGTTTGAATGCGTCGGAACAATCAGTTCTTCGATTTGTCCACGATCTTTTTGATCCACGGCATCATGCCGCGCAGCTTGGCGCCGGTCTGCTCGATCGGGTGGGCTGCGTTGAGACGACGCTGGGCGGTCATCGACGGGTAGTTCGTTGCGCCTTCGAGGATGAACTGCTTGGCGTATTCGCCGGTCTGGATGTTGTGCAGCGCCTCGCGCATCGCCTTGCGCGACTCCTCGTTGATCACCTTCGGGCCGGTTACATACTCGCCGTACTCGGCATTGTTCGAGATCGAGTAGTTCATGTTGGCGATGCCGCCCTCATACATCAGATCGACAATCAGCTTCAGCTCATGCAGGCACTCGAAATAGGCCATCTCCGGCGCATAGCCGGCCTCGGTCAGCGTTTCAAAGCCGGCCTTGACCAGTTCTACAGCACCGCCGCAGAGCACAGCCTGTTCGCCGAACAGGTCGGTTTCGGTCTCGTCCTTGAAGGTCGTCTCGATAATGCCGGTACGGCCGCCGCCGATCGCCGATGCGTAGGAGAGGGCGATATCCTTGGCCTTGCCGCTGGCGTCCTGGAACACCGCGATCAGGTCCGGAATGCCGCCGCCGTTGACGAACTCGTTGCGCACCGTGTGGCCCGGCGCCTTCGGCGCGATCATGATGACGTCGAGATCGGCGCGCGGGACGATTTGGTTGTAGTGGATGGCGAAGCCGTGCGCGAAGGCCAGCGTTGCGCCCTGCTTCAGATTCGGCTCCAGCTCGTTCTTGTACAGGTCGGACTGGAACTCGTCCGGAGTCAGCACCATGACCAGATCAGCGCCGGCAACCGCTTCAGCGACGCCGCTGACTTTCAGGCCGGAGGCCTCCGCCTTGGCAACCGAGGACGAACCTACGCGCAGACCGACGGTCACATCAACGCCGGAGTCCTTCAGGTTGTTGGCGTGGGCATGGCCCTGCGAGCCGTAGCCGATGACTGCGACTTTGGTGTTCTGGATAATCGAAAGATCAGCATCCTTGTCGTAATAGACATTTAGAGCCATGGTGTTTCTCCTGTACATTAATTTGATTCGTTCGAAATTGAAGGGGGGCGCAGCATATACGCTCCGCTGCCAAAGTTCACCTGTTTGATTGCAGCTGCTTTCAGCGCGATGCCGCGGCTACGCGTTGCTGAAAACGGTGCCGATGCCTTCGTCGGTGAGGATCTCGAGCAGCAACGCATGCGGTACACGCCCATCAATGATATGAGCCTGACTGACGCCGGCTGCGACCGTGTCGAGGCAGCACTGCACTTTCGGGATCATGCCGCCGGCGATGACGCCGTCATCGATCATCGCGCGGGCCGCCTGCGGACTCAGCTGCGAGCAGAGCTGTTTTTCCGCATCGAGAACGCCGGCGACATCGGTCAGCAGGATCAACTTGGCCGCGCCGAGAGCCGCGGCAATCGCGCCGGCGACCAGGTCGGCATTGATATTGTAGCTCAGCCCCTCGGCCTTGTGGAAGCCGACCGGCGCGATGACCGGCACGAAGCGGTCATCCTCGAGCACCGTCAGGATCTCGGTGTTGATCGCATGCACGCGGCCGACATGGCCGAGATCGATGATCTCCGGCACGTCGAGTTCCGGCGCGCTCTTCTCGATCTTCATCTTGCGCGCGCAGATCAGGCCTCCGTCCTTACCGGAGAGACCGACCGCCTTGCCACCGGCCTTGTTGATATTGCCGACAATCTCCTTGTTGACGAGACCGGCCAGCACCATTTCGACGACATCCATCGTTTCGGAGTCGGTGACGCGCATGCCGTTGATGAACTTCGCCTCCTTGCCGATTCTGGCCAAGTGTTTGCCGATCTGCGGGCCGCCGCCGTGCACGACGACCGGATTGATGCCGACCTGTTTGAGCAGCGTGATATCGGTGGCGAAACTGGCCTTCAGCTGCTCCTCGACCATTGCGTTGCCGCCGTATTTGATGACGATGGTCTGGTTGGCGAAGCGCTGCAGATAGGGCAGCGCCTCGACCAGCGTACCGGCGCGGGCAACAGAGTGTTTCATTTGTCCGCCTCGGCCAGCGGTACGGTCTTGCGCTGGTGGGCCGGTTCGCAATCGAGCAGCACCGACCAGAGCCATGACAGGCCGCAGATTGTCAGCGTAATGCCGAGGCTCAGGAACAGGCGCGAATCGTTCGGGTCATGCAGTTGCTGGCCGAGCGGGATGAATACGATCAGTCCGATCGCCAGTACGCCGATGCGGGTCCACACGACGCTCTGGCGGAACAGCACGCCGGCTGCGCCCGGCACCGACATCAGCGCATAGAGCATGATCACAATCCAGTGGTTCTCGCCGTTGACCGATGTCAGCCGCGTCCAGACGCCGTTGCTGCTGCCGCTCAGGCGCAGCTCGATGATCGCGGCGATGACAATCACGGCTGCCGAGCTGGCGCCCCAAAGCAGCCAGCCGATCCACGGTTTGTGGCGGACGACATGGTTGGTCCAGACGCCATTGCCGATCACATACATCAGCGCTGCGAAGGTCATGCCCCACGGGGCGAGTGTGAATTCAATCTGCATAATCCAACCTTTTGATTCGGGAATGCGGCAAGCCTAACGGGGTCGGTCGCCGAAATCACGCAACGGCGGATGAAAAAAGAACAGGGCGCCCCCGACGGGACGCCCTGTGTGCCGGATGGCGGGCGGGATTCAGTGCTGCGGCGCGGATACGCTGTTTTTGACGCTCTGCCAGCCGCGGCCAAGCTGTGCGCCGGTCCATGCGGCGCTGTCGGATGCGATTTCGCGGGTGGCTTGCCACCCCTGTTTCGATTTTTCCACGCTCCATTCGAATACGGCGGTCGCGCCGTGGCGGGTTTTGTCCCACAGTCCCTGTTCGTGCGATATTTTCCGTTCTGCGGCCGTGGCCGGCGCGGTGATGCTCAGCAGCGCGAACAGCGACAGCGTGATGACCAGCAGTGTTTTGATTGATCTCTCCATGATCGTACCTCCTTGGCTTGTCGAAGTGCATACAAGCGCAGCGGCAGCGGCGGGGCAGTGGCCGGCGTCACAAAAGCGCGTTCAGCCGGCGATCATCGCCTCCTTGGCGGCCCGGGAGAGCTGCTTGATCCGATATTCGGCCTTCAGCGCCTCGGCGCGCGAACCGATCTGCTGCCGGTAGACCAGTGCGAGCGGCCCCTTGCCGCGCAGATATTTTGCGCCGCGCCCGGCCTGATGTTCGGCGAAACGACGTTCGACATCGGTGCTGATGCCGGTGTAGAGGTGGCCGTTGCGGCAGCGTACCAGATAAACCGACCAGACCGCTTCCGCATCAGCCGGCAAGTTCCAGCTCCTCGCTGGCGCTGATCCACGCCTCTTCGCACTCGCTGATCTTCGCATCGAGCAGGCGGCGTTGTTCGCTCAGCTCCCTGATCCGCCCGGCCGATGTGCCGTCGTAGAGATCCGGATCGGCTAGCTCTGTCTCGAGCGTCTGCAACTGTTGTTGCAGCTCATCGAGCTGCTGCTCCAGCGATTTGACCCGGTTGCGCAGTGGCTGAAGTGCTTTGCGCTGTTCGCTTTTGCGCTGCCGCTCGGCCTTGTGGGACGGGCGCGTCCCGGCATCGGCTGCCGGGGTCGCGCTCTCCCGCTGCTGCAGCAGCCAAGCTGCGTAATCATCGAGATCGCCGTCAAACGGCGCAACTCCGCCGCCGGAGACCAGCAGCAGCGAATCGCAGACGCTTCTGAGCAGGTGGCGATCATGCGATACCAGCACCATCGCACCGTCGAAGCTCTGCAGCGCCAGTGCCAGCGCATGCCGCATCTCCAGGTCGAGATGGTTGGTCGGCTCGTCGAGCAACAGTAGGTTCGGCTGCCGGTAGACGATCATCGCCAGTACCAGTCGCGCCTTCTCGCCGCCGGAGAACGGCGCGACCGGCGCAAGCGCCATATCGCCGCGGAAATCGAAGCCGCCGAGAAACTGGCGCGCCTGCTTCTCTGAGAGCGCATCATCGAGCATCATCAGATGCTGGACAGGGGAGAGCTCGTCATGCAGCTGTTCCAGCTGATGCTGGGCGAAATAGCCGATGGCCAGTTCGGCGGCCGCATCTCTGCTGCCCCGCTGCGGAGCGAGTTCGCCAGCCAGCAGTTTGATCAGCGTTGATTTACCTTCGCCGTTGGGGCCGAGCAGGCCGATGCGTTCACCCGGCAGTAGCGACAGCGACAGCTCATTCAGAATCGTCATATCGCCGTAGCCGGCCGCGGCCCGGTTCAGGCGCAGCAGCGGATTGGGAATCAGGCCGGGGTGTTTGAAGCTGAACGAGAACGGTGAATCGACATGGGCCGGCGCGATGATCTGCATCCGCTCCAGCGCCCTGATCCGGCTCTGCGCCTGCCTGGCTTTGGTGGCCTTGGCCTTGAAGCGGGTGATGAAGCTGTTCATATGCGCGACCTGTTGCTGCTGTTTTTCGTAACTGGCCTGCTGCAGCGCCAGGCGCTCGCTGCGCATGCGCTCGAAATCACTGTAATTCCCGCTATATAGATAAATACTTTGATGCTCGATATGAATAATGCGATTGACGCAGCGGTCGAGAAAATCGCGATCGTGCGAGATCAGCAGCAATGCGCCGCGATAGTCGCGGATCCACCGCTCCAGCCAGACGACGGCCTCCAGGTCGAGATGGTTGGTCGGCTCATCGAGCAGCAGCAGATCCGAGCGGCACATCAG
>CAZCZU010000076.1:0-5549 GCA_964503475.1 uncultured Zetaproteobacteria bacterium
CGAATGCCGGAGAGAATCTGAGATGGCTATTTACACAGATAGATTTACAGGCTCGGGCCGGCCAGCCCTTCAATAATCCGGTCGGCCGTTGCCGGCGGCAACAGGCCTTCGCCATCGGCCTCAAGCGCAAGCGGCGCCATATGCAAGCCCTCATTGTCAGTGGGATAAAGTACCCCCGCATGTGCGGCAGGCGATTATCGTTCTTTGTTATACACTTGTCAGTGTTTTTTGCACCGTTGCCTTGCCAGGGCCAGCCATTGCTCCGTCATACGCCGGCACCATGCCTGCATGGCCGGCAGATGCTCCGCGATGCCGTTGCGAATCATGGTTACCCCTGCATCACCGAGATGGGCACGTTCGCTGGTTCCATAATCGATCCATGCCTCGATCGTGGCCGCGTCCACCTCGACATGGAACTGCAGGCCATACTGGCAACTGCCGAGACGGAATGCCTGTTGCGCGACATCCGGATGGGTCGCCAGAAGTCTGGCCTTTGTCGGCAGGCTGAACGTCTCGCCATGCCACTGGAAAACGACAACCTCTGTTGCAGCAAGCTCCTGAAAAAGAGGATCGCCGGAAGCATCCGGCGTCCCGGCCACCGGATACCAGCCCAACTCCCGCACCGGAGAGGGAAGAATCCTGCTACCGGCTGCTTTGGCCAACAGCTGGGCTCCCAGACAAATGCCGATCACCGGCCGATCATCGGCAATGGCTTTAGCCAGCAGACCAAGTTCCGCCTCGATATACGGCAGGTGCCCGTCACTGGCCGACTGCGGGCCACCCATCACGATCAGGCCGGCAACATCGCTGAAATCATCAGGCAATGCATCGCCCTTGTGCGGGTGCACTGTTGTCAGGCGATGACCCTGGGCTCGAATGACCTCACCGATCACACCCGGCGGTTCGATATCCAGATGCTGGATCACCAAAAAATGCATTTGTTCCACAAGTCTCTCCCTTACCGGATCGCGCCAGTTCTAGCCTACGCCCCCGGATTGGTGGTACAAGTCGGCCCATGAATATCGCTCCTTTGATCCGCCGCGCGGCACGCGGCAAGCACGGTGCCGAAAACCTGACCCGGGATGAAGCGCGCCTGGTGATGCAACGACTGATGCAGCCGGATGCAGACGCACTGCAACTGGGCGCCTTCCTGATCGCCCAGCGCATGAAAGGCGAAACACCGGCCGAGTTGGCCGGTTTCGTTGAAGCAGCCCGCACACACATCGACGGCTATGGAAAACAGCATGCACCTGCCGGCTGCGTAGACCTTCCCTGCTATGCCGGCAAACGGCGTGCCGCTCCCGTACATCTGGCTGCTGCCCTGAAGGTCCGCGATGAAGGCATTCCCGTTTTCGTCCATGGGGTTGAGCATATCGATGGGCGCATCAGTGCCTGGGATGCACTGCAGCATGCCGGAGTTCGTCGCGCTTCGGACCTGCAACAGGCAGCTGTATACCTGCAGCAGGATGGCATTGTCTACGCGGATCTCGGCGACATCTGTCCACCTCTGTTTACCATCTTCGGTCTGCGCCCGCGCCTGGGCGTGCGCACATTTGCCAACACGGTTGCCCGTCTGCTCAACCCGCTCGCCTGCCAGGGACAGCTGAACGGCTTTTTCCATACCCCTTATGCCCAACACATGACCGAGGCCAACAAGCTACTGGGTCAGCCTCGATCGCTGGTCTTCATGGGAGCAGAAGGCGATCCTGAGCTGTATGCCGACCGCCAGAAGGTGCTACTGGCCCAGGAAGCAGGCAGCTCTTCAGCCCTTGCCTTCCCTGAGGCGGGAGCATCACCCTATCCGCGTGAGGCACTTGAAAGCCCTGAATCACTGCTGCAGCAATTTGCGGCCCTGCTCAGGGGTGAAACCGATGCACGCGAGGCCGTGGTATTGCAGCGCATGCACGAAGCATTTACGTTCGCCAGCAAAGGTGTGCTGCCATCGGAATGGCAACGGGAGGTTTATAAACCATGACGAATGTACTGGTTCCATTCACCACGGGCGTTGAAGAGCTCGAATTTGTCGCCGTGGTCGACATTCTGCGCCGTGCCGGGCTGAAGGTATGCACGGCAAGCCTCGACGGAGCAACGGTAACCGGGCGCTCCGGCATCACCATTCAGCCCGATGCCTCCCTGACGGATGTCATGCAAGATGAGTGGGAGATGGTGGTACTTCCGGGTGGCCTGCCCAATGCCCACCTGTTGCGCGATGATGCCAATGTAAAGGAGATCGTGGAGCGCCTGCGCCAGCAGCGCAAATCGATTGCCGCCATCTGTGCCGCTCCCACGGCACTTGCCGCTTACGGCCTTATTGATGGCAGGCGTGTCACCTCCTACCCCGGCGTCAAGGCACAGATACAGGAGCTGGCGCCGTCGGCTGTGTACGTCGACGAAGCCGTCGTTGAAGACGATTTCCTCACCACCAGCCGTGGTGCCGGCACTGCCGTCGAATTTGCCCTGCGCCTGGTGTCCCGCCTGTGCGGCCAGGAAAAGGCAGATGAGGTTCGCACTTCAATTGTTGCCTGAGCCTCGTTAATTGAAACGCTGCTTTAAACAGCCGGCTGATTTTTCTGAGCCTCAATATCTGCCAGAACCCTTTCCGTGAAGCCGTCGGCATCAAAGACAAACCTGTCGTTTGCTATCCTGGGTTGGGTCTCTTCCCTATCCGGGCCAGCATGAACTGCATCATTTGCCTGAACGTCGGAAATCACCTTCAGCGAATGTCGAAAGTCACTGGCTAACTGCTCTGCATATCCGACCACTTTGCCGATATTGGCATGGCTATCGCCCACGACGGTTAGCAGGAACCTTGCTACTGTCGTAATGATGACAGGGTTGCCTTTGATATCGCATACCGTCCGGTTATAGCGTGTTGAGCTCTCACCATGCGCCAGCATGCTTCCCAGGTTGGTGATATAGGTTGCCATCTTGGCAATGTCGGTTGGCAGTATCGCATCGAATTTACTCCCCCAGGCCAGGATCCGGCCTCCGGATGTCGAAAGGACGGCTGCAACGATATCACTTTCGGCAAGGGTCTCCTTAAAACGTTTCTCAGCCCTGGTGACTGATTGTTGATCGATTTCATATGCCATGATCGCCTCGTTACGATTTAATATGCGCGACACTTAAGGCATAAGTATATTACCATTTACTTATATATCAACCTATACGAAACTATTATCATTGGAATCACCCTATCGCCATGCCCTGCAACTATAAGCTGACACCGTCACATCAGAGCTGAATACAAAGCTGCTGGCCCTTACTCCCCGGAACAAAGTGAAGAGTCACACAACTCGATCGTTGCCCGCAAGAGGCAACTGGTCGACTGCTAAATCAGTGTTCGGACAGAAAGCGAACGGCCTCTGAACTCTTTCGGAGTCAGGCCGGTGTGTTTCTTGAACAATCGACAAAAATAATCCGCATCCGATATACCGACATCCAGGGAAATATCCTTCACCTTCATGCGCGGATGCTCGGATAGATATTTTTGCCCGAGGTACATCCGGTACGCGGCAATATAGGCCATCAGACGCATACCGCATTCGCGCTGAAAGAGCCGACTCAGATAATCGGGCGAAATATCCAGATAGGCCGCAATTTTTTCCCGCGACAACACCTTGTGGTAATTTTCATCGATATAAGCCATTGCATACGCAGTAACAATTCCGACCGATGCGACTCTCGCCTCGAATCCGTCACCCCATACCTCGTGTAAAAAGGCTTTCTTATCAGGACTAAAAAGTTTCTCCCCGTATCGCACAACGTCCCTCCTCTTTCAGACGCAGCACCTATCCACTCCAGTGCAGCAGTCATCAGAGATTCACACGGCCTTCCACCATGCACAGCAGACGTTGGCAGCAAAAAGAAGCCCCCTCATCATTATGGTTGATGAGGGGGCTTTATTTTTTCAAATCAAGGTCACGAGGCCTTTTTTGCAATCTCCTTCAGAAATAACGAATAAGCCAGAACGGTCTGCTCGATATTTTCCTGAACCAGCAGAAGGTCTGACTCACCAAGCGACTCGGTCAGGGCAATGGCATCTTTAACATGCTTGATATCCTCCTCTCCATGCAGACGCAGGAAATGAAGGCATTTTGACCCGTAGGTTTGCTCAAGCACCTGTACCACCTTACCGCCCTCGTTGGCAGCCAGCGCCTCTAGCGGCAAAATGTAGCCCATCAATGCCATCGGACTCTGGTGGATCACTTTGTAGTACTGCGGTTCCCACAACAGGCGGGTCACCGGCATCTCCGACATCTCATCAAGATTAAAGCCAAGCCCCTCCATATCCCGGCGAGCAAGCAGTTCGTGGTTTCGCTCTTCACCGATATGCTTGATAAAGCGGTCAAAAGCCTTGCGGTTTCCCGGCTCGATCATGCCGGCAGCCAGCGCCAACAAACGGGTCGAGTGCCTCACATAATAATAGGTCTGGGCAATAAACTCGGCATAGGCCACTTTTTTATCCCAGGGAAAAGAGGCAACCGCTTCAGAAATTGGTGTAAGATCCATAGAAATTTTAGACATTGTATCCTCCCAGGTTATTTGCATTGTCATTGATATGAACAGCAAGGCGTTTTTTTAACGGGCAACGATGACTGTCCCAACGCATAAGAAGGGCCTCAGAATTCACATCTTTAAGCCCTTCTGACTTGGCCACCGTCCGGCAATTCAAATAGCGCGAATGAAAGGCTTCGTGATGAGGATGCACAGTCGTCAGGCAGGTCTCGATATTGGTTGCATGCATGTATGCCACCATTCCATCAAGCAATAGCCTGGCAACCCGCGCTTGAGAACGGTGCGCCTCGTCAGTTGCAAAGCGCCACGTTGACGCAAGAACCCTATTCTCCTTCCTGATTTGATTTATCTCGCCGAGAAAGTCTTCGTCAATATTCAGGCCATATTGGCTGTCTATGGTATTCGATATGGTACCAATCAACTTGCCTACATCATCCTCCGCAACAAACACCCTAGTCTCAGACAGATCATCCAGATGCGGATAGTGAATCAGCATACCACTATCATTTTTATTACAGTATCCCTTTTGCACATAACAACGATAAGTCAGCCGATAAACGTCCTCCATTTCATCCATATTCCGAATAGTGCGAAGCAGATAACCATCCCTTTGCATGCGAAACGAAGGCACATAAAGAATCGGCTTTGGTGAATTCAACAAATTATACATCTCTTCCTCCTGTTAACGGGATATTCCCCGCAGGAAGAGATTTGCGCCTTTTACACCCTCCATCTCATCATTAATATTAATGATATCGCGTGCGATCTCTCATTAATCTTAATGAATCCACTTGTTTCATATGGTATTTTAGGTTCCGCCTACTGCGCCTTCATCAAAATTGATGAGGGCGGATGAGTAGATGCCACATAGAGTGCTAATACTCAGGGGGAGAAATCATGGCCAAAGCCGAAGCAATGCCGGCAAGAGATGATCGACTCATGCATGAAATCATAGAACATATCTATGATGCGGCTTCCTGAACTCTCCCCATTTTTTGGCTGTAGGAATCGATAAGTGTTTGGGATATTGG
>CAZCZU010000077.1:0-4890 GCA_964503475.1 uncultured Zetaproteobacteria bacterium
TACCTGGGCCGCCGTGCGGTTGGGCTGGAAGGCTATATGCTGGCGGGGCGCAAGGTCGGTCTGGCTCTGGGCACCGTCACCGCCATGGCCACCTGGGTCACCAGTAACACCACCATGGCGGCGCCACAACTCGCTTTGCAGATGGGCGTTTGGGGTATGCTGGGCTATTCCCTCGGCTCGGTAGGTCTGATGTTGTTTGCCCCGCTGGCAAAACGCATCCATGCACTGATGCCCTGCGGATACACCAGCGGGGATTTTATTCGGCTGCGTTATGGCAAGACCGCGTGGCGGGTGTTTCTGGCCATTTCGCTGTTTTACGGTTTTGGCTGGCTGGTTTCCATGGGCATGGCCGGCGGCGTGCTTGTCAACGCCTTGACCGGTATCGATTATCGCATCGGCATGAGCGTCATACTGGCGGTCTGTGTCCTTTACACAGTATTGGGTGGGATGCGCGCAGTGATCGGTACCGACTTTCTGCAATCCCTCATCATTCTTGTCGGTATTGTCATTCTGGCCTGGTTGGCGATCACCGAAGTTGGCTTCGAACGCATGCATGCGGCCGTGCTTGATGAGCGACCTGAATTGCTCAATCTATTGATGCCGGCGGCCATCATGTTCCTGTTCAATAACCTGCTGTTTGGCGTCGGCGAAATCTTTCATTCAAATGTCTGGTGGAGCCGGGCCTTCGCCTTTCGTGAGGGCGTCGGCTTCAGGGCCTACCTCATCGCTGGTATATTCTGGATGCCAATCCCGGTAGTGGCTGGATTCATCGCCCTCACGGTTCCGGCCTTGGAACTCAACGTGCCTGCCGCCGACATGGTGGGGCCGCTGGTGGCCGCCAAGCTGCTGGGCGCCAGTGGTGCGATCCTGGTGTTTATCGTGGTGTTTGCCGCGTTGGCCTCCAGTCTGGATTCGCTACTGGCTGCCACCTCCGACCTTATCTTGACAGATATCTATAAAGGCCATTTCCGGCCACAGGCTAGTGAGGCTGAACTCGCCCGCGCTGCGCGTTGGGTAATTTTGGGACTGGGCGTATTCGCCTGGCTATTGTGCCTGCCGCGTCTTACCACACTGGCAGAACTGCTCTATTTCACCGGTGCGTTTGTAGCCAGCACCATCTGGCCTATCGTAGCAGGCCTGTTCTGGCGGCGTGCAAACGCAACGGGTGCCGCGTTGGCGATGGTCGCAGGAACTGCTGTTGGCCTGGCCAGTTATTTCCTGATCGGTTTCTATGTGGCAGCCCTTATTTCAGCCGCCGTTTCTATGGGCATTGTGTTACTGAGCACCTGGCTACGCCCTGGCGATTTTGACTGGTCTGCCCTGGCTGATTCATCTGAGGCCTAATGATGATTATTTCCGCAACCGCTCTTGCCTGGCTGGTCAGTATTTCAACATTGTTCACCGTGCTGACTCCCATCGTGCTGGTGATTTTCTGGATTAGAGACTGGTTAAAGGGAAAGTTATGGTGAAAAAGCTTAACCCCCTCCTGCAGCAACCGCTTGAGGCACCCACACTGGATACCCAGGGATTTGAGCGTCCCCGAAACCTGTTGGACACAATTGATGAAGATCTGACGCCATTGCTTGATCTGGCGCAACGCCCAGTGGTTTCTGCGAAACAGTTCACTCGTGATCAGCTCTTGCAACTTGCAAGACTGGCGGCTCGTTATGAAACGCAACCGCAGATGAACACCCGCCCATTAACAGACAGAATCCTCATCAGCGCCTTCTATGAACCTAGTACCCGCACCCGATTGTCCTTTGAAAGTGCCTGGCACCGGCTGGGTGGTGACATCATGTCCATTACCGATCCTGTCTCAACAGGCATTGCCAAAGGAGAGTCGCTCTACGATGTGGGCGAAATGCTGAATCATTATGGCGACCTGGTGGTGTTACGCGACAGTAACGAGCGTGCCGTGTACGAGATGCTGGAAGCCCTGCGCATTCCCATTATCAACGGCGGCAACGGCACCGATGAACATCCCACCCAGGCGATGGCCGATATCTATGCCTTGCTCAAGTGGCGGCCTTCACTTTGCATGCCGGATATTGATGATGAGCAACGTATACGGATTAGCATTATCGGCGTACCGGGGCGCATGCGCACGGTGCGTAGCCTGCTTGTGTTGTTAGGTCTGTTCGCCAGCACGATTACTGAAGTCGTTATCGTCAGCGATGAGGAACTGCCTTTTGCTGACGGTCAGCGCGAAGAACTTGAAGCGGCAGGTCTTACGATACGAGTCAGCCCCGACCTCAATAAAGAGTTGCCGACTCTGGATGTAGTATATATAAACACCATCACCTGGCTCGGTGATGACTATGAAGAACTAGGCAGCCAATACCGCCTGGACAAATCTTCGCCGCTGAAGAAGGACGCGATTATTCTTCACCCTTTGGCACGCGGCCAGGAACTCGCACGCGAACTCGACAATACGCCACATAATTGGTACTTCGCCCAGGCCCGTGGTGCAGTGTTCATACGCATGGCGCTGTTGTCTTCCATTTTAAAAACCTTTACGTGAGATTACTATGTGTGGAATAGCAGGATTTATATACGCAGACCGAACCCGCCCCGTTGATCCGGAAACCCTCGTGGCGATGGCCGCCATTCAATATCACCGTGGCCCTGACGGCTTCGGCTGGCAGGCCATGGAGGGTGTCGGTTTCAGTCATGCCCGCCTCTCTATTATCGACCTGGATCAACAACGCGGACGGCAGCCCTTTGTCTCTGCCGACAAGCGCTTGATGTTGACCAAGAACGGCGAACTCTATGATTACAAACGCCTGCGGGCCGATCTCACAGCCCGGGGCGCCCGTTTTCGCACCAAGAGTGATTCCGAACTTATTATGCACCTGTATCCGCGACTGGGGCTAAATAACAGCTTGCCACATCTGCGGGGTGAGTTTGCCTTTGCGCTCTATGACCGTGAAGACGACACCTTGCATCTGGTGCGCGATCGCTTCGGGATCAAACCGCTCTACTGGACCGAAATTAACGGTGGCATGGTGTTCGGTTCCGAACTCAAGGTGTTGTTTGCCCATCCGGAAGTGACGCGCAAGTTCGATTCCGCCGGTCTTTACCACCAACTGATGCAAACCATCGTGCCGGGCACCACAGCCTTTGCCGGTGTGCATCAGGTCAAGCCTGGCCATGTTCTTACAGTACGTCGGCGTGATGGTGGTTTGCAGATCAAAGAACATTGTTACTGGGATATGCCGTTTCCGGAAGAAGATGCACGTGGAGAATCTGCCGATGAATCTGAATATATTGAAGGCGTACGCGAAGGCCTGATCGAAGCGGTACAGTTACGCCTTGAGGCGGACGTGCCAGTGGGCTGCTATCTCTCGGGCGGCATTGATTCCTGCTCCATCGTCGGCCTGGCCGCTGCCAGCACACAAGGATCGGTCAAGGCTTTTACTATTGGTTTTGATAGTACTGACTATGACGAGACACCCATCGCCCGTGAAATGGCCAAGGCCGCCAGCGCCGATCAGGACGTGTTGCTCCTCAATGCAAACCATCTGTATGACTATTTCGAAGAAACCCTGTGGCATACCGAACGCACCATTTACAATACGCTCGGTGTGGCCAAATTACTCATGAGCCGCCATGTTAACGAAACCGGCTACAAGGTGGTAGTCACCGGCGAAGGTTCCGATGAATTATTTGGTGGTTATCCGGCCTTCCGCCGGGACATGTTTCTGCATGGTCTGGATCACCTGTCTGTCCATGAGCGTCGTGAATGGGAGGCCATGCTTGCCGAAAACAATAAACTCTTCCAAGGCGCCATGCTGACAGAAGAGTCTGTTGAAGATCCTGCGCTAACCGCCAAAATCGGCTTTACACCATCCTGCCTGCAGCCTTGGCTAGCTGCCGGTAAACGAGTGCCGGATTTGCTTCATCCCACTCACCGACAAGCGCTAGACGGCTACTCACCTGGCGAAGCCATTGCCGATGCACTTGATAGCGACGCAATGAAAAACCGGCATCCGTTGGATCGCGCCCAGTACGTGTGGATTAAGACCATGCTTGAAGGCCAGATTCTCACTTGGGGTGGGGATCGGGTGGATATGGCCAACGCCATGGAAGCCCGCCCGCCCTTTCTTGATCACCATCTTGCTGAATATGCGGCTATGCTGCCACCCTCCATGCGCATCCATGGTCGCACCGAGAAATACGTACTGCGTGAGGCCATGAAGGGGCTTCTGCCCGAAACCTTGTACAAACGCGAAAAATTCGCCTTCATGGCGCCACCGGCGCATACCGACCCAAACAAATGGAACGCAATGCGGAAACTTGCCAGAAAATATCTCAGCCCGGATGCCATCAAAGCGACCGGTTTGCTGGACGCAGAAGGCGTGTCAGCCCTGTTTGAGTTACATGAAGCACCAGGCACCTCTGTCACCACCCTGACCCAGCTCGATACCCTTATCAATCACTTGATCGGCGTGCAAGTGTTGCATCAGCACTTCATTGCCGATGACATTCCTGCAAGAGCCCGGCGAAAGGCGGCAGAACTGGGCTGGCATGCCTGTGAGCACACGCACCGAGCCATCCCATAAACATCACTGCGAGAAGTAGATGAGGGACAGGGTATTTCTATCTTCACCCCCCTGAAAAGATATTGAATTCACAGTGTTTTCTCGTAAGTCATTTCTCGATGGTTGGAATTCGAGAAACATGAAACGATTTCAGTTCTGAATCTCGATTCAGTCTAAAATGCCTTAAAATCAAGGCCCCCGGGAACGGGGGCCTGGTTTTGAATTACGCTGCCTGCTTTTGTTCTTCCCGCATGGAGAGCAGAAAGTCGCAAGCCTGTTGCGCTCTGGACGCCGCC
Source organism: uncultured Zetaproteobacteria bacterium (assembly GCA_964503475.1). GTDB lineage: Bacteria > Pseudomonadota > Zetaproteobacteria > Mariprofundales > Mariprofundaceae > CAZCZU01. The sequence goes on from CAZCZU010000077.1 coordinate 4,838, forward strand.
GTGAAAATGGCGCGGGAGTCCGACTTGAGCAGTTCCAGCCAGCTGTCGATATA
>CAZCZU010000078.1:0-4662 GCA_964503475.1 uncultured Zetaproteobacteria bacterium
TGGGATAAACCCTCTCGTGTTTGGAAAAGACGAGCGCTGTGCAGAATGTGGAAAGCTGGTATGCAATAAGTGTGGGTTTTGTTCCGATCCTCGTTACAATATATGTAGTCGTATGGAAGAAAGGATTGAATCCCGCTATTCCATTGATGATTTGCCGTATTTCTTTAGCGACCGATCTGGTCTCAAAGAAGTTTTCTAGCTAAATCTTTTCCGCGAGGGTGGTAGTACCTTAGGATCATTTTAAGGTCTTTATGCCCGGTAATCTTTGCAAGGTCCTGTGCGGGGTATATGTCAGCCAGACGGCTGGTTGCTTCATGCCGCAGGTCGTGGAAGGTCAGGCCTATGATTGGTTCGGGGCTTCCATCCGGCTTTGTGGCATTCTTGCAGGCCTTGATGAATGCCTTTCGGGTGGCGTAGTCGGTTGTTCCAAACACCTTACCGGATAGGGAGCGGGGAAGGGCTTTCAGCATCTGAACAGCGCGAGGTGAAAGAGGGACTTCTCTGCTTTCACCATTCTTTGTGTCACTCAGAAATGCAACACGATCATCCAGGTCGATATTGCTCCAGTCCAGGCCGAGCATCTCCCCCTTTCTCATTGCTGTTTCGATGGCAAGGATCACCAGGGGCTCTAACCAGATGTTCCCTTGTGCTCTGCATGCCCTGAGTAGCTTTTCCTCTTCTCCATCCTCCAATCGGCGTTCACGGGAATTTTTGACCGTGGGTTTCCTGATGAGATCGACAGGGTTGGCCAGGCTTTCCATACCCCATTCCTTGCGGGCGATATTGAAAAGGTGGGAGAGGATGGCCAGGTATTTAACGACGGTGCTGGCAGACTTTCCTTCGCCAAGCATCTGGTCCCGGAGGTTTGCGACGTCGCTTCCCCTGATGCTGGCCATAAAGCATCGTGAAATGGTCAGGGACTTAAGGATGCGGATGCGACTTAGATCCTGTCGCTGTCCTTTCTTGTGTGGGACGATTTCTTTCTCGTATCGCTCAAGGCATTCGAGAAGGGTGGTGCTTTCAGCGACTGCGCGGGCGATAAAGACCCCGCGATCCATTTCGCTCAGGATCATGCGCTCCCAGGCTTCCGCTTCAGCCTTGGTTTCGAAGGTCTTGGTTTGAGCGGGAAAGCCTTTTCTCCTGATGCGCGCTCTCCACTGATATGGGCCTCTGTTTTCCACCGCCATTTTTGGCTCCTGAAACACTTTGCGTGCCCCATTTATGCCCCAATAAATGCCTTGTGGTCAAGTATTTATTAAATATAAACAAACAGACTCGGAATCATAATCCGCGTGTCCGGGGTTCAAGTCCCTGAAGCGCCACCACACATCAAAGGGCGGAGCAACTCACGTTGCTTCGCCCTTTTTCGTTTTCATTGCTCGGTGTAAAATAAACAACCGGCCAGTGAACCGGCCAATCTTTTGCCTTTTCCCTTGCGTCGAAGGCTTGTATGGTTAATTATATCAACAAGTTTTTCTGTTATTTATCCGGCCAATGAACCGGCCATTTTTCTGATGTTCGGTTTAGGAGCTGGCAAGAGCGGCACCGGGGCGATTCATATGATTTCATCAGTTCAGGATTTTGCACCGTTTATTCCAGGCGACATGGCTCTGGAAAAATCGGATTTGCCGGATAAGGCCGTTGATCTGAGCAGGCACTCGGCGAAGCTGGCCGGCTTGTTGTCGCCCATCACCCTCGCAACGATGGAACGCTATATGCGAGTCATTAACTCCTATTACTCGAATCTTATCGAGGGGAATTCGACGCGCCCGCATGAGATTCGGGCCGCACAGCGTGGCGAATACAGTGGCGATCCGGCCAGGCGGGATCTGCAGTTGGAGTCATTGGGGCATATGGAGGCCCAAAGATGGCTAAGTGAGAGCAATCCCGATCTGGCAACCCTGTTCCGGCCGGATTTCATTTGTGCGATTCACGAGCAATTCTACAGCAATATTCCCGAAAGCCTTTGGGTCATCAAAAATGAGCAGGGTGATGCGGTTGAAAGGGTTGTTCCGGGTGAATGGCGAAAACGCCAGGTGAAGGTGGGGCAGCATCTGCCGCCATCGGACGAGCAGCTTCCCGCGGTGATGGAGCACTATTGCGAAGTGTTTAATGGCAGCCGTTTTAAGGGCGATCGCAAAATTATCGCCATCATGGCGGCGCATCATCGTTTTGCCTGGATTCATCCCTTCATCGATGGCAATGGCCGAGTGGTGCGCCTGCTTACGGATGCGGCACTTAAGGCGGCGGGCATGGAAAGTTACGGGGCCTGGTGCCTGAGTCGGGGGCTGGCGAGAAGTTCCGGGCAGTACAAGAGCATGCTGGCACAGGCGGATCAGGCCCGTCAGGGAAATTATGATGGCCGCGGCCCGTTGAGCGAAAGGGGGCTGCTGGCTTTTTGCGACTACATGCTGACTACGGCCATCGATCAGGTCACCTACATCGGCGATCTGCTCGATTTGCGAAACCTGCGCAGGCGTATCGATGCCTATGTCCAGGCAAGAAATGACGGGCGGGTTACCGGAATGGCTGCGGGGCTGAAGCCGGTTGCGGCAGTCATACTGCACGCGGCATTCATGCAGGGTGAGCTTGATCGGTCGCAGGCTTTGGAGTTGTCCGGCATGCCGGAGCGGAGTGCCCGGCGTCTGCTGAGTCAGTTGAAGCGCGATGGATTGCTGAGTGAGACAAGCAGTAAATCTCCCTTGCGTTGGAAGATTCCGGAGCATGCCGAGCCATGGTATTTCCCGGAGCTGGCTCCACAGGCTGGTGCCTGATCCTCTTGACCCGTCGACAGAGGAGGGCGACATGATGATTTGCCCGAAGTGCGGATACGAGCAGGCGGATGGCGAAGCGGCTTGTGGCCGGTGCGGCATCATCATGGCCAAATACGAGCGCCAGCAGTTGCGCAAGGCGGAGGCGAAGACTCGCCTCCGGCAAGAGCTGCTGGCCCTGCCGATTCCGGAGCCCGGCAATCGCCTCTATTTCTTTGTGCGCATCGGCGTGCTCCTGCTGCTCGCCTGGTTCAGCTGGCGGCTGATTCCGACATCGCCAGCCAGCAATGCGGCCGGTGAGAGTGTGCTGCACCTGATCAATCTGCCGTTCCATGAGGCGGGGCATCTTCTGTTTCGTCCCTTTGGCGCATTCATCACATCACTGGGCGGTACGCTGGGGCAGTTGCTGATGCCGCTGGTATGCCTCGTGGCCATGGCTTTCAAATACCGCGATGCCTTCGGTGCCTCGGTCTGCCTCTGGTGGCTGGGGGAGAGCCTGCTCGACATCGCCCCCTATATCGACGATGCCCGCAGCCAGACCTTGCCGCTGCTGGGCGGCAACAGCGGAGCTACGGCTCCGTACGGGTTCCATGACTGGGCATATATTCTCAATGAATCCGGACTGCTGCATTTCGATCACACGCTCGCCATGACGGCTCACGTGGCAGGAAGCCTGCTGATGCTGGCGGCCATGCTCATGGCCGTCTATTGGCTATGGCGGCAGCACCGGCTACTGGATAAGGGCTGAAACTCTTACAAGGCCCATTTCGCCCCGAAAAAGGCCACTCTAAGGCCTGAAAATACGGCTGTTTTCAATGTTATTGCTTTAAAAACAACGTATTGGCTTGGTCCGACCCATTGGGTTCAAACGGATGAGCCGAAAAGTGTTTATCTCCAAGGTCCCCAGCAGGAAAGCGGAAGAATCATTCAAAGCCATCCGGAAGCGATTGAAGCGACTGCCTGACCATATGCTTAGGTCGATCACCTACGACAACGGAGCAGAAAACATGCAGCACATGCGCCTTAATTTGGCCCTGGGCACCAAATCCTATTTCTGCGCTCCCTACCACAGCTGGGAGAAAGGAGCAGTGGAGAACATCAATGGCCTGATCCGAGAGTATGTGCCGCGAGGCTTCGATATCGCCACTCTCTCCAAGGCAAAGATTGAAACGATCGAGAGAAAACTGAACAATCGACCAAGGAAATGCCTCGGATTCAAAACACCTGAGGCGGTTTTTGATCAACTACAAAGTGGTGCACTTCACGGTTGAATTCGCCCCCGAATCCAAAAATCCAAACCTCTTGTGGCTGAAGTTCTTAAGGTTCATATTCAATCATCACTTCTATCGCATTTCTGAACCAATCCCAAAAGTCTTTAAAATGTTCGTGTTCCTCATGACCAGATGTTGAAAAGTCATGAATGATAATTACTCCTGGCCGACCATTTTCCCAGCATGCCACATCATCATTATCTTCCCTTCGCGCAAATGGAACTAAGTCCCTGTTTGGAAATCGTTCGCGGATTCCATGGAATCGAGTTCGCAAGCGCTCTCCCTGTAAAATGATCCAAGGATCAAAGTCCAAAAGGTTTTGATCAATTAACCGCAAAAATTCTTGTGGATAATTGAACCATTTAGGAAATTCACTTTCATTCAATAATCGTTCCATTGGTTTCTCCAAAAACGTTAATCAGCTGAGCCTGTAACCTGCGAACCATTGGGATATTTGTTTCTAAAGGTGGCTCCTTGCTTCTTAAGCCTTAATTTAGCAGCTTCTCCCCACGTTGTAGGTACTCCGTCTTTTGTGGAAAACCTTTCAACTAAGTCAGAAATCGGGGACATATATGGTCCGCCCCGCGTTGCAAGGATCGATTTGACTGAGCGACAAAGGA
>CAZCZU010000079.1:0-4575 GCA_964503475.1 uncultured Zetaproteobacteria bacterium
CTCCTTCCTCAGTTCTTGCTGAGTAAAGCATTTACACAGTTCAATTTACAGCCTCAAAGAAAGTCCTTCACCGGACAGATACTCCAACGCTGCGGCAGAAGCCATCGATGCCGACACCTTCTCATTTTCGAGATCATTCAATCGGCGGCTGAGGTCACTCTGCTGCCTCTCCGACTCCTGAATCTGCCCAACATACTCACGATACCTTTCTTCAGCGGTCTCGATCCATTTACTGGGAGAAACATCTCCGGCCTTGGAGCGGAATAAGTGCAGCGATTCAACAAGTGAAGAGGTCTGCTTGATCTCCTCAGTCAGTTCAAACTGTCGCTTCTGATGAGACTTCTTTTCATCATGGACACGCTGCTCAAGTCCGTCGGGGGACTCCTCCGCAAACAGCTCGGCAAACTTCTCCGCATTTGCAGCAAGGCTCTTCAAATTCTCAAACTGGACCGTTGCAGCTCCGAGATTCGCATCCAAGGCAGTGGCTTTGGACGCTGCTTCTTTATGTTGTCCTCTTGCCACTTCGGTTTCAGCACGGGCCTTTTGCAATCGCCCTTTGCTCTCGGCGAGACGGGCTTTGGTGTCTCTCAAAATTTCGCCGGGGATTGCATCGTCACCAAATTCTTCAACCACTTGCTGATAAAAAGCTTGGAGTGACTTGATGTGATCAACCTTTCTTTCGTGATCATGAACAGCCGAATGCGCTTCGGTGAACTGTTCCTTGACCAGTTCATGGGTTGCTATGGGATCGGCCAGCTCTTTATCGCTGAAGCATCCCATCTCAATCAAGGATTGCCACGCATCTTTGAGCGAATCAATCCGTGTTATCGTGGCTTGAAGTTTGGTTCTGTGAGCAATGGCTTCGCCGGATTTCTGCTTACAATCTTCGATCTTGACAAGGAGTGTCGAAATCTCCCCCGCTAAGGCTTGCGACTCCCTTCGATAGGGGTTGGTATCAACCGTTTCCGCGAACCATTGGAAGGCAGATCGCAGGTTTTCAACATCCGCGTCCCTGTCGCGAAGCAACTGAACGGCATTTTCAAGCACATAGCCCTTGTTCTCGCAGCCACCTAAATCCATACTGAATTGGTCATGTATAGGTTGATCCATAATGATTTCAATAGGTTGCGAAATTCGAGTGCTCTCTACGCCAGAGTTCATCGCATCTCGGTTAAGATGCCCGGTGTTTTTTTCGAGGATTTTGGCCAGAACATGATCCTGAATCACAGGTCCGACCTGTGGGACTACTACAATCCCCCTTGCCAGATCGCCAATCTTTCCAGTAGGGAATTCATTGGCAAACGGGATACCTACGAAGCGCCGCTTCATCAACTGATTGATCACTCCTGCCTCTTCGCTGATTTTGGCAAAGAGCTTCTGGGTCTCTTCGCCCAGTTCCAATGCCTTCCTGGCTTTCTCAGAAAGCGTTTCAAGCGCATTCAGCGTTTTCGCATCGCGCTCAAGCGTCTTCTTTCTCCGATTCGTCTCATTTTCGGCCCGAATATAGGCTCGACCTGATTTCATGAAGGTAGATTCGAGATAGTGCTCATCACCATCATCGTCTTCATCGCTCATCGCACCAGACATTAGTTCTGGGGCAATGACCGAGTAGAAGAAGGATTCGTGGTACTTTTCGTTACCTTTTCTATTGACGTTGTAGATGCTGGAGGCGGTATCGCCACCGCCATTCTTCTGGAAGTTGGCCATCTGGGTCAAGGTGTGTGCTGGAAAGTGAGGAGTCATCGCCTCTATCCAGTCAGATTCGGGCACACCAAAGCGAAGGCCAGATACGCTTTCTCTACTCTGCTTGAAATTAGCATTAGACATAAGGGTGATGTGGTGCCCCTCCACTTTTGCTACGGGGCAATCGCCAAGCTTGCCCTTGTAATGATAGAAGGTTATGGACTGTGATTTACCACGGAAGCCACATGCGCCAAACACCCATGTTTCTCCAGGTATTTCCTGCCCGCTAGTAACGAGAAGATCATTGTTCATATCAACTGAGGGAACCTTCAGCTCAACCCTGATGTGAGAATACGCACCACATGACGCGGGAGCCATTTTCTCCCTGGTTTGAGTAACGAGAGTCCTGTCCCGCGACAATACGGCAATCACCGCATCGGCCAGAGAGGTTTTACCCATGCCGTTAGGCATTGAGATAGCAGTGCTATGCGAACGAAGGTCCAGAAGATTGTACCTAAATTGAGGAGACCACTCTTTGTCTTCTGCCTCTGGCCCATACAGGCAAACGAAATTTTTCATTGAGTCCATAGAAGGTGATCGTATCTGTCCCATGGTAGCCAAGCCTTTCTATGTGAAATGCCGATGAACCAAATGAGACTAAACGAACACCTATTTCATGCTCATCATCCAAAGCTGCTTCAAAGTCGGTGAAATACTTTCCTAGTCGATTATAGATCGACTCAGCAGGATTAAATGTTTGTGGAAAGAGGCCGGCGGCCGGTAGTGCGTCTGCAGCTGTTATTGGGATCGGGGTCCCAAATCCTTTACCTGTCTTATTTGTCAAGGTTGCCTCCCTTGCGTGTTTAGTATGAGGCTAGGCCTTGCGCATCATCGCTGCAATGTCTTCAGCTCGCAGGTGGGTGTAGCGCTTAAGCATCGTAAGCGTCTTATGGCCCGTGATGGCTGCTACAGTCATCATGTCAAAGCCACGTTCAAAGAATCTTGAGGTTGCCTCATGGCGTAGGTCGTGAAAGGTGAGTCCTTCGATCTCCGCCGCCTTGCAGACGCTTTTGAAGGTGTGGCTTATCGTCTTTGTGCTCATTTTGATGGGAAGCACCTGTCCATTCAGAGAGCGGGGGAGGTCGCGAAGGATGCCCTCGGCTCGTTCGGATAATGGAATGTCTCTGGCTGTACCATTTTTGGTTTTGGGTAGGTGGGCGGTGTGTTTCTCCAGGTCAATGTGCTGCCACTCCAACGACATGATTTCGCCCATGCGCATCGCTGTTTCAATGGCAATTACTATGGCTGGGTATATCCAGGGGCTGCGGTTCTTTTGAGCAGCTTCCAGCAGGCGCTCTTCTTCTCCAGGCAAAAGTCGGCGGTCGCGTGCTTTCCCGGGGGAGGGGCGTGAGACATCTTTAACAGGGTTTCGTAGCGCTTCCATGCCCCATTCTTTCCGGCATGTTTCAAAGACGGCCGAGAGCAGGTTGAGCTCATTTCGAATGGTGTTGGCTGCCAGTCCTTCCTTGAGTCGGGCGTCCCTGTATTCAGCTACGTCCTTGCTGCGAATGTTGGCCATGTAGCAGGGGGCTAGCATGGAGCGTTTGAGGACGTTGATCCGGTGGGTCTCCTGCTTGGCACCTTTCTTCTTTGGGGTGGCCTCAATGGCATACCGATCAAGACACTCATCCATGGTGGTTTTGTCTGCGTCTCCATGATCGAGCCAGGCGCCACGCATCATCTGAGATTCGATCGTGGCGGCCCAGGCCTGTGCCTCTTTCTTCTCTTCAAAGGTGCGAGTTTGCTGGGGGTATCCTTTTTTGCGAATGATGGCCTGCCATTGGTAGGGGCCACGCTTCCGGATAGTTGCCATGAGATGCCTCCGTGCTATCGTTCGCGTCACTGCTTGGTGTGACAAAAATGTGACAAATAAGCCATTGACTCAGGCTTGTAAGCTTACTGTTTATTATATACCAATGCACGGAAGGGTGGCAGAGCGGCTGAATGCACCGGTCTTGAAAACCGGCGATGGGAAACCATCCGTGGGTTCAAATCCCACCCCTTCCGCCATTTTGATGGCGAAACAGACGAGGATGCAGAGATAGTTTTTGCCTTCCGCGTCTGGCGCTTTATACTCCGCCGCCAGTTGCCGTTGTGTGATGACGGTGGCGGAAGGGTGATCCGGCTTTTGCCGGTGTTACCTGAAAAACAGGAAAGCTCCGCGATTGTGCCGGGGCTTTTTTTTGCAGGAACGGAGAGATGGCTGAGTGGTCGAAAGCGCGCCCCTGCTAAGGGTGTATAGGGTAACACCTATCGAGGGTTCGAATCCCTCTCTCTCCGCCATGCTGCTTTTGCTGTTGATGGTGCTGGCTCTGGCCGGCTGCGATGATCAGCAGAAGAAGGATCATATTCAGTGGGAGCTGCCGATGACGGCTCCTTCCGATCCGCACGGTACGCAGCTCGATCAGCTTGTGCCACCGGCGTGGGCCGCAGCCGAAAAAGGCACGGCGACACTGGTGTTCTTGCACAAGACGACCACGCGCACCGATACCGTTGAGCTTGCTTCCGATCAGGAGGTTGAGTTCAAGGGGTGGCACGTAAAACTGCTCGGTCTGGCCCGGGGATTGCAGGTTAAATCCGGGGCTTTCATCGAGGGCGAAAATGTGCATAATCCCGCCGCGTTCGTGGAGATGGCCAAAGGTAATGAGGTTGTCTATCGCGGATGGCTGTATCAGGAATTTCCCGAGATGTTCGGGCCTGACGACAGTGAGTGGAAAGTATGGCTGAAACAGGTTATGGTTCGGCCCGCTCCGCAGGACGGGGCAACAACAAAGTAAGCTCCCTTAGCTCAGCTGGATAGAGCATCTGACTACGAATCAGAAGGCCGGGCGT
>CAZCZU010000080.1:0-4215 GCA_964503475.1 uncultured Zetaproteobacteria bacterium
CCAATATCCCAAACACTTATCGATTCCTACAGCCAAAAAATGGGGAGAGTTCAGCGTATCTGCCTGTCATATACGTGGCCGACATCACCGCCAGCCTCACATCAACAGGCCCAGCAGATCATCCCGGCCGATCTCGCCCCTGGCGGCCAGCTCCAGGGCATGCTCTCCCTTGGGGCGCATGCCCGCCTCGACAGCCACACGCTGCAGATCCTGGCCGACCAGGCCATCGTGGATCGCCTGGCGCACGGCGTCACCCACCTCAAGGAACTCGTAAACCATCAGGCGGCCAATATAACCGGTATCACCGCACTGATCGCATCCCTTGGACCGGTATAACGTCGGCGGAGATTCATGGCCGAGATCGCGTAGCACGGCATAGGACTCATCCTCCTCGCTCAACGCTTCCCGGCAATGCGGACAGAGCTGCCGGACCAGATTCTGGCTCAGTACGCCGAGCAGGGCCGGTGCCAGCAGATAGGTGGGAATATCGAGGTCCTGCAGACGCACAATGGTATCGACCGCCGTATTGGTATGCAGGGTGGAGAGCATCAGATGCCCGGTCAGCGATGCCTCGATCCCGATACGGGCCGTCTCTTCATCCCGCATCTCACCGACCATGATCACATCGGGATCGTGGCGCAGCACATTGCGCAATACGCGGGCGAAGGTGAGGCCGATCTTGCTGTTCACCTGCACCTGGTCGGCCCCGGGGATATCGGATTCGACCGGGTCCTCGACGGTAATGATATGCACCGGCCGGTCGATAATGGAGCCCAGCAGGGCAAACAGCGTCGTCGACTTGCCGGAGCCGGTCGGACCGGTCGCCAGGATCAGGCCGAAAGGCTTGCGCACCATCCGCCCAAGACGCTTGCTATCCTCCTCGCGCAATCCGAGTGAGGCGAGGGAGGGTGTTTTCTCCTTCTCCAGCACCCGCATCACCACCGATTCACCATGCACATTGGGAATGCAGGAGATGCGCAGCTCCGCCCGTTTCCCCTCATGGCGAATCATAAGGCGTCCGTCCTGCGGCAGCCGCCGCTCGGAGATATCCATGCCGGCCACGATCTTGATGCGCGAGACCACCCGCCGCTGTACCCAGTGCTCCAGTGTCAGCTCTTCGCGCAGTTCACCGTTGATGCGGTAGGCCAGCACCAGCCCCTTTGCCTGCGGCAGCAGGTGAATATCCGAAGCACCTTTGTGCAGGCCATCGAGGATGATCTTGTTGACCAGCTTGACCACCGGCCCCTTTTCGGCCGCCTGAAGCTCCTCGTCGGTATCGATCTCATCACCCGCCCCCTCTTCGGCATCCCGAATCTGCTCCATCATAAGCCAGTTGCCCGTCTCGATATCTTTGCCGAGCAATTCATCGATATGGCGCGCCAGCTGGGAAGGGGTTGCCAGCACCTGGGTGATACGGCGTTTGGTCTGGAAACTGATGGCGGCAAAGGCATCCATAGCCAGCGGATCGGCCAGCGCTACCACCAGGTTGGTATCGTCCGCCTGCACCGGCAGCCACTGGTATTTGCGAATCAACTCATCGTCCACCTCGCTCGTGGCCAGCGGATCGATCGGATACTCGTCGAGATCGACAACCGGCAGGTGAAACTTGAGGGCCAGGGCAGAGGTCAACTCATCCTCGCTCAGGATGCCCATTTTCAGGAGTACCTGCCCCAGCTTCAGATTACGATGACGGGCCTGCTCCTGCAGCGCCTGCTCCAGCTCATCTTCGTTGATCATTCCGGCTTCCATCAGAATGGCGCCCAGCTGCATGCGCTTCTTGCCCTTTTGTTGCAGCAGGGCCTCGTTCAACTGCTCCGGCTTCAACTTCCTGTTTTCAACCAGGATCTCACCGATCGGCTTGCCCCGCCCCTCTTCCTGGGCCTTGAGCCCCTGCTCCACCTCTTCGCGGGAGATCAGCTTTTCGTTCACCAGCACCTCGCCGATCGGCTGCATCAGCTCGCGACTGTTCACCCCGTGCAGATAGAAGAAGATGCGTTCGAACGCCGTGTCATCTTCGTCGGTGAAAGCATTGAAGCCCTGGGGATACTGCTGCCCCTGCACGACCAGAACCTCAAAATCCTCATCGGTCACTGTTTTGACCCGCACCTCTTTCAGGCCGGCCAGATGCGGCTGCCGGGCCGGGTGTCCGCCCGAACGATGAAAGGCGATATAAACCACATCCTCGGTGTCCAGCAAACGGGTTTCCGACACCGCCCCATCCACGGCCGGAAGTGTCAGCGTCAGCCGACGCCACAACGGCGAGAAACCGGGCAGCGTGCCCTGCAGTTCGCTACCGTCCATCAACCGGACACGGACCGCCATCACCGATGGCTTTGCGGCCTCTTTTTCATTGTCTGCCGGCTGCTTTGTCATGTCCTCTCCCTCCCTCTCCCCCCGGCACTTTCGCCTCCTGCGGCAATTGCCCGGGGAGTGGCTATAATAGTAAAGCATAGCAAGGAGACGAAACAGGAAAACCAGTATGACCCAGCATATGCATCACAAGACATCGCCCTCTCTCTCAACCGCGGCAGGCAATCGCCACCCGCTCGGCATTCGCTGCACCACGCATGCCGACCGGCAGGCGACATTTCGCTGTGCCCGATGCGATGACCCTTTTTGCGACCATTGCATTGGCGGCGAAGAGGGGCATGACACCTACTGTCTGCGCTGTGCGGTCATCATCGAGGAGCAGGGACGAACACAACGCTTCCAGCAGCATCTCGGTGTTCATCCCGGTCGCTACCGGCATTTCGCTCGCTGGATGCTCGCCGCAGTCGCAGCCCTGCTTATCGGCTTCAACCTGTTCCAGATTTACAGCAATTACGAGCAGAGCGAGGTTCCGGTCACGCCTGTCGCCACGGTATCCCCACAACTGCAGGGGATCGCCGAATGCCGCCACCGGCTGCAGACCCTGGCCAGTGCCGCGATCTCCTTCCGGCAGACCTTCGAACGAGCTCCGGATGCGCTCGATGAAATCATACCCATGCTTCAGCCCGGCACCCCGACCACCGATCCAGTCACGCACAAGCCCTATCTTCTCACCCGGGATGACAACGGCACGGTCACCATCCGGTGTCCGGACCCTGCGGCCCATGGCGTGAGGGCAATCGAGGTGCATCCCGGTGAAATAGCCCGGGTGATCTACAGCGAACACGCGAGGGCTGCGCCATGATTCGCCGCAACCACGGATTCACACTGATCGAAATGATGGTTGTCGTTGCGATTATCGGCATCCTTGCTGCCACGGCGGTGCCCTCCTATCGCATCTACATCAATCAGGCCCGCCTGCTTGCGGCCGAAGTCACCATCCAGCAGGCGATTCGCGACTTCAGCATCGACAACGATTACAGCCCGGCGATGATCGAAGATCTGGTCACCGGAGGCTATCTCACGGCCATCCCCAACGACCCGTGGACCCGGGTCGGAAGCAGTGCCGTCGCAAGCAACGATGTCCTGCCCTCACCCGTTCCCTCAGCCCTTGCCGCGACCGCCTCCCTCGGCATTGAGGAGGCAGGAGACTGGTTCTACAACAATGACGGCCAGACTGTGACCTTCTACGCCAAAACCCATCCGGGACGGGCCTATCATTTCCCCAGCTTCGGACTACCGCCGCTGGCCACGCCGACGCCGCCCTCAACCGGAACACCTGCGACGCCGCCATCACCTCAACCCCCAACGCCTCCCAGCTCCCAGCAAGGCGGGTCGGACAACAAGAATAAGGGCAAGGGCAACGCGTCCGACAACAGGAAAAAGGACTCGAAAAAGAAGGACAAAAAATCGGACAGGAAGAAGAAAAACAGACGGGACTGACATCGTCGGTTGACATGCCGAAGTCGGCCCCTATAGTTCGCCCCACATCACGTGACGCGGGGTGGAGCAGTGGTAGCTCGTCGGGCTCATAACCCGAAGGTCGTCGGTTCAAATCCGGCCCCCGCAACCAAATTTATCAAGGGCTTACGCGATTGCGTAAGCCCTTTTTTCATGCTGGAACCCTTATTTGCTCCATTTTTGCTCCACTCTGCTCCACTTTATGCTAGGATCCCTTTGACAATTCCAGCCGAGGGAAAGCCATGGCAAGCATACGCAAACGAGGTCCATATCAATGGGAGGTCAGGGTCCGGCGCAAGGGTTACCCTGTCCAGTGCAAAACATTTGAAAGCAAATCCGATGCGGAAGCATGGGCCGCAACCACGGAATCGGAAATGGCCCGCGGCG
>CAZCZU010000081.1:0-4186 GCA_964503475.1 uncultured Zetaproteobacteria bacterium
GGGCACAGATGCGTTGCTTATCAGATTGGCATCGGATATAAACCTGCCATGACTGCCATGACCCTTTTCCCGATCGCAGGAATCCTGACTCTTTCTGGCGCCTACCTGGTCTGGGCGCGCGTACTGAACCTGCCCGCACCGGGCGGCGATAAGAACGAGCCGCTGCTTACAGCCGCACTGGTTCTGGCTGTCATCCTGACCCTTCTGGGCCTGTGGGAGCTGGCACCGATCACCAGCCGCAGCCTGCACTTTTCGCTCCCGGATGCCGCAGCCATCGCCACCCTGCTGGTACAGCTGATGTATCTGATCGGGCTGTGGCGTTACCGCATCCATGGGCTCGGCCTTTTCCTGCTGCCGATCACGGCCCTGCCGTTGCTCCTGATGCCGCTGCTGCCGGATGATTCGACCACCGGACTGGTCAGCACCTCATCCGTACTTGAGACCGGGCACCTGATCATCTCGATGCTCGCCTATGCCGTGCTGACCATGGCTGCCTTCTATGCCGTTATGCTGCTGCTTCTGAACAAGGCGCTGAAGCGCAAATATATTCACCCGGTCATCCAGGCCATGCCATCGCTGCTGGAGCTTGAATCGATGATGATTACGTTGCTGCGCTGGTCGGTCTGGATGATCGGCATCAGTATCCTGACCGGCCTGTCGTGGCAATGGATGGAGTTCTCGCACTTTGCCCTGTTCAACCACAAGGTACTGCTCGCCCTGTTCTCTTTTGGCGTGCTCTCCTGGCTGCTGTTCCGCCACAAGAAGGCGGCCTGGCATGGCCGACGCGCCAGCCAGCTGGTGCTGACCGCCTATGTCCTGCTGTTGCTGGCCTACTTCGGCGTGCGCCTGATCCATTCATGGGTAACTGGCTGACCCGAGCCACAGCATGAGCGAAATCGGCATTACCCTGCCGGCAGCGATCGGAATCCTCTTTTTCCTGCTGCTGGCCTCCGCCTTCTTTTCCGGCTCCGAAACAGCGCTGACCCGGGCCCGGCGCGTGCGCCTGCGCGTCCTCGCCGATCAGGAGCATGCCGGCGCCATTCGGGCTGAGGAGCTACTGCGCAAGCCCGAGCGCATGCTCACCGCCATCCTGCTGGGCAATAATTTCGTTAATATTGCCGCCTCGGCTCTGGCCACGGCCCTGTTCGTCGAGGCCTTCGGCGATGCCGGCATTGTCTATGCCACCGTTGCCATGACCGTTGTGGTTCTGATCTTTTCGGAGGTGCTGCCGAAGACCATTGCCGTCGCCCACTCCGAACCGATCGCCTGCCATGTGGCGCGACCACTGCTGTGGATTCAGCGTCTTCTCGCTCCGCTCATTACCGCACTGATGGCCATCATCGAGGGGATGCAGCGTCTGTTCCGTGTACCCAAGCACATCGAGTCCGGGTTTACGCACCGTGAGCTGGCCACGATGATCGACATGAGTGCCTCCACCGGCGCACTCGATTCGGCCCGCGAACAGATGCTGATGAGCAGCCTGCGCCTGCACGAAATCGCCATCAAATCACTGATGACCCCGCGCAAGGACATCATCATGCTCGATGCCCACAAGAGTGTCTCCCGTTGCAAGCACGATGCCCTGCGCAACCCGCATTCGCGCTACCCGGTCTTTCTCGAGCATCCGGATAACCTGCTCGGCATCGTGCACCTGCGCGACCTGCTTAAGCTTGCCGATTCCAACCTGCCGCTGGCCAATGCCATGATCTGGCGAGACCCTCCCTATGCCCCGGCCAATCGCAATGCCCTGGCCCAGCTGTTCGAGTTCCAGAGCAAGCGCCAGCACATGGGCATCGTCGTCGATGAGTTCGGCGATATCGAGGGGCTGATTACGCTGGAGGATATTATCGAGGAGATTGTCGGCGACATTGTCGACGAATCCGACATCCCCAACCTGCCGGAGGTCTGGCCGCAGCCGGACGGCTCACTCGTCGTGGCCGGCACGGCCAACCTGCACGATATCAACCTCGCCTACGACAGCAACCTGCCTGAGGATGGAGCCACTACCATCGGCGGCCTGATTGTCGAGATTCTCGGCCATCAGCCGGAGGGCAAGATCACGCTGCCGGTCAGCGGCGTTCAGCTTGAGGTGCTCACCCTGCAGGGCGACTGGATTCAGCGGGTACGCATCAGTCGCATCGAAAACGACGAAGAAGGCAGCGATCAGTCGTCGGAGAGCGAACGGTAACGCTGCAGCAGCTGTTGCAGATCCTGCCACGCCACCCGTTTCTGTTGGGGTGAGCGCAGCAGGTAGGCGGGGTGATAGAGCACCCGCACGGGTATACCATGATAGTCGTGCCAACGCCCGCGCATGGCCGAGAGTGGCGCATCGCTCTCCAGCACAGTCTGGGCCGCCACCCTTCCCAACAGGCAGATCAGCTTCGGTTTTACGGACCTAAGCTGGGCATCGAACCAGCGACTGCAGGCCGCGACCTCTTCCGGACGCGGATCGCGGTTGTTCGGCGGGCGACATTTGACGGTATTCATGATGTAGACTTGGGAACGATCCAGCCCGGCTGCAGCCAGCATCCGATCGAGCAGTTGTCCTGCACGACCGACAAACGGCTCGCCTTTCAGATCCTCTTCCCGGCCCGGCGCCTCGCCGATAAACAGAAGATCGGCCCCGGGATTGCCCACGCCGAATACCACCTGCGTACGCCCTTCGGCCAGCTCGCAGGCTGTGCATGTCGATGCTTCACGGGCAAGCGCATCCAGCGTCGGCATCTGGGAGGGCACGGATGCCTCAACAGGGCTATCCGGAACGGCTTCAGAAACAACAGCCGCCTGCTCGGCAGGCGGCTGTGATCGTGGTACAGCTTCGGCTGAAGAATCAGCCGGGATTTCGGCAGCAGTGGCAGCAGACGCTTCGAGTGTGGCGAGCGGCGTATGCACGCCGATTTCGCGCAGATAAACCTCGACGAATTCGCTGCTGATGATACGGCCCTTTAGCCTGCCAGCAGGCTGTCGACGGCCGACTCGGCTCCGAGATAAACCGGCACACGCTGGTGCAGGTCCTTCGGCTCAACTTCAAGTACCGGCATACCCTTGCTCATCGCCTTGCCACCGGCCTGCTCGACCAGGAAACCCATCGGAATCGCTTCGTAGAGCAGACGCAGCTTGCCGTTGGTGTTCTTCTCATCGGCCGGATAGAGGAAGATGCCGCCCTTGAGCAGGGTACGATGCATGTCGGCCACCATGGCGCCGACATAGCGCATGCCAAGACCGGTCTCTCTCTTCATGCGCTCCAGATTGGCGCCCATGTTGTCGAGCCACTTGTCGGCATTGGCCTCGTTGACCGAGTAGTAGCCGCCGTTGGCCGGGATATGCATATCCTCATGGCTTAGCTCGAAACGGGCCGAGGTGGGATTGAAGGTGTAGCCGTGTACGCCGGCACCGACCGAGCAGACCAGCATCGTGGCAGGTCCGTAAAGTACGTAGCCAGCCGCGACCACTTCGCGGCCGCTCTGCAGCGTGTCGGAGACGTCCGGTCGCTGGCTGTTGGGGGTTTTACGCTTCACGATTGAGAAGATGGTGCCGACCGGACCGTCTACATCGAGGTTGGAGGAGCCGTCAAGCGGGTCGACCAGCACCAGCCAGTCGGCATGGGCATACTCATCGATCACCAGCAGCTCTTCCTGCTCTTCGGAACCGACAGCACAGACAAAACCGGTGGAGCGCATCTCTTCAAGGAAGATATCGTCGGAGAGCACATCGAGCTTCTGCTGCTGCTCACCCTGTACATTCTCTGCCCCTGCAGCACCCAGGGCGCCGCGGAATACGGCGCCGCGCAGCAGGTAGGCGATCTCGGTGGCGGCCCGGCCGACACCCTGAATGATCGGCATCATGGCAGCTCCATGATCCCCCTGGTGTGCAATGTGATTCAGCGTCTGCGACATCTGCTTCCTCCCGTCTCGTTCCGCTATTAAATTAACGGAGTCAGACTAATCGATTCAACTACCATTCTCAAAACAATCGGTGTCGATTCAGACCGTTCGGATTTAGTTCGATGCCAAGGAAGAGGCGCGCAGCATACTGCCAGTATGTGAGCACCTCTGACGCCGGCAGCGGGCGAAAGACGAGCGGGCTGGATCGACACAATAAAAAAAGGGCTGCCGAAGCAGCCCTTTTTAGTGTGGCGGAGCGGACGGGACTCGAACCCGCGACCTCCGGCGTGACAGGCCGGCAT
>CAZCZU010000082.1:0-4171 GCA_964503475.1 uncultured Zetaproteobacteria bacterium
TTTGTGAAGTCGAATCTCTAAGAGATTGACCAATGTAGCCTAACATGAACAATATGCTGACCGCCATTACCGGCAACCTCTATCTCGCACGTCACGGCAAGGCGGGCGACGACGTGGTTGAGAAGCTGGAGGCAGCAGAGAAGCAGAGCTTTGCCGCTGCCGAAATGATCGATCAGCTCCTGACCTTCTCCAAGCAGGGCATGGTGGATCTGCAGGCCTTGCCGATGGATAGCTTCCTTGAGGAGGCTGTGCGCCTGGTTTCAGTCTCCCTGCCGGATGAGATTCAGCTCGATACCCGCGTTGAAGCGACGGAGCTTCTGGTGCATGGCGACGCCACGATGCTGCGCGAGGTGCTGCATAGCGTTATCGATAATGCCCGCGATGCCGTGGCCGAGATCGAGCATCCGATGATCACAGTCGGACTGGAACGCTGGCGGGCGGACGACAAGTTTATCGAGGCGCACGAAGGAGCCCGCGAGGGCGAATACGCCCATATATGGATCAGCGACAACGGCTGCGGTATCCGGGAAGACCATCTGGACCATATCTTCGAACCCTTCTTTACGACCAAGCCGGTCGGGCAGGGCTCCGGCTTGGGGCTGGCCATGAGTTTCGGTGCCGTTCAGACGCATGGTGGTTTCATGGATATCGATAGTGCGATCGGCTGCGGGACAAGCGTGCATATCTATATCCCCCTGATCCGGGGGCTTGAGCGGTCGGCAGACCAGCCGGACGACTAGGATCATGGTACCGGATCGCGGTATCTCGGTTCCGCAAGGCCCTGTGCCCAGTTGAAATGAAGTCTAGGATATGGATATGAAGTCCCCGTCTCCATTGTCGGTATGGCGTTATGTCGGCAATTTCTGGCCGTTGTTGCTCGTCTTTTTTCTGGCCCAGATTTTTATGCGCTGGACCGGGAATTCGGCCTATGCCGGAATTCCGTGGTGGTTGACGGCGTTCGATGCACTGGTTTTTCTGGGCGCTTTCGGCATCGCATCTTTCTGGGCCTATCGGCCGCTGTATTCGGCATCGCACTGGCTGGATAAGGATTCGGCTACAGCCCATCGCTTCATTGAGCATGCCATGCAGATGCTGCCGGGGCGTGCGCTGCGGGCATTCGCTCTGGCCGGACTTCTCTGCTCCCTGTATCTGATCGCGGTGGTCTCTGTGGCAGCAGCCCTGCACGGGTCTGAATTAAGCGGGCGCATGGTGGCAGCACTTGCCCTTTGCGTACTGTACGGGGTTGGTGTGCTGGCACCGGCGCTGGGGCTGGCGATGACCTGGCGTTTTACCGTCCATGCCCGCAAGCGCCTGGCCAGACGCGGGGTGTTCGTATCAGGGCTGGATGACGAGGCATCGCTGTAGGGCTATGCCAGTCCCGGCCGCCGGCCATGGCTGCAGTTTGCGGTGACCAGCCTGCTGCCGGCCAGTATTCTGGCTTTCTATGTGTACCTGATTCTGGGGACGGATGCAGTTGAAGAGCAGCGCTTTATCCTGTTGCAGGCGTCGGTGCTGTTTATGGCACTGCTGGTTGCCGGTACCTATCTGGTGCACACCATCAGCCGTATTCTGCTTCATGTCACCGAAGAGCTCGCTTCCGGGCTTGATTATCTGCGCCATGGCTATTTCGACGGCCGGGTGACGGTGCTGATGGACGACGAGTTCGGCAGCCTGGCACGCGGACTGAACACCGCTCTGGTCGGGCTGGGTGAGCGCGATGAGCTGAAGCAGTCCCTGCAAATCGCATCCGAGATTCATCAGGGGATGTTGCCCCAGAAGTTGCCGCAGCTGCCTGCTTATCCGTTGTGCGGATTTCAGCGCAGTTGCCAGGAGGTGGGCGGCGATTACTACGATGCCATCCGCTTGCAGGATGGCGGCCTGCTGGTGATTATCGCCGATGTGGCCGGCAAGGGTTATCCTGCCGCGATTACGGTGGCCAACCTGCGCGCCATGCTGCATGCCATGGCCCATCTGCAGATGCCGTTTGCCGATGCCGCAGCCTATATTAACGATACCCTGTGCGAGACGCTGACGGGCGGACGTTTTGTAACCATGTTCATGGCCCGCCTGAATCCGGCCGATGGCGAATTGCAGTGGCTGAATGCCGGGCATGTGCCGCCGATGCTGGCAAGCGAAAGCGATATCGAGCTGCTTGAGGCATCGGTGCCGCCGATGGGCTTGCAGCCGGGGCTCGGTTTTGAGGCGACGGTGCGTCAACTGCAAGCGGGCGACACCCTGCTTGCCTATACCGACGGTGTCACCGAGGCGCGCAACCGTTCCGGGCAGGAGATGTTTGGCGATGAGCGCCTGCGGCAGTGGTTTGAGCGCGAGCATGATGCGCCGCTGGTCGACATGGCCAATCGATTAAATGAAGAACTGGAGTCGTTCGGCAGTACGGCGAGTGAGGATGATCTGACGCTGCTCTGCCTGCGACGCGAGGAGTAATAATAGTGACGATGCGAACTGAACGCGATTCGATGGGCGAGATGCAGGTGCCGGCCGATGCCATGTATGGCGCCCAGACGGCCCGGGCCCTGGAGAACTTCCCGGTCTCCGATCTCCGTTTTTCACGCGTATTCATCAAGGCACTCGGCTATATCAAGCGCAGTGCAGCCGAGGTGAACCATGCGCTCGGCAAACTCGATGAGGCGCGGATGCAGGCCATTATGGCGGCTGCCGAAGAGGTGGCCGATGGTGACTGGGACGAGCAGTTCGTGCTCGATATTTTCCAGACCGGATCCGGCACCTCGACCAATATGAATGCCAACGAGGTGATTGCTCACCGTGCCGGCCAGATCGATGCCGATACGCGGGTGCATCCGAACGATCATGTGAATATGGGGCAATCCTCCAACGATGTGATTCCGACCGCGATTCATGTGGCGGCGGCCGATGTGCTGGAGCACCAGCTGCTTCCGGCCCTGCGTCATCTGCACCATGCCCTGAACGAGCGGGCCGAGGCATGCCGGGATGTGGTCAAGATCGGTCGTACCCATCTGATGGATGCCACACCGATTACGCTGGGGCAGGAGATCTCCGGCTGGGCCCGGCAGGTGGAGCTGGGGATCGCCCGCCTGGAGGAGTGCATGCCGCGCCTCTGCGAACTGGCCCAGGGCGGTACAGCTGTCGGAACGGGGCTGAATACCCACCCCGAGTTCGGAGCGCGTATGGCCGCAACCCTGGCCGAGACCTACCGCATCCCCTTCACCGAGGCGGCTAACCATTTCGAGGCGCAGGCGGCCCAGGATGCGGCGGTCGAGCTCTCCGGCCAGCTGCGTACGCTGGCGGTATCGCTGGTCAAAATCGCCAACGATGTACGCCTGCTCAATGCCGGCCCGCGCTGTGGTATCGGCGAGGTGACGGTGCCGGCCGTGCAACCGGGCTCGTCGATCATGCCGGGCAAGGTTAATCCGGTGATCGCCGAATCGATGGCCCAGGTCTGCGCCCAGGTGATTGGCAACGATGCCGCCATCGCCTTTGGTGGCGCCTCGGGGCTGCTCGACCTGAACGTCATGTTGCCGGTGATGGCGCACAACCTGCTCGAATCCGAATCGATTCTGGCTACGGCTGCCGTCATGTTTGCCGACAAGTGCATCGCGGGGCTGGAACCCAATCGCGAGCGCTGCGCCGAGCAGATCGAGTGGAGCATGAGCATGGTTACCTCGCTGGCGCCGGTGATTGGCTACGATACGGCGGCCGCCATCGCCAAGCGTGCCGTGGCGGAGGGCAAGACCGTGCGTGAACTCTGCCTGGATGAAGGGGTCTTGCCGGAGGATGAGCTGAACCGCCTGCTCGATCCGGCCACGATGCTCAAGCCGCAGGCCTGATTGCCGTTGCCTTTACGGGCGCCATTGCCGCCCGTGTGGGGCATCACATGTTTGCATGCCTTCTGATCTATACTCCTTCAAAGCGGAGGGGCAATGATCGGAATCATACTGACAGCTATAGTACTTGCATTGATCGGTGCCGCCGGCGTTTTTGCCGGCCGGCACCGTTTTGCGGCCCGTTTGCGCAAGGAGCTTCCTCACTGGCTTGAACAGGGCTGGATCACGGAGGCAGGGGCGGCGCAGATTCTGCAGGAGCAGTCCGGTCGCTCCCGGCATTCGGTTTCGACCGCTTTCGCCATGCTTGGTGTGCTGCTCTTCGGCTCCGGTGTCATCACCTTCTTCGC
>CAZCZU010000083.1:0-4134 GCA_964503475.1 uncultured Zetaproteobacteria bacterium
CATACAATTGGGTTTCCTGATGCTGCTTTTCCGGGGCATGCGAGAATCGCGAATGACCGCCCAATCTTAATTCTTCTCTGAAAATCTTTCTCGCTATTAACGTATTCGGTCAATATCTTGGCATTCAAATGCGTCCTATCTTCTGACACGACAGCATTCAGCAAAAACTCTTTGTCTTCTCCCGTACTCTTTTCCGGACAAATCTTAATGTACGTAATCGGTATAAAATAATGCCGAGGCGATCTATTAACCCGCCCACGAAGTACTGGAAGATCGGCAACAGCCAAATCAATCAGTCCATCTCTGCGAATTGGCTCCCATCCTTGAGATGGATCAATTAGCTCATCCTTTGATGCTTTTTCGAGCCAATCAATCAACTGATCGAATAATGCCCCCACACCTTGCTGATAAAGCAGTTCACGTGGGCTTCCTTCCAAATAGCAAGGAACAACAGGTGAGTCTTTTGCACCTGGTTGGATATGGGGCAACCCCCGGTTGAAGTCAGGCCTTAACCAAATATCAGGAGGTGATGCCGGAAAATCCGTATCAAATCGGACCATGATCGGCTCTTGGAGCCTTACTCCCGTATGACTTTCCCCATCGGGCCTGCACATTGCAGGTATATTTACGTTTAATACTACCTCAAATAACTCTGAACCATCATCATGTTCTTCAATTCTCTTATACGAATCCACATGCGGGTGACTGACGATCAGGGCGATCGCTTTCTCGATGGACTCTTTAAGATGCCTTTTTTCATCTTCAGCCATGTGGCAATGGTTCTTTCCCGATCGAGCTGCTCCCTTTAGCCGCAGTAGCTCCGAGTGCAACACTCTTCAAACTCAGCCCCATGCGCCCAATTTCAAACTCCATAGGAGCAGGAGCACTTTCCTTGGGATACTCTCCCGTGCACTTGAAGAGCCCGGAAACTGGCTTGAGAATTTTTTCATACTCCCTCTTCGCGCGGATGCACGGCGGATCTGAATCATCATTTTTCACGGCCTTGCTACTAGCGACAATGTGAGCGCCACTTTCAGCCTGGCCAAGAGCGTTTCTAGCTTCTTGATTAACTTCAGCCTCCTCGCCCTTCTCACTCCAGCTGTCATACGACAGCGAATGCCAGGAACAGTGATGCGGTGCCTGCAGCAAGTTGTATCTCAAATTGTCAGTTTGGTCCTTGTGCTTATTCCAGAGGCGTTCCCAAATAGCCACCTCAGCATCACCTCCCGTTAAGAACTGACACGAACCTCCTGCAGCCTTGATAGTAAAGTTCATCACCACACTGGAGTGGTTTTTGCTCAACGTAGCCTCTTCATCGTCATCATCAGATTTCGGCAGGGGTGCAAGAAGCAAGGCATCTATGCCTTGATCGTATTGACCGTTCACCTTGTCGATTCTCTGATCAACCTCGATCAGAATCTCAGACAAGTCGTCGGTCTTACCGTTCTCATCCTTCCCCAAAATCAGGATTCGATCACCATCGCCAACAGAGAATCCGCTTTCCTTATTGCGAGCCACTCGGCGCTTGGCTTCTGTGTTAAATTTCTTCGCATCATCACACAGCGTGTGGTTTGACGATGCGCGCCTAAAGATCATTGGCGAAGACCAGATTTCCCTAATTACGATCTTATCGCCACTATGATTCTTGAGCTCGCCAAGGTGAAAGTGCTTTTCCAGCCCCGTACAATGATCCTTATCCGGATGACTCAGCAAGAAAACATCGACATACATTCGGCCCTCGCTGTCCCGACTCAATCGGTCACGCAAGTCTTTTCCAACGTCACGAGTCGAATCATTAGAATCATCTGCTGCCGATCGAATGTTGGCATCAATCAAGATGGTCTTTCCACTCTCCAACTTAATTAGAGTCATATCGCCATTATCTACGGGGAAAAAAGTAACAGTTGCGGCCATCGTTGCGCCTCCTTCGAGCCATTTCACCTTGACGGGTAAAGAATGTATACGTATAGTTTCTGTACGTCAAGTTACTTTATTTATCTAGGAGCCAAACGTGCCAGGAACTGGAAAGCTAAGATGGAGCGTCGAGAGTCGACTGCAGTTCATCGAATTTAGGTTGTATTGGGATGGAAAAGTGAATCGCCCTGACCTGGTCGATTTCTTTGGCATATCCGTGCCGCAAGCATCTTCAGATATTAAGCTCTATTTGGACAATGCCCCTAACAACGCAGAATACGACCGAAGAGCCAAGGCCTACCTTGCCACACCTAGCTTTCGCCCCGTCCTGAGTGCCCCAAATGCCCAGCAATATCTAGCGCCCTTACGCTCTATCGCGGAGGGAGTTTTATCCCTTGATCAAACCTGGCTAGGCACCATCCCTCCTTTATCCGTAATGCCCGCAATCACAAGGCAGGTTAATCCGGAAAAGTTGAGAACCATCCTTGATGCCATACGAACCCGAAGCTCCATACATGTTCAGTACCAATCTCTCTCCAGAGAAACCCCCACTTGGCGTTGGCTTTCCCCGCATGCATTGGCCTTTGATGGCCTTAGGTGGCACCTGCGAGCGTGGTGTTCTACTCGAAAGAATTTTCAGGACTTCGTTTTTGCCCGAATAATCACCATCAGTGAAGTCGCCCCAGCTGATGACAATCAGGTTGCCGATATCGAATGGCTGCATCCAGTTACTCTTCGCATTTCTCCTCACCCTGATTTAAGCGAAGCTGCTCAAAGAGCCATTGAAATCGATTACGGCATGGCGAATGGAACACTGGAAATTGAGACAAGCGTAAGCATGTCTTTTTATCTGGAACGCCGACTTAACTTGGATCTCGATCCCTCATGTATTCGCCCCGAACGCCAGCAAATTATTCTGGCCAATAGAGATGAAGTGGATTCAGCCCGTAAGTACGCGCGTGATAAAAGGATACAACTACAGGAGCAAGAACTATGAAATGGGATCAAACCAAATTAGAACGCATCTTCCAGCGTACCGATGGGCACTGTCATATTTGCAGAGCAAAACTTCACCTCTCTCGTTACGGCCAAATGGACAAAAGTGGCGCTTGGGAAGTCGAGCATTCTGTTCCAAGAGCGAAGGGCGGAACTGATCACCTTAACAACCTTTATGCCGCATGTATTTCCTGCAATAGATCAAAGGGAAGCAACTCGACCAGCAAAGCCCGCGCAAAAAATGGCTATAAAAAGGCTCCTCTACCTCGTGAAAAAAAGGTCGACAATGCCATTACCGGCGGTGCAATCGGATCGCTGGCATTTCTCTTAGTTCCGCCGCAATTTAAGCTATTGGCAATGGTTGTCGGCACCCTTACGGGGGCAAAGATTGGCTATGACTCGCAGCCGGACTAAAAAGACCAAATTTGTTTGGTGGTGCACATGAAACTTATTATTGCATACTTGCTCTTAACGCTCGTAGCTATTGGCTACCTGTGGAGCATTGATTTAAGGGGTTTGCTGCCGTCCTGGCTGGCGCCGTTCTCTCTTGCTTATCGCTGCGCCCTTATAGGAACGCTTGGCGGCGTTGTTTATTGTCTGCGAGCTGTATACCTGAATAAATGCGTATATTCACGTTGGAGTGAAGATTGGCATGTTTGGTATTACCTCAGGCCAATTGTTAGTACAGCGGCCGGGGGTGTTTCCTACGTCATTTTATCAGCGGGACTTCTTGTTCTCGACTCTTCTCAAAATGAACATGCCATGCCGTTCGGCTACTTGGCGCTCGCGTTCATCGCTGGCCTGAATGTAGACCGGTTTTTACATCGGATAGAAGAGATCGCCCAAACTGCATGGGGCATCCGACCCTCTCGTGCCTCCCGGGTCTCTGAGGAAGGTGACAAATAAGCCCCTATCCTTATGAAAATGACTTTCCTGCCACGTAACCAGCACCAATAACATTAATAGGAGAGGAGAATGATGGATTTAGAATTTGATACTGCTTGTCCTGGGTGTAATAGGAAATTTAAGATCAAAGCAAAAGAAATGGCTCCAGGAAAAAAGAAGACGTGCCCTCAATGCAAGAGTGAAATCACATTTGCTGGTGATGACATGCGAAAGGCACAAAAAGCATTGGATGACCTTGAGAAAACAATGAAGAATTTATTCAAGTAGATCAAGTCCCAGATCTGCTGTAAATTCATTTTCCGTCAGGTTTGGATTTGT
>CAZCZU010000084.1:0-4022 GCA_964503475.1 uncultured Zetaproteobacteria bacterium
GGTGACGGGCCTCCAGGTAGTCGTTGTTGTAATGGTGCTCGACGAAGTAACCGGCCATCAGCAGGCCGGCGATCAGCAGGGGCGTAAGCCAGCTGTTCAGGTGCTTCGTGAGTAGTGTTGCCAAGCCCGTTCTCTCCCCATCTGCGCTTCATCGGTGGACATTGTGCCCTGAAAGAGTCTTGCCGGAACGAATCCGCAAACACGCTTGTTTGATGCAAAGATAACGAATTGCAGGCATAAAACACACATCGCCGGAGTGTGGATATATAAGCGTGAGTTATTGAAGGTATAAGAATATCTTATGTGTTGGCCGGATAGAATCCCGCAGAAACAGAAAAGCCGGGAGGCGAAGCTCCCGGCTCTGAGGGTTCGCTCAACTTTTCCGGCTCAGCGATGGTTCTGAAGCCATCCCTCGATCAGCTTGCGCATCTCGCCCAGGCGCTGTTCGCTGGGCGCCTCGAAGCGCAGTACCAGGCTCGGCTGGGTGTTGGAGGCGCGCAGCAGTCCCCAGCCGTCTTCGAACTTCACCCGCATGCCGTCGACATCGATGATCTCATAGCCCTCTGAGGCGAAGTGGGCCTTGGCCTCCTCGACCAGCGTGAACTTGCGTTCGTCCGGGCAGTCGACACGGATTTCCGGTGTGGTTACCGAGTGGGGGACATCGGCCAGCATACCGGAGACGGGGCCGGTACTTTCGGCCACCACCTGCATGATGCGGGCGGCGGCATAAACGGCATCGTCGAAGCCGAAGAAGCGGTCGGCGAAGAACATGTGCCCACTCATCTCGCCGGCCAGCAGCGCACCTGTCTCCTTCATCTTGGCCTTGATCGGCGAGTGGCCGGTGCGCCACATGATGGCGTTGCCGCCGTGCTTGCGGATATCGTCGTACATGTACTGCGAGCACTTCACCTCGGAGATGACGGTGGCGCCCGGATGGGCCTTCAGCAGGTGGCGGGCGAGCAGCAACAGCAGCATGTCGCCCCAGATGATCATCCCTTTCTCGTCGACCACGCCGATGCGATCGCCGTCGCCATCGAAGGCGATGCCGAGGTCGGCCTGGTGTTCACGTACGGCGCTGGCCAGGTCGCGCATGTTGGCCTCGACAGTCGGGTCCGGGTGATGGTTGGGGAAATTGCCGTCCGGCTCGCAGTAAAGTTCGGTGACCTTGCAGCCCATGCGCCGGAACAAAGGCCCGGCAATGACGCCGGAGGGGCCGTTGCCGGCGTCGATCACCACCTTCAGCGGAGCTGCCAGGCGGCAGTCCTCGGCGACAAAATCGGCATAGTCGGTACGCACATCGACATGCTCATGCACGCCGCGGGGATGGGCGCTGGGGTGTTGGGTTTCCAGCATGCGGTTCTTCAGCTGCTGGATCTCTTCACCGTGCAGGCTCTCGCGACCGCGCATCATCTTGAAGCCGTTGTATTCGCCGGGATTGTGACTGGCCGTAATCATGATGCAGCCGGCCGCATCGAGGTGAAACACGCCGTAGTAGGCCAGAGGGGTCGGCTCCATGCCGATGTCGTACACATCGCGGCCGCCATCCTGAAGCCCTTCCATGACCGCCTGCTGCAGCTTCGGGCCGGAGAGGCGCACGTCGCGTCCGACGACCACGGGGCGGTTATTCTCCTCCGGCAGCATGGCGGCAAAGGCGCGGCCGAGCCGGTAGGCCAGCTCCTCGGTGATATCGCTGCCGGCGATGCCGCGGATATCGTACTCGCGAAAGGCGTGATGCGGGAACGCGTCCATGAAATTCTCTCCTCTTGTCCTGATGCGGGAAGTATAGCCTGCCATGCGCAGAGCGGGGATTGTCCGGAGCATGAATAGCTACTTCCCGGGCGGCCCGAAGGCAAGCGGACGGGGATCATCATCACTTGCGCTGATACGGTGCGCGCATATGCTCCCGCCTCCATGGCAGGTCTCAACGAAGAGCAATACAAGGCGGTGCATCATCGCGGCGGTCCGCTGCTGGTGCTGGCCGGTGCCGGTTCCGGCAAGACGCGCGTCATTACCGAGCGCATCGCAACCCTGGTGGAGCGCGATGTGCCCGAGGATGCGATCACGGCCGTGACCTTTACCAACAAGGCGGCGCGCGAGATGCGCGAGCGTCTGGGGCAGCGTCTGGGCGAGCGCATCAAGCGCCTGCGCATCTGCACCTTCCACGCCCTGGGCCTGACCATGGTGCGCGAGCATGCCGAACTGCTTGGCAGGCGCGCCAATGTCTCCGTCTTTGCCGGCTCCGAGCAGCGCTCGGCCATGCGTTCGGTGCTCTCCGATATGCAGTTGCCGGCCGATGCCGACCAGATCGACCGGGTGCTGGGGCGTGTGTCGCAGCTGAAAAGCGGCATGCTGCCGGAGGGCGACAATGCGCTGGCGACCATTCGCGAGCGCTACGATGCCCTGCTGGAGCGCATGAATGCCGTCGACTTCGACGATCTGATGGTGCTGCCGATCCGTCTGCTCTCCGAGCATGCGGATGTGTGTGCCCTGTGGCGCATGCGCGCCCGCCACTTCCTGATCGACGAATACCAGGACTCCAGCCGCGTGCAGTACGAGCTGGTGCGTCTGCTGGTGCCGGGCGATGGCAACCTGACCGTCGTGGGCGATGACGATCAGTCGATCTACGGCTGGCGCGGGGCCGAGGTGCGCAACCTTTTCCAGCTGGAGCAGGATTATCCGGGGCTGACGGTGATCCGGCTGGAGGAGAACTACCGCTCCACCAACGCCATCCTGCAGGCCGCCAACAGCCTGATCGCCAACAATGCCGAACGGCTCGGCAAGACGCTGCGCTCCAATCTCGGGCAGGGGAAACCGGTGCGTATCTGGGCCGCTCCCAATCCGGAGGAGGAGGGCAGGCGCGTGGCCGGCGATATCCGGGCCCAGCATGCCACCACCGAAGGTGCCCATTGGGATCACTTCTGCGTGCTCTATCGCGCCTCCTACCAGTCGCGGGCGCTGGAGATGGCGCTGCGCGAATCGGGCATTCCCTACCATGTCAGCGGCGGCCTCTCCTTCTTCGAGCGGGCCGAGATTCAGGATCTGCTGGCCTATATGCGCCTGGTGGCCAATTTCGAGGATGATCTCGCCTTCATGCGCGCCATCGGCCGCCCGCGTCGCGGTATCGGCGACAAGGCGCTGGGCGAGCTGGGTCATTTCGCCTGGGGGGTGGAGAGCTCGCTGCTCGAGGCCTGCCTGCACGAGGATCTCGATCACAAGCGTGCCCCGGTGCTGGGCGCCTTCGGCGACATGATCGTGCGGGTGGAGCACGCTTTCCTGCACGGCGAGCCGGATGCCGCCTTCGATGCCTTGCTGGATGAGAGCGGTCTAGCCGATGCGATCCGCAATGAGGCGGCCGATGAAGATGAGGCGGAGCGGCGCATGGGCAATGTCATGGAGCTGCGTCGCTGGTGGCTGCGCCATGCCGAGAATGGCGGTGCCCTGGCCGATTTCCTGCAGCAGATCTACCTGCTGGCCGACAGCAAGGACGAAGACCCGGAAGGCCAGGTGCGCCTGATGACGGTGCATGCCGCCAAGGGTCTGGAGTTCGATCATGTCTATGTGGTGGGCGTGGAGGATGGCTCATTCCCGCACAAGAGTGCCCTGGACGAGAATCGCATGGAGGAGGAGCGGCGCCTGATGTACGTGGCCATGACCCGGGCCCGCTACCGCCTGACGCTGAGCTACTGCCGGGTGCGCAAGCGCTTCGGCCAGAGCGAGAAGTGTGCGCCCTCACCCTTCCTCAACGAGCCGGACCAGTCGGTGTTGCGCTGGGTCGATCGCGATGTCGACAGCGAGGAGTCGAAGGAAGAGGCCGAAGGGCACATGGCAGCGATGCTGCAGATGCTCCAGTCCAAGGCCTCGAAGTCGAACTGATACAGTTTAGTTGGGGTAGGCTTCGATCAACAGGCCTAACGGTTTGCATAAAGGGCCGCGCGCTGTTTGCGCGGTCCCAGCCCGCGCCTTTTGCGGTGAGACTGTAAATTCAACTGTGTAAATGCTTAACTCGGCAAGAACTGAGAAAG
>CAZCZU010000085.1:0-3904 GCA_964503475.1 uncultured Zetaproteobacteria bacterium
GGGCCTTGCGGGCGGCGGCAATAACCTTCTCTTGGTGGGGGTAGAGGGTAATCATTCCTCTTCCTCCCCTTTGAACACAACCACGGGTATCATTGTTCCACGGGAATTGATACCTGGGCTGTAGTATCTTGTGGGCGCACGCCTTGCTCCGTTGACGTCCCTCAGTGACCGGCTCCAGTCTGCATGCCATGGCGTCTCACGCAGGAGCCGTGATAGCGGCCTGCTCCTGTTCGCCACCCATAGCCAACCGTCCTTGACCATCATCCCATATCTGCGGAGTTCCCTTTCTGCCATGGCGTAGGTGATATCGCCATCCCACTGCGGGTCATCTGCTATGAGGATTAACTCACCCATGGTGGCCTCTATGAATTTACCGTCTGACGAGATGCGTATCCGTGACGTGGCGATGGTGTCGAGAAGGCGCACGTCATCAGGCTTGTCCATTACGGAGATGATATCTGACCAGTCCTGCTTGTTAATCCACTCCACGGCCTGCGATATGGAAATCTCCTTGGTGCTGTGGCAGAGGTATGTCCCCGCAAGCATGGTGCCTATCTGGTCCGCGAGACGGGCAGAGTGAAACACACGGTTGGCGGCGGTAGCAAAAGTCTCTACGTTGGCCTGAAGGGTTTTGATATGAGCGAGAGTTCGAGAAAACATGCTCGCGGCATATTCCTTGGTGAACGTGGATAGCAGGGCGGCTTTCAAGTCCAGCCAGCGGTCTTGCGCCCCGTTGCCCTCGTCTTTTATCAGTATCAACTTGCTGATACGGGACTCGTCGGCTTTATGCTCGATGAGGGGATTGATACTCGCCCAGCAGAAACCACTGCGGATTGAAAAACTTATACCCCTGCCGTCCGTGGTGCCCTTGCGTATTCTACCACCACTTGAGGACAGACGGGCCAGCCCGAGCGTAGCCTGCATGTGCATCTTTGCCTGCTGTGTCTCGGCCTCGGCCTCGTCGATTATTATCGGCCTTGCGTCCTGTCCAAGGGCGTGCCTCACGCCTGCCTCACTGGTATTGCCGTCACATTCAAGGGCGATACCACGGAGCATGGCCTTACAGACAAGGTGCTGTATGGTGGTCTTGCCTGTCTCTGACGCGCCTGTTATCCAGATATGAGGACGCCACTTCAGTATCCCGCATACCGCCGCTATCACACACCAGCCCGCAAGAAGGTAGCCTGATATGGGTTTCTCCCATACGAACCTGTTGCAGAGGTCTACGAGTTTGTAGGCTTCCTTTGTGCTGGCGGGGCTTGTGAGGTTGATAGGCAGGGCGGGCCCACCTGGATAGACATAGCGAGACGGCACTGTCTGTGGCTTGTATTCCTTGCCGTCGAGGATTATCCTGTCCCCGAGATGCAGGAGCGGTCTGCCCTCGTCTATCCACGCGCCACGTCCACGGATAAGGGCATGGCCGTCGAAGTATCCCATGCGGGAACCACGCTTGAGCAGGGCCTCATATGCCCAGTCCCAACACACACCGCGCTTGCCAGGGAAATTCTCCTGCCAATACTCCGAGCCTGCCAACAAGAGCAGGTTCTGCTTGTTGTGCTTGGATGGCGTAAGCGCGAGTATCTCACCCGTGCGTGAGGGCAGATAGTAGAAGACATTGTCAAGGTGCCCGAGACACCGGAAGTCGTCACTGCTATCTATAACGGCGTCTTCCTGCTTGGCCTGCTCTATCTCTTCGTATGCCTCAATAGGCACGTCCTCTGCGTTAGGTTCGGGCTCTACGGCTTTCATGTATGTCTGGATGCGGGGCTTGGCCCATTCGACAACCGCCTTGTCCGTCATCTTGTCGGCCTCGGCATCGGCAACGTCCCACCCTTTGGGCTTGTCCTCGTCGAGACCAATGACCTTGACCATATGTACGCCGAGGTCGAGCAGTATCTCGCATATCTTGTCGGCAGCCTTGAGACCAGGTTCGTCGTTATCGGGCCATATCACCACGGTATCCCTGCCCGCGAGAGACCGCCAGTCAGCCTTGTCAACGGCGTTGGTGCCACCTGCCCACGACAGACAGACATACTGCGGGAGCAGACGGTGGGCGGCGTCCTTGCACTTCTCCCCCTCTACTATCATCACAGGGGCATCAGGGTTGCGGGTAAGGCCCGTAACTCCATACAACGGCCGTGGCGTGGGGAAAGTATAGTGGCACCAGCCCTGCTCCCCGTCTCCCCATTCGCACCACATTATCTGCGGCGTCATCTTGCCGCCGTCCTCGAAGTCCACGCGGAGCACATAGCCAATAAGTTGCCCCTCGGAGTTGTGATACTCGAAGACCATGGACGGGCGATAAGCCGTGTGGTTTTCTCGATTGGGGTTGTAGATGGGAGGCGTCTTCTTCTTGGCAAGGATAAGCGGTGCGTCCGTAGGCACAGGGAGCACTGGAGTTATGCCGTCGTAGACAGACTTGGTGATTTTCTTGGCACGCTTTACCCTACCATCGGCAGAAGGTGTCTTGAGTTCGCCACCGAGTATCTTGCATGCGTCAGGGAATGAGGTGCCGTGATACCTCATCACAAAGTCAATCGTATCCCCATGTGCATCACAGCCGAAGCAATGGTAATGGTCGTCATAGACCACCAGAGACGGTGACTTGTCGTCATGGAAGGGGCACCTGCCAACATAGCGCGTGCCGTTCTTCTTGAGGTCAACTACCTCCGAGACCACGCGCCATGTGGGGTTGTCCTGGTTAATTTTGTCTATGTCGTAGGCCATTTTTCTCTCTTCCTCCCGCACCACTCACACAGCCCGTCCTTCACCGGTAGCCGATAGCACTTCTTGCACGTCACCGTGTTTACAGACCGCCGCTTGCCGGCCTTGCAATGACGGCAATACAGGTGAGGGTCTTTGTCAGACCACTTATCACGCCGTGCCTGGGCCTCAAGCCACATACGGCCGCAAGAATCCGGCGTGAGCTTGAGATGATAGGCGGGGCAATAAACTAATAATTCATATAGACTCATGGCACCTCCTGCGTTGAAGATGTAAATCCTTGTGGCAGATATGGCAAAGCCATATAACGTCATAAGGCTTTGAATAATCTTCATGGTGTCCATGCAGATGTCTACTGTCAGCCGCCCTTCCGCAAGCGCTACAGTTACTTGGTTTTTTTATTTTGCCATACTTAACAGCTTGATTGAGTTGCTTTGCCACTTTATATCTTAATTTGTTTTTGGCGATAGCGCGAGCCCTCGCGGCCCTGCCTTGTTCTGTTTGATAATACAGTTGCTTCTTCAGTTTTATAGCTTCTTTGTTGCGTTCACGATAGGCGGCATCCATATAAGCAATTTTTTCTTTGTTCTTATCTCTATAAAGCTTATTTACCCTTAAAGTCCGCTCCCTATTTTTCTGGTAATGCTCACGCCTGTATGCTCGTTTGCATTCTTTACATTGGCTTGCGTAGCCATCTGAGGAGCTCTTATCTCGATAATATTCAGTAAGGGGCTTTGCGTCACCACAATTGCCACATATTTTCATAAAATCCTCCCTATGTTCGGGCAGGGGGTAGGTCATTTTCCCTCCCACGGTAAATCTGCCTCCATAATCTCTAAATCCCCTATGGCATCCCCGACTTCCTCACAGCATAGTTGATGAAGAGAGTCCAGCAACAAGGACTTAAACCATTCACGTTCATCGCGGTCGTTGAAGTCATAAACACTATCGTCAAAGGTCAAAATACCCTCAATCCTTATTTGCATCTCGGCCTCCTCTTGAGGCAGTTCTTGCAGGTGACCTTCCGCCAGAGCCAAGAGACATGCGGCCTGTATATCTGTTGCTCTCGACAATATACAAATGCCCATTTATTGCCTAAGTGCCACTCCAGAGCCTTATGTACTTTCATTTTCCCTCCTTCTCCAGACACTCCTGATGGTAGTAAGCGTTCAATTTCTTC
>CAZCZU010000086.1:0-3664 GCA_964503475.1 uncultured Zetaproteobacteria bacterium
CGCAACTTTCCTTTGTCGCTCAGTCAAATCGATCCTTGCAACGCGGGGCGGACCAGTTTACTAAATGCATTTAATTCGAAGGGCTGCGCAGAGATGCGCAGCCCTTTTGTTGCTATTCGGCTGTTGCCTCATCCATCTCCGCATGCGCCTCAAACAGTAGCTGGTTGATGGCGCCGAAGCAGGCGCCGCAGCCACGGCCGGCGCGGGTGGCGGCCATCACCTGCATCGGCTCGGTCAGTCCGCCCGCCTTGATCGCCTCGACTACCATTGAGCGGGTCACCCCGTTGCAGCCGCAGACCATCGGATCATGCTCGGCAGGTGCGGCCGAAGTCGCCAGGGCCGGGAAGAGGGTGGGGCGGATGGCCAGGATATCGGTACCCGCCTTCATCATCTCCATCGCCTCCGGGCCGCCATGCGTATCGCCGTACATGACGACACCGACCAGGCGATCATTCTTCACCAGCAGCTTCTTGTAGATGCCCTCGGCACCATCGAGATAGATGATCGGCTCGCACCCCTCCGTCGCCTCGACCTGCCCGGCCGAGAAGAGCTCGATACCGGATACCTTCAGGCGGGTGGGGAACACCGTCTCCATGAAGGGCTGCGGCATGCTGCCGCTGATATGCGATGCCAGTGCTGCCGCCTGCTCATAAAGCGGGGCGACAAAGCCCCAGCTCTGCTCCAGATATTCGGTGCACTCGCCCACGGCATAGATGGCCGGATCGGATGTCTGCATATACTCGTTCACGCTGATACCGCGCCCGCACGCAAGCCCTGCCGCTTTGGCCAGTGTCGTGTTCGGCACAATGCCGGTGGCGACGACGACAAAGTCGCAGGCGATGGTCTCGTTATCATCCAGCATTACGCCGGTGATCGAACCATTGCCGAGGATCGCCTGAGCCCGCACGCCGGTGTGCACCTTGATACCGCGGCTGCTGATGGCGCGCTCCAGCATGGTGCCGGCAGTGCGATCCAGCTGCATGTTCAACAGATGCGGCATGTCGTGCACCAGTGTCGTCTCCACACCGAGCTGGGCCAGGCCATCGGCCGCCTCCAGCCCCAGCAGGCCGCCGCCGATGACCACGGCCTGCGTACCTGTTGCCGCGGCCGACATGATGGCCCGACAATCCGCCAGATTGCGGAAGGGGATCACACCCTGTTTGTCGATGCCGTCGATGGGCGGCAGGAAGGCATGCGAACCGGTGGCGATGATCAGGTAGTCGTAGGCCGCTTCGGTACCGTCCGCCGCCGTTACCTTTTTGTTATCCCGGTCGATGGCGGTGATCTCTTTGCCCAGATGCAGGGTGATGCCGGCCTTTTCGTACCACTCGGTCTCATTGAGGATCAGATCCGGGGCCTTGCTGTGGCCGGCCAGGATCTCGGCCAGGCGCATGCGGTTGTAGTTCGGCATCTCTTCCGCTCCGAAGATGGTGATCTCGAAGCCGTAGGGGCTGGCCTCCATAATCTTCTCGATGGCGCGCATGCCGACCATGCCGTTGCCGATCAAAACCAGTTTCATTTTTTTCATGCCGAACATCTGCATCATCATCACACACCTCTTTCTGGCGCCGCCCTTAGCTGAACTCATCCGGCTGAGCTCACCTGAGAGTGGCTTAACTTCGTGAGAGTCCTCTAACTATAAGAGAGGGCACCTGTGCGTACGTAGCATGGTTGGTGCCAGAGCCTTTGTTCTTTCTTGCTTGTCCAAGAAAGAACCAAAGACAAAGTGGCAGGAGAGCCAATTTGGACAGCTTTAGCTGGCCCGAAGGGCTGAGGGGCATGGATGCCACGAATCACAAAGTGGCAGGAGAGCCAATTTGGACGGACGCAGGCCGCCCGCAGGGTGAGGGGCATGGATGCCCCGAGTCACAGACACCCCGGATGGTCATGTGAACTGCTGTCGTTTGGCGAAACGAACTCGACTACTTCTTTCTTGTTCACCCAAGAAAGAAGCAAAGAAGGGTGCCCCGGGGGACCGGCCGTCCTGCGGATGCCCGATTTCCTCCATCTGAAACCGGTCGCGACGTTGCTGCTCTTTTCCGGTTTCAGATGAAGGAAATCGGCGGGCCGCTAGCGGGGGATCGAAAGCAGCCATGCGTGCGCGTGGCGAAAATGCAAATACGACAATTTACCCGAATGGGCTTGCTCGCATGAACTTTGCTGGTGGCGACACGGCGATTTTTGCCGGGCTGCAAGGCGCTTTGCGCGCGGTGTGCCCTTAGGCACATAAGTGCGAAGCAACGCCGCAGTGCGGCAAAGGGCGACGTGGCCGAATGGGCAGCTCTGCTGCGCTACCGACAAAGTTGGTGGGAACAAGCCCAATGTTTGTGGGGAAATGGACAGGTTCGGCCATTTTGTCGCATACCGCACCCGACAGGGATATACCCGTAGTGACAATATTGTGGGTTTATTAATTCAATAAAATCAATGGCTTAAATCCCATATCGCAAAAGTGGCACGCTGGTTGCAATAGACAGGGCACGCAACGCATCCCAATGCGAAAGGAGAATGAGCTATGGCTATGAGACAAGCAGCTATCTATGGCAAGGGTGGTATCGGTAAATCCACCACCACGCAGAACCTGGTCGCCGCTCTGGCGGAGATGGGTAAGAAAGTAATGATCGTCGGTTGTGATCCGAAAGCGGACTCCACCCGTCTGATCCTGCACTCGAAGGCACAGAACACCATCATGGAGATGGCAGCTGAGGCTGGCACTGTGGAAGACCTCGAGCTGGAAGATGTACTTAAGACCGGTTACGGCGAGATCAAGTGTGTGGAATCCGGTGGTCCGGAGCCGGGCGTTGGTTGTGCCGGCCGTGGTGTGATCACCGCGATTAACTTCCTGGAAGAGGAAGGTGCCTACGAAGACGACCTGGACTTCGTGTTCTACGACGTACTGGGCGACGTGGTATGTGGCGGTTTCGCCATGCCGATCCGTGAGAACAAGGCTCAGGAGATCTACATCGTATGTTCCGGTGAGATGATGGCGATGTATGCCGCCAACAACATCTCCAAGGGCATCGTGAAGTACGCTAACTCCGGTGGCGTGCGTCTGGCCGGCCTGATCTGTAACTCCCGTAACACCGACCGTGAGGACGAGCTGATCATCGCCCTGGCTGAGAAGCTGGGCACCCAGATGATCCACTTCGTACCGCGCGACAACGTGGTACAGCGTGCCGAGATCCGTCGTATGACCTGCATCGAGTACGATCCGAAGGCCAACCAGTCCGACGAGTACCGTGCCCTGGCGCAGAAGGTTGTCGATAACGAGATGTTCGTTATCCCGACCCCTTGCACCATGGATGAGCTCGAAGATCTGCTGATGGAATTCGGCATCATGGAAGAGGAAGACGAGTCCATCATCGGCCAGACCGCCGACGCTGAGGCCTGATCCAATCGTAACCGTTGCGTGAACCGGGCCCGTCGGCCGTGAGATACGGCCGGCGGGTGACCGGGGAACGCGACAAGCCTGCTGACAAGGTGTCGTGAAGCCTCACGTCACCACTGTGACCTCCGGAACGGCGTTTCGCGCTGAACCGGAACGCTTAACAAGTTTCGTCCACGGATTAGTGGCGAAGGAGGAAGAAATGAGTGCAATGACAGGTGAACAGAGGTTGAGTCCCTATACTGCTGTAAATTCATATGAGGTGGATGGCCACCTGCT
>CAZCZU010000087.1:0-2972 GCA_964503475.1 uncultured Zetaproteobacteria bacterium
CACATTGCGATGCCGTCAAAGGTGCGGGGCGGACCATCCCATTAGTTTACTAAATACACTAATTATCAATGGGGGTCAGATACCGTCTTGGCCGTCAAGCTATTGCCTCCGAAAAATGAGGATCGAAGGGCCGATTGTGTTTCAGTACGCCATAGATGATGTGCACCAGTTTTCGTGTCAATGGGGGTCAGGTCTTGAAAGTTGAATCTTCGCCGTCCTACGTCCGATCAATTTCAACTTTCAAGACCTGACCCTAAAGCTCGTTCAGGACGGGCAGCCTGGAGGTCGCCTCGGTTCAGGATACTCAAAAGAGCCGTTCCCATTCGCTGGGCCTGAGTGTTTCCGGTGGTGATAGCGGGGTGACCGGCGGTGGCATCAATGGCGGCATGTCCCACGCAAGCCAGGCCTCGACGGTGCTGACCACGGTGACCGGCGGCGACGTCAATATCGATGTGGCGAAAGATACGAAGCTGAAAGGAGCGATGATCGCGGCGGTCGATGCCCAAGGTAATGACAATGGTCATCTGAACCTGAAGACCGGCACGCTGGAGGTAAGCTCCTCCATCAATCGCAACGATTCCAGCTCCGCCTCGATGGGGTTGAATGTTGGGCTGGCTAATTCGAAGAGCAAGGATGGCTCGACGGATACCTCTGTCTCCAGCGTCGGCATCGACTTTGCCAACGATAATTCGCACAGCAAGACCAAGACGCTGGGCACCATCGGCAGCGGTAGTGTCGTGGTCGGTGATGCGGCCAACTCGGATACCCGCATGCTCAATCGCGATATCAATGACCAGACGGTCGATATCTACAGCGTCGACAGCCACAAGGGGATGAAGGGCAGCATCGATGCGCGGATGTTGACTGAGCAGGGGCGTGATCAGATTGCCGAGGACTTACTGAAGTCTGAGATGATCTTAAATACGGTCAAGCTGATAGCTACTACGAAGAAGGTCGGCGTTCAGGACTTCTTTAGCGAAACCGATAAGTCGAACAAGACCTACGAGGCGGTGAAACAAAAGATCGCCGAATCCCCCGAACTGGCTGCAGCTCTGCAGAACAAGGATCTCGATCCTCAGGCTAAAGAGCAGATGCTCAATGATATTACCGATGCGGTGATGGTTAAACTGGGTTACAAGACACATAAAAACAAGATCGTTGCCACGGATGAAGCTGGACGCGATGGTCGGCAAGTACTTGGTTTTCATTCGCTGGAGACTGAGTCATCTTATGTTAACGATAAAAATGCCAATGATACGGAAGGATTGGTCAGGATCGGAGGTGCAGAGGCAGTTCGCTCTATGGATCGCCAGGACGGTGTGAACTTTGATGAAAATCGTAAAGATAAAGCAGCCTATGCAGCTAACTACGGGGCCAACCTAGCTGATTACACGAATATGGCACTGGACATCAATGGCTACGACAGTGGCATGGCTACCACTAATAGCCATGTTGGTACTCGTAGTGATTATGTCTCCACAAATAACAGTGAATTTTCCAAATTAGATAAGAATGAAGGCGACAACATCCCAGTCGATACGATTTGGGATGCTGGAAACGTTATTTATGACCTTGGTAAGGCTGGAATTGGTGCTGTTAAGGGCGATAAGGAGATGCAGAACGAAGGGTTGACGGATGCAGCGGCAGATTCAGCCGCATTCCTTATCCCGTATGTCCCAGCTGGAGTGACCAAGGTAGTCGGTGTTGCGTCGGATGCAAAGAAAGCTGAAAAAGTTGCAGATGAAACAGCTTCTTTGCGACAAATGGGGGCTAACAATCGCATTAATAAAGATAAGAATGAGAAAATTAATCAGAGGGCTGAGCAAAAAGCATTCGAGGATAAGGCCGGCTTTCAGCATGAAAAATCCATCACGGGCAAAAAGGCCAATGCAAATGGACAGTATGCTAAAGGCGGGCAAAAGGAGTGGAACGACACTGATATCGTCAAGGAAGGCACTCTACCGAAAGGGCAGCAGCCTGATACGATAGGCAGGGCACATGAGATTGAAGCTAAACCGGGAGGCATATATTTGGGCGATAAAACTCAGATGAAGGGGAAAACCGAAACCCAGCTTAAGGAAGAGTATGCCCTTCCGAAAGGTGAGAACTATAATTACGTAACTGACTATAAGGGAACAAAGGATAAGCAAGTGCAGGTTGGCCAAACAGGAAAGAATGATTATGGCGATGGTGGAAATACGCAAATGAAGATTAAGCCGGGTCAAGGAAGGGTAACAGATGAGGACTTTTATGAAGGTGCCACCCCAGTGGAAAAGCCATGATTACACATGAGCCAAACATTTTTATAAATGACCAAGGTACAGTGTTTA
The DNA here is from genome assembly GCA_964503475.1 of uncultured Zetaproteobacteria bacterium. Lineage (GTDB taxonomy): Bacteria > Pseudomonadota > Zetaproteobacteria > Mariprofundales > Mariprofundaceae > CAZCZU01. The sequence goes on from CAZCZU010000087.1 coordinate 2,331, forward strand.
CCCTTCCTTTTTCCGTGTTTTATGAGGGGCATTGGAAGGCGCAAATTGTTGAGTATAAAAATAAGATTGTAATGAAGTTTTCTGTGCCTGAAGAGCATGAAGCATTTTTTAAGAATGTAATTTGCTTTGACCGCCACACATCAGAGGTTCTTTGGCAGATAGAGCCAGCTTTTGAGTGGGAAGTTACCCAACCACACTTTTTTGCAGAGGATGGAGTTGGATATTTTGATCTGTTACGTGGTTTCGTGAAACACAATAAAGGAACACTTTGGATCGAAGAGCTTTACTACAAGCATCGCCCATATAATTTTTCTGAAGAGGATGGTCATTTCGAACGTCACCCAGATTATCAAAATCGAAACTTGTATAAAATGATTGACCCTCAATCTTTTTTGGTTCGGCAAGATAATCATGAGCTTGAGCCTAGAGTTTTTTTCGAGGACTCATTTTTCAACCACGGCTATTGCGGCCTTCAATTCTATACAGATATGACCGAGTTTGAAGAAGGTGATTGCTTATTAATGGCTGAATCGAATGTCTATTTGTATGAGGTGGATATACAGACAGGCAAGATTACTCCTGCTTATGTCCGAATTGAGCAGACTAAATGATCTTTGAGAATTACGGTGAATTACGGTGACA
>CAZCZU010000088.1:0-2792 GCA_964503475.1 uncultured Zetaproteobacteria bacterium
CAATATGATCGAGTTGACAGATGGTGCATCTATCTCACGACCGGCCATCCAATTACAGGAGGCTGTTTGATGGACAACTGCACCCTAAATTCACGGATTCAGGATAATTCCAGCGATTCGCTGGATGATCGGACTCGTGAATACGCTTGCCGATCGAAAAAAATGCCATCGAGCACCCCAAGCGGGGCAAACACCAGATGCGCAGAGGTCTCAAGCACACAACAGAACGCCCATATTTCGGGGGTTACAGTCCATCAGCGCACTTCATCAAGGCAACTGCCGCGCAGTCGCATCTCTGTCGGCGCGGCGATCCTCGACGAAGCAAAGCAGCGCGCCGCCGGCGATGAACAGGAGTACGATCACCAGAATCGAGACGCGGCTGCTGCCCGAGAGCATGCTGGCCACGCCCATCATCGCCGGGCCCATTACGGCTGCGAATTTGCCGAGCATATTGAAGAAGCCGAAAAACTCGGCCGCCTGATCGCGCGGGATCAGGCGCGCATACATCGAGCGCGACAGCGCCTGCACGCCGCCCATGACCAGCCCGATCGCCGCCGCCAGCCAGTAGAAATCGGATGCCTGCTGCATTGTCGAGCTCCAGAGGCAAACCGCGGAATAGATGCCTAGGCTGAGCAGGATCACGCCGCGCGCGCTCCAGCGCTCGCCCAGCCAGCCCATCGCCAGCGCGGCCGGAAACGCGATGAACTGTGTCATCAGCAGCGCGGTCATCAGCACCGATGCGTCAAAGCCCAGCGACAGGCCGTAATCAACCGCCATCCGCGCCACGGTATTGACGCCGTCGATATAGAGGAAATAGGCCAGCAGAAACAGCCAGACCGACCGGAGCCCGCGCAGGTGGTGGAAGGTCTCGCGCAGCTGGCCGAAGCCGTTGCGCGCCGCATCGCGCCAGCGCGGCCGCTCCACCTCGCCCTGCTCATGCACCCACAGCGCCAGCGGCAGCGAAAACAGCGCCCACCAGAGCGCGACGCTGATAAACGACCAGCGCACCGCCTCGGCCCGGTCGGCCAGCAGGAACCAGTCCGGATGCAGCGTCATCAGCACATTGAGCGCGAAGAGCAGGCCACCGCCAATATAGCCGACCGCATAGCCGAGCGCCGATACCCGATCCAGCTGCCGCGCCGCCGCGACATCGACAATCAGCGCATCATAAAAGACATTGGCCCCGGAGAAGCCGATCGCGCCGAAGGCATAGATCAGCACGGCCAGCAGCCAGTGGCCCTGACCGACTAGGAACAGCGCCGCGGTCATCAGCACGCCCATCACCGTGAAGCTGAGCAGCATCCGCTTCTTCAGCCCGCCCTGATCGGCCATCGCGCCGAGCACCGGCGCCAGCAGCGCGATCAGCAGGCCCGCGCCGGCATTGGAGAGCCCCAGCCAGAAGGTCGATTCATTGGCGCTCAGGCCGGCGGCCCAGTACTGCTTGAAAAAGACCGGAAAGAAGCCGGCCATGACCGTCGTCGCATAGGCCGAGTTGGCCCAGTCGTAGATCGCCCACGACCAGATCGCGCTGCGCTTGCGTTTATCCATCACGGCAATTTAGTTTGCAGGCGCGGGTTTGGCGAGCAGAACAGCCAGGGGATGTACTGCATAAGCCCCGACAACGAATCTGGCAAGGAGGCGGATTATGCGGGCCATTATTCAGCGCGTCAGCAGCGCGTCCCTGAACTTCGAACATCAGGGAGAGGCGGTCACGCGCCGAATCGGAGCCGGCATGCTGGCGCTGGTCGGCGTGCAACGCGGCGACAATCAGCAGAGCGCGCGGCGCATGGCCGAACGGCTGCTGGCCTATCGCATCTTCACCGATCGCGACGGGCGCATGAACCTGAACCTGCAAGCGCGCGGCGGCGCGCTGCTGATCGTTCCCAATTTCACCATCGCCGCCGATACGGCTAGAGGAACGCGCGCCAGCTTCTCCGATGCTGCGGCGCCGGCCGACGGCGAACGGCTGTTCGGAGCGCTGGTCGCCGAACTTCGGCAGCGCCACGCGCAGATCGAGAGCGGCATCTTCGGCGCGGATATGCAGATCAGCCTGACCAATGACGGCCCGGTCACATTCATTCTCGAGAGCTGATCGCGGCTGGGATAGCAATAAATCGGCATCGCCCTGCGGAGGCACTGATTATCAGCGTTTGCCGCGCAGGCCATGGACGGTCTGCCCAAACCGGGCGCGCAAGCGTCTGGTTTGCAAGCGATGGCAAAACCGCGCTGTTGCCTGAGCAGTCCGGTTTTTGCCAGGATGGCAATAAATCGGCATCCCCCTAGCAGACTGTTGAAAAACTTCTGTGTAGGAATTTATCGCGTTGTTTACAGAATTTCTGAGGATAAGGAGTTTCTGTATTCATGGTGATGCACAAGAGGATCAGGTTAACGCCGCTTGATCGACAGGAGATATGGCGTTTGTGGCAGACTGGCCATTGGAAGGTTACGGCCCTTGCTGAGCACTACCGGGTATCCCGCCCGACGATCTACAAGGTTCTGGCGCGAGCCAGGAAGCAGGAGTTTGTACCGAGGCGCAGCGTCAATGATCGTTTCCGGTCGTTGAGATATGGCCTGAAGCGTCTGGCGAAGGTCGAGGCGGAATTGGAGCGCAAGCGCAAGGCCGAAGCCAGACGATACAACAAATCGTATCCCGGCGAGTTGATGCATTTCGACACCAAGCGGTTGCCGTTGCTCAAGGGTGAGAATGCGACCAGGCCTCGTGAATATCTGTTTGTGGCCATCGATGATTTCTCACGCGAATTGTATGCAGGCATCTACCCGGACAAAACGCA
>CAZCZU010000089.1:0-2634 GCA_964503475.1 uncultured Zetaproteobacteria bacterium
CAGCACATATGTGGCCAAGGACAAGGCCAACACGGCCATTCTTAATGGTACGCCAGTGGGAATGACCCTTACCGGTGATACCATGGCGATCGGTAAATAGTCGCCATTATGAAGTGAAGTCACCAATGGCGGAGCGAGGCGGCCGGCTGAGAAATCAGTCGGCCGTTTTGTTAATAAGGTGAAAATAATATTGATAATGACAGTGATTCGGTTGAATATGCCATTAGAAATGCATCTAATATATTTCTGAATTAAGCGCGTTGTTAATAGAGAGATTATTTGATATGAATTATTTACCCAAGATACGTACTCTTATGCTGTTGTGGATCATGGCTGTATCCGGGGCTGCACCGGCCATGGCGGTACAGCTTAGCCCGGTGTTTACGGCTACGCCGAACACAATTTCCATGAACGGCGTTGCCTATGGTACTTACGCGGCCACTCCGCTTTATATCGCAACGGGCAATGACTATGCGACCGGAACGCCGGTTCCCGCTGCCTACAAGAGTGCGGATGGCGTAACATGGACGGATATTACGGCCCTGTTGCCGGCAATCACAGCCGGCAGTGGTATTACGGATCCTATCATTGGTAATAACTCCATCGTGATCAATGGTGATTTTGGCGAGGTGATGGCCAGTACCGACGGTGGAGCGACCTGGAGCAACGTGACGGCAAATATTGTCCAGAACCCCGCGACTGAGGGATTGATGGGCGTGGTCTGGGATACGAGAAGTGCGAAGTTTATGGCCCTGGAAGGTACCCTTTCCACAGGCGTGCTGACAGGATACCAGTACCGTACAAGTACCGATGGCATAACCTGGAGCGCACCGGTAGCCGTAAGCGGTCTGCCGACAACCGGCATGATCGACAGGGCCATTCAGGATGACGTGACCTTGGTAATCACAATGCACACCGGCACGCCCTCGGCCGACAACTGGGCATTCGTTGCGGTCAGCAACGTATATGCGAATTCTGCGGCCAGCCCGGGTGCCTTTACTGCTGCGACCACGGCCCCGACCGGCTTGATCTATGCCAGTGGCGGTACTCCGGTGACAGCCCAGGCACGCGGAGGTGCGACTCCCCTGATGGTAATGGTGGGTAAGGATGCAACCGGCGCAGGTGCCGTGAGTATCAGTAGCGACCATGGTGCCAACTGGTCGGTACCGTCGGCTACAGGCACAGGTGCCCTGGGCGCAGTCGTCTGGGATTCGCTGCATAACCTCTTTGTTGCCGAAGATGTCAATGGCAACCTGTACAGCAGCGCAGATGGCCTCGCGTGGTCTGCGATGGGGCAGAATATTGCCCAGCCAGGATGGGTGCCCTACATTGGATCCGGAGCAGCCGATGGCACCAACTTTTTCCTTACCGGTGACAATCTCATCGCGAAGGTGACGCGTGCGACCACCACTGAAACGACGACGACGACCGTAACCGTTCCGACACTGGCTTCGGTTACGCCGACCACGACCGACCTTAACGGCATTGCCTATGGCTCGTACGCGCCCCCGGCCGGTGCGGCCGCTCCGCTCTACATCGCGACGGGCAATGACTATGCGACCGCAACGCCAGTTCCCGCTGCCTACAAGAGCGCGGATGGCGTAACATGGACGGCGATCACCACGCTGCCGGCGATCGCAGCGTCTGGCACGATCAACAGCCCGATCATCGGTAACAACTCCATTGTAATTAACGGAAGTATCGGCAACTACGTGGCCACAAGCACCGATGGTGGCGCGACCTGGAGCAATGTGTCGACCAGTGTGGCACCGACAGCAAACGAGGTGGTGGCAGGTGTAGTCTGGAATTCGGCAAACAGCCAGTTTCTTGCCATGGAGGGTGTACTTACAGCGGGCGTACTTTCCGGATACCAGTATCGCACCAGTACCGACGGCGTGACCTGGAGCGCAGCGACGGCTGTGACAGGGCTGCCGATAACAGGATCGATTGACCAGGACGCTCAGGACGACGTGAACATGGCGCTCGCATGGAGCAACGGAACACCTTCGGCAGATAACTGGGGATTTGTCGCGGTTGGTAATATCTATACGAGCAGTAACACCACCATGGGAACATTTACTGCGGCGACCACAATACCGACCGGCTTGCTCTACCCGAGCTACGCTACTCCGATGACAGTCAAGGCCCGCGGCGGTTCTTCACCGCTGATGGTGATGGTAGGTAAGGATGCAACGGGTAACGGTGCCGTGAGTGTGAGTGCCGACCACGGTGTGAACTGGTCGGCGCCGTCGGCAACAGGCACCCCTGCACTGGGCTCGGTAGACTGGGATTCGCAACACAACATCTTCATTGCAGAAGATATCAATGGCGCTCTGTACAGCAGTACGGATGGCCTGACATGGTCGGCCACGGGAGTGAGCTTTGCCCAGACGGGATGGGTGCCATCTATGAGGGTTGGTGTATCGGACGGTATGAATTACCTGACTCCATATGCATCTAACGTTGGTAAAGTCGATGTGGCAATAACGACTGTGATGCCACCTTCACAGCCGTTACCGATTACAGGTACCGATACCAATGGTATGCCATCAATATCGCTTGTGGATGCAACGGGTGCTGTGACTAGTACGATCAATTACTTCAATAACACAACCACGCTGGTTGCCGGCCTTC
>CAZCZU010000090.1:0-2626 GCA_964503475.1 uncultured Zetaproteobacteria bacterium
GCGAGTCTTGGTCATGCGTCGATGGTTGGCATAAAACCTTCCGGGAAACGGTGAGGGTTTCTATCGCCTTGCAATGCTCTGTCACTGCTTTGATATTGCCGAGTCTGCATACCGCTCTGCATTGGATGATGGCAGGGCAGAATTCATAAAAGATTTTGTTATGCAACAGACTAAGGACAAACTGTTTCAAGGCACTTGAATACGTTAAGAAATTGTGGACTCGTTGAGGCCGAGCGCAGGGGCAAGTGGGTATACTATCAAATGAAGGATGGCGATGATTATGTGGCTGCACTTAAGGGGTTAATAAGAGCCAGCTCAGCAGAAGATCATCAACTGCAGGATGACCTTGCCAACCTGAAAGACTGTATGACTAACCATCTTTCCTTACAGGTTTCAGGTAATTTATTACAGTCTCAATAGGCCGTTCCCCCGGTTTCTGCACCCCAGGTGAAGGCTCTCGTGATTGTAATGGTGCAACCACGTATCCAGGTCTTTCTGGAGGTGTTCCACGCCCTCACAAAAGGTTTTACGGAACGCAGGCCGGAAGAACTCATCCGGCCCCAATACTCTGGCCAAAGAGCTGTGGCAAATCCTCAGAGAGCAGGACGGCTGCTAGTCTAGAGCCAACTAATTATGCCTAAAATCTGCAGCAGAGCATGGGTTTATTCTCTTTTGCTTTTACGACCACATTGATGATGAACCTTGGACATTGGGGGTATGTCGGTCGAAACCTGGTCCATGGGGGACGTTTCAGATCCCAATACCTCCTCGATAGCTTTAGCCGTTGCTCGTACAGACCCACTGGATAGCACGGGCGCCGCATCAATCTCCTCCGCATCCATCATCGCTGCAATGCGCTGCAGTGAAGCCAATAGTAGGGTTTGTTCCCAGTCTTGTAGATTATTGAAACGTTCGGCAAAACGCTCTTGGAGTAGTGGTGGCGATTGGTTGAGCAAGACATGACCGTCATCTGTTACTTGCACTAGGACCCGGCGTCGGTCCTTCGTATCCCGTATTCGCTTAATAAGTTTCCGTTGTTCTAGGCGATTGAGAATATCAGTAACCGTACCCTGGCTGAGATTGACGCGAGCCGCCAACTCACCGGCAGAAAGGCTGCCGTTCTGCAATGCCTTAAGAATAAGCGCCTGAGGCCCGGTTAAACCATGGCTTTCCACCAGTGCCCGGGAATGCAAATCCACGGCGCGAATTACCCGTCGCAAAGCCACAATAACCTTATCACTCATATCGTCATGTTTCCCCATTACCAAATTCCCGATAATACTTTCTGAAGTCTTCCCATTCTTTCCGTACCTGACCTGTAAGGTTGTGATATTGTCATTCTGCATTCTGGTTGCGGAACGGGGGCTCCATTTGTTACCATGATAGCCACTAACCCCTTGACAGACAAAGAGAACCCTGATGCGGAATTTTGCCCGGACTTGTTCGGAATGGAAAGTTCAATTCCTTACTTATGTTGGCTTGCTGAGCGAAGGTTTCAGGAACCTGGCGCAAAAGCTGTGCCACGAAGTTGCGTGAGAGATTTCTGATCGGCAGGACCCTGCTATTGCTAGAGGCTTTTGCAAAGTCTGAAGTAGCCGGTTGTTCTGCATCGCATATGAAACTCTTGCGATAATGATTTGGGCTGTAAACATATTCGCCATCGCTAAACTGATGTGAATTTGACTAAGCAACCAAGCATCCATATAGTTGGCGCCATTCAATAGCTTGACTCAGTATAAATAACAACCATGTTTTATTTTGGATACAAAACACATACCCCCGCAATGGCAATGGGGCATACTCAGCACCATGCCTATCAACCACCTTCACGCAAACGAAAAATGGTGTCGGCGCAAGCGCTTGTTTCGGGCATGGCGCCTCATATTGATACATTAACTCGTCAACATCCTAATCATTCTATCCACATTGATGATATTGGCCTGGTACTTGAAAGTACTGCTTTTCGACCTGCCCAACTGAGAGAGAATTGTCATAATCGTTATGCTCATTAACATGTTCCGCAAAGGTTCTACCTCGCAAATCCTGATGATGGTCACGCTGCTGCTGGCATGTCTGTTCACTGGCGGAACTGCCCAAGCGCAGGGCCACCCCCCCCCGATTAGCCAGTAACAGCGGGATCTCTACAGAAGGCTTCTTTCGCCTCACTTGGGAAACGAGCGCCGCACGAATTGAACTGCAAGAAGCCAGCCGTCCCGATTTTAGTAATCCGAAGATCTATTATACGGGAACTGATCGGGCCGCTGTCGTCTCTGGCAAACCGGACGGTTCCTGGTACTACCGTATTCGCGCTATCGATGAAGGACAACCAGGACCCTGGAGTGAACCGGTTGTCGTTACCGTCCGCCATCATTCACTTACCCGCGCCATCGGCTTCTTTCTTCTGGGCATGCTCATTTTCCTGAGTGTACTGACTGTCGTCATCCGTGGTGCGCGACACGCGGACCATGAGGAGATGGGATCATGAATACCATGGGTTCCGCTAACCTCGATGCCTCCACCGGCTGGCTCATTCTGGCGGTTTTTTCTGTGATCTGGGTGGCGTTAGGCGGGTACCTGGGCCGCCGTGCGGTTGGGCTGGAAGGCTATATGCTGGCGGGGCGCAAGG
>CAZCZU010000091.1:0-2502 GCA_964503475.1 uncultured Zetaproteobacteria bacterium
CTGCACACCAAGCGGTGAAGGAGCTCCGACCGGAACGCGCACCCGACCGCCAAGCCACCAAGCAGTATTACCTGTTGTTTTCTCCATATCACTATCCAGAGTTTCCGATATCCTGCGCGCTTCATCCGTCGTCAGACCCGTGATATGGGCATATGAGATTACAAAAGCTCTGGACGTCGGAACTGCCGGATTTACTACAGAGCTGTAGTCGGCAGTGCCATCACCATCGATATCAAACGAGACAATCGGAGCAGGCAGAACATCACCATTTGCCAAGGTTACAGCAGGCCCCGCGGACGAATCCACAATCACAAAATCACCGTTCGGATTGATCGGGTTCTCCAGCTCTTTGTCCAGATAGGGGCCCTGCCAACCACGCAAAGAAAGCGCCGGATTGGCAATTCTGGGATCAGTAATCATATCTTTGCGTGTACCTGCACGGGCAAGCGTCGGATCCGCGTCATGCTGAGGGAACGTACTCGTATCCTTGTAATACTGTACAATCGCACTCCTGACAGTATCAAGGGATGTAACCAGACTGTCGGTTTTTGCATCTCGAATTGCATCAAAAATTTTCGGGGAAACAATAGCCGCCAAGATTGCAATGACGGCCAGAACACCGATCATTTCGATTAGAGTAAAGCCTCGTTGTGTTTGCATTATAAATCTCCTATTAGTAATGCCTAGTAATGTCTATCCATTAGAATGCCCACTTTCAATGGCAACCATGATTACAAGTATACCCCCCCCAAGCAAAGCACCTTGGACCATCAGCGCGCGCATTATGTCAGTCATCTTTTCTTAAGCAAGAAAAACCCTATCCGAAAAGACATACTGACTCTCGCCGTCACTCCCATAACGCCAGACGGTAAGAACCTGTCAACCAGGTGAGAAGCGACGAATTGCCCCTCCCTGCATCATACAGGCAAATAGCCAAACGGGCGCACTCAGCCAAAGCTCATCAGCGTCTCCAGCAACCCACGATTCATGCCGGTCACCTCAGACATTCTGCGCATCCGGTCTTCATGATAGGCGCCGATAATCACCATCGCATCAAGATCAAGAATTGCCAAGGCTGCCTGCACTGCATCCGGACCTTCTCCCGCCAGCTTTTCAGCAAAGGCCCTGCGCAAAAACGAGGTAACCACTTCCACATAATAAGGCTCGATTTTGGCTTTAACATGAACCTCTCCGATCTTGTAGCGACGCTCGAAATAGGTATCCCCATAACCACCACTGAACAATTCTTCCACCCAGACTTTATGCGTAGCCTTAAGCTGATCAACCCGCCCCTCAACAATTTTGGCCGATACTGGATCATTGGAAAGCTCCTCATAAAATGCATCAGTAATTTCAGCCTGATGCTGCATTACCGCATCTTTCAACCTTGGCAGGATCGGCGCGTAGCGCTCATCAAAATGGGAAAACTCCTTGGCCTTTTCAAAGCTCTGCTTGATAGTGTTTGACATATTTTCAATTCCTCAATTGTAATAATTTATTAAGTGCTGCCTGCCACTGCGTAAAATCAACACAGTAAACATAAACGCATGGATAAATCAGATAATCTGAGCCAACTGATTCTGGGCCTGACGAGCCTCCAGGAACACCAGACCAAGATTTGCCCCCTGAGAAACAATAACTATCAGAGAAGCCCTATGCTCAATATCAAATAACAATACACCAGCCTTGGCCCCGCGAATGTTCACTTCCTGAAAGTCACCGACATTTAGCGTGTCTGTAACACGCTTGGCCAAACTACCCAGCGCAGCCCCCATCGCCGCTGCCGCATCTCCCTGCCCCCCCCCCCAACTGATCGGCAATCATCATGCCATCAGGACTGATCACAGCCAGCCCCTGAATATCTGATGTTGCCATTTTCAACTCGTTCAGTACCGCGTTAATTTTATCTTGTTTGGTTGCCATTCTACTCTCCTGTAGTAATATTTATTAGTGTATCTGCCTTTCCTGGGCTCAAGCCCCCCCCTTTCTTAAGAACAACCGCTCCAATTCCGCATCTATGTTCACGGACACATTCCAGCAATGGCCCTCAAAGCATCTCGCGTAGCCATCCATCCCGCCCCAAGACCAGCCGAAACCCGAGCAATAAACACCAGTAAATAGCCCGACTTGTCCAGAACAGTCGCCATAAAATGCATGTCCAATCCGTAGTCAACTGAATTTCCTTGATGTGAAATTGCCTCCCCTTCGCTGGGCCCATCATGGTCTCAAACAGCGGTGATTGTTTCGTTTCAAAACATATCCACTAAGGCCGCACCGACAGCATCAACATAGGACCGACTAAACAGTGAACATATAAATAGATCGACAATCAGAACATTTTTAGACCATCAATAACTGCCGCCATTAGCGCCCTGCCCCTTCTATTTCACTCATAATCACTCCCGCAATAAGCCCTACAGATCAGCGCAGTCGAAATAATAGACATGTTTTTTTATGGTCAACATACAAGCAGAAGATACATGTACAACCGGTCTCAGTTGT